>LFCQ01000003.1 GCA_001189195.1 Parcubacteria bacterium C7867-007
AGGCATATTAGATAAACAGACTGCTTTTCGCGGTAGGTACTGAACGCTTGCGCCTTCAGGGATAGCCTGCTCGCTTCCTTATATGCAGCCCGTGGAACTTAGGGACTATAGCAAGAATAGGTATAAAAAGAAAGGCCCGGACGCGAGGTCCGGGCCAATGATTCCTTGAAAGTTCGGGATAAAGCTACTTCTTGGGGGTTTGCTTTTTGCCACCCCCACCAGAAGGACCTTTGGTGGTTCTCCCGCGTTCCTGATCCTTCAGACGGCGAGCGGCGACTTGTGCCTTCCGTTCGGATGGCGCACCCTTTGTCACCTGCTTGCCGAACTGCATCTGCGTGCCACCCACGTTGGAGAGGTCGGTGCAGTAGTTGTCGCGGAAGTAGTCGTGTTCGAGCGGGAAGTCCGACAGGGCTTCCAGGAGATGCATGCGCACGCCCTTGTTGAGCTTGCGGGCCGTCGCTGTTTGTTCCAGCACGTCGATGACCTGCTGGAACACAGTTGAGGACTGCACGCTCTTGATCTCGAGCATCGAGACCAGTTGGTGATAGAGCGCGTCGCTGAGTCGGACGGCTTCAGTGCCGGCCAACCCGTTCGAGTCGACCAGCTTCAGGATCTGCTCGATTCGGCGTTGCCCTTGCTCCTCCAGTGTCAGCTGACGAACTTTGGGAACGCCGTCCTCGCACTCCACCCGACGAACATAGCCGTCTTCGGTGAAGACGTCGACGTAGGTGTCGTGCGGGAGTTGGACGAGCATTTCACTGCCGCTCGCGTTTTGGACGATGGTGCCGTTGGTAACGACGCCGGCCCAGAACTTAATCTTCACCTTCGAGACGATGTCCGTCGGGTAGCCGACGGTGACCTGAACGAGCAGGGACTTTTCAACAGCCAGCGGACGGACCAGAAGGGGAAGGTCATTGTTGCGACCGACCCACTCGATACCCGCACGCCGGACATAGCCGACTCCTTCATTGCTTTCGTACAGACAGCCGCGAACGCCATCCATCCGTCTGGTGATGCGCTTGCCGGTGAACAGCAGCGCGTTGCCCATTGGATGGTTGAGCTCCAGGTCGAACCCGGTATTCAGCTTGCCGTCGAACGAAAGCCTGAAGCAAAGGGAGGGCAAAGCCGCATCCTCTTGCGAAAGGGGCGTCGGGACGAAAACCTCGCGATTCAGTTGTTGAAGCATCACTGCCCCTTTTCAAGGAAATTGAGGTGCACCCTATGTGCGCCTTTGAGATCCGATATATTTATAACACGTATATATAGTAATTGTCAAGTATAACCCAATCATATATTCATATAAAAGAAGAACCCCCAGACCCCGACATAGTGTCAGGGCCCGAGGGTTCAGATGGTGTTCTCCGGCCGACCTATGGTCAGCCCAAGAATATCACCACCGCTGGTCGATCTTCTGGCTTAGGCCGCGCGGGCGAAGGTCTGCGCGGGGTCACCGGTGTCGGCGACGAAGCGGCCGCGGTGCTGGCCGATGCCGGCGCCGAAGATCGGGTTGTCCGAGAACTGGCGCCGCTGGCGGCGGCCGCCCAGGTTGTGGATGTTCAGCATCACGAGGCCGGTCGGCGACGAGTTGCCGTCGTCCGCGCCACCGCGGTCGGTCAGGGTCTTGGAATCGGTCCTCTTGGGGGTCGTCGGCGTCACCGAGTCGGCGGCCAGCGCTTGCAGCGGAGTGATCACATTCAAAAACAACAGGTGCCTCAGGCGCATCGGAAACTCCTTTGTCTGTGCCTTGCCCGAGTAAGATACATCTTAGTCTAATATTTGTCAATACCCATAAATATGGCCTAATATATAAACAAAACACCCACCATGCGGTGAGCGTGTGAAAGATCAGTATTCAATTCAGAGAGGGTTACCAGGGCGAGCTGGGTGCGCTCGCCCTGGTCCCTCGTCGCGCATTCCCTCGATCCAATGTCGGGTCTTCACGAGGGAACTTAGGCGCGCCAAACCTATCGACGCATCAGGATCCTGGCGCCGTGGGTCGGGGTGGCATTCACCATCCCGTGGTGCACGGGGGGAGGCTGTTGGGCCAACCCCTGTCCTTGGGGAATGGGTTGTCTGGCCGCACGGCCTTGACCGGGTGTCGACACGAGGACCTCTCTTTAAATGAAAATCTGCCCGAGTGGCAGTTGATGACAATATAGCACGTATTAGTTCTGTGTCAAAATAAATCTGGTTCTTTTAGTGTGCCGTTCATGATATAATCAGCCTATCTATGGTAATAACGCACCACGGCGGACAGTGCTTTAAAGTGACGTTTGGTGACCTCACTCTAGTATTTGATCCCATCTCAAAGGAATCAAAACTTGGTGGCGTACGATTCGGTGCAGATATCGCATTGGTATCTCGTAATCACGCTGATATGAACGGTGTAGCTGAGGTTACCTATGGTGATAAGGAACCCTTTGCAATTAGTGGTCCTGGTGAATATGAGAAGGAGGGTATCACGGTGCAGGGATTCCTCACCAAGAGTCAGTACGCTCTAGGAAAAGGACAGACGGAAGCAATGAACACCATATACTCACTTAAACTTGAGGGTATGACGCTCGTACACCTTGGAGCACTTGCAGATACCACTCTTTCACTTGAGGCTCGTGAAGCAATAGATGAGATTGATGTACTCTTCGTACCTATTGGAGGTGATGGGGTACTTGATCCAGCAGAAGCAGCAAAGCTTGCCACCTTCCTTGAACCAAAGATCATTATTCCTATGCACTGGAATGAGATGGGAGAGAAGGATGCACTCGCTACCTTTATTAAGGCAGCGGGAGGGGAATCGGAAACAATGGACAAGCTAACTCTTAAGAAGAAGGACACTGCAGAAAAAGACGGTGCTATCATAGTAGTAACGCCATAACCGCCTATGGGACTCTCACAACACATCGAAACTATTCGCTCCAAGCCTGAACACGTTCGTGAACGTATCGCTATCGGTGCGTCTGCAGGAGTAACAGGTGCTGTTGCAATGATCTGGATTGTTACCCTTGCCGCAACCGGTACCTTCACCCTGACTCCCGAAAATGAAGGTGTACTAGCAAATGCTGTAGTTGAAGACGTAAAGATTCAGGGAGAAACTAACTTTTCTCAGTTGGTAGGTGGAGTGGGTGCAGCACTTGGTGCAACAACCAGTGCGCCCGCACTTCGTATTGTTGATGACGGTTCAACTTCCTCGATTGATGCAAAGGATGTTGCCGCAAAGAATAACTCGAATGCAACAGTCATTCCTTTTTAATACTCACTAGTTCAGATTTATGGCACGCAAGAAAGAAGAAGCACCTGCTCCGGGAACCCCAGAGCGCATCAACATAATTGATCAGTCTATTACGACTGAAATGCGTCAGTCATACATAGACTACGCAATGACGGTTATTACGAGCCGTGCACTTCCTGATGTGCGTGATGGTCTTAAGCCGGTGCACCGCCGCATTCTGTATGCCATGCGCCAGACCGGTCTAACCCCCACCGCAAAGTTCCGTAAGTCAGCAACGGTGGTGGGAGAGGTGCTTGGTTCGTACCATCCCCATGGAGACACGTCTGTCTATGATGCGATGGTAAAACTCGTACAGGACTTCACGAGCCGGTACCCACTCGTACAAGGACAAGGTAACTTCGGTTCTATCGATGGTGATCCGCCAGCTGCATATCGATATACCGAAGCAAAGATGGCACGTCTTGCAGACGAGATGCTCCGAGACCTCGAGAAGGAAACGGTTGCATGGGTACCAAACTTTGATGGCTCAAAGCAGGAACCCTCGGTACTTCCTTCAGCAGCACCAAACCTGCTCCTTAATGGTGCACTAGGTATTGCAGTGGGTATGGCGACGAACATTCCTCCCCACAACCTCCGTGAACTTATTGGTGCAACGACACACCTCATTGATAACCCAGAAGCAACCACGGACGATCTCCTGCAGTTCGTTAAGGGTCCAGACTTCCCAATGGGTGCAATCGCTTTCAATCAGAAAGATATTCATCAGGCATACACCACCGGCCGTGGTGGTGTGGTGGTACGTGGCGAAGCAGATATCGTAGAAGATAAGCGTGGTACCAGCATCATCATTACGTCTGTTCCATACCGTGTTAACAAAGCGGACCTTATTACACGTATTGCGGAACTAGTACGCGACAAGAAGCTTGAAGGTATCAAGGATCTTCGTGATGAGTCTGCAGGCGATGACCACGGTCGCCCTGACGTGCGTGTGGTGGTGGAACTAAAGGGAACCGCACACCCACAAGCTGTTTTAAATAATCTATACAAACACACGGAACTTGAAAGCACCTTCCACTACAACATGCTTGCACTGGTGGATGGAGTTCCACAAACTCTGTCACTGCAAGGGATGCTTGAGAATTTCGTTGCTCATCGCCGCACAGTGGTGAAGCGTCGTACTGAATACGAACTCCGCAAAGCACAGGAACGTGAACACATACTTCTTGGTCTATCCAAGGCACTTGATCATATTGATGAAGTTATCAAGATCATCCGTGCATCAAAGGATGTGCCAACTGCTTCTGAGGCGCTTCAGAAGAAGTTTGCTTTCTCTCCTATTCAAACCGCAGCAATTCTTGCCATGCGTCTCCAGACCCTTGCTGGTCTTGAGCGCAAGAAGATTGAAGATGAATTAGCACTCGTGCAGGCAGAGATTAAGCGTCTCCAGAAGATCCTTTCAAGCGACAAGAACATTCTTTCTGTGGTACGTGAGGAGCTTGTAACACTTGGTGAGAAGTATGGTGATGACCGTCGAACCAAGATCATGAAGGGTGGGGTGAAGAATATCTCTGTGGAAGATTTGGTTGCTGATGAGGAATCAGTACTCGTACTCACCGCTGGAGGATACGTGAAGCGCACCAACCCAGATGAATACAAGATTCAAAAGCGTGGCGGTATTGGGGTGGTAGACATCGCTACCAAGGAAGAAGATGTGGTGACACACCTCATCGGTGCATCTGCACACAGTGAGCTCCTGTTCTTCACTGATTTCGGTAAGGCGTACCAGATGAAGATGTATGAGATCCCTGAAGGTCGTCGTGCCACAAAGGGTAAGTCGATCATGAACTTCTTGCAGCTTGCAGCAGATGAGAAGGTAACCAGCGTACTTCCGGTACCCAAGGGTGCTGCACGTGATGCGCTTGCGGTGTTCTTCGTAACTCAGGAGGGTGTGGTTAAGAAGGTAGAGTCTAAGAACTTTGCTGATGTACGTCGTTCCGGCATCATCGCTATCGCCCTAAAGGGTGGAGACAAGCTTATCTCTGCAGAACTTTGCACCAGTGAAGACACTATCTCTATTGTGACTGCCCAAGGACAGTCTATTCGTTTCAGCGAGGCAGATGTACGTGCTATGGGACGTACCGCAGCTGGGGTACGAGGCATGAACGTTAAGAAGGGTGATCGTGTGGTATCTGCAGAAGTGGTGAATAGTGCTGCAAAGGGTGCACTTCTCATCATTATGGATAAGGGATATGGCAAGAAGACATCATTGTCTGAATATAAGATTCAGGGTCGTGGTGGTTCAGGTATCAAGACAGCAGACGTAACTGCTAAGACAGGTCAGATCATTGGTGCAAAGGTACTGGTGGGTGATGAGACCAAGATGGAAGAGCTGGTAGTGATTTCCAAGAAAGGGCAGGTGATACGTGTGGCTGCGGGTGAAATTCCTTCGCTCTCTCGTGCAACACAGGGTGTACGTATTATGAAGATGCGTGAAGGTGATTCCATTGCTTCAATGGTTGCTCTGTAGGAATGTTTTTACACGAAAATACCATGCCACACTCTGCGGCATGGTATTTTTAATGTAATGAACTTCAGCGATCCTAAGACGAACATACTCCAACTAGGGTTGCGAGAGAATATGCGCATTGCAGATATCGGTGCGGGCACCGGGCACTACACACTTGCTGCTGCAGCTGCGCTTGGTCATGATGGAAAAGTGTATGCCGTAGATATACACGAGGATATGCTCAAGCATATTCGTGATGCCGCGCAGCAGAAAGGTATACGAAATATTGAAACAGTATGGGGAAATGTTGAGAAACCTGGGGGAACCCGTCTACGGGATCATGCACTGGATGCGGTGATCCTTTCAAACGTTCTCTTTCAGATTGAACATACACAGAACGTAATCACCGAGATTAAACGGATCCTTAAGCAGGGCGGCAAGCTTCTGGTCATTGACTGGGCAGGTGCGTATGGCGGCATGGGACCTAAACCAGATCATGTAGTATCAGAACATGCTGCTGAAGAGTTATTTATCACGGCAGGCTTTCACAAGCAGAAAGATTTCCGTGCGGGTCCTCATCACTACGCTATAGTATTTACAGCACCCTAATATGAATATTGCCAGTCTCCCTACGCGTCCTTTCCAGATCATTGTTCTCGCAATCTTTGCCTTCCTGGCACTGATTGGCATATTCCTCTTTGCAGGATTCAGTGGATTTGGATCAAATGCTGCAAAGATCGGTACGGTTGAAATATGGGGAGTATTGCCATCGGGTGCTGTTGAAGCAGAACTCACCCTGCTACGTACCAACCGTAAGGAATTTGCTGGAGTGTCATATGTACAAAAGACCGAAGCAACCTTCGATAGTGAGCTCGCAGAGGCTATTGCCTCGGGTGCAGGCCCTGACCTCGTACTTATCTCACAAGAACAGTTGCTCGGGCAGCGTAACAAACTGAGTGTCATACCGTTTTCGGTGATTCCTCAGCGCACCTATCTAGATACGTACGTGCCCATAACAGAACTGTTCCTAACCGATAAGGGTACCTATGGAATGCCTTTTGCGGTGGATCCTCTAGTTCTCTATTACAACCGCACCATGCTTGCCTCTGCAGGTGTAGCAACACCCCCCACGACTTGGGAAGCAGTAACAGGGCTTGCTGCGCGCTTAACTCAGCGATCTGGTGCAGAAGTCTCCCAGAGCGGTATCGCTCTGGGAACCTATGGCAACATCATGAATGCCCGTGCAATCATTTCACTTATTTTGTTCCAGTCTGGTTCTTCCATAGCAACACTTTCAGAGAATCGTATTCAGTCCACACTGGCCCAGAACACTTCAGGGGCATTGGGTGGTGTTTCTCCTTCTGAATCAGCTCTGAACTTCTACACACAATTCTCTGATCCTGCGAAGACGGTGTATTCCTGGAACAATGCGCTCCCTGAAGCAAGACAAGCATTTATTTCAGGAGACCTTGCACTCTATGTGGGATTTGCCTCAGAGGCACCCTTCCTCAAGGCATCTAATCCAAATCTTGATTTTGATATGACGCATGTACCTCAGCCTGCAACGAGTCAGTCTCGTATGACGTACGGCAAGGTATATGCGCTCTCAGTTCCAAAAGCATCTGCTAATCCTAATGGTGCTATAGCAGTGGCACGGGTATTGAGTAGTAAGGAGGAGGGAGGACAGGTTGCACGGGTACTCTCAATGGCACCTGCACAACGAGCACTCTTGGCACCCTCTGCTACCGACCCGTATCAAGCTATCTACTACCCCGACGCTCTCATTGCCAAGGGTTGGCTATCCCCATCACCTACGAATACGGACACTATATTTGCCGCTATGATAGGAGATATAACCAGCGGTAGATCTACGGTGCGTGAGGCGCTCAACCGAGCAGGCCAGGCACTTGATTCTGCACTGCAATAATCTCACCCATGCTTACGAACCCGCTTCAGTTTGACTCACTTCCAGAACTCCTCACTGGGGTATTAAGTGGACTGGTTGAAATTGGAGTGATTGTTCTCATCATCGCTTTTGTCTGGGTGGGTTTCTCATTTGTCCGTGCGCAGGGAAAGCCAGCCGAACTTGAGAAAGCAAAGGCAGCTTTTCTCTGGACGGTGATTGGTGGCGCCATACTTCTTGGTGCACAGGGAATCGCAACGCTCGTTGAAGCTACGGTAACCGGCCTATGACCTACACACGCAGCACAGGCATACTCCTAACCCTTATAGCGGGCTTATTCCTCTTTGCTGCTACGACGACACAGGCGCAGACATGCACTCCGTCTTGTGGTACAGGAATGATCTGTGTGTATGAAGGATCTAATGGATACACTGCAACATGTATAAAGGCTGCAGCTAGTGACGGTACGGTAGATGTGATTGAAGTGACCGCTACCGCAAAGTGTTCAGGAAAGTCTCTTTGTGCACTGGTGAACAACACTATTATTCCGATAGGTAACAGTATTGTTGGGTTGCTGTTTGCAGTGGCATTCCTCTTGTTTATCTATGGAATGTTTAAATACTTCTTCCTTAAGGGAGGAGATCCTAAAGCACGTTCAGAGGGCAGGATGTTCATGCTATGGAGTATTATTGCCTTTGCGGTGATGTTCTCCGTATGGGGACTAGTGAATCTCATCATTAATATAATTCCGACATAGGTATGGGTATACAGAACTTGATTGCGAGCAGTATTAACTTTATTAACAATGTGCTCGTGCCGTTCATATTCGCTCTTGCCTTTGCATTCTTCTTGGTGCGGGTGTTCCAGTTCTTCTTTGTTAAAGGAACGGACCCAAAGGCACGGGTAGAGGGAAGGAACTTTATTATTGGCTCCATCATTGCTCTCGCGGTAATGGTTTCTGTGTGGGGTCTCGTGAACCTTGTTGCCGGTACCTTCCGTCTAGATCGTAATCAGCCACGACTCCCAATATTCAATGCGGGAGGAGGTTCATCTGGTGGTTTCTTGGGTGGTTCAGGAAACGATGAAAGGATTCCTGCGGGCACATCAGATTCAGCAATTCCTGCAGGATCTGCACAAACAAGCCCATCTACTTCAGGTGGTGACAACTGTTTTATTAACAATGATGGTGAAAACATTTGTCTCTAGCACAATAGCGTTGTCCCCACTCGCGCATTCTTCATATTGACGATGCGTTTGAGGGGTTTATCCTATACCTTGTACCTAATACCTATATTTGTATCTCTATGAAAACACTTGCCTACATAGGCGCAGCATCCGCTCTTCCGTTTATTGCGTTTGCGCAGAACGTAAACAGCGTTCAGGATCTCGCGTCGTTCATCATCAGCTTGATCAATAACGTAGCGGTACCGCTCGTATTTGCGCTCGCATTCATCGTATTTATCTGGGGCGTGTTCCGCTACTTCATTCTTGGTGGTAGCGATCCTAAGAAGCGCGATGAAGGTCGCCAGCTTATGATCTGGGGCATCGTTGGTTTCGCATTGATGGTTTCTGTGTGGGGTCTCGTACGTATCCTCACCGGTTCTGTGAACCTTAACAATGCACCGCTTGAGGTACAGCCAGTTCGTCAGGTTCGTTAAGCAAGGTTTCATTCTCCACTAAGAAAGCCGCTCCTTAGGAGCGGCTTTCTGCTATCATAAACACATGGACGCATTTCATACTTTCCTGGACAATGTGCAGCGTGAGATCCTAACCCCTATTGTCGCGGTTATTGCACTCGCTGCTTTCATTCTCTTTATATACGGTATGGTGAAGTTTATATACAATGCTGGTGATGCAGCAAAACGAGCAGAGGGGCAGAAGCAGATGCTGTATGGAATCATCGGACTCGCTATTATGTTTGGTGCAAATGCACTTGTGAACCTTCTTCAAGGCACGGTATCGTCTCTATTCTAATTAATGTATGTGAAAAGGCCCGGAAGTTTCCTTCCGGGCCCGTGTTCCACTAGGGAACAGTGATGACGGCGATGTTCACCAGCATCGGATCTTGTTCTTCAGCACTTCCGCGCTGAAATCCGACAGCAGTACATCGCTTCTGCGTTGTCCATATCGAGCGCTCGCCGGTCTCTGCATCTTCGCAGTGCAGAATGAACGGCGTGTTCTCTGGCTTCTTCATCCCACAGTATTCGGGGAATCGAAACCAGAATGGCTCCTCTCCCCGCACACGAATGGGTACGACCGGCTGCTCGTTGCACACGGGCGGTCCAGGGGGTGCAGGCACCTCCTGAACTTCCTCTTCAGGTTCAGCTTGCGCTTGTTCCTGAGGAGGAGTGCGGGGTGCTGAGTGCGTTGGTGTTTGATCCACAAACAACAGTTGAAACAAGAACCAACCGACAACACCGATGGCCAGGATGGCCAGGATGAGCAGTGCAGTTCGTAGCGGAGGCCCCATGCCCGTTTTGGACGCCGGAGACTTCGCAGGTTTCACCGCCATAGTTGTCGGTGTGACGACAACGACCTTTGGTTGAGACTGATTGGTGTTTCCACCCTTCAATCTCCGAGCAGGCCCTTTCTTTTTCAATCTCCGCAGGAGCGTCACACCAAAGGCAATGACGATCAAAACGAAGATAACCCACTCCCAAAAGATGATTGATTTCAGGAAGTTAAGCCACTCAGGCATCGGTTTTCCCCTTAGGTTCTGGAGTCTTATTCTTCCCGAGCACACCCTCGAGCATGTCGTCGACGGCGCCTCGGACATCGATACCGAGAATCAACTTAGCGTTGTCACCGATGATTCTCTCAGCGGCTTCAGCACCATAGATCTCTCGACCCTCAAGTCCAAGGGTATTGGCTTCGTACTTCTTGCCGTCAGCGATTGCTGTACGGCGGGCGAGTTCTACAGCTGCCGCAGCGGCACCGGCCTTGGTCGTCACATAAGCGTCGGCGTCGGCTTTGGTGTTGCTGGCTAGTTGGGCTGCGAGGGCCTTACCGATGCCAGTGAGTTCCTTGCTCAGGTCGTGGCTCAGATCAGGGGCGAGGAGTGTGATCTCCAATATTTTTATACCCCAGTCATTGGTTAGTGTTTCAAGTTCTTCCTCAACCAATTCACTGATTGTGATCAAGTCCTTGACCACGCGGCCAATTGGTCGCTGCAGGAATTGCTGCGTTACGGCGCGTGACCATGTGTCGTTTAGTTGTCGGTTAGCATAGGCAAGCATATCTTCTGGAGTGTCACCTTCCATTGCCATGGCAAAGGACATGACATCTTCGATCTTGTAGCGGACCGTACCAGTGACTGTGGTGGTCATCTGGATGTTGAGTGGGCCGAGCTCCAAGCCTTTTCTACCAGGCTCAGGTGTACCGCTAATTGGACGGAATGGCCGCACCATGCCCGGAGGCAGGTCAACTTTGTCGTCTCCGTGGAAAACCTCCTCAGGTTCACCAGGGATTTGGATTTGCTGAGCTGCGCGAGGCAGCCGAACCATACCCATCCAGGGCACAAGCCGGAACGTCAGACCAACTTTCGGTTGCCGAATAGGTCTATCGAAGAAAGTGATACTTACGAGATCTTTATATCCGACCTTGTCGATCGAGAAAAGAGTTTGCAAGATTGCGCCCCCGACGACGAGGTACCACGGATGGCCGAAGAAAGACATGACGATCGCAAGCAGGGCCAGTGCAGCATAGTTGAGGATGATGACTAGTTTGTAGAGTGCCTTGTCAACTTTCACTGCAGACTTACTCTTACGAGGTTTGTCGGCAGCTCCAGTCTCGGAGGTTTCTTCAGAGTCTTCATCCTGCTCAGCATCCGTCTCACGTTGCTGGCGACGCTTCTCGAGATGTTCTCGGAACTTGCGCGCCAGAAACTGAGACAAAGTCCTCACGGACTTACCAAGCCATGCGAGGAAGCCGTCACGAAGACGGGCGATTTCCGATTGGGGCTTTGCCTGGGAAATGACCCAGACAGATACCGCAATAAAGATCCACGGCCCGACTTGAGCCAGGACCTGAATCCAATTATTGGTTTCCATGTTTGGGCCCTCCTAGAGCCAATTTTATTAGGACACGTCAATGTCCATCCACTAAGTATTTTATACCTTCTATGGGCACTTTGTCAAGTTGTGCTGGAGAGAGGACTTGAACCTCCACCCCCGAAGGGACCTGCTCCTAAGGCAGGCGTGTCTACCATTTCACCACTCCAGCAATGTTCTTAGTATACCTAGAACTAGTCCGCCTTCTTGGATTCGAACCAAGGACCATCTCCTTAAGAGGGAGTTGCTCTACCAACTGAGCTAAAGGCGGTTAATCCGGAGTATACCGCGCCAACCCATATTCCACGACTCTCTTAAGATGCTGGGGAATATGGGTAAGGATGACGTAGGGGGTGGTTCCTGCAAGAGTTGCCATGTGCTCCACAGAGCACTGCTCTGCAGGATTCCTGCTAATAGCAATCACCCCATCACCTTGTTTGGCTTCAGTAATATTCGTGATCTCTATCGTGGACATGTTCATGCTCACACGCCCTGCAATAGGTGCAGGTTTGCCGCACACGAGCATGCTGCCCACGTTTGAGAGTGCACGATCTATCCCTTCAAAGTATCCAACGGGGACCGTAGCGATGCGTACCGGCTTAGTTGCGGTGAATGTTGCGTTGTACCCAACAAAGTCTCCCACAGGAATGTCTCGTATGGATGTAATCATGCTGCGAAGCTCCAGGACAGGCTTCAGAGCTGCGTGCTCCTCATGAGAGGTATCAAAGCCGTACAAACCGATTCCAAGACGCCCTACGTTCGTTCCTGCTTCTTCTGCCCACTTCATACCCTTGGTTGCGGCAATGTGTTTGTGTGTGAGAGAGGGGAATACTGCACTGATCTGTGCAACACCTTCTTTCCATACGTTCACCTGTTTATCAGTGTTTGCAGGGTTTGGGCCATCAGCATCTGCAAAGTGTGATCCTGCCCCAACCACAATCACATGCCTATTGGACTGAAGAAGCTTTATTGCTTCGGGAACATCCTTCTGCATGATGCCGTGTCGGTGCATGCCAGTATCTAGTTTGATGTGCAAACGAGTGCTGTGGTGTGCGACCTTAACCAGTGTGCGAAGTTGCTCCAAGTCAACAATCGCAAAGTCTACATTCTTAAGATGATTGTGTGCAATATCCTCTGGACGAACGTATCCAAGTACAAGGATAGGAGAACGTATTCCACCACGTCGTAGCGTACGAGCCTCGTACAGCGAATCAACCATAAAGAAAGCAATGTTCTCCTTATCAAGAAGCTTTGCAATTGTGCAGAGCCCATGTCCATACGCGTTGCTCTTTAGTACAGGAGCAAAGGTGAGGTGCGGGTATAACTTCTGATAGGTGTGGAGATTGTGAAGAAGGTTCTCCTGCGATATAGAGACCTCAATCAAAGGATGTGCAGAACTAAAGAGTCGTTCAATACGCGCAATAATGCGTGAGAGTGTCATAACGTAACTATACCAAGTGTGAACCAGATTCGTTTCAGTGCCGAGGGCGGGGGTCGAACCCGCAAGAGCGTTAGCTCACGACGGTTTAAGCGTCGCGTGTATACCAATTTCACCACCTCGGCAGGTGTGACTGTACGTGATAAGTATATATCTCGTACAGTTATATTTCATATTAGACCCTTTCATTTAAATGATCCGCACGTTTTTGAGGCCTGGGCGGGAATCGCACCCGCGCAATAATGGGTTTGCAATCCACTGCGTTTCTACTTCGCCACCAGGCCGATAGCACGCATGGTAGCATATATCTATGAAGTAGGGGATCTCAAGGTTGAGATGGGAGAAGTTAAAGAACGACTAGGTTCGATAGAGGTTACGATCGACAGGATTGCTGGAGGTGTAGATACTCTTCTTCAAGAAAATGCAGCTGGAGGAGTGATCCTTAGTCGCCACAGTCGACAGATTAGCGCACTTGCACTGCACGCTGGTGCTACGCTTCCGGATTAGAATCCTCAGGCTCTTCTGCTTCAGGGATCACTAGACCACGTGTAATCTCCTCTAGGTGCTGACGATTACGTTCACCGTAATCGAGCTCAAATGTTATATAGGGAAGCACTGCTAAACGTGTGGTGCCTTTCATTGAGTTACGGAAAAGATCCTTGTGGCGCTTGAGAAAGGCGAGCGCATGATCACTCTGGGCATCAGGGAACACACTTACATAAATAGTGGCATTCTTGCGGTCTGGAGAGATATCCGCACGCATAGGAGTGATGAGGGTGCTGCGTCCCGCTTCACGGGCGATGTACTTTGCAGCCAACTCAACGATGAGTGACTCTGCCTTATTTTCACGCATGCTTCCCATACTATGATTCAACAACGCGGAAGGTGATAAGGGTGTCGCCACCAGCGATGTCTACCTTGGTTTCAATTTGGAGGCCAAATTCACCCTCCACCTTAATTTCCTGCACATCCATGCGAGCAACCTGTAGGTTGGTGATACGACCCTGTCCAAGCGGAATACCACGACGCTCGATCTTAACCTGGCTCTTTGGAGTGAGAATACCTGACTCCCAGCGTGCACCAAGCACCACCTTTCCTGACGATGCATTAAATGTTTTAAGAACCTTTGCCTGACCAGTGAGTTCTTCTGTGGTGATGCGGGGTGCGTGCTCCTTCACAAGCTGCTCAATACGCTCCTTAAGCTCATAAATAATCTTGAAGGATTCAATGAGAATAGCTGCGCGTTCTGCGAGCTCACGCGCAGAGTTGTCTGTACCAACGGTAAAGCCGATAACAATAGCGCCACTTGCTTGTGCTTGCTTAACATCACCCTCGCTTACGGCACCTACACCTTCAACAATGACGCGTATTGCAACACGGTCATGCTGAATCTTGTTGAGCTCATGCTTAATTGCTTCAAGACTTCCAGTGACGTCTGCTTTAAGGATGATGGGTAGAACCCTTTTGCCGTCCTCTGTCTCAAGTGCCTTTGCAGGGATATTAGCAATGACCACCTTCTCCGTTGCAAGTTTCTCCGCATCCTTCTTAGAAGCTGCTGCAGCAAAAGGAGTACCAGCAGGAGGAAGGCTACTCCAACCTGCAATAAGTACGGGTTGTGAGGGAAGTGCAGTATCAATGCGATCTCCTTTAAAGTCTTCGATGAAACGAACCGGTGCAATTGCACTTCCCGCCACCACAAATGAACCCGTACTAAGTGATCCGTCTTTGATAATGAGGGTAGCGGTCATTCCCTGACGAGGGTCTTGAGAAGATTCAAGAATAAAACCTTCTGCTGTTTTAGAAGAGTCTGCAGTTAGTTCCGCAAAATCAGCGGTTAGAAGAACGAGATCAAGAAGTTCAGGAACACCCTCACCTGTCTTAGAAGAAACACCCGTGTATGAAATAGAACCACCGAGACCTTCAAGATATATGCCGTGCTCTATGGTGCTCATCTTTGCACGCTCAATGTCTGCACTGTTCTTATCTATCTTGGTAAAGGCAACCACGAATGGTGTACCTGCTTCCATAATTGCTTCGTATGCTTCAAGCGTCTGTGGCTTCACTCCTTCCTCTGCTGCAATAACCAGGATTGCCACATCTGCTGCGGTTGCACCACGTGCGCGAAGTACGCGGAATGCCTCGTGGCCCGGAGTGTCTAGGAATGTAATTGTGCGGGGGGCACCTTCGTGTTCGTGCACCACTTCATACGCAGATACGTGCTGTGTAATACCTCCTGCCTCACCTGCAGCAACATTAGACTTCCGGATGTAATCCAGAAGAGAAGATTTGCCGTGGTCGATGTGACCCATGACGGCCACTATTGGTGGACGGGGAGCAACAGCCATAATATGCGTATTATTCCATAAAATAAGCCTTTTGCAAAGAAGTCTCTCATGAGAGACTAGGGTATATGCACCTGGGGAAGAAACGAATCTATTTAGATTGGGCATCGGCTACACCGGTCTCTATGCGTGCACGATCTGCATTTGAGCAGGCATTGAGGTTTGACGGCAACCCGTCAGCTCCTCATACCGAAGGTCGGGCAGCCAAGAAGATTCTTGAAGATGCACGCACCACTATTGCGAGACTTGCAGAAGTGAAAACAGAAGGGGTTATTTTCACTTCTGGGGCCACTGAGGCAAACAACCTGGCGCTCTCGGGATATATACAGGCGTTACGTGCAAAGAACCCAACACAAAAGCTTCACGTTCTATACCTGCCCACAGCACACGCTTCTGTTATAGAAACAGTGAAGATGCTTTCTTGGTATGGGGTTGAGGTTGAACCGCTCACTGTTTCTGAGGGTGCGGTAGACGTACAGGTACTTTCAACACAGGTTCGTTCTGACACGGTCCTCGTTACGGTTGATGCGGTCTGTGGAGAAACAGGTATTCGATACGATACACGCGATATACGCCGTACGCTTGATGCTATTCGCTCAGGGATTGTGTTGCATGTGGATGCAAGCCAGCTCCCTCGTATTGCCCCGTTTGAATTAACGCGTCTTGGAGCAGATCTCCTCACGCTTGATGCACAGAAGGTGGGTGGGGTACGGGGTATTGGTGCATTAATTGTTCGCCACGGTGTTGAACTCTCACCTATCTTGCATGGAGGAGGTCAGGAGCAAGGAATGCGTCCTGGTACAGAAGTCCCTGCACTCGCAATGAGTTTCGCTGAAGCGCTCACAGAAACAAAGGAGCAACGAGATTCATTCCATGACAGAGCAGATGTTGCTCGTACAGAGCTCATTGCAAAGATTTCTGCAGTTATACCTGACGTGCAGATTAACGAAGGGAAACAACAGGCACCCCATATTCTTAATCTCTCTTTCCCTGGACGTGATACAGACTATGCCGTTGCAGTATTAGATACGGCAGGCTTCGCCGTCTCAACCAAGAGCGCATGTGAGACTGACGCAGAGGGGTCTCGTGTCATTACTCTTCTAACAGGGGACGCGGAACGAGCGGCAAGCACCCTGCGTATTTCATGGGGTTCCAGCACCACGCCCCGCGATATGGCGCGCTTTGCCACAGAACTTATCCGCACGATTCGATTTCTTGATGCGCATCGTCTATAATTAAGTACATATGGATATAGAGGATTTGACCAAGACACAATTGCTGATGCTCACGATTCTCGTGAACTTCATTCTTTCGATTGCAACCGGTGTGCTGGTTATATCAATGTTGGATCAGTCACCTGCACCAATCACTCAGACGGTGCAACAGATTGTGGATCATACGATAGAAACGATCTCTGCACCGATCTCTAGCCCTATTGTTATAAACAAGCCGGCTCCTGCTACACCAACTCAAGAGCAACAGCTCACGGCAGCGGTTGCAGCCGATGGAGCACGCACCGTTCTTATCCACAAGAACTCAACCTCAACTCCTGCGATAGCATTTGGATTGTACCTTCCAAAGTCTCGTGCAGTTGCAACATCTGCGGGAGTACCGCTCCCCAAGGAGGTGCTTATAGCCTTTGCTGATGGGTCTGCTGCAGAAGCATCACTTTCAAAGCAAGGGACAGGTATCACCATCTACGGATTTGCAGACGATGCGACCCTCCCAGAAGCACCTGCAGCAAATCCTGTAGCAGCTGCAGACTTGAAGCAAGGACAGACTGTTGTTGCACTCACGAAAGATCGAGCCGCTATAACCGGCATCATTAGCAAGGTGGATGCTTCAGGTATCACCACCACCTTAACCAGCGTTCCTGCAGGTGCTGGAGTAGTTGATCTTTCTGGGAATGTTATTGGCATTGGTTCACCAAGCGGTATTCTATATCCGACGGACCGCATTATGGCGCTGTTGGAGTCGGTATCGCCATAGCGTCTTCACCGGGCATTTATAAGGTCTAACGGACTATTCATTCTATGCCCCCTTTCAAGAACTTCACCACCAAGGCAAAAGAAGCTATAAAGCGAGCCCACGAGCTCGCTATTGAACGTGGTCAGAACCACGTAAGTCCGCTTCACCTCCTCACGGCCCTCATACACCAGGAGGAAAGTCTTGTATTTTCTGTACTTGATCGCATGGACATCGATACCATGCTTCTCTCGGACACACTCCTTGAGTCACTTGAATCTCCGGACCCCACGTCGGTACTTTCTCCTTCCTATAACCTGTACCTCACTCCGGACCTTGCGGAGGCACTTGAGGCAGCAGGAAAGGTTGCTGCACGCATGAACGATTCCTTCATTGGAACAGAACATCTCTTTGTTGCGGTTATTGAACACCCTGGCCCTGCAGAAGAGATCCTTAGTCGATTCAAGATTGATGAGGAAACAGTCGAGCTTGTGCTCAAGGAACTTAAAACATCTAAGGATGGACAGATTGCTGAACCAAAGCGCTTCCGTGCACTTTCTAAGTACACACGTAACCTAACGAAGCTTGCTCAGGACAATGCGCTTGATCCGGTCATTGGTCGTGACCAGGAAATCAATCGTGTGATTCAAATTCTGTCACGCCGTACCAAGAACAACCCTGTCCTTATCGGTGAAGCAGGTGTGGGGAAGACTGCTATCGCAGAGGGTCTCGCCCTACGCTTAGCAACCGGTGACGTTCCTGAGTCACTTAAGAATAAGGAACTCCTCTCCCTAGACCTTGGCATGATGATCGCGGGTACTAAGTACCGTGGTGAGTTTGAGGAGCGCATGAAGGCAGTGATGAAGGAGGTGGAGAAGTCCGAAGGGAAGGTGATTGTATTTGTGGATGAGCTCCATACATTGGTGGGTGCGGGTGCTGCAGAGGGATCACTAGACGCAACCAACATGTTGAAGCCTGCACTGGCACGCGGTGAGATACGTATGATTGGTGCCACCACCCTTAAGGAGTATCAACAGCATATTGAAAAGGATGCTGCCCTCACACGCCGCTTCCAGCCTGTGTATGTGAACGAACCAAACACTGAAGATGCCATTGCCATCCTTCGTGGTCTACGTGATAAGTACGAACTCTTCCATGGTGTTCGTATCACTGATGGGGCCATTGTGTCTGCGGTAGAACTATCTAGTCGCTATATCACCGACCGATTCCTTCCCGATAAGGCTATAGATCTTGTGGATGAAGCAGCCTCTGGTCTGCGTATTGCTCTTGAAAACAAACCACCACTCCTTGAAGATACGGATCGCAAGATACGACGTCTGGAAATTGAACACGCAGCCCTTAAGAAGGATGATGCAACGCTTTCAGAGCAAGGTCGTGAGAACAGCAAGGATATTCGTGAGCGCGTAAAGGCAATTGATACAGAGATAGCTGATCTTCGTGAAAAAACTGCAGAGCTTGAACTGAAGTGGAAGAATGAGAAGGAAGTACTGCAAGATATTCGTTCACTCAAGGGTGAGCTTGATCGCCTTCGTGTTGCCGCAGACAATGCAGAAGCAACCGCAGACCTTGGTACAGCAGCAGAGATTCGGTATGGACGGATCCCACACCTTCAGAAGGAGCTGGAGGCGAAGACCAAACGTCTTAAGACACTTCAGAAGTCTCGCCGTATCTTGCACGAAGAGGTAACAGAGCATGAGATTGCTGGAGTGGTCTCACGATGGACGGGAGTACCCGTAGCTAAGATGATTGAAGAAGAAGCAGCAAAGCTTGCTCGCATGGAGGAAGCGCTTCAAGGTGCCGTCATCGGACAGAGCCAAGCTATCAGAATTGTTACCGATGCCGTAAAGCGATCACGGGTGGGTATCGCAGATCCTAACCGTCCGATTGGTTCATTCATCTTTCTTGGACCAACAGGAGTGGGAAAGACAGAACTATCAAAGCGTCTTGCAGAATTCATGTTCAATGATCGTGATGCACTCGTTCGTGTAGATATGTCTGAGTTTATGGAGAAGCACTCAATTGCAAAACTCATTGGTGCTCCTCCAGGCTATGTTGGCTACGATGAGGCAGGTTCACTCACTGAACGTATTCGACACCGTCCGTATGCCGTTGTTCTCTTCGATGAAATTGAGAAGGCACACCCTGAAGTATTTAACATTCTCTTGCAGGTACTTGATTCAGGACATCTCACCGACAGCAAGGGGCGCAAAGTGAACTTCAAGAACACCATCATCATCCTCACCTCAAACATTGGTGCAGAGTATATGGACCGTATGGCTAACATCGGATTCGGTGCTGCTGAACAGGTTGAATCTGCACAATACGAACAGATGAAAGAGAAGGTTCTTGGTTCTCTCAAGGAGCAATTCCGTCCCGAGTTCCTCAATCGCCTGGATGACATAATTATCTTCGATCCTCTTTCAAAGGAAGCGCTTGTAGATATTGTTGAGAATCAAGTGGCCGAAGTGGTGGAGCGTCTAAGTGGCAAGCGTATCACTCTCGCTATCATGCCTGAAGTACGTGCATGGCTTGCCGAGAAGGGATATAACCCTCAGTACGGAGCACGTCCTCTAAAACGTACTATTCAGGATAAGATCCTCACCCCTATCGCTTCACTTATGGTTGGACAGGGAATTATGGATGGAGGAACCGTTACGATCTCTCTTAAGAACGGGGAACCCCACTTTGAGGTGAAGAAGGCCGCAACCCGAACCCGTCGCAACGCGGCCGTACCTGCCTAGTTGCCGGTATACCGCCACTCTGGTACAGTATTCCCAATGTCACAGGTAAACCTCATAAAGGTGAAGAGCGCCTCAGGCCTCGTACTATTCACCCGCAAGAATAAGAAAAAGGTGGATCGTAAGCTTGAACTTAAGAAGTTCGACAAGAACACCCGCAAGCGTGAAATCTTCAAGGAAGTAAAGAAGTAAAAGAAACCGCCCGAAAGGGCGGTCTTCTTTTGTCTTGATTGAGAATACAATCCTTACGTGCAAGTTGACATATGTAGCATAAGAATGCATTATATGATCTGGACAACAAAGGAGAAGTAGATGTCCGAAGACTTGGAACCACTGCCATCCTCAGAGGAAATGATCGAACGGATTTGTGAGAAACTGTACGGTCCGATCGTAGACCTCGAGTTCCACAGGGCAGTGAGAAAAATTGAAGGTGTATCTATTGATTCCGAACATGCTGAATGGGTACTTTCGTTGTTCGGTGTCTAAGTGAAGTAAGAATAGTTGTGTGTAAAGAAACATCTTAGAAAATACCAAGGGTTCTAAAGGAACCAAACCGCACCTGTCCTAGACGGGTGCATTTTATTTCTATTAGGAAGTGTGCGGGTCCTGTGGGACGATATTCGACTCAATATATAAAAGAAATACCCCAGGCAGAGGAGTCGGACCTCGGCCTGGGGCAACTGTTAGAACCAGTCGTACTTTGGATCATCCATACGGACGAGCCGGATGGACCTTTCGTACCTGACCCAGAACTTTCCCGGCTTGTACATAGGAAGCCGAGGGATAGATTCCAATCGCGGTTGCTCGATCTTGCCTGCAGCAATGAATTCACGGCAGAGAGCCTCAGCCTGTTCGGGGAATTCGTGCCACGGCCACCCCTTGTATTGTTGGATGACCTTGTCCCAATCCTCAGGGATTCGGCAGGCAGTTCGGCTCACGATTTTCACAACGATGGCGGGATTCTTTTTCCCCTCCACCATATCAGCGATGCAGTTTGAAACACTAAGTCCGATCATGGTCAGTCTCCTTGAATGGTTGGTACGCGTGAGCGCACCTTCCATAGAAGAAGAAAGAGTAATCGGAGGTGCGCGGTGATAGCCTGCAATCAGCCTTTATCTTCGATGACGCATTATGTCCTCCGTACGTTAATGTGCAGTACAGAAAGCATAAAAACACGTATAATATGAAAAGTCAATGCGGGCCCACGAGGAATCGAACCTCGGCCGACGGTTTTGGAGACCGACGTTCTACCATTAAACTATAGGCCCTGTATAGGAACGATAGCAGAACCGTGCGCTACGGGCAAAGCTGCTTATTTGAGGTGGTACGATACAAGTAACAATATGGTGGCTAAACGCGCGCTTTTAAGTTTTGTTCTCTTTACTCTTGTTTCAGTGCCGCTTTCTGTGTTTGCTGCGGAGACAAGCTTCTTTGGTCCGATCATTCCTCAAGAAGGAGATAAGTGTTATTGCCCTGGTAAGGCAATGGACTGGGGGTGTGCACTCGAAGTGTTTCAGAATGTGTTGAACGCCCTAATTTCACTTGGAGTAGTAGCGGTGGTGTTTTTCATCGGATGGGCAGGGTTCCTGCTTATGACGGGTGGATCAAATCCAGCAACACGCACGAAAGCAAAGAATCGTATGCTCAGTGGGGTGGTTGGCCTCGCAGTTATTCTCGGCGCCTTCCTTATCGTTGATACGGTAATGAAGATCCTCTATAACCCAGATACTGCTCTTGAAAAAGGTACCTTCGGTCCTTGGAATGAGATTCTCTCTGGTGCAGAAGATAACTATTGCGTGGTTGTGAACGAGACTCCCGGTGTGCTGAATAATGGAAGTGTGATGGATATCATAAGCAACGCACTTAATCTTGGCACCACTAATTCATCAACCAAAGGTGCTGCCACCACTCCCGGTGGAACAATATCTGGAGGATATACCTATGATCCTGGTATTAAAGCCCAGACTGTTCATGCATCAGGTGAGCTCACCGCCCTGCTAAGTTGTATGAGACCAAAACTTCCCGCAGGTGTTGGTCGTATATCTTCGATCTCAGATAGTGCCATTGTGAACGGAAGCAAAACCTTTAATAAGTGTGCAGCGTCAGGCTGTGCACACACCATTAATTCATGTCACTACGGAGGCAAAGCATGTGTGGGGCGCTCACTTGCTGTTGATTTTGGTGATGAAGACAATGCAAGCGTGCTTAAGGCAGCTGCTATTTCGTGTGGAGCAAACACAGCAGTGAATGAAGGCGATCACCTTCATGTGAGTGTGGGGAAGTCGTGTGGTTGTAACTGATGTCGTACAATAGAAATACTTATATGGGAATGCGCGCTTTTCTTTTCTCTTCCAGTGCTGCAGCACTGGCATCTGTGCCCTTTGCAGTCTTTGCGGCAGAGACAAGCTTCTTTGGTCCTATCATTCCACAGATTGGTGAGTGTGTATGCGAAGGAAGTGCAATGGATTGGGGATGTGTACTGGTTGTTGCGCAAGGATTTCTAGGAGCACTCGTTTCCTTTGGTGTTCTGGCAGTGGTCTTCTACATTGGCTATGCAGGCTTCACTCTTATAACGAGTGGTGGTAACCCGGCAACCCGTACGAAAGCAAAGAATCGTATGCTCAGTGCCGTAGTTGGTCTCGCGGTTATTCTCGGGGCATTCCTTATCGTTGATACGGTAATGAAGATTCTCTATAACCCAGATACTGCTCTTGAAAGCGGCACCTTTGGTCCTTGGAATGAAATCTTTGTAGGAGGAGAAGAAAACTATTGTGTTGCAGTGAATATGAATCCAGGTGTGCTGAATGATGGAAGTGTGGCAGACATTATAAGCAACGCACTTAATCCAGGCACCACTACCTCATCGACAATGGGTGGAGGGACTGCTCCGTCAGGTTCAGGTGCTCCTAGCTCAGCGGGAGGAAGGTGTCAGGTTAAAACCAGTGGACCATGCGCAACCTCAAACTTCACGGCAGCATTTGGTGCAGCGGCAGGTCAAGCCTCGCAAATCTGTTCTGCAGAAAGTGGTAACGGAACTCTTCTTGAAGGAGATAGAACCACTTCAGGCAAGCCGGTGTCGTTCGGACTCTTTCAGATTAATATAACGGCGCATCCTGTTGCTGGACTGCAGTGTCCAAAAGCATTTGATCGCTTGTTCACGGGGTCAAACAAGAACGTTAAAATACTAGATGCGGATCTCTATCAAAAGTGTAGAACGGCTGCTCTTAATAGTTCTAATAATGCAGCGGTTGCCGCTAAAATATTCAAGGGCGATAAAAATAGCTGGAGGCAGTGGAGTACCCGTAGAACGTGTGGATTACCCTAATATATGCCTATGAAAAAAACTCTTGTAATTAGTAGTGTGGTCGTAGTTGTTGCTCTTGTTGCGATGGGAGTATTTTTGGTCATGACTAATTCTAGTAACCCATCAGGTATTGCTACATCCACCAACCCGTTCGGGAATCCTGGATTAGGTGGTGGTCAAGGTACCACTACAATGAGTGAAATCATTTCGATTAAGAATCGTGATGGAGAGATACGAACCGTTCCTGATTTTACAAAAGACCACCCAAGCATTGAGCAGACAAGTGGAACGTACTATTACGTTACCCAAAACGAGCAGAACGAAGAAATGTATCCGGACTTCTCGATTGTCTACGGTTCAGACTCGTCACTGTCTATCGGTATCTTCGCTGAACCACTCGGTGCATCTCGCCTCCACGCAGAGCAAGTACTTAAGAAACTTCTTGGACTTTCAAATAGTGAACTTTGTAAGCTGGATGTAGCGGTCATGGTCCCTGTTGATGTGAGCGAGACCTATGCAGCTAGAGATCTAGGACTTAGCTTTTGTCCGGGAGCGGTGAAGCTTCCGTAAGCTTCCTGAGCCACTTCTTTTGTTCTCGGGCATAATGCCACAGCTTCACTGAAAGAGCGCCTAAGAGGGAATCTTCACTACGTTCACCGCGCAGGTATTCACCAACCACGCGATACTCAAGGCCTAATTCAGTAAGCCTTGTGTCTCCCACACGATCACGGGTACGGCGTACTTCGTCTATTAGACCCCGATCTAGTGCCTGCTGTAGTCGAGCTTCAATACGTGGACGGAGCTCTTCTTTAGGAGGGTCAATAACAACCCACTCTACATCGTATGCAGCATTGGTCCGTTGCCTTTCTGGTACGGAACCGTGGAGTGCAATCATTTCTGCTGCCCGCACTAACCGGCGACGGTTATGAGGATCAAGCATTTGTGCACGACGAGGATCCTTGGCGCTTATGCGTGCAAAGAGTTCAGCAGTCGGAAGTGTCTCTAACTCTGCACGAATGATCGGGTCACTTTGAATCTCAGGAAGTCCATACAAAAGAGCATCAAAATAGAAGTGGGTACCTCCTGCAAGTACTGCTTTCTTTCCCTGTCTATGCAGATCTGCAATGATCGTTCGTGCATCTGATACAAAGTCTCCGGCACTGTACACCTCTTCAGGTTCACGAACATCTATTAAGTGATGTACCACACCCTGCATTTCCTCTGTAGTGAGTTTCTCAGTACCTATATCAAGAGTTCGATACACCTGACGTGAATCAACAGATATAACCTCACTCCCCAGCTCCTTTGCAAGAGAAATGGCACGCGCTGACTTACCACTTGCAGTGGGTCCAATGACGGCAATTATAGGAATTCGCTGCTCTGTCATGTATGCTCGCGATCCTACCACATAAAACCATTAGTGCCGGGGGAGGGAGTCGAACCCTCATGCCTTGCGGCAGTGGGTTTTGAATCCACCGCGTATAACCATTCCGCCACCCCGGCGATACGCACATCGTACTCCAGTGGTACGCGCATCGCAAAGTCATGTTCGGGTGATACAATTGCGTAATCATGAACGATGCAAATTACGTCCCCACCAAATACGACTCTGTATTCTGGGTCCCCACGGATCGCATCCAACCAAACCCCTATCAACCACGTCGTGAGTTTGATGAAGATCGTCTCAAAGCGCTCGCAGAAAGTATTCGGCAGTATGGTGTGCTTCAACCGTTAGTCGTCACTCGCACGGAAGTTGAGACATTGAGTGGTGGACTACAAAGCTCCTATGAACTCATTGCAGGAGAACGTCGTCTCCGTGCATCAAAACTCATTGGTCTGAAAGAAGTACCGGTGGTGATTCGTGTTGGCGAGCAGTCTGATAGCGTAAAACTTGAACTCGCTATCATTGAGAACGTACAACGTGAAGACCTTAACTCTATCGATCGTGCCAAGGCACTCGCACAGCTTGCAGAAGAGTTCGGTCTATCGCACGGAGAGATTGGTGCAAAGGTAGGTCGTAGTCGTGAGTATGTTTCCAACTCCATTCGTCTCCTCCTCCTTCCTGAAGCCATCCAACAAGCAGTCGTTGATAAGGAAATCACAGAAGGGCATGCACGTGCACTTCTTATGCTTAACGATAAGCCAGAAGAGCGAGACACACTTTTCAAGGAGATCGTCCTTAAGAAGACATCGGTTCGTATGGTGGAACAACTTGCTCGCCGTCTAGCACAAGACAAGATTCGTAAGCATGACAAGACACCAGAAATGATGGCTCTGGAAAAGTCCCTCACCGAAACACTTGGTACCCGTGTACTTATTGAGAACCGTCCGAAAGGTGGACGTGTACTTATTGAATTCTTCTCTTCAGAAGACCTCGCACACATTGCACAGATTCTCGCTGAGCGTCAGGAGCACGAGGCAACTATGAGCAAAGCAGCACAGTTGAGTGTGGCAGAAGTCGCATCAGCTGAGATGCCTATTCATCCCAACACGACCCAACTCAACCCTATCGCACAAGAGTCTACCGATGAGGATATATATGCGGTGAGCAGCTTCTCTGTTTAATGCTTTGAAGAACGTTTCTTGTGCGTTTTGATGGGCTTGAGATCTCCCTTTACTGACGTGGTGCCGCGCTCAGGAATTTCCAATGACACACGAATGTGTCTGCGTGCCATGCTGGTGCGCGCATAATCAAGCCACTTAGTGGTTGGATGTGCAGATGCCTTCTCAAGAATCTCCACCACATCACCGTTGCGAAGCACAGTATCAAAGGACACCATCTTGCTATTCACCTTTGCACCGTACATGTGGTTACCCAACTCACTATGAATCGCATAGGCGAAGTCCACTGCCGTTGAATTAATCGGGAGGTCTATAACATCACCCTTTGGAGAGAATACAAATACACGATGTGAGAAGAAGTCTTCTCGAAGTCCTTGTACGAAATCCTCACTGCCCGCGGTTGGCGCATGTGCATCAGCGAGTTCAGAAAGCCATCGGGGTGCTTCCTGTACCTTCTTTGCTTTCACCTTAGCGGTTGGAGCAGGAACGATAGGAGAGGTCATCTTTCCACGAGAGAGATTAAGAAGACTTGGAACGAGTCCACGCATCCATGAGAAAGAGAGTCGCTCAAACGCAACACGTTGTGCCTGCTTCTCAAGCTTCTGACCCTTATCACCCAGCTGCTTGTATGACATGTGTGAGGCAATGCCATACTGCGCATTCTGATGCATTTCTTCAGTGCGTACCTGTACTTCCACAATACCCGCATCACCAGTTAGGATCGTGGTGTGCAGTGACTGGTATCCATTTGGTTTGGTGAAGGAGATATAGTCTTTAAATTCTCCTGGAAGTGGTTTCCAGAGTGAATGAATCACTCCAAGTACCGTATAGCAGTCGTCTACCGTTGGGACGATAACCCGCAAAGCAGCAATGTCGTGAATGGCAGCAATGTCGTCATTCTTGCGTACCAGCTTCTGATGCAGGCTCCATAACCCTTTCATACGAATGTCGGTACGGAAGTTCTTGAGTCCGCGACGTACGAGTGCGTGTTGGAGTTCTTTCTGTACCCGCACGAGACCTTCTTGTGTCTCTTTAGTCTTAAGCTTACGTACTTCCATCACGTGTGTGTGTGCATCCGCGTCAACGTACGGGAACGATAGGTCTTCCAAATCTCGTTTAAGCATACCCATACCAAGACGGTCTGCCAGTGGGGCATAGATTTCCAAGGTCTCTAGTGCGATGCGACGACGCTTTGCTTCAGGCACATGCTCAAGCGTGGTCATGTTGTGATAGCGGTCTGCAAGCTTGATGATAAGCACACGAACATCAGCTGATGTCGCAACAAGAAGACGTCTGAGAGACTCTGCATGACGCTCTGCGCCCCGATACTTATGCTTTCCGAGCTTGGTGACACCTTCAACTAAGAAACGCACGTCAGAGCCAAATTCTTGCTCTATCTGATCTTCAGTCACTCCGGCATCTTCAACAGTGTCGTGAAGGAGTCCTGCTGCAACGGTATCTGCATCCATGCCAAGTTCAGCAAGATGTCGTGCAACCGCAGCAGGGTGGAGGAAATACTGTTCACCGGAATAGCGCTTGTGTTCTTTGTGTGCTTCTTCAGAAAATACATATGCCTTGCGTATGAGCGCCTCCTCCTCAGGTGAGACGTCTCGCATTGCTGCCAGGATTTCCTTGACGGTCGTCATACAGTACCGCATAGTCTATCACCAGAGACGCACACCACCAACTTGGGGAACGTTAATGCGCAAAAAAATCGGTACTCCTGGCATCCACTGTGATGAAGGG
Source organism: Parcubacteria bacterium C7867-007 (assembly GCA_001189195.1). GTDB lineage: Bacteria > Patescibacteriota > Minisyncoccia > Phycocordibacterales > Phycocordibacteraceae > C7867-001. The sequence goes on from LFCQ01000003.1 coordinate 27,801, forward strand.
GCGGTAGCCACCATATGCAGTATCTGCAGCGGGGCACACCGAACCCCTGATTGTCCACGACTCAGGACGCTTGATAAATGCGGTTTCTTTGAGGGTGACGGAGGCGAGATTCCACTAAGTCCCAGAAGGATCCGCATGTTCGGTCTCCCTGATTTCCCGCCATTCATAGACTGAATGGCAAAGCAGTGTAACGAGAAAGTCGTGTCCCGAGGGACACGACTTTTCCTATTTCAAATACTCTGCAGCTTCAAGCGGCGTGAGTTCTTCGGGCTTCTGAGACTCTGGCAGGTATATCCTGCGCAAACCTTTCTTTAGGAATAGACCTTGTTTGGACTTGTATAGCACGATCGTTTTCCCAGTCTTTGGATGCTTCCCAACCTCGGTAACAATTTCAACACCACGGGGTGGTTGCTTCGGCTGATTAAGAATTGCAATAGCCTCATCAAGAGTAATAGTGTACGGATCAAGTTTCTTGATAGAGCGGAACTCTCCATCGTGTGCAACGTATGGACCAAAACGTCCTGTGTTTGCAACAATCATCTTTCCGCTCACAGAATGCGCACCAAGGTCTCGTGGCAGTGAAAGATATTTAACGGCATCTGCAAGCGTTACGTTTGCAAGATCGGTTCCTGCAGGAATACTTGCACGCTTAACATTCAACTTTGGCTTCTTTTTCTTTGCTACACGCTTGGCACCCTTCTTCTTAGGTTTCTCTTCTTTGACCTCTGCAACCTCTTCAGCAGGTGCGTCTTCAAGAGGCATCTCAACATAGGGACCATAGCGGCCTGTGCGAATGAAAATAGGGAAGCCGGTATCTGGGTGCATACCGATAGGCTCATCTTGTTTAAGCTCCGTACCATCTTCCTGACGTGCGCCATCACACTCTGGATATCGGGTGCAGCTCATGAAGATACCGCCACGACCTAGCTTGAATTCCATAGGTGCGCCACAGATAGGGCAAGGGAATTCTGCAGGTACTTCTCCCAGTGATGTTGCTTTAGGAAGTTTGTCTTTAGCGGCAATGGCCTTCTCAAATGGACCATAGAAAGCAGTCATGGTTGGAAGGTATCCTCGTTCACCTCGTGCTATTTCATCAAGCTCGTCTTCCATCTCTGCAGTGAACACATCAGAAATATATTCTGCAAAGTGTTCTTCAAGCCAACCAGATACCACCATACCGGTTGCCGTTGGAGTTAGAGTGCGACCAGTCTTCTCAACATAGCCACGATCCTGAATCGTTTTCATGGTGGATGCATACGTTGAAGGGCGACCGATACCACGCTTTTCAAGCTCCTTAATTAAACCTGCTTCGGTATATCGGTTTGGTGGCTCAGTTTGCTTCTCTTCTTCACCAAGAGAGATAAGAGAGAGGATTTCGTTGATCTCTAGTTTTGGAAGCTCAACATCTTCGCCCCGAGCACGGGTATCGCAGGCGAGCCAGCCCGGGAAAAGGATACGAGAACCGGTGGTGGTGAATGCAGGAATCTCTGCTTCCGCTTGGCTGGTTACCGTGGTGCGTAGGGTACGTGCTGCTTTCATCTGAGACGCTACCGTACGACGACGTATCAAATCATAGAGCGCCTGCTCATCTCCCACGGCTCCTGCGGTTGCACGACTTGGATCTGTTGGACGTACCGCTTCGTGTGCCTCCTGCGCATTCTTGCTCTTTGTCTTGTATACACGCTTCTCTGCATATTCCTTTCCATATTCTTTCTCTGCAACAGAAAGCAACTTAGTGATTGCGTCCATACCTAGGTTTACTGAGTCAGTACGCATATACGTGATGTGTCCTGCCTCATACAGTTTCTGTGCGGCACGCATAGTACGACTTGGAGAGAATCCAAGGCGTGTGCTTGCTGCCTGCTGCAGTGTGGAGGTGGTGAATGGAGGACGGGGAACGCGCTCTTCTTCACGCTCTTTGATATCTGCGATTTTCCACGCAGCCTCACGACCAAGCATTACGATACGTTCCGCTTCCTCCCGTGTCGCAGGTTGCTCTACACACTTTGCCGTGAATTCTGTTCCTTTCCCTTTCAGGATTGCTTCGAGTACAAAATACGTAACAGGAATGAATGCTTTGATCTCGCGCTCACGTTCTGCAAGGATGCGTAGGGCAGGAGATTGCACACGACCTGCCGAGAGTCCGTAGCGAACCTTCTTCCAGATGAGACCAGAGAGGTCATAGCCAACAATACGATCGAGGACACGACGCGCCTCCTGTGCTTCACGCAGGTTCTCGTCAATAAGGCGGGGATGGGCTAGCGCCTCCTCCACTGCTGCTTTGGTGATTTCGTGAAATACCACACGCTTTGGTTTCTTAAGTCCAACAGCTTGCTGGATGTGCCAAGCGATTGCCTCACCTTCGCGGTCAGGGTCTGTTGCAAGAAAGATGTCACTAGCCTTCGCGGCTGCCTTCTGGATCTTTTCAATTACCTCACGCTTGTCTGCATTAATCACGTAGCGGGGTACGAAACCACCCTCAATATCTACTGCATCCTTATTCGTCTTTGGAAGATCTCGTACGTGACCCACAGACGCAAGCACCTCGTATTCGTTTCCGAGGTACTGTTGGATCGTTCGCGCCTTTGCGGGAGACTCTACGATGAGAAGCTTTTTTCCTGTAGTGGTTGCCATGTTGCTAACTCATACCGCGCATACCTATATATGGTCAAGGAGGAGATGCCGTACAGAGGTTGTGTGGTAGTGCAGTATTTCTTGATAAAACCCTGTAGTTGAAAGCTGGTAATAGGAAAGTGATGTCGTGAATTTGCATCTTTGCACGCCTAATCAAAACATCTCATGAACATCGATACGAAGTGCTTCAAGTATATGTTCTGGTTCTGACACAAGCTGTGCACCGAGACGAATGAACTGGTGGGAACCAGCACTATTCATGTCACGTATACGGTGCGGAACACAGAGTAGGTCTCGATCGTATTCAGCGGCTAATCGTGCACTTATAAGCGTACCGGACTTCTCCCCTGCCTCTATCACGAGAACCGCATCAGCCATCCCCACCATGATCCGGTTACGCGAAGGGAAGTCTTGCACTTGTGCTTGGTGGTCCGATGGATGTTCAGATACCAGTGCACCACCCGCACTAAGTATTCTGTTTGCAAGATCAACGTTAGTGCGTGGATACAATACCGTATCTGATAGTCCTGAACCCGGAATACCGATGGTATGTATTCCCACTGCTAGTGCCGCTTCGTGCGCGCAGGCGTCAGCACCTAAAGCGAGACCAGAGATTATTGATAGAGGGTATCCAGCTAAGCCACCAATAAGATATTCGCAGGATTCTTTTCCATACGGTGTAAGAGCTCGTGAACCCACTACCGTTAAACATTTTGTTTCTGGTATTGGTAACGTGCCACGTACCCAAAGCTGTTCTGGTGGGTTAGGGATCTGAAGTAATTGCAATGGAAACCTCTCTTTTGTAAGTATTGAAGCTTCCATGCACTCATAATCGCAAATGAGTGATAGTGTTCCAGTCAATTCTTTCTAAACAAACGCTGATTTTCTGCTGCTTTTCGTAATGGTAAACCTGTCGTAGAATGCGGAGAACATGCTTGATATTAATTTCATCCGCGAGAACGCTGATGTCGTAAAGGCGGGCGCTGAAAAGAAGCGCCTAGAAGTTGATATTGATCGACTCCTTTCTCTTGATAGCGAACGTAAAGTGCTGCGTGCAAAGCTTGATGACGGCAAAGCAGAGCAGAATCGTATGAGTGCAACGATTGCTAAGGCAGAAGGTGATGAACGTACCCAATACATTGAACGCATGCGTAGTGTAAAAGATGGCATGGTTGAGCTTGAGACCCAGTACGCAGCAATTCTTGAAGAGTGGCAGAAGATAATGCTCACGGTCCCAAACATCCCTGATATGACCGTACCGGAAGGTGAGGATGATGCAGATAATCAGGAAGTACGTACGTGGGGTGAGATTCCTTCATTCTCATTCACTCCAAAAGACCACATCGAGCTCATGACCGCTACAGGCATGGCAGACTTTGAGCGCGGTGCAAAAGTGGCAGGGTTCCGTGGATACTTCCTAAAAGGAGACGGAGTGCTTCTTGCGAATGCCCTATCACAGCTCGCCCTCAATCACTTCATGAGCAAGGGATTCGATCCGATGATGGTACCGAGCTTAGTACGTCGTGAGACATTCATGGGCACAGGATATCTTCCTCAAGGTGAAGATGATTTATATAAAACACAGGATGGTGAATACCTGGCAGGCACAGGTGAGGTTGCCGCAATGGGATATCACATGGATGAGGTGCTTGAATGCACCGACCTACCAAAGCGCATGCTTGCATACTCGCCCTGCTTCCGTCGTGAGGCAGGAAGCCACAGCAAAGATACAAAGGGACTTATTCGTGTGCATGAATTCTTTAAATGGGAACAGATTGTACTTGCAGAAGCGTCACACGAAGGCTCGGTCCAGCTTCACGAGGAGATCACTGCAAATGCAGAAGAGTTCATGCAGAAGCTTGGTCTCCCATATCATGTCGTGGTGAACTGTGGTGGTGACCTAGGACTTGGACAAGTGAAGAAGTATGACATTGAGGCATGGATGCCATCACAAAATGCATACCGTGAGACCCACTCTGCTTCATACTTCCATGACTTCCAGACACGACGTTTGAACATTCGATATCGTGATGCAGAAGGGAAGATGCAATTCGCCCACTCACTCAACAACACGGCGGTTGCTATGCCGCGTGTACTCACCATGATCGTAGAGAATTATCAGCAGGAGGACGGCACTATCCGTGTTCCAGAAGTACTCGTTCCGTATGTCGGAAAGGAAATCCTGGGACGTCGTTCGTAAGCCGGTAAAGCCTGTTGGTCACCCCGTCGCAACTCATGCGCCGGCAGTTTCAAGTGGTCCTCGTAGAAACACACCTACCAAGCGTACCTCTTCTCGACCACTAAAGGAGCAGCGCAAGAAGCAACGTAAAACGGTTCTTATTATAGTAAGTATCATTTTGGTAATACTTGTTGCTGCAGCTATGTATGTTGCCTGGCTCCCTGCACTTCGTGTGAGTGCGTTTGAGGTAAAGGGATCAGAACAAGAAGGTATTCGTGCAACTGCTGAGCGTGCAATCACTGGCATTCACTGGTTTGGTTTGCCACGTAATTCTATTTTTGTACTTCCTGAAACTGCTATTCGTGATCAAATACTTGCAGACTACCCATCAGTGAGCGCGGTTTCTCTAAAGCCTACAGCGCTCAACACTATACTCATTACCGTCACACCACGCGTATCAGGATTCATCTGGTGCGGTGTTTCAGTGGACGCACCTCCTGCAGATGGACAATGCTTTGATACTGATTCTGAGGGGTTAGTATTTGGACCCGCAACATACACTCAAACCTCTGCAAGCTCTTCTCTTCGTATCTTTGCTCCCCTTGATCGTGAGATCGGTGTGTCACCTGTTGGTGCGCATGTGGTGAACTCAAAGCAGATACCTGATGCACTACGCTTTGTTAAAGCAGTTCGAAGTCTCGGTGCTCCCGTCTCTACTCTTTCCATACAAGGAGACGAAGCAGACCTGTACCTTCAAGGCCCCACCCGTATTAGATATGTGCTTGGACGTGAAGAACAAGCTGCGCAACTTGCAACCAGTGTTTTTCCAACCCTCACCCTCACTGATCGCACCATTGAATATATTGACCTGCGATTCGTGGGGGAACCAGGCCAACCAGGCAAGGTATACGTGAAAAGATTCGGAGAATAAGGTACGGTGCCCGTATGGACTCATTCTGGAGCAAACTTCCAAAACCATTCTTTGCACTAGCGCCCATGGCGGATGTGACGGACCCTGCGTATCGTCGCCTTATCGCTGAGTATGGTGCCCCACACGTAACCTGGACGGAATTCGTCTCGGCGGATGGTCTATATCATACCCGTGAGAAGAAGGGCATGAAGGATGGAGAGAATCCCCTTGTCCGTGATCTTCAGTACTCAGAAGCAGAGCGCCCTATCGTCGCGCAGATATTCGGAAGTATCCCAGAGACGATTGAATATGCATCTGAACTAGTGGCAACACTCGGGTTTGATGGAGTGGATATAAATATGGGATGTCCTGACCGCTCCATTGAGAAGCAGGGTGCAGGTGCCGGCATGATAAAGACTCCTGAACTCGTGGCGCCCATTGTTGAGGCGGCACGCCGTGGAGCCGCACGTGGAAAAGAAGGAGGTATTCCTGTCTCACTTAAGACGCGTATCGGATACCATCAAGAAACCATGGATACCTGGCTACCGGTGGTGCTTGCAGCAAAGCCTGATGCTCTCACGGTGCACCTGCGTACTCGTAAGGAGATGTCTAAGGTGGATGCACATTGGGAACTTATGGCACGTGCAGTCGCGTTGCGTGATGCACATAGTCCAAACACGATCATTCTTGGAAACGGTGATGTAAACGATTTGAATGATGCACGCACTAAAGCAGAAGCATCGGGAGCAGATGGCATCATGCTCGGCCGCGCCATATTTGGTACCCCGTGGTTGTTCACTGATCGTGTGGAGGTAACCCCTGCAGAGCGCATTGAAGCACTCCGTACACTTGCACAGTATTTTAGTGAACTCCGACCCACAAAGTCCTTCCACCTACTCAAGAAGCACATTAAATCATTCATAACCGGCTGGGATGGTGCTGCACAGCTCCGTGGGGCACTTATGAATGCCAGTACCCTAGAAGAATTGGAAAGTATTCTCGCTGCAGCAAAGCCGTAGTGGTACACTTTGAGTAATGGCGCATCAGTCTCTGTATCGCAAATATCGTCCGTACACCTTCAAGGATGTTGCAGGACAAGATCAAGTTATCGTGCCACTTCAGGCACAGATAGAAGGGAAATCAGTGGGGCACGCATACCTCTTTGCAGGATCCCGTGGCTTAGGAAAGACCTCAATTGCTCGTATCTTTGCTCGTGAACTTGGTACTCAAGATTCAGATCTCTATGAGATAGATGCTGCTTCAAATAACAGTGTTGATGATATTCGTGCCCTCACAGAGAATGTGTACACACTTCCTTTTGCCTCTCCATACAAGGTATATATTCTTGACGAGGCACACATGCTCTCAAAGGGAGCATGGAATGCGTTCCTGAAGACCCTTGAAGAGCCTCCTGCACATGCACTGTTCATTCTTGCGACGACTGAACTTGATAAGGTGCCTGAAACAGTACAGTCTCGTTGTCAGGTATTTCAACTCCGAAAGCCAACACGTTCTGGTCTTGCTTCCCTTGTTACCGATATTGCAAAGAAGGAGGGATACTCTATTGAACCTGCAGCTGCTGATCTCCTTTCACTCATGGGAGATGGTTCATACCGTGATGCGCTCTCTATGCTTGAGAAAGCACTAGCCTCAGCAACAGGAAAGAAACTCACCCTTGAAGAAACTGAACAGGCAACCGGTGCACCAAAACATAGCCTCGTGTATGCACTTGTTCTAGCACTTTCAAGTGGAAACACGGAAGGTGCACTCACTAGTATTTCTAAGGCAGCAGCAGCTGAAGTGAATATGAACCTCTATCTCACACTCATTCTTGAGCGTATGCGTCTCATCCTCCTCACACGCCATGCGTCAGATATGCGTACTCAAATTAAAGAAGAAGTTGGTGCAGAAGAATATGCGGACATTGAGAAGATCGCTTCTTCAAAGGAATCAGTACTCACCCATCAAACACTCCGTATCTTTATTGATGCAGCAGCACGTATTCGTTTTTCACCTATCCCTCAGCTTCCGCTAGAGCTTGCGGTGTTGGAAGCAACAACGGGGAGCTAGTGGTTTGCGAGAAGATTTCCTCCTCCACGGATACTTTGAACATCTACCAGCTGACGAGGGGTGATTTGGTAGTTTGCTTGTACATACCGAAGATCATGACGGAGTTCACGTGCCATAGCGCGTTCACGCTCTGATACTAATTCAGACTCGCAGTTATTAAGAGCTTCTTCAAGAAAGCCCATCATGGTTGCAAGGAAGGCGAAGTAGTCACCCGTCTTAATATGGAAATCAATATGCTGTGGCGAGTCGTTCAGTATGAGGGTGGTGGTTGGGGTGCTGTACATACTCTCAGTCTACGTACTAAGCAGGGGTGTGGGGAAGCTTTGTCTGGGGAAAACTTACTCAGTATCTTCATCGTTTCTTTACTTGCCCGACCAACAGCTTCCGTGCATGATGAATCCATTGGGAGATCGTCTAATGGTAGGACAGCGGCCTTTGAAGCCGTGAATCTAGGTTCGATCCCTAGTCTCCCAGCTTGCAGTGTTATAAAAAATCGCCCCCACCTGAGCAGGAGCGATTGGGTAACGTTACCCAGCGTTGTAGGAACCTAGCACAATTCCTTGCGGGGCCGTTTCGCTTGCGCAACCAAGCCGTACGCAAGAAACTATGCTCAGATCATCCCAGATTTTACCTTCATCAGCAGCGCGACCGTTGGCGAGCCTTCTCGCTTCTTCTTCGGAAGACGCAACAATGACAAAAGCATCGTACTGCTCATACCCTGGCAATCTAGCGTCCTGCGAGAGGAGATAAATATGCACTGTAGCCCTCCGTGGTTAGTGTAGATTGGCTACGACTTTCCACGAAGCACATAGAGGAAGGGGCAAGTACGCAGGCTTGGTTTATCTTTTATTTGGGACGGTGTCAATCAAAAAGGTTCCAACATCGTCCCATACAACCCTCACAAGCTGCTATACTCCCTGATATGTTTCCGCACCCAGAATCTCATACAGGCTCAGTAGCATCGTTACAAAACTGGCTACGAGCAGCAGTGCTGGGTGCTAATGATGGTATCGTCTCACTCGCTGCTCTGGTAGTTGGTATTGCAGCCACTTCAGCAAGTACTCAAACACTCCTTGTTACCGGTGTCGCTGCATTGGTGGCAGGAGCACTATCTATGGCGGTGGGTGAGTATGTATCCGTAAGTAGTCAAAGAGATATTGAACATGCACTCCTTGCTAAGGAACGATACGAGCTTGAACACTACGCAGATGAAGAGCTTGCAGAGCTTATCGGTATTTATGAAAAGAAAGGCCTCTCGCATGAGACCGCACGTACCGTTGCTCTAGAACTAACAGCACATGATGCATTTGCTGCACATGTTGATGCGGAGTTAGGTATTGATCCTGATGATCTCACAGATCCTTTGCAGGCTGCATTTGCTTCTGCAGCAGCATTCTCACTGGGTGCCGTCATTCCCCTCATCGCTATTGTTACCGCACCAGTTGATATTCGTGTGCAGGTAACGTTCGTTGCTGTACTCATCGCTCTGGTTGGTACAGGACTTATCAGTGCAAAGATGAGTGGTGCGGGAACTCGCATGGTGATTGTGCGTATGATATTCGGTGGCTTGCTCGCCATGGTCATCACCTTTGGTATCGGTAGGTTGTTTGGTGCAGGATTCTAGTTCTTGTCTTGTGAGTGTTGGTATACTTATCGCATGAACCTATTTCTTGTTGCAGGCCTCTTTCTCTTTATATACATGTGTTTTGCGTTTGTGGTCTCACTCATACGCAAGGATAACGGGACCGCAGATATCGCTTATGGATGGGGCTTTGTACTGCTTGCGTGGATCACCTTCTCACACGGTATGCCGGGTCTCCCTGCAACCGTTGTAAACATCCTTGTGACTATTTGGGCCGTACGCCTCTCCCTCCGCATCTACCTACGTGGTCGAGGGAAACCAGAAGACTTCCGTTATAAGAAATGGCGTGAGGAGTGGGGAAAGACCTTCGTGATACGAAGTTTCCTTCAGATCTATATGCTCCAAGGTCTAATCATTTATCTCGTATCTATACCAGTGATGATGCTTAACGCATACAATGGGGTGATTATCTTTGGTCTCATTGCACTCTTTGGTGCTGCGTTCTGGCTTAAAGGATTCTTCTTTGAAGCAGTGGGTGATGCTGAGCTTGCACGATTCATGAAGGATCCAAAGAATAAGGGTCATGTTATGCAGACCGGCCTCTGGTACTACACACGCCATCCCAACTATTATGGTGAGTCACTTATGTGGTGGGGTATTGCACTCATATCGTTTGGTACTCTTGGTGCAACACAACCCCTTTGGTTTGCCGCACTTGCCTTCATTGGTCCACTCCTTATCACCTTCCTTCTCCTAAAAGTTTCTGGTGTACCGATGCTTGAAGAGAGATTCAAAGGCAATCCAGAATGGGAAGCGTATAAGGCGCGTACCAGTGTATTCATACCGTGGTTTCCTAAGAAGCAGTAGTAGTACTGGGCTAACAGCGCAACATGCGGTAAGGTGGGTGTAAATGGCTGATAAGAAAGGCGGCGACCAGAATGGCGCGCCTCCACGAGAGATCATCACACGATTTGAGGAGGCGTCATTCGAATACGGGCACAATCACCCCATCCTAGATGAGGTTAGTTTTTCTATACGCAAAGGAATGAAGGTAACCCTGATGGGACAGAATGGTGCAGGGAAGTCCACCATCTTTAAACTCATCACAGGAGAACTCAAACTGAATAATGGACGCGTTCTCAATTCTCGGGGAGTGAGTATTGCAATGGCAAGTCAGGTTATCCCTCCAGCACTCCGTGAGCGCACTGTACGTGAGTTCTTCGAGTCCTGCTTCCCTGAGAAGGTATACGACATTGATCCAAAGATCGATGCTGTACTTGAGGTGGTTAACCTCCATGCTCCCAAGGAACGCATCATTAGCTCATTCTCTGGAGGTCAACAGGCACGCCTTCTTCTTGCGAGTGCCCTTATACAGGATCCAGACCTCCTTCTGCTTGATGAGCCAACAAACAATCTTGATACTGGTGGTATTGAACACCTCACTGACTTCCTTAAGAAGTACGATAAGAGCTGTCTTGTTATTTCGCATGATGCAGAATTCCTTAATTCATTCACTGATGGTGTGCTGTATCTTGATGTGCACACTCGAAAGATTGAGCAGTATTCCGGTAACTATAATGATCTTTTGAAAGAGATCACTGCACGTATTGAGCGTGAGAACCGAAAGAACGCACAGTTGGAGAAGAAGATCCAAGAAAACAAAGATAAGGCTAACTTCTTTGCACAGAAGGGAGGAAAGATGCGTTTGGTTGCAAAGAAGATGCGTGAAGAGATTGAAGAGATGGAGGATGATAAGGCAGATGTGCGTCGTGAGGATAAGACTATTCGTCCCTTTGTTATTCCCTCACAGCCAGAAATACTTGGTGATGTTATTACGATTACTTCGTATGTAACCATTGACCCTAAGAAGCATGTGCCGGTTGTACACAATAAGTCTCTGTCACTTCGAAAGAAGCAGCATCTCCTTTTGCGTGGTCCTAATGGTATTGGCAAGACTACGCTTCTTGAAGCACTGGCAAGTGGAAAGGCAGAGGGTGCACAAATAGCTAAAGGTGTACGCACCGGTTACTATCGCCAGGATTTCTCCACACTAAACTTTGATCATTCAGTACGTGAATCACTCCTGTCAGTGATGGAGAAACAGGATGAGGAACGTATGCGTGCTGTTGCTGCAGGGTTCTTGATTAATGCAGACCACATCAACAAGAAGATTGGGGTGCTTTCAGAGGGACAGAAGGGTCTTGTTGCTTTTGCACGTCTGGTACTTGAACGCCCGGGCCTCCTTATCCTCGATGAGCCAACCAACCATATTAACTTCCGCCATCTACCAGTTATTGCAAAGGCACTGGATCAGTATGAAGGCGCTATGATTATGGTGAGTCACGTACCTGAGTTCGTGAGCCAGATACGTATTGATGAGATACTAGATCTTGATAAGAAATAACTTCTATGAAGAACTCGCTACGAACAAAGGAAATGGTTCAAAGCATTAGAGACTACAATGCTGAACATCCAGAAGAAAAGAATGGAGAGTGTGCACTTTGCACCAAAGAAGCTGTTGAAACATTCTCTCACTGGAAGATTACTGAAAACAAGTTCCCCTACGATCTCGTTGCCACAACGCACCACATGATCATGCCGCTTCGTCATGCAACTGAAACTGAACTCACCATGGATGAGTGGAAAGAATATCAGGAGATAAAGCACAGTAAGTTACAAGAGTACGACTATCTCCTTGAAGGTACTTCGAAGACGAAGTCTATCCCTGCACACTTTCATATTCATTTGATTATTGGAAAGGGACCTCAGTAGGTTCGATCCCTGGTCTGCGAGTAACTAAAGCAAAAGTCGCCCGACGGAATTCGGGCGACCACGTAGCGGAAATAGTCCTCTTAATCTCAACGAAGATAACGAGTGATGGTGTGTGCAAGGCCATCGATTGTGTGACGCACCTCGTAACCTCCTTCGTCTCCACCGCCTGTAAACAGACGAGGAGGATCAGCAGGTATACCACCTGTGATCCAGAGCCCGTACTTGCGAGAGAGAGCTTCAAGTTCATCAGCAAATGCCTGTGCCTTCATAGTGTGGTTCTCAACCCATGGCAACTCAGGCCAAAGGACTTCGGCAAGTTGTCGCGCCCTCTTGACGGTGTAGTTGTGAACAGGACGAGTTGCATATAGTTCGTTAGCCGTAATTTCACGGATATCGAAAGGAGGGGACAAGAAGTGTCCACCGAATTCTTCTTCCGTGAGCAAGCCGCGTACATCATGGATTCTGCCGTCTGGAGCGCGCACACCTGCGTGCCAAATCACTGCGTCCTTCATTAAGCCGGCCATTGGCCAGTTAAGGCCTTGATTGAGTGCTATCGCGAAGGCATAACATTCTCCTTCAAGAAAGACACCGCGGTACATGTCATGCAACATCTCGTGGTCTTCAGGGCTTTGTTCCAGTTTGCGAAGGATCGTAGGCATCAGTCATCTCCTAAAAAGAGTTGAACGGCTAAGGCCGCTTATCTAGACAGAAGCTAGCACATGTAGCAAAAGGCTACCAACATTGCTTAGACAGTCCTTCATTGACACCTTATGAATAAACATTAGAATCCGGACAGAAAAGGAGACCAGAAATGAGTAGTTTCAAGTTGGGTGGGATCCCCACTCATGCCTGCGAACACTTCTATGCCTTGCGAGACAAGGTGTGTGGTGAAAACGGCCAGCAGTGGTCCGACGCTTTAGGGGCTTTGCTTGCGCATGCAGATCCTGTGCAAGCGAAACACCTGCTCACTCCCGTCCCGCAGTTTGGGCCTGAGTACCCCTTGTTTCTCATGCAAGCGGGCGCCATGTTCCAGTTCCTGCCTCTTCGCGAAGCAGGTATTCTGTATGACAACGGCCTCGTGGACGTCAAATTCGGTACCTTTGTTCTCGAAGAAGGTCTCAAGATCAGACTCATGACTGATGAGGAGAAAGGCAAGATTTCTGAAATTGCCGACCGGTACAGTGAGAACAAATAAGCCACCGCGAGGGTCACCCTCCGGTGGCTTTCGTGCATACTGCGCTCTCCCATATCAGATAGCCGTTATATACTTTCCCCATGAAGCTTGATCGGGTACTAGCATTCACAGAGATGCTGCAGGAATTTCAGAAGATTGATCGTGTTATGCACGTGCCTGGTTTTCCCGATCGTTTAGAAAATGATGTAGAACACAGCTATACGCTTGCAATGCTTGCCTGGTATCTGGTCTCGAGTGAGAAACTACCGCTTGACGCAGATCTAGTTCTTAAATACGGGATGATTCATGACCTTGTAGAGGTATATGCTGGAGACACCTATATCTACGGCAATGAAGAACACCTTGCCAGCAAACATGAGCGGGAGGCTGCAGCGATACTGCGATTGCAGGAGGTATTTCCAGAGTTCACTGATCTCCACAAACTTATTGAGCAATATGAACGACGTGAGGATGCAGAGAGCAAGTTTATATACGCTCTTGATAAGCTACAACCAATTATTCATGCGTACATAGGAGGTGGAGTGACGTGGAAGAAGATGAACATTGTTCTTGCAATGGTGATTGAGAACAAGACTCCCAAGATCGCTGTCGATCCGTATGTAACGGAATGCTATGAAGAACTCTTGGATATTCTCCGTGAACGTGAAGAAGAGTTCTTTGGCTCTATAACTACCTAGAGACCCAAAAGCTGGAGGAACTCCTTCAATTCCTCTCCTTCAATGGGACGGAATGCACCCGCATGTAGTTTGCCTAGTTTGATATTTAATACACGACTTCGCTTCAAATCCTCCACCTCATTGTGCATTGCCACAACCATACGGCGTACCTGATGTTTCTTTCCTTCCGTTAGAGTGATGGAAAAGCTTTTCTCGCCTAAGATCTTCACCTTTGCCGGCTTAGTTACATACCCCTCAATATCTACACCTGCTTCCATGTGTGTTCGGAAACTATCTCGCATCGGGTACTTTGTCTTAACGGTGTACTCCTTATCATGTTCCGCAGCAGGATTGAGAAGACGATCTGTTATGCGACCATCGTTGGTGAGGATAATGAGACCATGTGAGTCCTTATCAAGGCGACCGATAGGGAACACGCCTTTATCAGCGAGCTCTGGAACACTCTCACGTATATCGGTCTCTGATTCTCCTGGGGAGTGAGTGATAACACCGCGTGGTTTGTTGTATGCAAAGTACAACCGCTCCGTTCCTTTCTTGCCACTTTTCACCTCTACCTTGTCTGTTTCGTTCACCTTGTCTCCGAGGACCGCAATACGTCCATTTATGAGCACCCGATGCTTATCAATTAGTTCATCTGCCCCGCGCCGTGTTGAGTGCCCCTTGAGTGCAAGGTATTTATTGATACGCATGGGATATACCAGTACTTCATGTTCTTGTTTTGCCTGAACTTTAATCGGCAACTTCTTACTAGGAGTCTTCTTCATTGTTTCCAGTATAGCGTCTAATGTATTTCTCTGCCCGCTCACATTTTCTTCATTACCAACTGCATAAGATAGCAGAGTATCGAAGTTACTCGCACCTAACCTACTTCTATGCTTAAAAACATGAAATACGATCTACTGCTTGCGATCCCTGCACTCATGCTTGCAAGCATACTTGGTGCCTTTACGGTCGTGCACTCATAGAACGGAATCATCTGTTAAAATAGACGGGCGACGATAACAGGAACGGCGTAAGTTGCGCCGTTCCTGCACGTCATATCCTATGGACCAGGACCAAGCAAAGGCATATTTCCTTGATATTCATGAGAAGCATGCGGATGAGATATTCCGATTCTGCCTCATGAAGGTCTCAAATAAGGAAAAGGCGGAGGATTTGACCCAAGAAGCATTTATGCGGTTTTGGCAGTCCGTTCGCACTGGAGAGACGATCCGTCAGGAGCGTGCCTTCCTCTATACACTTGCTCGCAACCTGGTTATAGACTGGTACCGTAAGAAGAAGGAAAGCTCCCTCGACGCTATTCAGGAGGAGGGAATGGACTTTGCTGGAGAAGGGAAAGCAGATGTTGAGCAGCTTGCGCAGATGAACGAAGCCCTTGCGGTTATCGATACTCTTGATGCTTCATCTCGTGAAGCAGTGCTCCTCCGCTACGTGGAAGGGTGGTCTCCGCAAGAGATTGCCGCCCTCACCGGAGAAACAGCAAATGCCGTGTCTGTGCGTCTCAACCGTGCTATCAAGAAGGTGCAAGAACGAATACATGCGACCAACCCGTAAAACAACTGAATATCTAAAATCACTCCAGACTCTCAAGCTCGATGAGAGTGTTAAAGCACGTATGCGTGATGGACTTGATGCATACGCTGATCTACACACTCTCAAGACTCCCATTTCAATACCTGTGCGCTCACCATTCTTTGCATACTCATTCATGCGCACAAGCTACGGAGTCTTTGCTGTTGCCCTCATGCTGCTCGTTTCCGGTACGGGTGCTGCCTACGCTTCCGAAGCAAGTGTGCCAGGAAGTCCTCTGTATAGGGTTAAGGTCTCTGTTATTGAGCCTGTACGTGGTGCTCTTATAACCAGTGCACAGGGTCAAGCGGAGTGGCATGCGAATCTTGCTGCACGTCGTCTTGAAGAAGCAACGAAGCTTGCGGTGGCCAATAAGCTTGATGCAGAATCTAGTGCATACCTCCAGGATCGATTTGAATCTGAAGTACGCATTTCAAGTCAGGCAGCGGATGCACTAACCGTAACAGGTAACACAGAAGCAGCACTAGATGTGCGCTCCGATCTTGAAGCACGCATTACAGCTCACGCACAGATCCTTGGTCTCGTATCTGAACACCTTAAAGCAACGGTGGGTGAAGATGCTTCAGGTTTTCTTGATACCCGAGCATTTCTTGCGGTGATCAACGAACATCGTGAGGAGGTGGTACAAGCACGTCTGGCACTTGAAGACTCTGCAAGTGACACCGATCCGGTGGTTACCCTTGCGCGTGCAGATGTAACGGCAAAGACCGTGGTCTCTCTTGCTCGTGCCAATCCAGCCGGTACTGTTGAAGATATTTCTGAACCTCATCTTGATACTGCTCGTGCTGCACTTATGCAGGCACAGGGAGCGTCAAGTGAAATAGAGGCTTCAAACAAGGCCCATGAGGCAGAGCGTGCTTCTGATGTAGCAACTATCCTTTTGCAGCACGCAAAACTGATTAGTACCCTCACTATTGCAACAAGCACAGCAACCACCACCCCTGTGGAAATCCCAACAGAAACACCTGATGATACTGAGAAATCTGTTCAGAAGGACCCTATATCTCGATAATAAGTGCTTTGGGTGTCGTTTGATACAATGTACCTATGACGCAAAGCGAAGCGTTGCGAATCCTCGCAACGGGAGTAAACGTATTCCTAACAGGTGAGCCCGGTAGCGGTAAAACGCATACGGTTAACGCCTATGTGCAGTGGCTACGTGAGCGGGGCATCGAGCCTGCAGTAACTGCATCAACCGGTATTGCTGCCACCCATATTCAAGGCATGACCATTCACTCATGGAGTGGCATTGGGGTTAAAGAGTTTCTGTCAGACGCTGATATAGATGCAATTGCAAGCAAGGAGCATGTGGTGCGACGTATTCAACGTACAAGCGTGCTTATCATAGATGAGGTATCTATGCTCTCTGGCGCAGTACTCACCATGGTCGATGCAGTGTGTCGTGAAGTACGCCATCGTCCCGATGATGCGTTTGGGGGCATGCAGGTAGTACTTGTTGGTGACTTCTTTCAGCTTCCCCCTATTTCTCGTAACAACTCAGCATCATTTGCGTTTGAGTCTCCTGCATGGAAGGAACTTAAACTAGTTGCCTGCTATCTAACAGAGCAGCATCGCCAGGAAGATAAGAAGTTCCTAAATGTACTGGGTGCTATCCGTTCACGTGAATGGGACCAGGGAACCGTCTCTACCATCATGACGCGTGAGACTGATGGGTATGAACTAGACGAAGACATCCCTCGCCTGTACACCCATAACGCTGATGTAGATCGCATCAATGAAGAGAAGCTTTCCACCCTAGAGGGAACGGGCAAGGTGTACCGCATGAGTGCAGAAGGAGCACCACCCCTTATAGAGGCACTTAAGCGTGGCTGTCTTTCTCCAGAAACACTAACCCTTAAAGAGGGTGCGGTGGTGATGGGGACCAAAAACAATCCTGCAAATGGTATGACCAACGGTACTCTCGCAACAGTTACGGGCTTTGAGAAGGGATCTAACTTCCCTATCGTTGAAACCTTTGATGGTCGCACACTCACCATTTCTGAATTGGAGTGGGCGGTGGAAGAAGGAGGACGGGTGCGTGCAAAGATACGACAGATTCCACTGCGTCTTGCATGGGCAATCACCGTGCACAAGAGTCAGGGTATGAGTATGGATGCTGCAGCAATAGATCTTTCTCGTGCCTTTGAATATGGGCAAGGGTATGTTGCACTCTCCCGTGTACGATCACTCGCAGGTCTGCACATACTTGGATGGAGTGAGGGTGCCTTTCAGGTACACCCTGAAGTGGGACGAAAGGATGATGAATTCCGTTCTCTATCTGAGGAAGCGCGCATTGCCTTTGATCAGCTCGAAGAAGCAGGTGAACGTGAAGCACTTGCACGCAGCTTTGTTCGTTTCAGTGGTGGTACCTATGAACCTGAATTTAAAAAGGCTGCTGAGGGAACGGTATCACTTCCTAAAGCAGCAAAGCGAAGTACCTATGACATCACTCTTGAACTTCTTAAGGAAGGAAAGTCTCTTGATGAGATTGCAAAGGAACGAAACCTAACTCTTGGGACCATCTGCGGACACGCAGAGAAGCTACTAACTGCAAAGCGCATTGAACGAGACCTTATCCAGACCGCTATTTCTGATCGTTTGAACGCAAGTCTGCCTAAAATACAAACCGCATTCAAGAAGTTTCCTAGCAAAGAGTTAACACCCATATTTGCACACCTGAAGGGTGCCTATACGTTTGATGAACTTAAACTAGCTCGCCTGCTTATGGATGAAGAGGTGGCCCAGGAGGTATGGTAGGTCTTCATCAACGCTCCAGATAGGGTAACGTAGTATGCATACATGATGAAAGTGTTCGGTTTAGCTATGATTGTGGTTCTTGCCGTTGGCGCACTTGCGTTCTGGGTACGCATGCAAACAGACCTACCCACAGTTTCTCTTCCAACAGTTGAATCGCTGGTTGAGGCAAAGCCAGTGATCCTCACCGCGAGTGTTGCAAATGCCATTAGTGAAAATGAAGATCAATATGTTGATCGTACAGGAATGATTCTTCTTGATACTGCAGGGGGAACCTCCGTACCTTATATTCAATACGCAACAGATAACGAGAAAGTTGCCACGAGACAACTAATATTCGCAGGAAGTCGTGGCTGTGCCGCCAATGCAGGTGATCTCCCTTGTGTGGCAGTGGATCCTGATGCGGCGTACCCTCAGTACCCAACCGGCACCAATGTCCGAGTGCGGGGTATGCAGATGGCAGATCGTATTTTGGTGTATCAGATCGATGTCGTAACACCAGCTGCGAATTAAACCCTCAGGACGTATACTGATGCTATGACGCGATTTGGATGGATGGTATTGGGGCTTGTATTGCTGGGTATCGCACTTATCGCAGCAGGCTGGTACTTGGTTCGTAACTACGCCACACAACAGAGTCCAGCACCTATCGCGACGTCCACTCCTCAAACTGATCTCACTGAGAGCTCCATATATACGAATGGTACGTATGGATTCTCTATCATCTATCCAGCATCAGATAGTATTTCTGAATCCTTCACCCCGTGGCGCGCAGGAGCCGTAGCGAGTGGCACACCGCTTGTATCAATCACTGATATAGAAGGGGTGGTACGAGTGGGTGCAAGTTCTGACCCTAAGGCAATTGATTCTTGTATTAAAACGGGGCAAGCAGAAAAAGTATTAGCAGACATGGCACTTGGCAGCAGCACGTTTAAAGTTTTCACACGTGATGAGGTGGGGACCGAAAATGAACGACGTATAACCAGCTACCGCACTATTCATGAAAAGGCATGTGTGGCGATAGAGCTATTTCAGCCATTAATGGAGGGGGTACCTGCTACAAGTACTCGATTGAACGATATGTTGTTAAGTTTCTCGTTCGCGCGCCCATAGCGCACCTTGGTCCATTGAATCTATTGATAGCAGAGGTACCATATATACACGCCTATCAGCACTAACCTTATTCTGTATGATGCTCATCGTTCACTGGATTATCTCTGCAATTGCCATTGTTATCTCTGCGTACCTCATTCCAGGGGTGCAAGTCACCCTTGTGAGTGCTTTGGTTCTTGCGGTGGTACTTGGCATCATTAACACCTTCCTTAAGCCCGTTGTTAATTTGATTACTCTTCCAATTAACATCATTACGCTTGGACTGTTCTCATTGGTGATTAATGCGCTGTTTATTCTTCTGGCTGCACAGGTTGTGCCAGACTTCTCCGTTACCGGCTTCTGGCCTGCATTCTTCTTTGCAATTGTGCTCTCACTGGTGAATGCGGTGCTTGGTGCGATGAATCGCGACTAGTTAGTATAGAAAAACGGATGGGGCTCAGGGGTGAACCCCTGAGCCCTTTTCTGTATAGCCACCGTTTTCAAGTCTATTAACGACAGCGCTGACGTGTTTGTCGAGGTCATTCTTGTACTCTCGGATCTCGACTTCACCGCGTCGTGCGTACTGCCGGATCACATACCCCTCGCGAAGTTCTCCCGGCAGCAACTGCAGAATGAAGCCGTTCAGGTTAAGGCAGCGATGCAATTTGTCTTTTGGAATGTACCACTGCGTACAGAGCCACCAGACTAAGCACACCGCCCCGATGACAAACTCAAGGAATCCCATGAGCGCCATATACAAACGAGTACCCATTTCAACCTCCAAAGATCAGATTTAGAGAAAGCATGTGTTTCAAGATCGATTGTCAATATATTCAACGCATAACTAATCGCGAAGGGCAAAGCGTGTCGTATACTTATCGTAATGGCACTGGAAGGACCAGCGCGACCAATACGGTCGCCAGAAGAAGAACTTGCATACCTGCGTGCAGAAGTGCTCGCAAAGGAACAAGAACTTGCTTCACTGCGCGTGGATAAACCACGTGAGACTGTCATACATGAACGCATTCTGCACCATGCAGAACAGCCGGGACACCAGGTACTTGATTCGAAGTACCAGATGAAGCAGGAGGAGAAGCACGAGCTTGCACTTAACCTTGAGCCTCGGGCTGATGATGAGACCATGGAGGAACTCCGAAAGATTATCGAGACAAAAGGCATTCATAATGCGTTCGGTGTACTTGAGAAGCTTAAAAACCCGCACCTAGAAGATGATTTCCATCGGTTCCTTGTGCAGTATCTTCTTGCAGGTATGCCACTTGGCATGAATGAGAAGCAGCCAGAGTGGAAAGGTCTCCATATGACGCTGTATGAAGTCTCCTTGCCTGAGGCAAACGCTGATGATGAATCACGGAGGAAATCTCTTAAGGAATTGATATCTGCTATGGAGCAGTTCTATTCCGGTATGCTTGCAACAGAGCATGCGGTTGCAGGAGAGCCTGCACACTTCACGCTTGAACTAGCTGTACCGGTAAACAAAGCTCATTTGATGTTTTATGCCGCTGTTCCAAACACCAAGCGTGATTTGTTTGAGAAACAACTGCTCGCCATCTTCCCAAGTGCACACATCGCTCCACAACCAAACGACTACAACATCTTCACGAATGGTGGTGCATCATTTGGTTCGGTAGCGGCACTAGGAAGGCCGGGTATGCTTCCTTTAAAGGATTACGGAGACTTTGATTATGATCCAATCAATTCGATCCTAAACGCCTTTGCAAAGATTGCCCCTGAAGGTGAGGGTGCATCACTGCAAATCGTTATTGCGCCACAAGGAGATAGATTCATAAAACACTACAGGAAGGTATTGAGTGCACTTCGTAGCGGAGAGACGAGTCATACCGCCTTTCATCTTCCCGAGTCTTTCTTGGGAGAAGCAGCACGCGATATCACTAAGACTTTTTTCAGCAAACAGAAGACAGAGGATGACTCTCAAGAGAAGGCACGACAAATTGAATCTAATAAAGGAGAAATTGAGCATGTTGAGCGAAAGCTAGCGGCACAAATAGTCGCTACCAATATGAGATTGGTAGTTTCCTCAATGGATGGAAATAGAGCTGAACAGATATTGGGTGAGCTCGAGTCTGCGTTCCATCAGTTTGAGAACCCAACGAGTAACCGGATTGAATGGAAACGAGTGTCGCGTAACACCCAGCGTACCCTCTTTCATGACTTCACCTTTCGCACCTTTGAAAAGGGCAGTGAAGTACCTCTTTCAATTAAGGAGCTCACCACCATCTTCCATTTCCCTCCTTCAGGTATTGCATCATCTCCGCATCTAAAGCAATCTCGCTTCACCGCAGCAGCTGCTCCACTAGAACTTCCTCATGAAGGTATTCAACTTGGTACTAATACGTATCGTGGGCAAGACACGGATGTGTTGCTGGCACCCGAAGATCGTCTCCGTCATTTGTATGTGATCGGACAAACTGGTACCGGTAAGACATCATTTATGAAAACGCTCATTGAGCAGGACATAAAAGCGGGGAATGGTGTTTGTTTCATTGATCCCCATGGCAATGACATTCTTGATGTGCTGGCATGCGTGCCTCCTGAGCGATATGAGGATGTTATATACTTTGACCCCGCATATCTTGATCGCCCTTTTGGTCTCAATCTCCTGGAATACGATCCTGCATTCCCTGAACAGAAGACATTCATAGTTAACGAGCTCCTTGCAATCTTCCGTCGTTTGTATGGAGATGTACCTGAATCCATGGGCCCTGCCTTTGAACAGTATTTCCGCAACGCAACATTGCTCGTGATGGAAGACCCTGCTTCAGGTTCAACTCTCATGGATATTGGTCGGGTGCTTTCAAATAAAGACTTTAGAGATCTAAAACTATCTCGGAGCATGAATCCGGTAGTGAATCAGTTCTGGAATGAAATAGCCTCACAGGCTGAAGGTGAGGCATCACTTGCAAACATTGTGCCGTACATCACAAACAAGTTTGATGACTTCACCGCGAATGATTTCATGCGTCCTATCATTGGCCAACAAGAATCATCCTTCAACTTCCGGGACATCATGGACAAGAGAAAGATTCTTCTGGTGAATCTTTCTAAGGGTCGTTTGGGTGAACGGAATGCAAACCTCATTGGTTTGATCATGGTGGGCAAACTCTTTATGGCGGCACTTTCTCGTGCAGATGATCCACGGGCAGTGTTCCCTCCGTTCTATGTGTATATAGATGAATTCCAAAACATAACCACAGACTCAATTCCCGCTATCCTCTCTGAAGCACGCAAATACAAGCTTTCCATGACCATGGCACACCAGTTCTTGGCACAGGTTGATGAAAAGACTCGTGATGCAGTATTCGGGAACGTGGGATCCATGGCTGTGTTCCGAGTTGGCCAGGAGGATGGAGAATTCTTTGCAAAACAATTTGCACCCACGTTCTCTGCGCCAGACTTCATTAACATTGAAAACTACAACGCATACGTGCGTATGCTTGCAAATGGTGTTCCTCAAAAGCCATTCAACATCCACTCACTAAAGCCCGTTGAAGGAAATCAAAATCAGATTGATGACTTACGAGAACTTTCATACCTCACGTATGGACGTGATCGTGCTACTGTTGAGGGAGCAATTAGAGCAAAATATCTTTCGTAACAATTGATGTATGTCTGAATGGCCTCCAAATAGAACACCAACACAGAAGGAAGAGGTACCTGAAACTGTTGAAGTTGAACAGGTATCACGAACCCACAATGAACATGTTGATACGCATACGGAATCTGCAGAAGTCTTTCAAGCAGCAAACGAAGATTTCGAACACGAAGCACAACTCCTAGAGAAAGGTGCCACTGATCAATATATGGAAATCGCAGCTCATATTCGAGCTGCAGGTGTTGAGCCTAATGATATTAAGGATGCATGGGGTCCAGCATACAGTCTCCTAACACGTATGCGCGGAGCCGCTCATTCCTATGGAACTGCAAAAACAAGCGCAGATCGGAAGAAGTTGTTGAAGCTATACAACAAGCTAGAAAATGAACTTCTCACTGATATTGCACCAAAAACAAAGGCTGCAACTGAAGCATGGTTAGAGAATCATGAGCCAAAGGAAGTATCACCAGATGCTGGGTTGGAGGAACTAGGTGATCTTGAACATGTTGAGACTCCATCTGAGATTGTGACTGAACCAGAGGTTCAAGAAACAGATGGACCTTCTCCTGATACCAGTAACGGAGTTAAGGGTATTGATAGTGATGCAGATGAGCCAATCACTATGCTCAACCCAGCGCTTAATAAGTTGTTTGAGGGCAAGCAGAAGAAGCCCAAAGCTCGTACTCCGCGTGTAAAACCACTTGTATTCAGTGAGCCTGAACCATGGATGACGACATACAAAGGAGGTACAGACAGTATTCCTGAGACCCACGCCGAACAGAAGGCCGCATTGCGTCGTAGTGTAGAGGAAATCCAGAAGGACCTAGATACTAAGCAGGCAATTCTAAAAGCCTTTTACGCAAATGCTGCAAAGACTGAAGGTATCAAAGAAACCAAACGCTTCCAGGAACATAATGGTGGGAAGGTTGAGGACAGTCTTGAAAAGAAGATTGTTGATACCGAAGCAGAGGTTATCAAGCTTGAGAAAGAGCGAGCTGAAGCAGCTGCAGCTCCACACATGGAAACTGCAGTAGCTGCTGCAGAGATCGCCAGCGATGTTGTTGCAGATCAGTCGGAGCAGGAAGTGAATGATAGTAACGTGTTTGAGCTAGCAGACGCACGAGACGCACGTATGAAAGCGCGTCAGCAGAGTATCGTAAAGAAGCATGGCAAGGGAATGGTAGGTGCTCTGGGTGCACTCGTTGTTTCATTCTTCGGATTCTCCTCAACAGAGAAAAGTACTGCAGCGGAGAATGCCGAGAACACTGCACGATTTACTTCAACGGGGGCAGTACAAGAGCAAAAGGCAGAGGGTGAAAGAATCTTGGCAGGCGGAAAACCAAAACCAGTAGTGATTCCTTCCTCGAGAAAGACACGTGTCACACAATCTGAGGTTGATACTCCAGAGATTGATCGCACCAGTGATATTGAATTGATCAATAGGGAACAATTAAAGGTAGACAGACCCCTAGAGGAACACGGTCTCCCAGTAGGCACCGATGCAAGGATTAGTGACTTCTTGAAGGAGATTAAAGAAAGAGATGCGCGCCCAACAGTATTAACCTCAGTCTCTGAATCAACTGTTTCCGATGGGGCACCAGAATTAAAGTCAGGTCCGGAATCTGTATCCGACCTTGCAGAAATGAATGTAGGTATTCTTGATGAAAAGAAAGTCTATACCAATAGACACGGAGAAACTATTGATCTGAGTGTTCCTAAGCAGTACGCATGGCGTATGCCTGGAAGCAAGGAGACATTCCCTGTGGTAGATGGAGGTACTCAAGAAGAACGTGAAGCATGGGCAGATGAGTTTTTAAACAACAACCCAGGCTTTGAATACATACTAGTTCCAACACGTAACCAAGTATCAGGAGAGGTGGAGTTGCGAATGCGAACCCGGGAGAAGAATGTTAGTTCAGGGCTGGTTGGTCCCGTGTGGCTTAAGAACACAGGATCCGAGCTTCCTGTACCAAGCCCTGAAGATTATGTGCGTCGCCCTGGGACCTAGGCACTGGTTTGTGCAGTGATATACTAATCCCACTAACAGCTAATAACCGTTTCGTATGCAAGTTACTTCTACTGGTATCGCTGTGGCCCTTGCGGTCGTTGTGGCACTCGGGCTTCTTTTCTTTGGGCCTAGCGTGTTTGCTCCGTTCTCTTCAGAACCAGCGGCAACAGAGATGGAAATGATGCAGATGGCAACAACTACCGAATCCATGGATATAAATAATGAAGCAATGGGTGCATCAGCAGCAAATGCACTGCCAACTCAATTCACCGTAACTGACGTTGTTGTTGGTACCGGTGCAGAGGCAACTGCAGGAAAAACAGTAACCGTTAACTATGTTGGAATGCTTCCAGACGGTACGGTCTTCGATGCGTCTGCAAATCATGGCACCACAGGTTTCAGCTTTCCTCTCGGTGCAGGTCGCGTCATTAAGGGATGGGATCAGGGTGTTGCGGGTATGAAAGTGGGTGGCAAGCGTCATCTCGTGATTCCTCCAGAGCTAGCCTATGGAAATCAGGCAGTGGGTGGAGTTATTCCTGCGAATGCAACACTCGTATTTGATGTTGAATTGGTTAACGTTCAGTAAGAAAAGATAAGAAGAAGGACCCGGCACGAATGTGCGCCGGGTCCTTTTTGTTTGGTCGACCGAAACGACCTAGTCAGGAGTTGTCGCAGCAGCCGTAGCCGGTGCGACCTTGATCCTGCCATTGGCTCCAGGAGCCTTCCCGCCGGTCACGACGAGGACGATCGCGCCAGGGAATTCCCCAGCGACGCGGTCCATCTTCTCTTTGGTGCAGGTGCCTTTGGCAGCACCTGCCGAGTTGGCCCCGGTCATGGCGCCAGCGACAACGCCGTTGGCGCCGCCAGCGACTGCGCCGTAGCCGCCGTATCCAGTGGCCGTCTTGGAGACGTACTTGACGCCGCCCTCGAGGCCCAAGCCACCGGAGACGGCGTATAGGCCGGCTCCATAGGCGCTGGATTGCAGCAGTCCGGCGACCTGTTGGTCGACGTCCTTGCTGCAGGTCACCGAATAGCGGACGGCGGTGTCGTACGCCAACTTCGGAACGAGACGTTCCGGGTTCGCATTCGAACCGACCTTGCAGGTTCCGGTGACGAGGTCGCAGTCCTCGTGGCCGACGATGGCGTTTTGCGCCAGCGGGGCTTGCGAGTATCCTGCGAGCGGTGAGGTGGCGCAGGCCCCCACGGTCAGGGAGACCATGATCACCAGTGCCGTTGACATGATACGCATGTGGATCACTCCAGGTTGGTTGTTTCGATTGAAATTTGTTAGAGCAACGCCCTCTGGGTATATTTATATCACACTAAAAAGAGTATTGTCAAGGCCTTGTATAAGGCCGTAGCTTGCGTAAATAGCAAGGCACGGATACGGTAGGAGTATGAGTTCCCTTAGGTTTTCTATAACTTCCCGTGAGGGTATGGCACGTGCAGGTACCCTTGGTACCCCGCACGGTGAGATCCAGACCCCTGCATTTGTGCCGGTGGGTACAAAGGCGGGTGTGAAAGGCATACTACCGAGCATTCTTGAATCACTTGGAGCACAGGTGGTTCTTGCAAATACATACCACCTATACCTTCAACCGGGAGAACAGATAGTTAAGGATGCAGGGGGTCTTGGTACCTTTATGGACTGGAAAGGTCCCACCATGACTGATTCTGGTGGCTTCCAAGTCTTTTCACTGGGTGCTGCTTTTGGTCGTACTATTACGAAGATTGCAAAAGGTGAGGAACTTCCTCGAGATCAAGGGATGGCTGTGTATGACCAAGAAGTACAGAGCCAACACGGACAACTGGCAGTCATAGATGATCAGGGAGTAACCTTCACCTCGCATCATGATGGATCACTCCATCGTTTCACCCCAGAACGATCTATTGAAATTCAGCATGCTCTTGGCGCAGACATGTTCTTTGCCTTTGATGAATGCACTGCACCAACAGAACCGTATGAGTACCAGAAGGAAGCGATGGAGCGCACTCATCGTTGGGCACTTCGTTCCATCAAGGCACATCGTCAGAACATAGAAGCTAGTCGCACGCAGGCAATCTTCGGTATTGTGCAGGGAGGTCGTCATACTGATCTCCGAAAGGAAAGTGCAAAGGAGATTGCCTCACTGGGCTTTGATGGTATTGGCATCGGTGGTTCCTTTAGCAAGGAAGATATGCGGGGAGCACTCCAAGCAGCTATTCCTGAACTTCCTGATGAGCTACCACGCCATTTCCTCGGTATCGGTGAGCCAGGTGACGTACTAACAGGTATTGCAGAAGGTATGGATCTCTTTGATTGTGTTGCGGCAACACGGCTTGGACGACATGGCACTATTTATACGAAACGTGGTCCGATAACCCTCACAAATGAGAAGCATCGAACAGAATTCATGCCTCTTGATCCAGAAACTCTAGTGCCTGGCACAGAAGGGTTCACTCGTGCGTATGTATCGCATCAGCTCCGGAGTCACGAACTGCTGGGACAAATCATTGCTTCAATGCACAATCTTGGATTCATTATCCAATTGGTTGATGGGGCACGGGAGGCAATACATGAGGGGCGGTTCGCGACATACCGCGAAGACTTCATCAGGAATTACTACGGCACTGTATAGACGCGTGAAGGACCGATCTCATGGATCGGCCCTTACTTGATTCGCCAGAAGCGCATTCTGCCCCCACACACTTGGGATTCTATCTCATGATACCTTGCAGCGTGGTAGCACTGCTCATTTAATGTTTCTCGTTCAACGTCGCTTGAAACTTCTGGAGAATGGAAATGAGTCCAAATAATTCTAAGCATCATCTCTTCAAATGAAGTACCTGGCCATCCCATAGAAACGGGACGACTGACGCATATCAAATACCTACGTATATTTGGGTACTGCGCCAATTCCTCCCTAAACGCCTCCAGCAGTCCAAGTGCAATACTTGCATGTATCATCATGTGTCACCTCGTGCACTGATTCCTAAATAACTATACAATTGAGACATCTATGAGCAACTTCAAGCTCCATGTGCCATTTCCTCCTGCGGGTGACCAGCCTAAGGCAATAAAAGACCTCGTAAAGGGGGTTAAGGATGGTCTGAGATATCAGACTCTTCTTGGTGCAACAGGCACCGGAAAGACCTATACGGTGGCAAACATTGTTGCACAGATTGATAAGCCAACGCTGGTAATGGCACACAACAAAACCCTTGCAGCACAGCTTGCCCAAGAGTATCGCGAGTTCTTTCCAGAGAATGCAGTCCATTACTTTGTCTCCTATTACGACTACTACCAGCCAGAGGCGTACATTGCGCACTCAGATACATACATCGAAAAGGAAGCACAGATCAACGCTGAGATTGACCGTCTTCGTCATGCCGCAACACAGGCACTGCTAACGCGTAAGGATGTGCTGATTGTTGCCTCGGTGTCAGCAATCTACGGTCTTGGCTCACCTGCTCAATATGAAAAGGTGCACATCAAACTTGTGAAAGGAGGCAAGGAAGACCGTGCATCACTTATACGCAAGTTGATTGGTATTTATTTTGAGCGAACCAACGCAGACCTGGAACCAGGAAAACTCCGTGCGGTGGGTAACTCGCTTGAGCTCATGCCTGTGAATGAGCGCGCCATATACCGCATCGTATTCACGGGTGATGAAATCAGCCTGATTGAATGCCTTGATCCTGTTTCTCGTGCAAAAACAGGGGAGCCAGACTCCCTATTTGTATTCCCTGCAAAACACTTTGTTTCTAGTGAGGATGAACGCACTAAAGCACTTGAGAGTATTCGTGCAGAACTTGATGAGCGTCTTGAGCAGCTAAAGCGCGAGGAGAAGCCGCTTGAAGCAGAGCGCCTTAAACGGCGTACACTCCATGACATCGCATTGATCAGAGAGATTGGCTATTCAGGCGGTATTGAAAACTACTCACGACACTTTGATGGGCGTGCACCCGGTGAACCACCCCATACACTCCTCTCCTATTTCCCACACAAGGAGGATGGTTCAGCAGACTTCCTCACCGTGATTGATGAATCTCATGTGGCTGTGTCTCAGATTGGTGGCATGTACGCAGGAGATAAGTCACGCAAGGATATTCTTGTTGAACATGGCTTCCGCCTCCCCTCTGCACGTGATAACCGACCTCTTAAGTTCGATGAGTTTGAGAAGAGGATTGGGCAAGTGATCTTCACCTCTGCAACGCCAGGAAACTACGAGCGTGAACACTCAATTGCGCCTGAGGGCCAAGTGGTACAGCAAATCATTCGTCCAACAGGTCTTGTGGACCCAGAACTGGTGGTACGTCCTATTAATGAAACGGGAGAATACAAGGGACAGGTTGCTGACTTTATCATTGAGGCGGAGAAGACTATCAAGGGAGGAGGTCGTGCGCTTGCAACCACCCTCACCAAACAGATGGCCGAAGACCTTGCTGACTTCCTTCGTCAGAAGGGTATTAAGTCTGAATATCTCCACAGTGACATTAAAACCATTGAACGTATTGATATCCTCACTGCATTCCGAAAGGGAGAGTTCGATATTCTTGTTGGCGTGAACCTTCTCCGTGAGGGTCTCGATCTTCCAGAAGTTGAACTGGTGGGTATTCTTGATGCTGATAAGGAAGGATTCTTGCGTTCAGAAACCTCACTCATTCAAACGATTGGCCGTGCTGCGCGTAACATTCTTGGTCGCGTGATTCTCTATGCAGATGTCATGACGGGCTCTCTCACCCGTGCCATTGAAGAGACGGAGCGCCGTCGGACGATTCAGCTTGCATACAACAAAGAACACGGCATCACCCCTATTACGATCAAGAAGGAGATCAAGGATATTGCTGAAAGTATGAGAAGTGAGCACCAGAAGACCGTACACACACTTCTGGAACTAGATGCAAAGCTATATCAGGAAGATCCAAAGACATTCCTTGCTGACAAACGAAAGCAAATGAATGAAGCCGTTGAAGCACTAGACTTTGAAACAGCTGCCATCATCCGTGATGAGATATATACCCTTGAAGGAAAAGAAGTTCCCGAGAAGAAAGCAACACGTGCACGTACCGGAAGACGAAAGGGGCGTTAAGCGGATGCTATTATAGTGTTCATGAAGCCCATGAGCATCCGAATGATGATGGCGCTGCTATTTGTTGGCACGCTAGGTCTTTCGTATGGATTTGTTCTCCTCACCATTGTTCTTCTTGAAGGACAGCTCCAACTTCTCCTTCCAGCCGATCTTGTTCCGCAGGTGATGAATGGAATACATACACTTTTTCTCTTTCAGGTAATTGCGATTGGTATTGTTGCTGCGGTTCTGGCAATAATTGCATTCTTTATGCTTAGTTCAATCGTTGTCGTACCTCTTCGAAAAGTGTTGGGTGTTATGGCAGCATTCTCAGAACGAGGTGAGCGTCAACCTATGCCCACATCCGGCATGATGCCTGCAGAAATAAGTACTCTTGCAGAGGTCCTCACGCACTACATGGACAGAGTGGAAGCGGCACACAATAAAGATACCGAGATATCACGCGTTAAATCAGACTTTATCTCGACTGCCGCCCATCAACTCCGCACTCCTCTCACGGGCATTCGCTGGGCACTCGAAGCTCTTGAACGTGAAGGACTTTCTCAAGAACAACAGGTGTTGGTTAAGAGTGCTGTTGATAAGAGTCATGATCTCGTGGCCATTGTTGGTACCTTGCTTGATATCTCCTCTATTGAATCAGGAAAGTACAAGTACACCTTTGCTCCGGTTGATATGACCCAATTGGTCTCAGAGGTAACTGGTGACTTCACTCCTTTAGCAACACAACGCAAAGTTTCTCTAAACTATGCTCCAAGCAGGGAACAGCTCCCTCCTGTTAAGGCAGATCGCGATCGCATTAAGTGGATTCTCAATAACCTCATTGAGAACGCTATTCGGTACACTCCTGATGGCGGTTCGATCACTGTTTCCACAAACCGTGCCGCTAAACAGGTACAGGTTCGTGTACGTGATACCGGTATTGGTATTCCAGAGACAGAGCGTGGGAACATATTTGAGCGCTTCTTCCGTGCAGGAAATGCAATCACCAAAGAGAACCAGGGAAATGGTCTCGGTCTGTATATAGCACGTACTATTGCCACAGATCATGGGGGAGATCTTGATTTCGTAGCAAATACTGAGGGTCCGGGTACCACCTTTATCCTCTCCTTCCCGATTCCAAGCTAGTGGTATACTTTTGATACTATGGCTGACACGAAATTCATTCTGGTCGTTGAAGACGATCCAATTCTTAAAAACCTTTTAGGTCACACCTTCGCAGGCAAGTACCAGACGCTATATGCATCAAACGGTGCAGAAGCTCTTGCACTTATTAACCAGTACACTCCTGCAGTGGTGCTTCTGGATCTTATGCTTCCAGACATGGATGGCTTCACTATTCTAAAGACTATCCGTGAACGTGCAGATGCCGCTAAGTCTGTACCAGTTATTATTGTTTCAAATCTTGGACAGCAGTCAGACAAGGATCGTGCTCTTTCTATTGGAGCAAACGACTACATTGTTAAAGCAGAAGTTGATATTGAGGAGATTGTAGGGCGTATTGAGAAGATGCTTGAACCTTCGGGGGCTGTTCCATCAGTTCCTGTTGCGGCGACAGACCCAACCCTTGTTTCTCAGGTACCAGAGCCCATGTCTATACCAACCGCACCAGGCCCTATAGCAATGGCTATGCCGGTATCTCCTGCACCAATGCCAGCTCCAGTGGCAGAGGTCCCTATGCCACAATCTGCAGCTCCAATGCCTGAAGCAATACCTGTTGTTGCAGTTCCAGAACCAACTGCACCTATAGCAATGGCTATGCCTGAAGCAGCACCGATGATGCCTGCTCCTCCCGTACCACCTGCAATGCCAGATCCACTTTCTGGACTCATGCCGAGCAATCCTGAAGCCGCAATGACAGAGGGAACTCAGGAGAAGCCTTTCATCGTTTAGCTAAGAGATAAGCGCAAAATAGGTGAATGCGCTATACTCACTACGTACCAGTCCCACCATGGACTGGGGCAATTCCATAGGATATGAAAAAGCCTTTAAAGAACTCTGAAGACGCACACGCGCAATTCACTGGTGAAAACTGGATTGAAGTGAAGGGTGCACGTACGCACAATTTAAAGAACCTCTCGGTAAAGCTACCAAGAGGGGCTATGACTGTGCTCACGGGTCTTTCTGGTTCGGGCAAGTCATCATTGGCCTTCGATACCATCTTTGCAGAAGGTCAGCGCCGCTATGTGGAATCGCTCTCAGCCTATGCCCGACAATTCCTCAATCAAATGCAGAAGCCGGATGTTGATGAAATCACCGGTCTGTCTCCTGCTATTTCTATAGATCAGAAGTCTCGTTCAAATAATCCCCGTTCAACCGTTGCAACGGTAACTGAAATCTATGACTACCTCCGCGTGCTCTATGCACGTGCTGGTCAGCCGTACTGTACGCAGC
This sequence comes from Parcubacteria bacterium C7867-007, assembly GCA_001189195.1. Lineage (GTDB taxonomy): Bacteria > Patescibacteriota > Minisyncoccia > Phycocordibacterales > Phycocordibacteraceae > C7867-001. The sequence goes on from LFCQ01000003.1 coordinate 60,358, forward strand.
ATGATGTACCAATCTCGCGCCTTTCAAAGGAAGAAATGATTCGTTTGGTGTGGGGCCGCGTGCAGGCGAAGACGGGAGAGGGTGAAAAAGTGATGGGTGTTGAGTTCGATCGCTCAACCGTAACGATATACGCGCCTGTGGTTGTAGGTCGCAAAGGTGAATACTATCAACTCCTCTATGATCTTCTTGGTCGTGGGTATGAACGCGTTGTTATCAATGGGACAGAGCAGTCTCTGCGTGAGAAAGCAGTATTGGATCGTAACAAGCGTCATGAAATTGATGCCGTCGTTGATTCTATTTTTGTATCTGAGTTCGTACGTACTCCAGATGGTGCACGTGAGCGTCTCTCAGAAGCACTGGAGCTCGCACTAAAGGAAGCAGATGGTCTTGTGAAGATAAAACATGCAGACGGTACGATTGAGACACTTTCTTCCAAGTTCATCTGCCCTGATGACGGTATGTCTTTCCCAGAGGTAGAGCCCCGTCTCTTCTCATTCAACAGCCCGTATGGAGCATGTCCTGCGTGTAACGGTTTAGGTACCAAGTCTCTCTTTTCGGATGAAGTGTGTCCTGTCTGTGAAGGGAAGCGTCTGCGTCCTGAAGCACTGCGTGTATATCTTGGACAGAAGAAGAACACCAAGGAACACCCGCTTGGTCGTAACGTAGTGGATTTCACTGACTTCTCCATTAAGGATGCCAAGGATTTCATGGATAATCTTCAGCTCTCAGATATGCGCATGGAGATTGCCAAGCCAATCATTCGTGAGATCACTGCACGTCTCGACTTCATGCTAAACGTGGGGCTCGACTACCTCACCCTTAATCGTTCCGCAGCAACCCTTTCAGGAGGTGAGTCTCAACGTATTCGTCTTGCCTCACAACTTGGTACCGGCCTCGTGGGTGCGTTGTACGTGCTTGATGAGCCAACCATTGGTTTGCATCAGCGTGATAACGATCGACTCATTAAAACTATGCTCACACTCAAGGAGCTCGGCAATACCATCCTTGTGGTGGAGCATGATGAAGATACTATTTATGCTGCAGACTACATTGTGGACATCGGTCCCGGAGCCGGGGTGCATGGAGGCAGGGTGGTTGCTGAAGGATGGTTAGATGATCTGCTCACGGCACCAAAGAATGATTCAGGTTCCCTCACCCTTTCATACCTTCGAGAAGAAACACGTATTGAACTGCCTGAAGAGCGTCGTACCAGTGATAAGGGAAGTATCAAGGTGAAGGGAGCAACACTCCATAACCTTAAGAACCAGAATATTGATGTACCCCTAGGAAAGCTTGTGTGTATCACCGGTGTCTCCGGTTCAGGAAAGTCCACCTTCCTCTACGATATCCTTCATCGCAACGTTGCCGCCCGCTTTGCAAAGCGTGAAGTGAAGCTTGAAAACGTGGCGAGCATAACGGGTACCGAGTATCTTGCTCGTGTGGTACTTATCGATCAATCTGCTATTGGTCGTACTCCCCGTTCTAACCCTGCAACATACACAGGAGCGTTCACTCATATCCGTGATCTCTTCTCATCAACCAGTGAGGCTCGTGCTCGTGGCTGGAAGCCAGGACGCTTCTCATTCAACGTACCAGGAGGTCGCTGTGAGGCATGTCAGGGCAATGGCATGATCGCTGTGGAGATGCACTTCCTTCCAACGGTGTATGTGACCTGCGATGTGTGTGAAGGAAAGCGATTCATGAAAGAAACCCTTGAGGTTACCTATCGTGGAAGAAGTATTCATGATGTTCTTCAAATGACTGTTGAAGAAGCTGCCAAGTTCTTCGAGGACATTCCTTCTATCGGCGAACGTCTTGAAACACTTAAATCAACCGGTCTCGAATATTTAACCCTTGGCCAGTCTGCAACCACCCTTTCCGGTGGTGAAGCACAACGTGTGAAGATTGCTGCTGAGTTGTACCGCCCAACAACCATGAAGACACTCTATCTTCTAGACGAACCAACGGTTGGTCTTCACTACGAAGATGTCCGCAAACTTATTGAGATTCTTCAGGAACTCGTACGCAGGGGCAACACGGTGGTGGTGATTGAACACAACCTTGATCTCGTAAAGTCTGCAGACTATCTCATAGACTTTGGTCCAGAGGGTGGTATCAAAGGAGGAAAGATTATTGCAAAGGGAACTCCAGAGGAAGTTGCTGAAGCAGAGGGCTCATATACAGGGGAATACCTTGCAAAGATCCTCAAGAAACATCGTAAGAAGGTGAAGGAGGGATAAAAGGAAAGCGGCGCGATTCATTCGCGCCGCCCTTTTGTCTCCCCAATGTGCGTGCCGAGCTATTCGGCGGCCTGCAGTACGACCACAGGCCGTTCCAGGGAAGTGTCCCAGCGTGCATCCGTGCAGAGCAGAGTGATCCTGAACGCCGTGCAGCCGGCGATCGATTCGATCACGAGGCGCTCGCAAGGTTGGCCATAGATCATTTCGCCGGCACGATGTCCGCACTCGCCGGGCCGCACATGCTTGATGCGGGCGAAGTCGTTGACATTCACCTCACAGGCAGTCGCGACGTGTCTGAGGAAATTGCCCTCTTCCTCGTCAGCGAATCCACTGACCATGAACTTGCGTTCACTTTCAAGATCGATCTCACCGCATGTCATTGCGCGGTCACGGACCGATCTCATACCACAGATACTTGCCATTTGTTCTCTCCACAAAACCCGCTAATACCATAGCGTAATTCGCCCTAATGTCAATTTACTGGCATACTGACTATCTATGCAGCGTAGTGATCTAACTAAGTTTGAACTGCCCGATGTACCTGGTGTCTATTTGTTTACGCAGGGCAAAGGGAAGTCTAAGAAGGTGTTGTACGTGGGGAAAGCTACATCCCTGCGTGATCGTGTGCGCTCCTATTTTGATATTGAACTCATTGCCACCCGTGGTCCCCGTATTGTGGATATGGTTACGCAAGCAGACGGAGTAATGCACGAGACCACACCAACGGTACTTGAAGCACTGGTGCGTGAAGCAGCATTTATACGTCGCTATGATCCACCTGCAAACACGCTAGGGAAGGATGGCAAGTCTTTCCTGTATGCAGTTATCACCGACGAACAGATTCCGCGAGTACTTGCTATTCGTGGCAAGGATATTGATTTTGAAAACCTGCAGGCAGGGGATACAAAGCTCAAAGCAACCTATGGCCCGTTCCCTTCTGGATTCCAGTTACGTGAGGCATTGCGTCTCATTCGTCGCATCTTCCCTTTCTATGACACTGCACGACCAGTTGGAGAGGGAAATAAGCACCTGCAAGCCAAGGTGGAGTTCAATCGTCAGATTGGGCAGTATCCAAAAGACATGAGCAAGAGTGAATACATGCGCTCTATTCGTAACGTGGGGATGTTCCTTGCAGGGAATGTTAAAGCACTACGCACTCAGCTCACCAAGGATATGAAGGCTGCTGCTAAGGCAGAGAACTTTGAGGATGCTGCAGTGATGCGCAGACAATTGTTTGCTCTAGATCATGTGCAGGATGTTTCCCTTATCAAAGAAGATCGCAGTGAAGACAAAGCTGCACCACGTATTGAAGCATATGACACTGCACATCTTTCAGGTACCAATGCGATTGGTGTTATGACCGTAGTTGAGAATGGTCTCACCATGAAGCGTGACTATCGAACCTTTAAGATTCAAGGACGTGGAGGCAAGTCCACAAATGATGATATTGCATCTCTCAAAGAGATCCTCTCACGTCGTCTAGGGCACCCAGAATGGCCTATGCCACGCGCAATTGTTGTTGATGGAGGCAAGACACACAAGAAGGCTGCAGAGGAAGTACTGGCGCAATATGAGATCGGCATTCCTGTTGCTGCAGTGGTGAAGGATGAGAAGCATCGCCCCCGTGAAGTGCTGGGTGCAGTACGGGCGGGTATTAGCGAAGCCGATGCGGTGCTTGCCAATAGTGAGGCACATCGATTCTCTATAACCCTTCACCGAAAGGCTCGGAATAAGACCATGCGAAAAGGTGCTTGACAAGATAAGGATAGTACGGTAGGGTATTCCCAGACCCATCAACACGGAACGGGAAAACGCCCATGATTTGGAATTCCACCAAGGCGTAAGGGAAGAGCCCCAGAAGTGAGCTTCTGACAAAAGCCACAGCAACTCTGGCCCCCTTGCGTCTTTCGCTAGGATTCTCACACAATCTTAGCGACTCTCGTGTCGTACCGACGAGCCCAGAGGCCATGGATTTTCTTTTTTTAGAAAGTTCATGGCCTCACCTTTTTATATACATGGTGCTGGTATACTCTTTTTATATGCGTGGCACAGTAGTCGGAGTATTGCGTGGTGGCCCTTCTCGAGAGTATGAAGTCTCGCTTGCTAGTGGTCATGCAATCATCGCGAATCTCCCTAAAGAGCACTTCACGGTGCGTGATATTTATATAGACAAGCAAGGAGTATGGCATGAGCGTGGTCGTCCTGTTACACCGCATCGTGCACTTCATTCCTTAGATGTTGTAGTGATTGGTTTGCATGGTGAATATGGAGAAGATGGTGAAGTGCAGAAGCTTTTGGAAAAGAGTGGAGTTCCCTATACCGGTTCAGATTCATTCTCCTCATTTGTTGCAATGCATAAAGTGCTCTCCAAAGAGAGAGCTAAACAAGCTGGACTCAAAACTCCCAACTACTACTACATTGAAGAAAGTACCGCTCCCCATCACATGGAGCATATGCTTCGTGAGGTGGTACGTACTTGGCCACAACCCGTAGTGGTGAAACCAACACGCTGGGGATCTTCTGTGGGTGTGACTATGACGACGGGATACGCACCTCTCCACACCGCAGTAACAGGATTATTGGCGCAAGGTGCAGGAGGAGTACTTGTTGAGGAATATGTAAAGGGAACTGAAGCCACTGCAGGAGTGGTGGAAGAGATGCGGGGAGAGAAACTATACGCACTTCCTCCTGTTGAAATCATTCCTCCTTCCTCAGACTTCTTCTCATACGAAGCTAAGTACTCGGGTATCTCCAAAGAAGTATGCCCGGGACGCTTTGATAAGCAGGTACAGGCAGAACTAGAGCGGCAGGCACGGGTTATGCATGATGCACTGGGTCTTCGCCACTACTCCCGATCAGACTTCATTGTCACCCCCAAAGGTATCTACTACCTGGAGACCAACTCTCTCCCTGGTCTCACCAATGAATCACTCCTTCTTTCCTCCTTGTCGGCTGTGGGGATCTCCTTTAGTGATTTCCTATCCCATATAGTTGCCCTTGCACGAGCAGGCAAGAAACGGTAAAGTTTCCCCTATAGAAACGGCTTTTAGTCGTTTCTATGCGGGCCGTTAGCTCAGTTGGTAGAGCGCTTCATTTGCAATGAATAAGTCAACAGGATGAAAATTCATCTCGGGAAGCAACAATACCTTAAGTTACTAACTTTCATCTTTGGGTTTGCCTTGGTTATATTGGGTTTTTTCGTTGACAACCTTAAGGAATTCTCCGGTGTTGCAAGGATATTCTTTCCAGATGCATATTACCTAAACGAAGCGTTGGTGCATTTGGATTCCAAGAAAGATGTTCATGTCGGCGATCCGTCGTTCAAGTATGTGATTAAGCGGTGTGCGCCACCAGACTTTGATTCGACGTTAGTAACGAGCTTTACAAAGGGCACTACAACTTATTACGTGACCTCGATGAGTCGTAAACCAGATTTTGGGATTCACGCACGGATTGGTGAGCTGACATCAGAGAGACCCATCTGCAACTCTCAAGCTCTTGAGGTGTCCGAGGACAAGATTTTGCTCTACGTCGGTCTACTTATTTCAATTGTGGGTTTTCTGATTAAGTAATTCCCTGCGAGGAGTGTGTGTAGCAGCTAATCATCATCACCAATGCCAGCGACAGCACCCCATAATTTGAGCTTCTTGCAGAAGCTCATCTCAACTGGTTATAGTTAGGTACACCCAATAAAACTTCAGTTTGTCACGGCGGCTCCTATCCCGTTTCCGCCACATATACAGATATGGAAATAAATCGACAGGATTCCGAAAATTCGCATAAGGATAGCTACTCCTTCTGGCCCTTTGTAAGGGAGCGGCTATTTTCAATTTGTACTGCCTTACATGCGTGGGGGATCGGCCGATCTTTTGATAAGGTGATCGTGATTCTCACACTTGCTATTGCACTCATTAGCTTGGCTCTTTCCTATCAATCAGTCTTACTGGCTCGAGAGGCCGTTGATCTGTCAACGTCTCCACAGATTAATTACTATCTTCAGACGGAAGATTTGAATAGTGGTGAATATACTTTCGGCATTGAGAATAACGGCGTTATTTCTGTTCGCGATCTGTCTGTAAGTTACGTTACAACGGACATATACAAACGAGACTGCGACATAAAGAGAACACAAATAGTAATCTGCGGCGGCAGTTCTGCAGGTATGTCTAATGCTGTTCCTTCAAAAAAGAGCAAACTACAGCCGGGAGAAACTTTTACGTTTAAATTACTAACTGGTACATCACCCGACATGATCGTCGCGGTTTCTGTAGTGACTAATTACACTCGCAATGTGGACGGGCGCAGGGCGTCTGACCGAGTCACCTATTTCATTGATAACCACAGCGTGTATACGTTAGAAGCGATAAGGGATATACCAAGTATGCAAGCGTATATTGCTGCATTCCGCCAATTTTCAGCAGACAGCACGCTTGGAAATGAAAAGATCTATTGGCAATGATTTAGACATTCCTACGCAGACTCATTCCCATACCAATCCTTCTTCAACCGCGTCACCCTCCGCTCCCAGTTGATGCGCCGTATGGCTGCATGGCCCGGATTTGGAGGACGCTCTGGGGGCGTAGGAGGGATGAACGGAGGAAGTCGATCGAGAATGAGCGGGTCCTGTACGCACTTGTCCATAATTCCCGTCACCAGTTCTGAAATCTGCTCTCGCTCTGTTCGAACGTGTGCATGACTCGGTCCACCCAATAAAAATTCGATTTGTCACGGCGGCCCTTGGGCCGCTTTGTGCGTTATATAAGAACTCCACACGTACCGAGCATCTATTGAACTGCGTGTGAACAAGCGCAAACGACCATTTCTGACGCTAAAAGGCCGCAGTACTTGACTTTATATATGAACCGGAAGTATTATTTCAATGTCAGTTCACGCAGATAGCTATTCTGATGAATAAACAAAGGGTTTTATACGGGACGCCCTAAAAAGAAATAGTCTCGAATTATAAAAGTACTTTCTACATGAGCACTCTCACACCTCAGCAGATGAAGGAAATGATTCAGGCATCGGAACAAGCTGTTTCCGGTATGCAGGATGAAAGCCTCAAGCGTGCAGCATTTGAAGCGATCTTGTCCCGCTTGTTGAGCGGCGATACCCCGAGTCCAACTGGACCCGTTCGAAAGCAAAAAAAAGCGGCCAGTAAGCGAAAACCAGGAACAACTAACCCTGGCTCAGGTCGTGTTCGTGCAGCAACACGTATTTCATCCCTAGAGCTCGATGCCGCCCAACTGAAGGCGCTTAAAGAATTCTATGACCACTATGCTCCCGATGGGCAAGAGGAGGCCGTATTCACACTCGCTTACTTTGCACACGATAAACTAGCAATGAAGCAGTTTCAGGATGTCGATCTACACCGGCTCTATACGACCCTACTATCATTGAAACCAACAACCAAACCACCCTCGATGTCCGCTGAAGAGGTGACACGCGCTTCCCGTTGGCTGGTTGCCCCTAGTCGAAAGAAGCAGTGGCTCAAAAGTGTCGGGGAAGGAATATTTGAAGTCAGTCCGCACGGAATGCTGCGTATGACCTACGACGCATAAGCTCTCGATGATCAATTCTCCGATCGAATTCTTGCAGGCTGTCGATGCCGAATTGAAGAACGCTGTTGAGCGCGCGCGTGCCATTCTTTGGTATGCCAGTTCGAGAAGCCAAAGCGAAGGGCTCACCACAGCAGAAATTACGGACGTAATGGAGACTGCTGGTCATGCCAAGCAGAACAGAGCGCGGCTTGATACGCTTCTCACTCGGGATAAGAGATACATAAACCGAGTTCCAGGTCGCTCACAATGGCGACTCAGTGCCGTTGGAAAGCGTGAGCTTGATCCTGTGTATAGAACAGTTTCTCCGACACCGGTAACGATTGTTGTAACCGACAGCGTCCTACCTCGTGCTCTTGTTACAGGAACACGCGGTTATATTGAGAAGGTTACTCACCAAATCAATGGGTCGTACGACTGCGGACTGTATGATGCGTGCAGTGTGATGTGCAGGAGACTCTTGGAAACTCTGATTATCGAGGTATATGAACAAGCTGGCAGGACCGATGAGATAAAAGGGGTCGACGGGAACTTCTTAATGTTCTCCGGCCTACTGGACGTTTTCGAAAAAGACAAAACGTTCACCCTCAGTCGAAATGGGACCAAGGGATTGAGTGACTTCAAGTCTCTAGGTGACCTATCCGCACACAGTCGTCGATACAATGCCCTAAAGGCTGATATTGATCGAGTGCAAAGCGGTCTTCGTGTTGCGGTCGAAGAACTATTGCATCTAGCTAAACTCAAGTAAGAGGTACGTGAAAGACGTCTCTACCACTTGAACTGCATCTCTATCGGGATTTAGGCAGCCTCTCCTCTATCCTTCTCATACCAATCCTTCTTCAACCGCTTCACCCTCCGCTCCCAGTTGATGCGCCGTATGTCATAGTTATTCAAACAACTCACCCACACTGACACAAACACCAATTTGTTAAAACCAAAATACTATTGTATAAAGTACTCGGCACAGGGGAGAGCTGCAATGATTGAAATAGAGCACGGCTTCATTTCCTTCAAAGGACTTGAAGTACTACCGAACACCAAGATATACCTTGACCCCGAACCGCAAGGGAGAGCATTCCGGACGGGTCGTGTGGGTCGTCCACGGAAGTCGGAAGTCCTTCATCCACCACACTTCTACATGTCGTTCGTGGTGGAGTGCAACGGTCAGACTGAGCGTATTGAGCACGAGGAGTTGATTCCCTTCACCTTCTTCCCGCTCACACACGATGTCTGTATCTGCATCACATACCGTAGCCAGACCGTGTTCTTTGCACTCTCTATCAGCAAGAAGCAAAGTCTCAAAGTGAAAGGGGAGGAAGACATCTTCCTTGAGGTTGCTTTGTCCTGGGAACAGGCAAAGAACTTCTTTCAGGTGATTCGCTAACTATCGTGCGAGCACTAATACTGCAACGGCGCCCCCTCATCGAGGGGCGCTGTTTTGTTTCTATTACAGGCTACGCACGCTTGAATATAAAGCGTGAAAGCACAAGGAAACTTTCAATAGCGATAATGAGTGCAGCAATTGCTTGAGCCAAAATGTACCAAACTCCTAGATAGTGTACGAGAATAAATACTATCCCTGTGTTTAGAACAAGGTTAATAGACGCAACGAGCAAGTGAAGGGGAACCTGTATTGCCGTTGATTTCTGATGCTTGTAGTTAAAGGTCCAGTATTTATGAAGCAAGAAGTTCACAACACCTGATGTCACAAACGCCACAACTGATGAAAGCAAATACCAGAGGTGTGAGATATCGGTGAGGATATAGAGAACTGCAATATTCACCAGTACACTTATCGAACCAGTGGTGAGAAAGCGGAGTGCCTTAGGAACCTCTTTGCCCATCGGTGCGCTGTGTATACCTAAACGGAAGAATACGATTGCTAACAGGCAATACAAGCCATGTCTGGCACGTATCTTCTTTCCTTCTGTGACAGTGCGAGGATGATAGCTGATGGGTACCTGCGTAACGGTACCTGCGTGCTGGAGTATGTACGTCATCTCAATAGCATCAAAGACGAAGTCGTCACTCGGTGCTGCCAAGAGCGCAGGTATACGTTCACGAGGAAAGACCTTGTAGCAGCAAGGAACATCTTTAAATGAACTTTTAAAGGCAAGATTATAGAACGATGATACTAACCTGCCTCCATAGAACAACATTCTATTTCGGTGAGCATCCTCTTCGGCAAGGGTACGGTATCCAAATACCGTATCAACTCTCCCTTCAATGATTGGTGCAAGAAGTGATGGGTATTGTCCAGGATCAATCTCAAGGTCTGCATCTTGAATGATGCAGTATTCACCCGTTGCATGACGGAGTCCTTCTTTAACGGCACCACCTTTGCCTAGGTTCAGTGGAAGGTACACAACCTGCACAGTATTCTCTACACTACCAGATGAGAGTTTCCTTAATGCAACATGCGTCTCTTCTTTAGAGCCATCATCAACAACAATGATCTCTTTGGACCACCCAGAAGGAAGTTCAGTTGCAGTTACACGCTCAACAACCTGGACAATAGTCTCAGCCTCGTTGAAACAAGGGATGATAACGCTTAGAAGTCTTTCCTCAGTCCTACTCATAGAATTGTACAAGGGCATACTTGCCAGAACGTAGCAGCGCCCGCTTCTCACAAGATGCAACGCCTTCAGTGAAGTCTGTCATATCAAGAAGGCCATACTGGAGATCGTGCGCCTTTCCGTAGTCAGCAAAGGCAACACAATCTTTAGTTTCAAGTACGTCACGTACTTCGTGGTATCGAGCAAACCACTGATCTGCCGCTGCACCATCATACAAGGCAACGTTGCCATCCTTTCGAGCCACATACGTTGAACGATTTCCATAGGCACGCACCAGATTAGCCTCACCGTCTGGATTGGCAAGAACCATACTCTGTGGAGGTATGATCCCCTCGAACTGGGCGAGGACAGAGATAAGCTGTTTTGTGTCAGTTGATTCCTTGTATCCATCCTTAAGACCCTCTAGCACATTAAGTACTGATGTTTGTGCACAGAGTATGATGCTCAGCACCAATACAAATAGCACCTTCATGCGTAGTGCTGAACCAAACCGTGCAACGAAAAGTGCATAGGCATAGGTGCCAACCAGCACCATTGAGGAGAGATAGAACCATACTGATGCACGTGCGAGAAGATACTTCGCAAGGGGAGTGAATTCAAGAACAACACCAATGAGTGAAAGGATGAGTGTACTCCACCACAATGCCATCCACACGCTGAGAGCGGGTGATGGAGGAAGTATCTTTTTCCTCTGGCACCATGCCCACAATCCTAGGACTAGAACAACATAGATAATCTGCTTGCGCAGATAATGCAGGAGGAGATACGACCATGAGTGCAGTACTTCGGTATAGTGCTCCATCACAATGGCAGGGTTGGGAGGTGAGAACTGCCCGATTCTGAACAGAACGTCATATATTGCAAGAGGAGACGCAGCCAAAAACACTACTCCATACAGGATAAATTCAAGCTTGATTGAACGAGTACGTATAACTTCTGCAAAGAGCACGATTGCAGCGACATGGAAGAATATAACCGGATACCAGTTCGAGAAGAGCCCTAGTGCAGCAAAGAAAAGTATGAACTTGGTACGTGAACCCTCCTCAACACCTTTAAAATACAAAAACAGTAGCCAGACAATAATTCCAAGACCCAATTCCTTTGGCACGAAACCCTTAACAAGAAAGCCCCACCCGGAAAGTCCAAGTGAGATAACAGGAATACAACTCACAAGCGCAATACTGAATGCAAGTGCTCTGTTGCGTGTGGTGTATAGCACGAGTGCATACACACCCACAAGGAAAAGGACCAGTGATACTGCTGATATGAAAATACTCCAGTCAAGAACACCAACACCAAAGAAGTCTCCTATTTGTACAAACACGTTATCTATGAACAACTGACCTGTTGGCCATGAACGGTTATTCTGGAACATGGTGTCGTTCACAAAGTTTCCCTCGTACGAACCCGAGAACTCACTCCAATGCACCGTATGCACAAAAGCATCTGATGAAAGTTGATACTTGAGTGGTACACCTGAAACAGCAACGAAGGAGAGGTTTAAAAGAAGGGCGCAGAACAGGACAATACCAATCAATATAAAATCGGTCTTGTACCGATCTAGTCCGCGCCAGTGCATTGGTTAGAAGTATAGCAAATATATGTATGCGCTATACTTAGAGGCATGAACACCAGATTTGTAAAACTCTTCCTTGTTACACTTCCTATTTTAGTAGTGATTGATTTCCTATGGGCCGGCATTATTGCCATTGATTTCTATCGTAGTCAGGCAGGTGACCTTATTACGATGACACCAAACATCCCGCCACTCGTGTTGTTCTATCTTATATACACAACAGCAATTACATACTTTGTGCTTCGTCCTGCACTTGCTGCACGATCATTCAAACTGCTTCTCATTAACGGTGCACTTCTTGGTCTCACCGCATACGGTACCTACGATCTTGTTACGCTTGGTCTAACACCAGGATGGACCACACTTCTAACGATTGTAGACATTATCTGGGGTATCGTCCTCACCACTGGTGTATCAGCGATTGTGTACAGTATCGCAACACGCTTTAAGATTTAGTTCAGCTATAAAAGAACCTCCGCATTGTGCGGAGGTTCTTTTATTTGCCTCGTCCGTAGTATTTCTTCAATAACTTAACGTGTCCTTCGTATGTGGGACTGCAGTGGAATTGGCTATCTGCATCATGGAAGTAGAAGAGACAATCTGTTTTCTTGGGATTGAGTGCCGCAACCACCGCAGCAACTGATGGGTTTGCTATAGGGCCCGGAGGAAGTCCTTTGTTTTGATACGTGTTGTATCGAGACTTTATATACTTATCCTTCGGTACCACAGGTGGCCACCATGTACCCTGTTTGCCGGTAGTGGCATTTGCCTTTGCGTATTGCAGTGTTGCATCAATCTGGAGATTCATTCCCAAGAATATACGATTCCAGATAATACCGGAGATAAGGCGCATGTCATCCCAACCACCAGCTTCACGCTCGATAAGTGATGCAACCGTTAGGGCGTCTGCAACGGGAACTTGTTCTTCGGTACTCGTGCTGTACCGAGCAAGAATATCTTCTTGGAACCGATGATTTAGAAGGAGTTCAACATCATCAGGGTCAGTGACACTAAGGAAATAGGTACCAGGAACAAACTGTCCTTCAGGGAGATCCGTATCACGCGCAGCAGCATGCTTCATGAATTCAGCACGCTCTGCTGCAGTCCAACCAAGGGTATCGCCTATGAGCTTTGCGACTTGTTCTTTTCTATATCCGGGCTTAATAGTTATGAAAAGGGTATTTGCACCCGCTAGTTGGCGGTATGCAGGAATGTTAGAGATTGCCACCGCAACCTTGGTGAAAATATTGTCTGCCTGAATTGCAGCTGCAGTGAGAGAAGTTGGTTTGACATCAAGCAGAGCTTCAACCTGTGGGTTTTCAATAATAGTTTTGTTTGCAGGATCAACCGTAATGGTGAACTTAGGAGGAGGTGGGCGAACCGCATCTTGAATGGAAAGATCCACCACTAAGATGGTGGGTAGCGAAAAGAAACCGATCACGAGCACCAATGTACTCGCCGCAACAGGGAGTATATTCAGTGCACGTTTCTTCGGCGATGAATTCTTGCGAGACGAACTAGTACCCTTGGGTATTAGCGAGCCGGGAAATTTCATCTGCGGCATTAAAGATATTGTAACTAAGAAATCAACATCGCGAAACGTATTTGTCCACTGATTTCATTCTCCTTGTATAGACATACGTTCAGGGGGTGGTACGTTCAAGCTATGAAGTCCCCGGCTACACCTCCTTCATATACTGATCGTTTCACTTCGTGGATCGGTTCACGTGCATCACTTGTTGCTCACACCATATTCTTCGCTGGTTGTTTCTCTACAGCGCTATTTGGTCTGGTCACGCTTGAGACTATGCTCCTTGTTCTCACCACTGCCGTCTCACTTGAGGCAATCTATCTGGCCATCTTCATTCAGATGACAGTGAACGCTAACACCGCAAGTCTCCGTGAGGTGGAGGAAGATATTGATGAGATTCAAGAAGATGTGGAAGAACTCGGAGAAGATCTCGATGAGATTCAGGAGGACATTGGTGAGATTCAAGAGGACGTGGAGGAGATCAGTGAAGACATTGATGAGATTCAAGAAGATGTTGAGGAACTAAGTGAAGAGGAGAAGGAAGAGGAAAAGCAAGAACTCGCAAAGGCAGAGCGCAAGAGTGTGAAGAAGGCAGCTAATGAGGCAGAAGTACTGGAACAGTTAACTCATGATGTGGCGCGCATTCTTTCAGAGCTTGAGGCACTGAAGAAGGGTAAGTAAAAGGAGAACCCGCCCGGTTTATGACACGGGCGGGCAAATCTTCAGCTAGACGAGCTCGCAAACATTCTTGTGGAACTGTAGGTACATTCCAAGTGGAATATGTTCCCAGTAGGTGGCCACACCCTCGCGGTCGGCTGCACGCAAGGCAGCAATAGCCTTTGACCGTAAAACGATGTAGCCATCTCTATTCTGATTGCCAATGGTTCCGGCAATCGGATTTGCTCGTAACTCCTCTTCGGTTACGAGCGGTATGATGACCCCTACCCATTGCTTTCGAACCCCAACGGGAGCCAGGGTACCTGGGGGTGTCTTGATAATGCGGATAGAACTCATCAGTGCCTCCTTGCGACTGGTTGCGTGCACCTTAGCATGTGAGGGCAGGAAATGCTCGTTTGGTCATATCAATCCAGACTGATACCATAGAGAAAAGGCTATGGAGCATGCAGAAAAGGGTATTCACGTCGTCCTGAAGGCGGAGCAGCTCGGCACGTTCTTAGGCTTGCCTATCACAAACTCCTTGATCATGACGTGGATTGTCATGGCAGTGCTTATTGGGTTCGCACTTATATTCCGTTCCAAGATCGCCATGATTCCTGGCAAACTACAGGCAGGAGTGGAGTGGCTCTTTGAGAGTGTTCTCAATTATATGACGGAGACTCTGGAAGACGAGAAGATGGCCCGAAAGTTCTTCCCGCTCATCATGACCATTTTCCTGTTTCTATTGGTTGCGAATGAACTTGCCTTCATCCCTGGTGTTGGAACCATAGGCTTTACCCACCATGGAGAGTTCCTTCCATTGCTGCGTGCTCCCGCTGCAGACCTTAACCTAACGCTCGCTTTGGCAATTATCTCGTTTGTAACGATTGAGGTTACGGGTGTGATTGCCCTAGGCTTTTATAAGTATGCGGGCAAATATGTTAATTTTAGTTCACCGGTGAACTTTGTGGTGGGCATCATCGAGCTCCTTTCAAACCTCGGGCGACTTATCTCATTCTCCTTCCGTCTCTTTGGAAACATCTTTGCGGGAGAGGTGATGATTCTCGTGGCAGGATTCTTTGTTGCATACCTGCTACCGGTGCCGCTTATAGCGTTTGAGGTGTTCGTTGGCTTTATCCAGGCAGTGGTGTTCTCCATGCTCACCCTGTTCTTCATCAAGCTGGCAATCATGGAACCGCATGGGGAGGAAGCGCATTAGCGCACCTCTCAATGCGGCTCCGGGATGGAGCAGTATTACTTAACTAATCTTTTAATTGTATGGAAGTTGAATCAGCACAGCTGATCGCTATGGCAATTGCAGCCGGTCTCGGTGTGCTTGGCCCTGGTATCGGTATCGGTCTTATCGGTGGAAAGGCTATGGAAGCAATTGGACGCAATCCAGAAGCATCGGGCAAGGTGGTATCAAACATGATTCTTGCAATCGTGTTTGCTGAGGCGCTCGGTATTCTTGCACTCGTGGTCTCGTTCATCATTCGCTTCGTCGGATAGTACACATTCTTCATGGATCAGCTCTTCGAAGCATTCGGCATTCAACTCCCCTTGCTGCTCGCACAGCTAGTGAACTTTGGCGTGCTCTTCGTTGCTCTCACATACCTGCTGTATAAGCCGGTTATGAAGGCTCTTGATGAGCGCCGTGCCAAGGTTGCTCAGGGTGTGTTGGATGCAGAGGAGGCAGCACAGAAGCTTGCATCTGCAGACGAAGAAGCATCGACCACCGTGCAGACGGCAGAGCGTGAGGCAGAAGGTATCGTTGCCAGTGCTCGTGAAGAGGCAGGTAGTGAAAAGACTCGCATTGTGAAGGAGGCTGAGGCACGTGCCGCAAGTGTTGCAGCAGATGCAGAAGCACGTGCAAAGGAGACTGCAGATAAGTCTCTTCGTGAAAGTGAGAAGGAAATCGCACGCCTTGCCATGCTTGCTGCAGAGAAAGCAATGCGCAAGGAATCTTAATATGGAGAAGGCATACGCACAGGCAATACAGAAACTCCTCAAGGAGCCTCATGCTGATGAAGCAAAGATCGTTAAGAATCTCGTTTCTCATCTTGAGGCAACAGGAAAGCTGAAGATGCTGCCGCGTATCAATCGCGAACTGAAAACATTGCTTGCGCGTGAACTAAAGCCGTCTGTGGAAGTTGCACACCGTAGCGAAGCGGACCAAGCGTTAAAGGAAGCAGCTAAAGCAGGTATCCATACAGAGCACGCACACATTAATCCATCCCTCATCCATGGCTGGCGTGCACGCCAAGGAAGTACGCTTGTTGACCACTCCGGCAAGCGTGCACTGATAGATCTCTATCGCCGTATCACTGCATAATTATTTATTTACCACACGTATGGAAAGCATCATCAAACGTATCGAAAGTGAGATCGCCGGCTTCACTCCCAGTGGCAGTACGGAGGAGACGGGTATCGTTCGCACCACCGGAGACGGTATTGCGGAGATCGATGGACTCCAGAATGCACTCATGAGTGAGATGGTGCTCTTCGATCCAACGTTTGATCGTTCTCTTGAGGCTGCACTCAAGGATGCTGATCCTATATATGGTCTTGTACTTAACCTTGAAGAAGATGGTGTGCGTGCCGTTATTCTAGGAGATGCCTCAAAGGTGTATGAAGGAATGCTCGTACGACGCGTGGGGCGTCTTCTTTCTATTCCTGTGGGTGAGTCCCTAATCGGTCGTGTTATTAACCCCCTTGGTGAGGCAGTTGATGGCAAGGGAGCAACACATGCAAAAGATATTCGCCCTATCGAACGTGAAGCGTATGGCGTTATGGATCGTGCAAGTGTTAATCAGCCACTGCATACCGGTATCAAAGCTATTGATGCCATGATTCCGATTGGTCGTGGACAGCGTGAGCTCATCATTGGAGATCGCGGTGTGGGAAAGACGGCCATTGCTATAGACACCATTCTCAATCAGAAGTCTGAGGACCCTAAGACCCGCCCTATTTGTATCTATGTGGCAATTGGTCAGAAGGAATCAAAGACTGCAAAGATTGTTGCACAACTCGCAGATGCGGGTGCAATGGAATACACCATTGTTATTACCGCACCTGCATCAAGTCCTGCTGCCTTCCAGTTCCTTGCACCATTTGCTGGAGCAACAGTAGGTGAGTTCTTTATGGAGCAGGGCAAGGATGCACTCGTTATCTATGACGATCTTTCCAAGCATGCTGTGGCATATCGTCAGATGTCATTGCTCCTTCGTCGTCCTCCAGGTCGTGAAGCATATCCGGGAGATGTGTTCTATCTCCACTCACGTCTTCTTGAGCGTGCCGCAAAGCTTTCCAAGGAAAAGGGTGGTGGCTCCCTCACCGCACTTCCTGTTATTGAAACTCAGGAAGGAGATATCTCTGCATACATTCCAACCAACGTGATTTCAATCACTGATGGACAGATCTTCCTTCTTGCAGACCTCTTCAACAAGGGACAGCGCCCAGCTATTGATGTGGGCAACTCAGTGTCTCGTGTGGGTTCTTCTGCACAGACCAAGGCAATGAAGAAGGTCTCGGGAAAGATCAAGCTTGAGCTTGCCCAGTTCCGTGAACTGGAAGCATTCATGCAGTTTGCATCAGATCTTGATGCAGAAACAAAGCAGCGTATTGATACGGGTCGTCGTATGACAGAGGTGCTTAAGCAGAATGTGGGTGAACCGCTTCCATTTGAAATGCAGGCAGCCGTTATCTTTGCCGCAACCAATGGATACTTTGATTCATTCGCTCCTGAAGAAACTCATGGTGCTGAGGTTCGTCTTCGCGACTATCTTGAACGTGAAGCAGATTCAGTCCTCACCGCAATCCGCACCGAGAAGGTGATTAGTGACGAAACTGAAGCAATACTTCGTTCTGTACTCGAGAAGTTCGTAGAACGATCTGGTGAGTCCAACTAATCACCATGGCACTTAAGGATATTAAGGCGAAGATTGGAGCAACCAAGCGCATGCACACGGTGACACGCGCTATGGAAGCCGTGTCTGCGGTGAAGATGCGCAAGACACAGGCCTCTGCGCTCTCTGGCCGCTCCTATGCACGTGCTGCTGTCGCTATCCTCACGCGTATTGCAGGTACTGAAGAAGTGAAGAAGCATCCTCTTGCACAAGATCGAGAGGTGAAGAAGATTGCACTTGTCGTTATGACCAGTGACAAGGGTCTTGCCGGTGCACTCAATAGCGGTGTTCTAAAGCAGGCGGCACTTGCCATAAAGGAGTACCGCACCGATCAGGTGATCGTATACGCGTATGGCCGCAAAGGTGAAGACTATTTCACTAATCGTGGGTATGTCGTTGCAAAAGCATATGAGAACAAGCGTGATGACGTACCGCTTTCAGATATGGAGGCACTGGCAGACGATATTTCTGCTGGATTCCTCGCAGGGAACTTTGACAAGGTGGTGGTTGCATACACCAACTTCAAATCAACCTTTGAACAGATACCTGTACAACATCATCTTCTCCCTCTCTCTCTGCCTGCCCTTTCGATTATTGTTGAGGGGATTGTGCCTGCGAAAGGAAAGTGGAGTACCGAAGAAGCACTTGTTGCACCTGCAGCATATGAAGTTGAGCCCTCAGCAGATGAAGTACTTGGGGTACTTATTCCACGGCTCACTGCCATTGCCCTCTATCACATGCTGTTAGAGTCCAAGGCTTCAGAGCATTCAGCACGTATGGTGGCAATGAAGAATGCGTCAGACAAATCAAAGGAGGTGACCCGTGACCTCACCCGTACCTATAACAAGGTACGCCAGGCAGCGATCACCCGAGAGGTCTCGGAGATCGTGAGTGGCAGGGAGGCGTTAGCTGCGTAAATTTAGTAGTATGAACTCAAGTATGAACACCGGAACTATTACAGAAATCATCGGGCCAGTTGTAGATGTGCACTTCAAGAAGGATCGTCCTTCTATTCAGGATGCTCTAAGAATCGCCAAGAACGATCAGCACGGTGCAATCACTCTTGAGGTTGCTTCACATCTTGGTCTTGATCGAGTACGTTGTATTGCGATGTCTGATACGGCAGGGCTCGCTCGTAACGAGGAGGTTACGGCAACTGGTGCACCTATCTCCGTTCCGGTGGGAGAGATTGCACTTGGGCGTTTGTTCAATGTGCTGGGAGATACCATTGATGGAAAAGAGGAACTTAGTTCCGATGTTAAACGCCTTCCCATACACCGTCAGCCACCTTCTTTTGAAGAGCAGACCACCAAGGCAGAAATCTTTGAAACAGGTATCAAAGCAATTGATCTCATCATCCCGTTCCTTAAGGGAGGAAAGGTGGGTCTCTTCGGTGGTGCTGGTGTGGGAAAGACCGTGACCATCCAGGAACTCATTCACAATGTGGCATCAAGCCATGGAGGATACTCAGTATTCGCTGGTGTGGGAGAGCGTGTGCGTGAGGGTAACGATCTGTACTACGAAATGAAGGAGTCTGGTGTGCTTGAGAAGACTTCGATGGTATTTGGTCAGATGAATGAAGTACCTGGTGCACGTGCACGCGTTGCACTCACTGGCCTCACCCAGGCTGAATACTTCCGTGATGAAGGTGGAAAGGATGTGCTCTTCTTCATGGACAACGTATTCCGCTTCATTCAGGCAGGCTCTGAGGTATCGTCACTTCTTGGTCGTGTGCCATCTGCAGTGGGATATCAGCCAACCCTTGCAGAAGAAATGGGCAAGCTGCAGGAACGTATCACTTCAACCAACAAGGGTTCTATTACGTCTGTTCAAGCCGTGTACGTACCAGCAGACGACTTCACTGATCCAGCACCAGCAACTACCTATACTCACTTGGATGGTACGGTGGTGCTTTCTCGTCAGATTGCTTCACTCGGTATCTTCCCAGCTATCGATCCTCTTGAATCCTCTTCTTCAGCACTCACTCCAGGTGTGGTGGGTGAAGAACACTACCGTGTCGCTAACAAGGTTAAGCAAACACTTCAACGATACAAGGATCTTCAGGACATTATTGCTATTTTGGGTATTGAAGAACTCTCTGATGAGGATAAGACGATCGTGTACCGTGCTCGCAAGATACAGCGTTTCCTCTCACAGCCATTTGCGGTGGCAGAACAGTTCACCGGTACTCCAGGACAGTTTGTTACGCGTGAGGAGACCGTGCGTGGCTTCGGTGAGATTGTAGATGGCAAGCATGATGATAAGCCAGAAAGCGCCTTCTACATGAAGGGAGGTATTGATCAGGTCACTGCATAATCAATGGCAAAAACCTTCCACCTAACGGTTGCACGAGTTGGCCAGAACCTGTTTGAGGGGCAGGCGAAGTCTGTAACAGTACCCGGTGCAGAAGGTGTTCTCACCATTCTTGCAGAGCATGAGGCCTTTGTGTCTCCTCTTAAACCGGGAACTATTCGTATTGAACCAGCAGAGGGTGAGGAGATCACGATAGTTATTGAAGAGAACGGTATTGTAGAGGTTTCAAGCAACCAAGCAACCGTATTGTTGTAACGTATGCCCGGCGTTAAGCACATTATAAGTGCTGCAATCATTGTTCTTGTTATCGCAGGGGCACTATTCTTCTTGCGCTCCACAGACACAAAACCTAACCGTATGTCCTGCGCCACAGAGAAAACTACCATTGCAGTCTTTGGCGATAGTCTTGTCGCTGGGTATGGCGCTACAAAGGGAAATGATTTCCCATCTCTTCTTTCTAAACAGCTCGGAGCACCGGTGCAAAACTTTGGTCGCAACGGGGAAACCACTTCAAGTGCACTTGATAGAACCAATCAGGTGCTTCAGGCTAATCCCGACATAGTGGTGGTGCTTCTTGGGGGAAATGACGCGCTACAGCGGTTTCCCGTATCCACTACAAAACAGAACCTTGGCACTATTATTGATACGTTTCAGAAAGCAGGTATGAAAGTGGTGCTTGTGGGAGTGGCTGGCGGTTTTGGTTCTGATCCCTTCAAACCTATGTACGAAGAACTTGCGAAAACACATACTGTTACGCTTGTACCCAATATCTTGAAAGGGCTATTGGGAAATAACTCATTCATGAGCGATCAGATTCATCCCAATGACGCAGGGTATGCAAAGATTGCGGATCGACTAGTTCCTGTACTTGAGGGTACGTGTGAATAAATACTGGCACACAGCGAACTCCTCTAAAAAAGATTGCTGTGCGTCCCAATATCTACAACGACTACCACTTGAAGCGCTTCGTCTCTTTCATACTTAACAAGTAGATCAAAGTCCAAGTGACATTCGCGAAATTGTGAAAGGTCTCCCTTAAGCTGGTGATCTTTATATTTTGCGGGGAGGCTTGTACCTCTAATAAAATATTCAAGCAACACTTCAAGGTGCTTTCTATTAAACGAGCCGCTGTGGTCTAGCTTTTTAAGTGACTTCTTCGCAAGACGAGTGAAGCGAAGCTCATACATGCACTAGGGAATAATTTTAGCCAGTGCAGCTTTGGCGGAGGAGTATGATTTCCCTTTTTTCTTTGCATTTGCTGCTTCCCGCAGGAGTTGAGTTTCGTATGCTGAGGTAAGGCCGTTTACTGTTCGAGGAACAAAGGGGAGTCCCTGCTCTCGAATAACCTGGGTAAGGTATAACTTCACACCGCTCGAAAGGTCGAGACCCATATTCTCAAATACTATTTGGGCTGCCTTCTTTGTTTTCGCATCAATGCGAACCTGGATAGTGGTAGACATGGTCCAATTCTATTTGTTTGAGATTTGTATGTCAATACAATATACGTACAGTGTCATAATTAATTTATTTTGTTTGGATCATCTTCTTAGACATTCTCCATGGACTGGAGAGAGGTAAAAACCTACGAATCCGGTATAATCTACACATATGGGTATACAAGACTTTCTGTTACGTCAGGCAATGAAGCATAAGATGAAGGATGTGCCAGAAGCACAGCGCGAACAAATAATGACGCTGGTGCAGAAGGATCCTGAACTGTTTAAAAAGATTGGCGCAGAGGTAGAGCGCCGTACCAAGGGTGGCGAGGATCAAATGAAAGCCACCATGGAAGTGATGAAGAAGTACCGCAACGAGCTTGCTGGACTCATGCAAAAATAACTCTAACCACTAACTCGTACACACATGAGCAAGAAGATATACATCTTAATGGGTAACCCGGACAAGGAGGGTACGCTTTCAAGTCAGATTGCTGATGTGTATGAACAGAGCGCACGAGAAGCAGGTCATGATGTGCGCAGAACAAACCTAGGTGACCTACAATTCGATCCTATTCTCCATAAGGGATACAAAGAAATCCAACCACTTGAACCAGATCTTCTAAAGCTTCAAGAAGACATGAAGTGGTCTGACCATTTTGTACTCATCTACCCTGTATGGTGGTCTGCAATGCCTGCACTCCTTAAAGGAATGATTGATCGTGCATGGGTACCTGGATTCGCTTTCCATTTCCACAAAGATGGAATGGGCTGGGACAAACTCCTTGCAGGACGCACTGCGCGTATCTTTATTCTTTCAAAGAACTGGCCTCTTATTATCACCACGCTCTTTGGTGACTACACCAACGAGATCTCACGTGCCATCCTTGGTTTCTCTGGGTTCAAGGTAAAGATTAGTGAGGTTGGTATGAGTGAGAAGCTCAATGACCACCAGAAGGCGGACTGGATGAAGAAGATTGCAGTACTTGCAAAACAAGGAAAATAGGGTATAAATACCTCAGCAGGACTGGTGCTCCTTCTTTGAAGAACAGCGGATGTAACGCATGCGAGTATGGAGCTTTCCATAATGAGAAGCTTTATCAGGTATAGCGCGATATTCTGCGGTCCAACGAAGTGGTAAGTGTGCGTGTCTGGGGTGAAGCGTGGCCCCATTGATCCTTAGCACGGTCCTGTATTTCTCTGAGCCACCCTTGCGTGGCTCTTTTCTTTGCTTTTATTACCATTTTTAGCTAGGGTATCTATATGAAGATCGGTATCGTAGGGCTTCCGAATGTTGGGAAGTCCACTCTATTTAATGCGCTCACCAAGGCGAGTGTTCCTGCAGAGAACTATCCGTTCTGCACCATAGACCCATCTGTGGGTGTAGTGGGGGTACCGGACGAACGTCTAGACAAGCTTTCAACACTATCAAACTCAGAGAAGACTATTCCTGCAGCTATTGAATTCGTTGACATAGCCGGACTCGTTCAAGGCGCTTCAACAGGTGAAGGTCTCGGGAACCAGTTCCTTTCTCATATCCGTGAAGTGGATGCCATTCTTGAAATGGTTCGCTTCTTTGATGATCCAGACGTTATCCATGTACATGGGGAGGTTGATCCTGTACGAGACATTGAGGTTATCAACCTTGAGCTTATCCTTGCAGACCAACAGAGTGTCTCTGGTCGTCGTGAGCGACTAACCGGAGATGTGCGTGCACAGAAGAAAGATGCTGTGGCAGAGGAAGCAGTTCTTGCAAAGATTGAGCAGCAACTCCTTAAGGGACTCTTTGCTCGCAGTGCTGAACTAACACCGGAAGAAGCAAAGATCGTTAAGGGTTTGAACCTCCTCACCATGAAGCCAATCCTTTATGCACTTAATGGAAAGTCTGGCGGCCACAATCTTGATGAGCTTAATGATGGACGTTCTCGTGCTGCGTTTGAACTCATAGAGTCTCTTGGTTCAACGTACGTACAAGTGGACGCAGTGACCGAGCATGAGCTAAACGATGTTGCGGAAGAAGATAAGCATATGTTCCGTTCAGAGCTTGGAGTCTCTGTTGATGGCCTTGAGGCACTTATACGTGGTGCATACAACGCTCTTGGCCTCATCACCTTCTTCACCACAGGACCAAAGGAGTCTCGTGCATGGACTATTCCTAATGGAGCAACTGCGCCAGAAGCAGGAGCTGCTATACATACTGATTTTAAGGATAAGTTTATTCGTGCTGAAGTGGTGGCGTCAGACACTCTCCTTCAGGATGGATCGTGGAGTGCATCACGCGATAAGGGAAACCTTAAGACTGAAGGAAAGACATACGTGGTGAAGGATGGAGATGTGATGGTGTTTCTGCATAGTTAGAAGGTTCGAATCCTAGTCTCCCAGCAGTCTAGTTTAGTATCGAAGGACCCAGAGGGGTCAGATACTAGAAAGATAACTATTCCGTCATTGCATACCTGCTGAGAGCAGTATCCAGAACAAAAAGCCACCGGTAACTCGGTGGCTTTTTGTATCAACGCTTCGCTTTGTCCTTTTCCCTGATTTTTAAGCAAAGTTCCCACGTTGTACCAACCCCCCAGCAATTGACTTTTATATATATTGTGCTATTTTAAATACGAACCAGTTCTAACAAAAAGGAGGCAGAGATGCCGCATGTAATCGTTCACTTCGATCCGAAACGTGTTCTCCAGTCCGTCATCGACGAGCTCAAGCCTCCGCTTCAGCAGATCGTAGCCGATGGCCTGAGTTATACCTCGTCCGACCACAAGGACGTCCGCGTCGATCCAAAGGAGGTCTATGTTCGGCAGCAGGCGGCACACCCAACCGATGTGAATCCTGCGGCGATCGAGATCGAAATCCAGGCGGGGAAGAAGAGGGAGCGCAATCCCGAGGGCATGGTCGTGCTCATGTCCAGGAAGATCATCGAGAGCGAGATCATTCCGAAGGATATGGCCGATCTGTGCATCTGGCTCCGCTTCTCCGAAGACAACGCCTTCAAGAACATCTACTGACGCTGATCGCGTCGACCGACGCCACCCCGGTATATGGGTGGTTTTCTTTTATATAAAAGTTCCCACGTCGTACCAGACAGCCAGAAATAGGGTACTATTTCTGGAATGATCAGCAATCCTCTCTCTGGAAGAACGCAGGGATACCATCTGTTCTTGGTACCAAATGAAGAGGCGTCTCAGAAGTTCTTTAGCATTATCAACTCAATTGCTAGTACTTATCAAAGCCCCACTTTCCCTCCCCATGTAACACTTCTTTCTAATATCTCGGGTGATGAAAAAGAATTGTGTACACAAGCACAAAAACTTGCTCTCAAGCTTGCACCCCAGATTCTAACCGTCAGTGGGGTGTCCACTGAAGATAGTTTCTTTCGCGCACTCTATCTAAAGGTTCAAGAGATAGTTCCATTAACTGAAATGCACAAGAATGCATCTGCCACATTTGCTATGCCAGTAGCAGAGTACACCCCGCACCTAAGTCTGCTCTACGGAACGTATCCGGAGGACACCAAGCAGGAAACAGTGCGTCTCGTGTCTCCACTTCAGGGGTTTGAGTTTGTTCTCTCAACACTTGCCCTGTATCGAACAGAAGGGGAAGTTACCGAATGGGAAAAGATCGCTTCGTTTCCCTTAGGAACTTCATAGTATACTGGCGGGATATGGAACATACACCCACAGCACCTGCACCGGCTTCAGCCACCTCACGAACATCGCCCAAGGACTTCTTCCTGTGGCTCGGGGTTATTGTTGCTCTTTATAGCAGCATCACGGCAATCATCACCCTGCTCTTTCAGTACATAAATTATGCATTCCCCGATGACCTAGCAGGATTCAGTGATCCATACGGTGCACCAGTGCGCATTGCAATGGCTACTGTGGTGGTGATGGTCCCAACCATGGTGGTACTGCTTCGTATCATTCGCGGCACTATTGAAAAGGAACCGGGAAAAGCAAACATCTGGGTGCGTCGTTGGGCATTGGGGCTCACTCTCTTCATTGCAACTATTACCGTCCTCATTGACCTCATCACCCTTATCAATACCTTCCTAGGTGGTGAGATCACTCCACGCTTTGGTCTCAAGGTGTTGATGGTGCTTCTTGTGGCTGTTGGCGTATTCCTTCATTTCCTTGCGGACATGGCAGGGTATTGGATCGCTAACTCGAAGAAGGCAACCTATGTTGGTATTGGTGTATGTGTACTAGCCGTGGTGGTTATTGTTTCTGGCTTCTTCGTTATTGGATCTCCTCAGAAGATACGCATGCTCCGCTATGATGCTCAGAAAGTGAGTGATTTGTATTCTCTACAGAATCAGATATTAAACTACTGGCAGGTGAAGCAAGTTCTTCCTGCAGATCTTAATAGCACCGTTGATACATTCTCATACCAGTCTGTTCCTATGGACCCCCAGAGCAAGCAACCATACGGATATACGGTAACGGGTCCCCTTAGTTTTGAAATCTGTGCAGACTTCAATCTCCCATCACCAGACACTGCTAATCGTGGTGAATTCTTTGGCGGAGAAACCATGTACTACGGCAGCGTTGATGGGAAGTTTGAAAGTTGGGAACACGGCGTTGGAAACACCTGTTTTACTCGCACCATTGACCCAGACCGCTATCCTGTAGGTGCTCCGAAGCCGATCTAGTGATACAGTTCGGATGAATACGGGCGCACGATATACCTATGGCAAAGAACCGTTTCGATCATACAGAAATAGAGAAGAAAGCTCAGGAGAAATGGGCTGCGCTTGATCTGCATCAAACGGATCTCACAGATACCGAGAAGGATCCATACTATCTAATGTTTGAGTTCCCGTTTCCTTCGGGAGACCTCCATATAGGGCACTGGTATGCCTTTGCCCTCACAGACATTTATGCACGGTTCCTTCGCATGGCAGGGAAGAACGTGCTTTTCCCTGTTGGTTTTGACTCCTTTGGTCTTCCTGCCGAGAACGCCGCAATGAAGAACGGGCAACCAACGCCCGAGTGGACGTACGCCGCTATTGAGAAGATGCGTGGCCAGATGCGTTCTATGGGAACATCGGTAGATTGGAGCAAAGAGGTTATCACCTCAGACCCCGAATACTATAAGTGGACACAGTGGTTGTTCCTTAAACTCTTTGAGCATGGTCTTGCACAACACCGAGAAGCACCTGTTAAATGGTGTCCAAAAGATGCCACCGTACTTGCCAATGAACAGGTGATTGATGGGAAGTGTGAGCGTTGCGGTACCGATGTTGAAGAGAAACACCTCACCCAGTGGTTCCTTAAGATCACTGATTATGCAGAGCGTCTCCTCACCGATCTTGATCCACTTCCATGGCGTGAAGATATTAAAGAATCACAGCGTGCATGGATAGGGAAGTCAGAGGGAGCAAAGCTCAAGTTCCAGGTGGTGAGTGCAAAAGACGCATCAACACCCAATGATTCCGTAGCTATAGAAGTCTTCACAACACGTCCAGACACCATCTTCGGTGTTACGTATGTCGTACTCGCTCCTGAGCACCCACTTATCGATACCCTTGAACCAGTTATTGCCAATGGTGAAGCGGTTGCTGAGTATCGTCAAACAACCTCGCGCAAGAGTGAGCGTGAACGCTCGGAGAACAAAGATAAGACTGGTGTACTCCTTGAAGGGGTTATGGCCATTAATCCTGCAACACACAAGGAGATTCCTGTATATGTAGCGGATTACGTACTTGCTTCATACGGTACCGGTGCCGTTATGGCAGTACCTGCGCATGACGAGCGTGATTTTGTATTTGCAAAGAAGTTCAACCTTCCAATCAAATACGTTATTGATCCAGTCACGGGATCTCCACAGGAGAATCCCCAAGATAAGCAGAAGATTGTAGCTATCGTTGAGCACGACAACAAAATCCTCACCATTCACTGGAAACCTGAACTAGGGGGTCGTTTATTTGTTGGTGGTACCGCAGAAGAAGGTGAAGATCCTGTAGTAACTGCAATGCGTGAAATTGCTGAAGAAACCGGTTATACCGATCTTGAGCTTATTGAACGTGCTGAGGAGCAAGTACATCACGAGTACTTTGCACACTCCAAGAACAAGGCATTTATCGCGCACACCACACTCCTTCATTTCCGCTTAAAGAGTGATGCACAGCAACCAACAGCTCTTGAAGATAATGAGATTGGAAAGTTTGAAGTTGAGTGGGTGACACGTGAGCAAGCCATAAAGGAAGTGAAGGATCCACTCCATCTCTACGCATTTAATAAGTTCGCTATGGGTATGTGCTACACCGGGGACGGTACCCTTTCAAACTCGGGAACCTTCAACGGACGCGATAACCGCGAAGTGATGGGAGAAATTGTTGAAGCAGTGGGTGGTGAGGTGACGACTAACTATCGTATACGAGATTGGCTTGTATCACGTCAGCGATACTGGGGCTGTCCAATACCGATCGTCTATGACCCTGAAGGGAATCCGCATGCGGTTCCCGCAGAACATCTCCCTTGGACCCTTCCAACCGATGTTGATTCCGGTTCAGGAAAGGGAGAGTCTCCACTTAAAGCATCAAAAGAACTTCAAGCACGTGTAGAGCAGATCTTCGGAGAAGGATGGACCCCAGAATGCGACACACTCGATGTGTTCGTAGATTCTTCATGGTACTTCCTGCGATACCTTGATCCCAAGGATGAGCATGACTTCTCAGACCAGGCACTTATGAAGAAGTGGTTGCCGGTGAATCGATACTCTGGTGGTAGCGAGCACACCACCGTGCACCTTCTCTATGCCCGTTTCTTCTACAAAGCGCTCTATGACCTCGGACTCGTTCCAACCTCTGAGCCATTCTATGAGCGATACAACCGTGGACTCGTACTAGACTCCGAAGGACGCAAGATGAGCAAGCGATGGGGCAACGTGGTGAACCCCGATGACATGGTGAAGCTCTATGGAGCAGATGCGGTGCGTATGTACCTCGCATTCATGGGTCCATACAACGAAGCAGGTCATTACCCATGGAAACTCACGGGTGTGGAAGCTATGCGAAAGTTCCTAGATCGTATCGTAACCCTATCGGGTCGCCTTTCTGATGAAGAGCCGACTGAGAATACCCTTCGTGCTCTCGCAAAGGCGGCAGACAAGGTGGGCACAGACATTGTTCGCTTTAAGTACAACACAGCGATCTCTGCTCTTATGGTGCTTGTTAATGAACTTGAAACACTCACTGCTATACCTCGTACTGCATACAGGGAGCTCATTACGATGCTCGCACCCTTCGCACCCCATGTATCAGAGTATTTGTATGAGAACAGCCTCCTCACGAGCTCTCACGCGGTAAATGGTGATGAAGAGAGTGAAGTACCGAAGAGCGTACACCAGCTGGAGTGGCCAGTCATAGATGAATCCCTCCTCACCACTGAAACGATCATAATGGGAGTACAGGTAGCGGGAAAACGACGGGGAGAAGTCTCTATTAGTCCCGAAGCAACCGAAGAAGAGGCTGTTGCAGCGGCACTTGCACAGCCAGATGTCCTCAAGTTCCTAGAAGGGGGTACACCAAGCAGGATTATCTACGTTCCAGGCCGTATCCTTAACCTAATACCCTAGACATTTGGTATAAATATAGTGTTATGAATAGAGATTATATGGCCTAGATAAGCCATATTTATGTGCCCTTCACCTGTTTTGCTGATGAAAATCGCTTGACAGATGGGGGCTGGACTGATAGTCTATAGGGGTAAAGACGGCGTAAGCCGTTTTTGCATTTATGCCTTTTCTGATATCAACCCTGGTGGGTCTTATGGTTCTTCCAGCAGGTATCACCAGCACGATTCCAACGGAGTCTGCAGTAGCAACTACCACGGTAGCAGCAGCTGTAGCACCCGCAAGTTTCAAGCTTGTGACACCTGGTACGAAGGAAGCGGAAACGCCTCTAACAACCAAGCTCACCGCATATAACGCCGTGCCTGCACAAACTGATAGTAATCCCTTTGTGACGGCAAGCGGCTCGTTCTCAAACCCTGAAGTGGTTGCTGCACGTTCTAACGACCTCGCGAAGGTTCTTCCTTTCGGAACAATCATCTCGATTGAACGCTCTTATGCCGACACTCCTGCTTGTAACTACAGCAAGGTGTCCCATCAGATCGGTTATCGAGTTATCGCGGACGCTATGAACCCACGCATCATAAACACAGTCGACGTCCTTCTCGATGAGAATGACACGGTTGTGGTCCACGGAAGGACGGTTAATCCAGGTATTGCACTTGGACGATGTGGAGAAGTAACGGTTCGTGTAGTTGGCCATATTGGTGTTAAGGATATTCCTAAAACCCAGGCTGAACTCGCGTCATACGTTGCTCCCTCTGCACTCGCAGCCCGATAATTTCACGACACGAAATAAAGCACACTCGGCAGCAATGCCGGGCGTGCTTTATTTTTATTCAAATCCTTCATGAAGCTCCGTAAGGAAGTATGGGCAAACCCGTCTACTTAAAATATACTTCCATTGATATGAATAAACGCTCTTTCTTTTCCCTTCTAGCACTTGTCGTGCTTCTAGGTACCTCAGCACCCACTGCATTTGCAGCTACCAAAACTTCCTCACTTGAGTTTTCAGGCTGGATTCCATACTGGCGAACAGAGGCAGGTGTTGCAGACACCATCCCGCATCTCAAGCAGCTCACTGAAGTGAACCCATTTGGATACACGGTTAAGAGTGATGGAACGCTCAATGATGCTGCAA
The DNA here is from genome assembly GCA_001189195.1 of Parcubacteria bacterium C7867-007. Taxonomy (GTDB): domain Bacteria; phylum Patescibacteriota; class Minisyncoccia; order Phycocordibacterales; family Phycocordibacteraceae; genus C7867-001. Next base: position 90,863 of record LFCQ01000003.1, read on the forward strand.
ACATTAAGAGCGCAACCTGGCAGAAACTCTTTAAAGAAGCAAAGGCAAAGAAGGTGCGCGTGGTACCAACTGTCATGTGGAGTGACACCGCAGCGATTCATACTGTCCTTTCAGACCCTAAACTCCGTGCAAAACACATAAAGTCTATCGTTAGTGTTGTTAAGGAAAACAACTTTGACGGTATCGATATCGACTATGAGGGCAAGCTGGCTGAGGACAAGGATAACTATTCTGCATTCCTTAAGGAGCTCTCTGCTGAATTTGCAAAAGGAAAGGGAAATAAGTGGCTCATGTGTACCATTGAAGCTCGCACTCCTCCTGATTCCCTGTACTCAAATCCATCAGTGGTAGATATTCAGTACGCGAATGATTTCGTGGCAATCAACAAGTACTGCGATCGAGTACGCCTTATGACGTACGATCAACAGCGAGCGGACATTAAACTGAACGCAGCACACAAGGGTGAACTCTATGCTCCTATTGCAGATCCGGAATGGATCAAGAAGGTGGTGGCACTCACCACACAAACTATCGACAAGAAGAAACTCGTACTCGGCGTCGCAACATACGGGTATATCTATCAGGTTATGCCATTCACCGATGGTAGCGGATATGGGTACACAAAGCTTGAGGCATTTAACCCTCGATACGGGGTTGAGACGGCTGCAGCAAACGGTATCACCCCAACCCGTAACGCAGCAGGTGAGCTTTCGTTCTCATATGTGCCAAAGACCACTGTTTCTTCCCTCCCTTCAAATAAAACTCTATCTGCACTAGCACCTAAGGGAACCACCTCTGCAAACCTTGCAGCAGCAGGGGCTCTTGCACTAGCAAAGACAAAGGGGAAGCAAGCACCAGTGCAACTCGTGTGGTGGAGTGACGCACAGGCAATAAAAGAGAAGGTTGCCCTTGCACGGAAGCTTGGCCTTAAGGGTGTGGCCGTATTTAAGTTTGATGGTGGCCAAGATCCACAGATGTGGAGCGTACTGAAATAGGGTAAGCTGTTCTGATGGCTACCAGAAGGAAATACATTCCGGGCGACTTTATTCTTACCCCCAAGCGCTCAAGCGCGGGTATTGGACTCTTTGCAGGACAGGACATACCAAAGGACGCATGCGTCATTGAATACGTAGGGCGTGAAGTACCTGAAGCAGAACAATACACCAACAATAGTCGATACCTCTTCGGTATTGGTTCTAAACGCATGGTTGATGGCAAACCCAAAATCAACAAGGCTGGATATATCAATCACTCGTGTGCACCAAATAGTGAGCCCATCATCCACAAGGGCCGTATCTTTATCTTTTCAAAGAAAGCAATCAAGGCGGGGGATGAACTCACCTATGACTACGGTGCTGAATACTTTAATGACATCATTATTGGTGATGGTGGTTGCAAGTGTGCAAAGTGTGCCGTTACCGGCAAAGGTCAGAAGAAACGACGCGCTTAATCAAATAGCGAACCAAGATACCCATTGATCTCGCGCTGATCAAGGTCATAGAAATACTGATCGTCTCGGTGTAGCTTTGTTGCGAGATCAACACCCACAAAACGCCAGTGCCAGGGCTCAAATTGGTAGTACGTGTTTGATTTTGGATAAGAAAGTACGAAACCGTACTTGTACGCATTCTCGTTTAACCAGGTATACGCCTCTGTCTTATCAAACCCACTGAATGTTCCACCAACCGTCTTGGTTGTGAAGTCGAGAGTAGTACCCAGCTGATGTTCTGAATACCCTTGATCTGCTGAGAAAGCATTTGCTGATCCCGATCCATATACAACCTTATAACTTGCCTTTAACGCAGCCTGAGCGCCAAATGAGCGGTATGCAGAGGCAATAAGAATCTCTATGTCATCGTCCTTTGCGTCCTCAAGGAGGTCATAAAGGTTATCTTGCACTTCCATATGGATATCAAGCTTTCTACTTGGTTCATATAGATACTTTGAATCAATGGGTTTAAGCGCTATAGGTGCATAGTTCTCGTTGAGGAAATACACCTTGGAATACTTGGCAAGGAGTTGTGGATCGGTCTGTGCAAGCTTGTTCAACTTTCCCACCGTGCTGCCAAGATCCTTAATCTGGGAATCGAACATATCATTTTTGTTCTTCTCTGCGGTGTACGCATCTTGAAGGGCGTTGCGATCAGTGGTCACTTGCGCAAGGGAATCTTGGAGTGAAGAAGCACGCTGGGTACTTGAAGCGAGATCACTTTGCACTGATTCAAGCCTCTTGGTCTGTTGAGTATACGCATACACCCCTACGGCAACGCCGAGCACCATTCCAGCAGCCAATACTATGAGAGCGATCCGTGCCGGTGACATGTCTGTATAGTACACGCCCTAAAAACTCCGTCTATGACGGACTTAGCCAGCGCTGCACCCTTGGCACACATGAGGTATATACCGTTCGAGTACGCTGTCCTTGTGTCTGTACCCATGCCATAGCTCCTAAAATAGCACTTGAAATGGTTGAGGGGATGATAGGAAACAGGCTAAATATGATACCTAGAGTAGCGGCAAGGACCGCCATCACAAGAAGACCAAGGGTCCCAGTGACCATAAAGAAGGTTACGCGTTCGTACAGAATCATATGCAGTATTCTCGCGTAATACCATAAAAGAATTGATGAAGGCAAGTTATCCAGTCTGAAGTTTGTCTGAAGACGACTTATAGTGTAGTTTCGATAAGATATGGCATCACTTAAATATACAAAGATTGTTGCGACAATCGGTCCGAAAACAGAATCTGAAGAAACCCTAACCCGCCTCATCCAGGCGGGAATGAACGTCATGCGCCTAAACATGAGCCATGGTGATCATGCCGAGCATGGAGACCGTATTACCAATGGACGTGCAGCTGCTGAGAAGCTGGGTGAACCTATTGGTATCCTCATGGACCTCTCTGGTCCCAAGATCCGCACCGGTATCTATGAGACCGAGCGCATCACAATTCAAAACGGTGCAAAACTCACCCTCACCACAGAGGAGGCAATCGGCACCACCGAGCGTATTTATGTAAACTATCGCAAGCTCCCTCAGGAGGTGAAGCCAGGCTCCGTTATCATGCTGGACGATGGAAAGAAGAAGCTGGTAGTTGATTCTGTTGAAGGAACTGAGGTGCACTGCACCGTTGTGGTTGGTGGTGAGCTTAAGGCACGCCGTGGCGTAAATATTCCTGGAGCATACCTCTCAATCGACACCATCACTGAGAAGGATCGTGAAGATCTTGCTTTTGGTATTACGCGAGGTATTGATCTTGTGGCTCTTTCCTTCGTTCGTCGTGCAGACGATATACATGAGCTGCGTGAGATTCTAAAGACTCTTGGTGCACCAAACCTCCCAATCATTTCAAAGATTGAGACCCAGGAAGCTATTGATAACCTTGATGCAATTATCACTGCATCAGATGGCATCATGGTGGCACGTGGAGATCTTGCTATTGAGATTCCTGCAGAGCAAGTACCTCGTTGGCAAAAGGAGATGATACGCAAAGCAAATGAGCAGGGAAAGCCGGTTATCACCGCAACCCAGCTTCTTGAATCTATGATCACCAGCCCAGTACCGACCCGAGCTGAAGTATCAGACGTAGCTAATGCTGTGTTTGATGGTACTGATGCCGTAATGCTCTCAGAGGAAAGTACTCTTGGTGCGTTCCCGGTTGAAGCAGTTGAGACACTTGCGCGTGTTGCACGTGCGTCTGAAGCTGCGATAACTCAGCCCACCGCAGTATCGACGATTCCTGACACCGTTACGCATGCTGTAGCACGAGCTGCAGAGGAACTAAATGCAAAAGCGATTGTGGCCCTTACCGAATCAGGAACCACCGCGCGTATCACAGCACGCTTCCACCCTCATTGCCCTGTTATTGCACTCACCCCAAGTGAATCAACACGAAAGTCTCTCGCACTTTCACGTGGAGTATTCCCATTCACCGTTAAACAGCTTGGTTCTCTTGAAGAGACACTCGCATTCATCCCAGGTTTCCTTATTGAAAAGGGATTTGCTGCTACCGGTGACACCGTACTCGTTACGGCAGGTCTCCGCTTTGGTGTTACAGGTTCAACAAACCTTCTGGTTGCGATAACCCTCTAAGGGTATCCCGGATAGTATTCGATCTTAAAGTCTTCTATCCATTCGGTACCTGGTATAACACTGAGTACCTTGCCGAATATCTTGGAATCTTCCTCTTTCACAATGATGGGGGAGTAGTTTCCGTATGCATTCTGAGGGTTTAGATATACCACTTCATCAACCTTCTGGTACTGCTTAATAACCGCCATGTTACCCAGTACCGCCACAACACGATCGCCATCATCCACATCCTCTGTCACCTCAACAATCACGTAGTCTCCGTTACGAATACCCGCATCAATCATGCTGTCTCCCACGGCACGCACTGCCACAATGTTTGTATGACTCCCAACGAACGAACGATCAACGGTGATGAACTCACCAAACTCATTCTGTGCATATACTTCAACCGCATCACACCCTGCAGATGCAATCACAGGAATCTCCACAACTCCTGAATGTGCAAAAGGGAACTGCGTATCAAGAATAGTGATACTGCGATGCTGATGGCGATCACGCTTAGTGAATCCTTTACGCTCCAATGCCTCTAATCGCTGGGTAACACTACGCAGTGAACGAAGATGCAGCCCATCACGCAACTCCGAGATAGTTGGAGCTTGCTTGTTCTTTGCGACATACGTACGAATAAACGAGAGTGTTTCCTCCTGCGCACCGGTGAGTGTTCGATGCAATGCCATATATAAAGAGAATACCTGACATCACGGCAACACAAGACAAGTTGTGTGTGGATAAGCACACAAGTATATACACAACATACACAAGTTTATTTTATACAAAAGAAAACAGCCTCGTCACTTCACTCCTAAGAGTGAGAGCAACGAGGCCGTCTTTGAGGTCTCATGGTGTAGATCAGGCGATGGCCCGATGCCGGCGGCGCAGAACGCTGCCGGCGAGGCCGAAGCCCAGGATCATCATCGCCCAGGTCGCCGGCTCGGGAACCGCCACGCCGCCCGGAGGCGTGATGATGATCGGCGGATCCAGGTCGTCCTGGAGACGCGGGAAGATCTTCACGTTGTCCAGCAGCAGAGCTTCCCCCTGGAAGCCCGAGCTCGGCATGAAGCCGGCCGGGTTCGAGGCGAAGGTCGCACGAACGTTGATCTTGGCGATGGTGTCGAAACCGGTCGCCGTGAAAACGAACGTTTGATAGCTCCGATAGTGGAGACCCGGCAGACTGCCGTCGAGGACGACGTCGCCGTGGTTGTCGATGACCTGGAAGTCCAGGTCGATCGGGAACGTCGCCAGCATGGAGTTCATGTTCTGCCCGAAGTCGGCAGAGAGTGCGTTGAAGTAGCTCCCGTCGGCCATCGTTATGCTGGTGTATCCCGTCGCGAACGGCGGCGAGAGGCCGGTGCCCCGAGGAGCCCAACCGTTGCCGGGAACCACCGTGCTGCTGATGCCGCTGGTGGCGCCGATGTAGGCGACGTGGACCCCGCTGGGGCTGGTGTAGGTCGTGTTGGCCGTGAGGGGGGGTTGCGACGCGAAGTCGGCCCCAATGAGCGACTCGATAGGTGCGCCCAAGCCCACGAAGATTGCGCCATGCGCGGGAGCGGAAAAGGCCAGAGCAAGTGCGCCGGCCACCCCGAGATTCAGAAAATGTTTCATTTCATACCCCAGTAGTTGGATGACTCGGTACGCCGAGTATCGGCCATTCCGTCGGATTTGATCCTGAGGAAGTGAGCGTTCTAAGGGCCATTTGTGGTCCACAGAACGCTCACTTCCTTCTAAAACCATGAGTTTTAAAAGGACCCGTAACTGGTCGTATCATACTAGAGTTGACATATCTGTCAAGACGTTGTGGACAGTAGACTTCATGAAGTTAACTTGCACAAATCAATGATTTAGGTTATAAAAACAACAGCAGTTCTTTATATATTCCTGTTTTACCGCACCCAAAAGCACTTCTGAGTCTTCTTAGGAATATTCTTGGGTACGGTAAAACAGGACATTTGTCGTTCTGGTTCCTACCACCTTTGCAAAGGGAATGTATATGAAGACTTTGATGTTGGCAGCTGCGGCTGCCCTAACGCTCTCGTTCGCGGGCGTCGCCAACTCGGCGGAGCTCTTGAACGGAGTCCACTACGGCACCGGCAACGACTACACGCCCGGCAACTGGACGGTCGCCACCGGTGGTGGGATCGAAACCGGTCTGCGGGCCCACGAAGTGTTCCAGGTGGCTCCGGCACCGTCGGGCAACCTCTACACCTTCGCCCTTGGCCAGACCATCGGCTTCGACTTCTCGATCGATCCGACCTTCGGCGGCACGCCTGTGGACCTCACGAGCGCGCTGATCACGATCACGAACCTCGGCACTGGCGGCGTCGCCAGCTTCAACCCGCTGCTCCTGCCCGACAACAGCATCGCTGGCAGCATCCAGAACAGCGAGCGGCTGAGCTTTGGCTTCCTGAACGGTTCGCCAATCTTCAACGTCGGCGACATCGACTACAACAACGCCGTGAACAGCAGCTACCGCATCAACCTGACGGTTGCGGGCGGCGGCATCCGGTCCCTGCAAAACGAGATCCTCGTCCAGCAAGGCACCGGCGCGGTTCCCGAGCCGGCGACCTGGGCGATGATGATCCTGGGCTTCGGCATGGCCGGCGCCACGCTTCGGCGGCGCCACCCCGTCGCCGTCTCGGCGCGAACCTAGAACGACAATCGCGAAAGACTACCCAGATAGTCTACGCATCCAACAACTGGCCCCCTCCGATGGAGTGGGGCTTTTCTTTATGCATATCGAATTCAAAAGGCCGGCGGAGCAATCCGTCGGCCAATCTTTTATTTGCTGGAAGACTATTTAGCCTGAGCTGCCTTACGAGCCATCTTCACCGCAATACGCTTTGCGGTCTTCTGTGGATGCTTGTGTGGGCGCTTTGGGCTCACACCCTGCTTGCTCTTGTTTCGTGACATATAGATTGATACTAACGATTTAAAGCAATTCTGCAAGCACCGTTTTAAACTCTTCCATTCCAGCAGGCTTGGTGAGGTGTGCGTTGAAGCCAGCAGCAAGTGCCTTTTCTTTGTCTTCTGCTTGCCCGTATCCCGTGAGAGCAACGGCAGGGAAGGTGAATCCGTGGGCACGCAGCCCCACAATCACGTCATGTCCACTCATGTCTGGCATACCAATATCTATAAACACGAGATCGGGAGTATATATACGCACATGTTCAAGTACCTCTTTGCCGGTATAGAGTGCTGAAGCATCCCATCCTAGTGCGTTCAATAGACGAACGAGTCCATCTGCAGCCGCCTGGTTATCGTCCACCACAAGAAGCTTTTTCATAGGGGTATGGTATCAGACAGAAGGAGCGATGAGGGAAAGAAGTTTGGCATGGTATTCAGAGCTACCCGCACACACAAATCCTCCGGTGCGTGTGTCATAGCGCTGGTCATTCCCGTGCACGTCAGAGGTTACCCCACCTGCTTCTTCCACAATCACTTTTGCTGCAGCACTGTCCCATGGGTTTCCGAGGGGAAGTACCACGCCCTGTAGCTGACCACTGGCAACCATCATACTTGCATATACTGTTGAGCTATATGACAGACAACGAACATGCGCATCACGCGCACGATCAAAGAGTGTCATATCTTTAAATCCTCGGTGTCCATCGGTTGCAATATAGCTGCGAGAGAGGTCGGTGTGCGATGAATTCGTAATGGGGAGGTTGTTTAGGAATGCTCCCTGGCCGCGTACCGCAGAGTACAGACGCTTCATGTACGGGTCATACACCACACCAAGCACCGGTACTCCATCTTCAACCAATGCGAGTGAGAATACGTTCGTGGGCACACCACGGAGAAAGGCAGCTGTTCCATCGATAGGATCAAAGACCCACGCAGAGTTGCTTTCTTTCATCTGAGTACCTTCTTCCCCGATAAGACTATGCTCGGGATATGCTTCACTCAACCTGCTAGTAACTAATTCTTGGATAAGCTCATCTGCTTTGGTGAGAGGAGAGTGGTCATCTTTAAAAGTATGCCGCATTCCTAATTCAAAATACTGCGTCATGACCACACCAGCTTCTTGCGCGATTTCCTTCGCGATCTTTAGGTGCTGATCCATTTCGCAGCATTGTACCAGACTGTTTATGAAGAAAGACTAAACAGTAACCGCCCACCGAATTCTCGGTGGGCGGGGCGGTTAGGCGGCTATAGCAAACGGCTTGCCCTCGACATACCATTGGCGGTTGATGGTCACACCACTATCTCGTACGGTTGGAATCATAATTGCCGGCGAGAGTTGATAGGTGTTTATCACATACCAGTGTGACTCAACCTCACTCTCTACTCCAGCGTACGCCTTAGACGGATGGATATCGTTCGTCACTAAGTGTGTTTCTTGAATCCTCCGAAAGACCAGTTTCCTTCGAGAAACGTGTAGCTCTTCTTCGAGACCCCGGATTGCAGCACTAAATGGATGTTCACCCAGTCCAACTGTCTCAGAATTAGAGAACAGGTTAAGTGGGACATGATCAACATGCAACGGAATATCGAAATTGGGTATGGTCTTACCGTTCAAATACGTGCGACTGACCTCAACCAACACTGCCTTCATCTTGTCATTGGTGATGATTGACTTGGCGCTCTTCGCCTTGCGTCGCGCAACACCAGTAACTGGATGCTGGTAGATCTCGATCTCTCGTGCCTTACCTTTCAGGCCGGTTAGTTCACGATACAGATCGATGTGTCGTTTGTTTCCTCGTCTGTTAAAGTCCTTAATTGGTATCCTCGGTTCACATGACTCGAGGAACTCTTGCATCTCCCGTAACGAACAGGAGTGACTTAGTGTGCGCAGCGCGCTCATCGTTCGCTCCTGATGTCTAGGTGAAATCTCTTGTTAAAGTAGCACCTAGTTTGCCTTTTGTAAAATCTATGTCGTAAGGATTGGCAGTCGAACACTAAACTCACTTCCCATGCCAGGACCATCACTGTGTACCGCAACCGCACCACCATGCACTTCCACAAAACTCTTCACCAGTGCAAGACCAATACCAAGACCCTTCTGTGTACGCGCTCCGCTACCCACCTGATGGAATGGAGTGAAGATGTGATCAATAGACTCAGGTGCAATGCCCACACCCTGATCCTTAATCACCACCACATATTCCTTGTTCTGCTTTGTAACAATAAGGGTTATGTGATCGCCTGAATCAGAGTACTTAGAGGCATTGGTAATAAGGTTGGAGAAGATTTGTTCGAGACGCACCGGATCACCTTCCACAAAGAGTCCTTTCTTTATGCCCTTGGTAACAAGGGTTTGGTGGCGCTCATGCGTGTGGTGCTCTGTAGAGAGGACTGCTCGAGGAAGTATTTCACCCAAATCAACCTTTTCATGTTTTATGCTGATTTTTCCTTCTGAGATACGGGAAACATCAAGAAGGTCATCAAGGTGCCTGCGTATGGTCTTCATACGACCATCCATCATTTCTAGCGTCTCCATTTCTTCAGGATCACGATCTTTCTTTAAGCGAAGAAGATCAATAGCGCTCACCACTGGCGCGAGAGGATTGCGTAGCTCATGCGCAAGGATAGCGATGAAGTCATTCTTGGAACGTGACTCCGTACTTATGCGAGCAACGGCATTCTCAAGCGTTGCAACCTGAGAACGCATTAGATTCGTATTCAAACGACGATCCTCTTCAAGTGCCACGATAATAAGGAAGATGATGGCGCGAGTAATGAGGAGTACCTCCATTTCAAAGAGCAGGTGCGGAAGAGCTTCTGGGCTGGCATGGGTAAGAACACTGGTGATACCGAACACAGAAGTGATCAGCAGGGCGAGGGTAATAAAGCGTGGACGTAGACGTAACGCTATCCAGAAGAGGGGGATGGAGAGGAAGTAGCTTAGTGACACTCCACCGATTGCCGTAACACCTTCAATATAGAGTACGTAGTTGAGACCGATCAACAGAATGAACACCGTCATCGTTTCCAGAATCTCTAAGGGTCCACGACCAAATCTACGCTTTGCACACCAACGCAGCACAAAAGGAACTCCTATGATTAGGCAGAACAGCATTGCCGCATATGCCTGCCCCCATTGAGTGAGCGTATAGAAAGTACCAGTACCTAGGTGCCAAATGGCAGTAAGGGTTGGTGTAAGGAGTGCAACAAGAAATACCGTACCAATGAGGCTAAAGACATCACGGTATCGACGAAAGAGAGGATCAACTTGTGCCTTACGAAGCAAATAAGCACCCGTGACAGACTGCAGCGTGATAATCACAGCAGACACCGTGGCAAATACAGCATCTAATCCTGTTACAAAGCCTGAAAGCAATGCGGCTGCAAATACGAATGGCCAAAGCCGTTCGCTCATAAAGAACAGGAAGGCAAGGGAAATTGCAGCTGCGGGGGCAAAAGGTACCCATGGAGGAATCAGCAACGCTGTTCCGATACTCACCAATACATATATAAGGAGGGTTATAGTGCCCACAGCACACTCACGAGGAGTGAACCTAAGGAGATCAGGGGCAGCTAGTATTCGCCACATAGGGTTTATCTGCTTCATTGTACTCCTATATATGGCTTGAACGATAGACTTATAAAACTACTATTCGGTTTGTCCACAAAAACTATTGAAGAGTGTATTCAGCAACTTGAAGCAAAAGTGAAAGCAAAGATATGCAAAGAGAAAGACCGGGTCCCTAGGGAACCCGGTCTGTACGCGGATTGTGTACTGTGTCGACAATGAAGCCGACGTTTGGCGATCAGCCGCGGCCGATGGCGCCGAGGTGATCGAGGCTGATCGACCACTGGATGGTCGTCGTGGCCGGCGCCGCGCTGAGGAAGAACCAGCCGAGGTCGTCGCACGGGACCAGGGTCTCGATGGGATTGCCGTATTCGTCCGTCTCGGGGCCCCAGGTCGTGCACCATTCCCCGAAGGGACCCGGGTCGAAGACCTGGGCCGAGGCGGTCGACGTGGTGCCGAGAGCAAGGGCCGCGGCGGCGGCGGCGAGCATCATCTTCTTCTTCATAGTCGCTCCTAAAAGCAAGGTTCAGTGTCCCCCTTTGGTCCACCTGAACTATATATAACATAGTATGTAAAATTGGTCAAGGGGTATGGACCACAGCACATAAATATCCTTTTACTAGGCCATACTTTTCTTATTGTAGACCTGAAAAGAAAGCCGCCCGAAGGGGTGGCGAAGAAGTTAATTCTTCGCGTCCCTTCGAGCGACCATGGATCACGGTTGCAACCGCAGACTACGCACGAACTCAACCAGAGCTGCGCGAGACACGCCGCGAGGCAGTCTCGAGTAGGCTTTGAGAAGCTCGAGAGCTCCTGGCTCAGCCAGAAGGTGGGCGACTTCGTCGATAGCTCCGCTGTGGGCAGAGTTCTCGCCGAACATCTCAGCGACCGGCACACCCATGGTCTTTGCGATCCGGGTGAGCATCGAGGCCGAAACACGATTTGCACCGCGTTCGTACTTCTGGATTTGCTGGAATGTGACCCCAGCAGCCTCGGCCAGCGCTTGCTGACTGAGACCCTTCACTTTGCGCAGGAGCCTGATGCGTGCGCCAACGGCGACGTCAACAGGATCTGCGTTTGAGCAATTTCTTGGCAACTAGGTATCTCCCCTTGTACAGTGAGGCACTATCCTCAACAAGAATTGTACACTATATATTTGATATAGTCAATATAGAGCTTTTAGTTAGCATCCAGTTCCTTTTGTTGCTGAGCAGAGCTTGCCTCGATAAGCTGCTTTGCATTTCTTGCCGCGTCTACTGAATTCACACTTCGTTGAGTAGGTGTGGTGTCCTTAGGAGAAGTGGGATTTGGTACAGATGGAGTAGCGGTTGGTTTAGGTGACACAATGTCTGACTGCAAGAAAATGAACCCAGCAATAGCAGCGACAATAAGAAGACTGAGGAGACCAATGTAGCCGTGAGGTTCTGTTCGATTCATTTCATAATCATACCGTACAAATTACTCGGCTTGTGGCTCAGGTCAGTGCATTTAACATTGATACTACAGTTACGTCAAGAATTGCTCCGCGGGTAGGATTCGAACCTACGACCAAGTCGTTAACAGCGACCTGCTCTACCACTGAGCTACCGCGGAATGTAGCCTCCGAAGAGGCTGCACAGTTCCCGAAGGAACTTTGGCTATTCTAGCGGAAAAACCAAATTCAGCAATCTATAGACTAGGGAACAGCGGGTGGGTGTATAAGACTTGCCATAAAATCGAGCTGTTATACTTTCTAGACAATAACGCAGACTCTAAGAGACTATTATGGCAGATGAACGATTATATGGTGCAGTGGCTGAAAAGATGTCTGCGGGCATACCTGAAGAAAACGTGCGCACTGAACTGCATGGTAAGTGGCCTGATACAGACATTAATGGTGCACTGGCAGTATGGAAGCTAAGAAATAGTTCTTTTACTCTTTCAAAGCACGTTCCTCGCACTGAATACCATAAGCCCTTAGAAGGAAATACATTCTTTCAGTTTGCCCTTATTTTCATACTTCTCGTATCTGCTCCCGGAGCATACGGCCTTATCACGGGAGTTGTTATTCCTGTAGCAACTAATGAGCCTATACAACAAGCATCAGTACAAGAACAGTATGACTTGCTTCGAGATGTGCCATCACTTATTCCAGTCTCTCCGCTTGGTGCAATAATTCCTAAGAAAGAACCGGCGCCTGAGCCAACTGTTGCCTATGTTCCTCCAAGCAGTACTCCTGCAAAGCCAACACCTACTCCCACACCAGTACCGGCTCCAACTCCTGTCGAAGGGACACCCCCAGCCATTTCATTCACTGCACGTTCTAAAACTATAGTGATTGGTAGTCGCGCAACCGTTGATTGGAATGCGCCTACTGCAATATCCTGCACAGGAACAGGGTTTACTACTGATAATTTCAAAAAAGGTTCTGCTCGACTAACAATTACGTCCAACATAACGGTTAGTATTTCTTGTACCAACGCAGGAGGTACAAGTAGCCGAAGTCTAACTATTACCGCAGTACCGAAAAGTACACCCATACCGCCTGAGCCAACACCTACTCCCACACCTGTACCTGATCCAATCCCTGTTCCAACACCCACACCAACACCTACCACAACTCCACCTGCCCCCATTCCCACACCTACTCCAACACCTACTCCAACCCCTCCGCCTGCTCCTGGCGAAGCAACAGCAGCAACCTTCGCTACAGTGTTGAAGACAGCAACTCCGGGTTCCACTATCACTATCAATCAGCCGTTCAGTTTCAATGTGGAGAACTTAAACATTCCTGCACCAGGAACAACCGTTATGTGTGGCTCAAGTGCTGCCATTAGCCCTCCACCCATGAAGTATTCAAGTTTGAATAACGTCCAAGGCGTCACATTCAAAGGGTGTAAGTTTTTGCAGAGTTTCTATGTGAATAACGCTCAAAGACTACATTTCAAGAATAATGATTTTAGCGGTCCAGGACCACTCGAATCAGCAAAGGTTGCTCTCATTCTCAGAGTCTCCAATAATGTAACTGTTACCAACAACAAGTTCCACCACACTAACTCGGGTATTAGTATCCAATCTACATCACACTCAATGACCATCAGTGACAATGATTTCTATGAGCTGTGGTATGACGCCATCACCGGTTCAACCAACGGACCAATGACTATTGAGCGCAATACGTTTACCAACTTCCGTGGACCAGCACTGCACCTCGACGCCATACAGCTATATTCTGCCAACCACAGCATACCGGTTGATCGTGTGACCGTTCGTGACAACGTATATGTTCGGGGTACTGGTACACCCGCTCAGTTCATCTTTCTAACTGATAGTGGATCAGGCTACACCAATGCTACGGTGACAGGCAACGGTGCATGGGGCGAAGGATGGTGGGGAATTGGACTGTATGGTGCATCTGATAGTCTGATCAGTAATAACTATCTTCAGGGCTCAACAGAACTGTTCCCGAGAACTCCACCTGGGCAGCAGGTCTTAATACCATGGATCAAAGCCGGTAGTCCGGGCACGAACCTTGTTATTACAGACAACCTCTTGCCAGCACCAAGTGCTGACGACTCAGGACTACGCGCTTGGCTAAGTAGTAGAGGTAATGGACGATTTCCTATCACCCTCGGGCCTGAGTATCCACACTATGCAGATGCATCGGAAACCCGAAAGCCCAGCACGTTACTTGCCTCTGTATATACAGCATCTGAATGGATCAGCACTCTTTGGAATTCAATCCTGAACCTCATCTACTCCCTATTCAATAGATAGATGTCTTGATTGACGAGGTCTGCTTTTCGCACTACGCTGCACACGGAGCATTAGTGGAGAGAACTGTGGCAGACGGGGAGAAACAAGATGCCGCGCTATCAAACTCGATACAACCACTCTTTACCGAACCAGAACGCCAGTACGGGAGAATCGTGAGACTCTGTGGTACTGCGCTAACGGGGAATATATACGCACCGGCTAGTCAAGCGTGGTATGCACATCGAGCAGTGCTATCGCTGCTACCTCAGGGCATATATCGTAGTGGGGATGAGGAGCAGCGTGAAGTTATGGGCATCATGCCTAATTTCACCGTGCGTGGAGATGAGCGATACTTTGTTTTCTACTACAGCTCATCTGGCACCCTGAAGCGAAGGCTTCTGGTGGGCTCGGAGCACGGGGAGAAGTCAGGCTGGTTTAATTATCTCGCTGATCCAAAAGTACCTTGTTTTAGATTAATTGCAGAGAAATAGCCGCGACCATCCTTATGGTCGCGGTGTTCTGTTTGATATACTAGAAACACTAGCAGCCTAATTGTTTTGTTCTTTATGCTTACGTTATATGTAAAAACAGGCTGCCCGTATTGCGCAAAGGTGCTTCGCGCAGGTGAAGAGCTTGGGATTGATTTTGATCTTAAGAATGTCTCAGACGACGGCATTGTCGAGGAATTGATTGCCCGAGGGGGCAAGGAGCAAATGCCATATCTGGTTGATGCCGAAATGAACGTTGAAATGTATGAGTCTGATGACATTATCGCGTATCTTCATCAGCGCTTCGCAATGTAACAGGTAGGGTGTAGTTCTGTGAGCCTAACTTCTTTCATATGAATATATACTTCAAGAATACTCATCCTGATGTACACGCCACGGTAATTGCGCGAGCAGAGAAAAAGATTAGCGTTCTATCAAAACACCTAGACGAAGGGCAGTTTGAAGCTCAAGCGTATGTCGAGATAACAAAGGCAACCGGTTCCCATAATTCTGAAGCAGCATGGCGTACAAGTATTAATGTTGATGTGCAGGGTGAGCGATTCCACGCGGAATCCGCACAACATACCCCAGAGAAGGCAACAGACAGAGCAATTAATGAAATACGAAGTGAGCTCCGCTCGTATCGTGAGCGTCAACGGGCAACAACGCGAAAGAGCGGAAGTTTCTGGAAAGCCCTACAACAAAGAGACATCAGGACGCAATAAACGTCTGGTACGGCATCTCTCGTTTCCCTTCAGGGATCACGGTCTCTATAACAAAAGCATCATCAGCAAATGATGCTTTTGTTATTTTCACTCGTATCTTTATTCCATTGCGTTCGATAAAGAAATACAAACCAGGCCAGCCCTCGTATGCACAGTATTTTAAATAGTTCTCACGAGCTGGGCCATTAGGATCAATGAGACCATCTTCCTTTTCCGTCTTGCGTGTATAAGTAGCGAGGACGTGATTCTGGGGCGTTGCCGTGAGCGTACCCGCAACCCAAGAAGGGAGGGTAGAAGCAGCAGCACGCCCTCCAGTACGTGCCAATAGCTCTGAGAGCTCCATACGACCCACAGGCCACCCTGAAACATCTACACGTTCTTGTATAAGGATGGGTCCATGATCCATCTCGCTATCAAGCTGCATGATAGACACTCCCACTTCTTTCTCATCTGCAAGAATCTGTCCTTCAATGGGAGCTGCGCCTCGATACTTCGGGAGGAGAGAGGGGTGCACATTAATGCACCCCCGTGGAGCAAGAGCTAATAGCTTCTCGCCAAGAATCTTTCCATACGCCGCAACCAGAAACACTTCACACTCATAGGTACTCAGTTCTGCACGGAACTCCTTACCAAGTTTCTCTGGTTGCAGTACCGGAATGTTTCGTTCCTGTGCCCACACCTTCACTTCAGGTTCTGAAAGCTGCATACCGCGTCCTGCGGGACGATCAGGTGCTGTTATCACAACCACTGGCAACATACCGGCTTGTTCCATTTCCTCCAGTACCCATACCGCAACCATGGGGGTACCAAAGAATGCATAGCGAATATTATTCTTCATGATGGTGTGCATCACCTCTATGGACCTCAAACTGTTCATGCGCGTGATCAACAAACAGAATGCCGTTTAGATGATCTATCTCGTGTTGGAACACCTGCGCAAGAATACCTCCTCCCCCTCGTTCAAAGCGTGCACCATCTGCAGTACGTGCACGTACCGTTGCACGATCATGACGAATCGTTTTGCCATAGACACCTCGTACTGAAAGACACCCTTCATCCATCTCAACCTGGCGGCGAGATGCCTTAATAAACTCAGGATTGATGTACACCCCAAGGTGCGGAGCAGGGGACTCACCTTCCGGTGGAGTGACCAGCCTGTCGTACCGCACAATAAATATTCTCTTAGACACTCCGACCTGTGGTGCAGCGAGTGCAACCCCGTCTGGCTCTTTATCAAGAGCTTGGGCCATACCATCAACAATTCCCGTTAGTTCAGACGTACCAAACTCTTCTTCCGCAACGGGAAGTGCCTCTGCATCAAGTACCGGATCTCCATCTTGAACAATGGTATACATGCGGACACCATAGCATACCTAGGGGTATGAAAAAGCCGTCCTCAAAGAAGACGGCGGGTGAAACAGAAAGATCAGGGGGGTGCCGCTGACCCGAGCGTACTGAGTAAATGGCATCCGTTGGGGGATAGCAAGTAAGCAGCAGGACGCAGGGTCAGCGGCACGCGTTAAAGGAGCTTGGGGAGGGGAGCGACCCTTACAACCTTCAACGAAATGGGAATCAGGGTACAGAGACGGGTGGGTCCGGAGAACTTGGGGTGCACTCTCCGGACCCCTGGAAGATCCTCTTTACGGGCGTTGGAGAGCAGAGGAGTTCCAGTCCGTCTGTCAGAACTGCGAAGTTTGACTTACATACTATAGGTCTAAAATGCTTCTGGGTCAATAAGAATACGCACTGATGGAGAGAGGGCACGCAGACGTTCATGGAGCTCTTGATTGGGCCATGCGCCTGCTGGTAGCCGTAGTACATACGAGCGACGTAGCTGTGTGCGAGTGAGTGCACGATCAGGAAGTACAGAATACGTATACGTACCGATTGCTTTCTTAATCTCAGAATCTAAATTATCCAACTGAGTTCGAGTTGCTTCTGCTTGCAAAGAGATGAGGGTGCCGAATGGGGGATACTGCAGTGCAGAACGTAACATGGTTTCCTCTTTAAAGAATGAAGTAGTGGTTGGATGAATAACCGCATCCACCGCAGAATCTTCTGGCAGCCGAGTGCCTAGCATTAATCGTTCAGTCATTCCGGTAACGGTATGTGCGAGGCGTACGAATCGTTCTCGTGCACGCCAGAACGGTAGGGCAAGCAGACTATCTGCAGACACAATTAGGGCAAGATCAAAGGGAGGAACATTGGAAGCGCGTATCCATGGGAGAGCGCCCTCCGTGCCAACAATAATGCTGCATGGCCTATCAGCATCCACTAGGGCCTTCTTAGCCATAGTGAGTGAACGTACGGTATCTCCATCAAACCGAATGACAGTTGCCTCTGGAAACGCACTACGAAGTTCTTCCTCTACGCGCTCAACTCCCACCCCCATTGGCATAAGGTTCCAGCTTCCACACAACTCACACAGAACATTTGTATTCTCTAGAACTCTGCCGTCTACCGTTCTAAAAGCACGACCATGAGGACCTTCCTTGGTGAAGGTGAGCACGTTACCAAACTCATCAACTCGACTTGTGCCACAATCTCTGCAAACCACACTTGGTGCGTACCCCCTACGTACCGCGAGCGTCAGTACGCGCCCACCTTCACCAAGAGTCTTTTGGATCTCATCACGCATTGCTTGAGGTACCGCCATCCATTGTTCTTCACGAGTCTCTTCTTCCACTACGGCTTTAGGTTTGCTTTCATCTGGTTTTTCACGACGCATATCAAGTATGGAAACCGATGACGGAGGTGCGTCGCTGAGAGCGTGTGTTGGATCAGGGCGGTATTCCAAAGGTAACGGGAAGTCCCCATACACAAGTGTAAGAGAGCGTGCTTGTGCGAGCTCCGTGAGGGCGACACGCATATCAAGATACGGACGCTTAGGAGACCGATAGCTACCTGCACCAGCGCGCTCGATAATAATCGTTCCGAGTGAATGAATAGGAGTCCATGAGAAGGTTGGGGTACTTATAACGAGTGACGTACAAGCAGCTGCTGCCTGAAGCGCTTCTTCTCTACGCTTTCCAGTGAGTGCACCCGAAAGAAGTACTGGTTTGAATTCACTTAGATGACGTTTCCAATATTCAGTTTCAGCAATGGTGGGTACCACTAGTAGAGTCGTGTTCTGCTCTAGCGCAATACGTTCTTTATAGATACGTACACGCTCTTCTAAAGAATGTTCAATGGCTTCTGTGCGGAATGAAGTACCTGTATATAGTTCACCAATCTTTGCAAAAGAAAGATCGCTCCGTATGTGTTCACCAAAGAGACTGCACAGTGCACTTCCAAGCGTTGCAGCATGCAGTTGTGCTGTTCGTTCAGCTGCATCACGTATTGAATCAGGAAGGACACCCACTACAGTTGGGACCGTCTTGGTGAGCATGAAGGTGGCATTCTTAAGAACGGCCTTTGCTTCAGCAACACTTTGACAACTCACCACCAAGCCTTGAACCATACGCCTACGCAAAGAGACTTCCACAAGGGTGCCCTCCGCAAGCTGCGTGCGACTTCGATAGGTAAGGGTGCCGGCAGGTGCCGAACGCGAAAAAGGGATCACGTCCACGACGTACATCCCTCTATCGTAGCAAACCTGTGAAATTGAGTCTGAACTAGATCGGCAGAGTAAACGTTCGCTTGTCGTCGTGCACAACGATATTGTCTGCATCCCATGGCATCGCTACCGGTGCAACACCTCCATTGAAGAGGGGTGCGAAGAATTGTGGCTTGAGAGGATTCAGCTCAAGCACCGCAAGGGTTGTCCCATACCCCACAATAAGTACATCTTCACGACCTGGATATGCAATAACTGAATGCAGCTTTGCTACAGGTGCAAAAATAACGGTTGTTGCACAGGTACCACCCACGCAAAGATACGGAGGGGGAGTACAACCGGTACTGGTTGCTGCAGTTGCCACAATACGGTTATTGGAAACAGATACATTTGCGCACCCCTTCTCCATCACGATAGGGTTTGTGGCACTAGGAAGCAGCACTGCAGCGAGTGCCTTAGTTGCTTCAGTGCGCTTTGGTTCTTCAAGCGAAGTGCGATCTGCTGTGAGCGGTACGAATACGGGAGCAACACGAGTATCTGTTCCTGGAGTCATTTCAACAAGATCACTCCACGGATGATTGCCTAAAGAATCAACGATGATGCTGTGGTTCCCAGGAACCAGTGCAAAACGCACATCGCTTCCCCGACCCACCGCGCGCTTTGCTTCATCTGCATACACCACCGCATTCGCAGGAATATCGGTGAGAACGAGAGTTCCTGCACGAACGAGGGTTAAACCTGGACCAACACGGTATCCAAGTGAATATCCTGCAACAAAAAAGATAATAAGCAGGACTACGATTAATACAGCAGCATAGCGGCGAACGAAGGCGTGGATGCGATTTAGTGTTGGATTCATGCGAGTATTACGATATCAGAGAAGTGTATGGTGAGCTACCGAAAGGAATCATGAAGGCCTACATGCTGGCTATATCTGCTCCAATGGCCGTGAGCCGTGACACCAGATCTTCATACCCACGGTTAATGCTATACACGTTGCGCAGGATTGAACGACCGTCTGCACCAAGCATTGCGATGAGAAGGATGGTGGCAGGACGAAGTGCCGGTGGGCAAACTAACTCAGCACCACGTAAATGACGTGGGCCTGTTATAGAAATACGGTGTGGATCTAGAAGTAGGGTGTCTGCACCCAAACGATCGAGCTCCGTGTAGTAGATAGCGCGCTTTTCATATACCCAATCGTGAATGAGAGTCGTTCCTTCTGCTTGTGTTGCGATAACTGCAAAGAACGGCAGGTTATCAATGTTCAATCCTGGGTATGGTCGTGCATGAATCTTTTCTGGAAACGCCAGGAGTTGCGCTGAAGTCCCATCAATAGCAATGTCTGCAAGCTTCGTAATACCATTCTCACTCACTCCCACATCCGTAACCGTAAAAGGAAGTCCCATGGCTTCTAATACCGCGAGTTCAACTTCAAGAAATTCAATGGGAGTACGTTCAATAGTGAGATTGGAGTGGGTCGTAACTGCGGCAGCAATGAAGAACATGGCGTCAGTTGGATCTTCTGCAACCGTGTATGAAACATTCGCATTCATTTCAGGTGCCCCAGTGATAGTTAGGGTGGTCGTTCCAATACCCTCAATCTTCACACCTAGCAGTTGTAGGTAGCCGCAGATCTCTTGAACTTGATAGTTGGCTGATGCGTATTTAATAATGGAGGTACCAGCAATACATGACGCCGCAAAGAGTGCATTGATGGTTGCGGTATCACTGGATTCATAAAGCACTACGGTTTGTGGAGTGAGTACGTTGTGAGTTACGTGATAGTGATCGCTTTCAGTGTCGATCTTCACCCCAAAGCGTTCGAGTGCCCATAGGTGGGGGCGTACAGAACGAAGTCCAAGATGACACCCGCCGGACTGGGGGATATCGAAACTCTTGAAGTGATGCAGTAGCGGACCGATGAACATAAGAATGCTGCGGGTACGAATTGCGGCATCACGATCGATACTTGCAAGGTCAATTGTTGCAGGAGGAGTTAGCGTGAGAGTGTGATCCTCCCACTGCGCTTTCATACCTATTGACTCAAGGACTTCCACCAAACGATGCACTTCTTCGATCTTAGGTACGTGATGAAGGGTCGTCGTTCCTTTATTAAGAAGGGAAGCTGCAAGCAATGCCACCGCACCATTCTTGGAACGATTAGTGAGCACGGAACCATGCAATTTCTTTCCTCCCTCAATAACGAATCCACTTTCAGTACCGGTTGCCATAGGCACCTATTGTACACCGTTTTTGTACGGGAATATAAACAGGGTATGATGAGCGAGTAATGGCATCCTTTTCCCCAAAACTAGGTATCGACCTGGGTACGACCAACGTGCTTGTCTTCGTACCGGGTCGTGGTGTTGTACTGAACGAACCCTCTGTGGTTGCCGTTTCAACTGAAACAAACAAAGTGCTCGCCATTGGTGCAGAAGCAAAAGCAATGATTGGCCGTACCCCCGATACCATCACTGCGTATCGTCCTATGAAGGATGGAGTTATTGCAGACTATCGCGTAACAGAAGCTATGCTGCGGTACTTCATTCGCAAAGCGTTAGGCAAGTGGAACATGTTCAAACCAACCGTACTTATTTCAGTACCGGCAGGAGTAACGTCAACTGAAAAGCGTGCGGTGATTGAAGCAGCAGCAAAGGCAGGAGCAGCTAATGCATTCGTAGTGAAGGAACCAATTCTTGCTGCTATTGGCGCAGGTATTCCTATTCAAGAAGCGTTGGGACGCATGGTTGCAGATATTGGAGGAGGTACCATCGATGTTGCGGTGATCTCTTTAGGAGGCATTGTGGCCTCCACATCTGTGAAATGTGCAGGCAACAAGCTAGATCGAGCAATCGTTGATTATGTAAAAAAGAAGTACAACCTTGCTATCGGTGACAAGACAGCAGAAGAGATCAAGATCCAAATTGGCTCTGCAGTACCCGTTAACGAAGAACTTGCTATGCAAGTGAAGGGTCGTGATCTTGTATCGGGACTTCCTCGTACCATTGAACTGCGCACTAATGAAGTGGTGCAGGCAATGAACCGTGAACTACGCGAGATGATGGGTGCTATTCGTAAAGTACTCCAAGAGACCCCCCCTGAGCTTGCAAGCGACATCATTGATAACGGCATTATCCTCACTGGTGGAACATCACAACTCCGTCACCTACCCGAACTCGTATACCGTCGCACCGGTGTACAATCTAAGCTCGCACAAGATGCATACTTCTGTGTTGCGCGTGGTACAGGTATTGCACTTAAACATTTGAATACGTATCAAAAGAGTATTATCTCGAAACGATAAAAGATCAGGCCCGCTGGTGAGCGGGCCTTTTTAGTACTGAATTGTGGGTTCGGTCAGAAGCGGATGGTGAACCCCGCTCTGCCGATCATCTTGCCCCCGCCCTTGAAGGTTCGATCATCACATCGCCGCTGCGTCGTGCAGTCTTGCGAAGATGGTCGAAGTCCTTTCACGAAGATCTCGAATGCCGGTTTCTGTGGTGACCAGGGCGGCACGTACGCAGTAGGCTGCGGCGTCCCCGAGACAGGAACACTGCGTTCCGGGTACGGCGGAAGAGAATCACAGCAGGGCGGGAGCACCGGCTGCGCATGAGCAGCCGAACCGCACACCGCGAAGCAGAAAGCAAAAAAGAGCATGCGCATTTCAATCCTCCCACTTGATGACGGTGCAGAGTGCACGTGTCCTGTGGATATTATGGTACTTAATATAAGTATAGTCAAGTACTGTGTACAAAACTAAACCCCGGACCAAATGATCCGGGGTGTGAGCGAACTGATGGTTGCGCTTAGGTGTGTGCAGGTGCTGGGACCCAGAACTTGCGCATAGCCAGTACCACCATGATGGCTGTGAGAACGGAGCAGGCGGCAGGATAGAAACGCTCTGAGATACTCCAGTCCTTGCCTGCCACGGTCGACATGACGTTGACGACGAAGTAGGCGAACCAAACCCAGACCGTAGCTTCCCATGGCTTCTGCCACGCATCTTTCACTTGCGGTATCCCCGCAAGAACCATAGCCGTGGTGGAAACGACTGTTGCCATCACGGGTCCTGAGATCATCCAGACCCCTATCGAGATCGCAACCATGAAGGTCGTGATCGTTTCGAATCGGGTCCAGGTGAACGTGCGTGCACGAAGCATCGCGACGATGACCAGCAGCACACCTGCAACGTATGCCGCAGGAAGTGCCCAGTTCCCACCTTTCACATAGATGGAGAGTGCAGCGATTGCATCGAGGACACCCCAGAGCAGGAACGTGGCGAGGTTGAGTTTCATTTTCCCTTGCCACACTTGAATCGAGGTCGGGAGATAGATGATGATGGCCAGGGCGGCCGCAGACATGGCTAAAAAGGACATCTGTAGCCTCCTTTCAGGCTAAGGGTTTGCTGTTAATAATAATACGTATTAATTAACAGTATGTCAATAAGTACACAGAATCCTATATACTACCTACATGGCGCATCACGCATACCTTGTAACGGGAGAATCTGAGCAGGGGATTGCTGCTGCAGTGATGCACGCTGAAGAGCTTGGGGTCACACGAGACAATAATCCCGACCTAATGGTGTTGAGACACGGTCTGTTTTCCGTAGATGATGCACGTACTATTTCAGATCGTGCCACCCGCGCCGCGATGAATGGTGATCAGAAGGTGATTATCATCTCTGCACTACGCCTTTTCCATGAGGCACAGAATGCACTTCTAAAGATATTTGAAGAACCGCCTGCAGGCACCACCCTTATATTGGTGGTTCCTTCAGATGGCATGCTACTTCCAACCCTGCGTTCACGACTACTTCCACTTCCCAATCAAACAGGTACTAGTACTTTGTCTGTGGAAACGGAGGCATTTCTCTCTGCTAATGGTGCTGCACGCGAGGCAATGATCACCAAACTAGTAGATCGATCAAAATCAGATACCGATGAGGTTAAGCAAGCTGCCCGGAATGAGGCAGTTCGTCTAGTGGAGGGTCTTATGAAGGCAAGTTATGACACACGCAGCAGGGAAAAGAATGCGGAAACGCAAGCAGCACTCACTGGTTTCCTAGATGACCTCTCTCGGTTTCTTCCCATTCTCCACGAACGGTCTGCACCGTTAAAACTCATATTTGAACACATTCTGTTAGTTATCCCCAAACGGCTTTAGATGGCCAAAGTTTGACGGATTAGAGGGTATCTGGTAAAGTTATACCACATTAATTTATTGATTTATCAACTGTCTATGGCCGCAAAAAGCACCAAGAAAGCAGCACCTCAGAAGAAGACCGCCAGCAAGGCGGCTTCAAAGACGTCTACGGTGAAGCTCTCGTTCGACAGCACCGTGCTGGTAAAAAAGCTTCTTGCTGAAGTACCAGAGCGTGCCCGTGAGGTGCTGGTATACCGCTTTGGTCTTGGGGCCAGTGCAGACCGTGAGACACTTGAAGCTATTGGCGAACGCTGGAGCATCACGCGTGAGCGTGTACGCCAGATTGAGGCTGCTGGCCTAGACGCAATTCGCTCTTCTAAGGCGTTCAAGGATGCGGGAGCTGCATTCGACGATCTTAGCAATCACGTGCAGTCACTTGGCGCCATTGTTGAGGAAGATATCCTGCTCAAGGGACTTGCTGCTGACGAAAAGGCACGTAATCGTTTCCGCTTCCTTCTCGTTGTAGGGAGTGCATTCTTCCGTGAACGTGAGACCGATGAGTTCTATGCTCGTTGGCACGTTGATCATGCAACCGCACAGCTCGTGCACAAGGCCCTCACCCGCCTATACGCACAACTTTCAGAT
This sequence comes from Parcubacteria bacterium C7867-007, assembly GCA_001189195.1. Taxonomy (GTDB): domain Bacteria; phylum Patescibacteriota; class Minisyncoccia; order Phycocordibacterales; family Phycocordibacteraceae; genus C7867-001. The sequence continues at coordinate 115,720 of LFCQ01000003.1, forward strand.
ACTCAGGTACTTGCTGAGGGTGAAATGATGGATCGTTTCCTCGACGAACTTAAGGACATCAATGATGCATACCGAAACGAAGAGGTACTTAAGCGTTGGCTTTCTCTTTCGAAGACTATCTCTTCAAACCCTCTCGCTGAGTGGGGTCGTGCAGAAGCACCCGCTATCCGCACCAAGGGTATTCGTGACTACGCATACCTCGTAATCAAGCGTTCTGGTGCACCTATGCACTTCTCTGATGTTGCAAAGTCTATTAGCCAGATGTTTGCAAAGGAAGCACATGTTGCAACCACTCATAACGAGCTGATCAAGGATGCTCGCTTCGTTCTCGTCGGTCGTGGCCTCTACGCACTATCTGAGTGGGGATACCAGCCGGGAGTTGTACGCGATGTTATTAAGACCGTACTTAAGAAAGAAGGCCCCCTTACGCGTGAACGCGTGATGGAAGAAGTGAAGAAGGTTCGATACGTGAAGGACAACACCATTCTTGTGAACCTTAACGATCCGCGATACTTCAAGCGCAATAAGAACGGTACCTATACCGTAGCGTAATAGCTGAATCCACGAGAACAGCGCGCATCCTAAAGATGCGCGCTGTTCTCTTGCTATACTTTCCGCATGAACCCATCGGATCTTCCGTTGATGAAGCTGATAAAGAAGACGCACGGAAATCTTGCAGGCAAGGGTCACTTTATTGATTGGGAACCTATCGCATGGACCTTTGGAATCTTGAACGTTCTGTTTATCTTTCTTGATCTTGGGCAAGCACTACGCAACTTTGAGTTCCTTCTCTTCTTCGCACCCCTCTGGCTTCCCGCAATAACTATTTATGCTGCAGCCAATCGTGTGGTGCAGTATCGTCGTGCAAAGTTCCTCGCAAAACAGAAATACGTATTGCTGGAACTAAAACTTCCTCGAGACACTAAGAAAACACCTCTTGCCATGGAGCTCTTCTTCTCCAACATGCACTTTGGTCCTGGAGAGTCCACAAACTATAAGGTTTATAAGCTGGGTAACATCCGACCATGGTGGTCATTTGAAATCGTGTCTCTCGGTGGACAGGTGCATTTCTATATATGGACCCGTGAGGCACATCGTCGCGGTATTGAAAGCTATCTCTATTCTCAGTATCCAGACATGGAAATCATTGAGGCACCGGACTATAGCCTTATAACTGATCCCTCAGATGATGATCACAGTCTCTTTGGTGAAGAGTTTGTAAAATCTATTCCTGATGAGAAGGGTAGTCCAGATCCCTATCCGATAAAAACATATATTGAATACGGCTTGGACAAACCAGGAACAAAGCCAGAGGAGCAAATTGATCCACTTGCGCAGGTGATTGAGCTCCTTGGCTCACTGGGTCCGAAAGAACAATTCTGGATACAGATTATTATTCGCCAATCCAAGAAGGAGAAGTACGGAGAAGACTGGAAGAAGGTTGGGCTTTCAGAAATAGCAAAGATCCGTGAAGCAACAAGGCAGAAAGGCTCGTATGTTGATCCAGCAACCGGCAAGAAGGTTGAAACGGACGGCTTCCCGAACCCAACCAAGGGCCAACTTGAAACGATTGCGGACATTGAACGCAATATTAATAAGGCAGGCTTTGATGTGGGTATCCGCACCATATACTCAGGACCAAAGGATGCGTATCAAGGATTTATGGCAAGCTTTGTTCTTGCGCTTTGGAAACCATTCGCTAATGAAACAGGGGCATCAATAAAACAAACAGGATCATACTCTGCAGGGTTTAATGATTATCCCTGGGAGGATCCAAAGCGACTTGCGCATGACTTCGTTGAGAGGAAGATCGTGAAGTTGTATCGTCGTCGTGCGTACTTTAATCAACCGTATGTTGGTCCCTGGTCCATTATGAGTAGCGAGGAGTTGGCAACACTCTTCCATGTACCATCGAGTACCATCAACACACCGGGGCTCCCACGCATGCAGTCTTCAACCACAAGCGCACCATCAAATCTTCCTGTGTAGCATGAGTATGCAAGAACAAATGCGAGTGCGTGCAGTACTGGTTCGCGCTCATATTGACTCCCTTCTCAGAAGAACACCTAAAGCATATCTAGCAATACTCGCAGGGATGTTCATGGTGATATTCGTTCCGCTTTCAATTCTCTTTGTACCGTCATTCCAGTTTCCAAAAGGAGCATTGATTTCAATTCCTGCAAATAGTACCAGTGAAGAAATAGCAGAGCTGCTTGAGGATCAATACGTCATACGTAGTGCATTCCAGTTCCGTGTGTATACCCGACTCACGGGTGAAGACCGTGCTCTGCAATCGGGTATCTACGTGTTTGATCAGACACTGGGACTTGCGAGTATTGCACACCGTATTGCAAACGGGGAACACGGCATAGAAGAAACACGTGTCACCCTCACTGAGGGTATGACCAATCAAGACATGGCACGCACTCTTGCCGCTACAGTTCCTGGTTTCGATACAAAGGAATTTCTTAAACACGCATCAACCAGCCAGGGGTATTTATTCCCTGATACGTACTTCATTCTCCCTGGCACTACTCCAGAAGAGATGGTTATGCGTTTGCGCGAGCACTTTGATACAAAAGTATCAACAATCCAAACGGAAATAGATGATTCAGGCAAGTCGCTTGATGCACTGGTGACACTCGCATCAATACTTGAACGCGAAGCTCAGGGCATTGAAGATATGCGCATGGTTGCAGGTATTCTATACAATCGCCTACGCATAGATATGCCCCTGCAAGTGGATGCAGTATTTGGATACATACATGGAGAAAACGGATATACCCCAACCGCAGCAGATCTTGCAAGTGATTCTCCATACAATACGTATCGTGTGAAAGGCCTTCCTCCTAGCCCTATAGCTAATCCTGGGCTTGATGCACTTCGTGCAGCGGCAACCCCTACAAAATCTACGTATCTGTATTATTTAACAGGCAAGGATGGCAAGATGCGCTACGCACGAACATTTGAAGAACATAAGCGCAACCGGGAGTTGTATTTAGATTAGGTTCGATCCCTAGTCTGCCAGCAAATCTTGCGTGCTAGCATACACAACATGGAACGAAGGCTTTCACTATCACTGAAACTGCTCGCTCTCTTCTTTTTCTGGTATACAGTTGTTTTTATTCTGTCAGTTCTGCCGTTGCTTGGTATTGGTCTCCCTTCGCTAATACAGCCGTCGTTCAGGGGTGTTGCATACGTATGGGATTTCGAACTATTCTTTACTGTCATCTATTTTGTTTGGGGAATCTATCTATGGAAAGCGTCCCGCACTCCTCAACAGCACAAGCTTTTTATTGATTTTACCCTTTGGGCAACTTTCGCGCATATTCTCGCTATGTTTGCGGTTGGATTCATAAGGACGGAAGATTTTGGTCACCTAGTCATCGATGGAGTAGCCCTAGCAATACCTTTAGCACTTGTGACTATTTTTAGGTATAGGCACGGATAAAGGTTCCAACATCGTCGCAGACTGCCAGCGACAAAAGCAAAAGTCGCCCGATGGAATTCGGGCGACCACAAACAGGAAGTCCAGATCAGCTGGTTTACACAGCAATCTGTTGCGGAATGATCTGCACCCCGTTCCGCTGAGCAGGAATGTGGGCAAGGTCGGCAGGATCTTCGTACTGAACGACGATGACCCATCCATGGTCATCGAGACGAAGTCCACCCCATTTTGTGAGTTGAAGAGGAAGAATCTCGAACAGGCGTGCCTGCACAACCTCCGCTACCTCATACGGGATGGGTTCAGGAAGAGAGATGGGTTCTCGCCTCCTGATGGCGACATGCACGGGAATTGAGAGCAAGGCGGCGAGCAATAGGATGTGCCAAGGTTCCAATTGACCCATAGGGGCCTCCAATGATTGTTTCTAGGTGCACTATATACGCAGTATGAACAAAGTCCCAACATCGTCCCAGACTGCCAGCAAATAAATTCATAAAAGAAAAACGCATCCGAAGATGCGTCTGAAAACGGAGAAGAGCAGGAAGATGTGCTCTCCTGATGGAACCTTAAACAGACAACCGCGCCTACGGGCCTCCACTTAGGTGGGGAGGAACCAAGGCCATCTTTGTGACCTCAGGTCTGATCTCAGGTGCAACGGGCCATGAACCCCGTTGGGCAAGTTGGCATCTTCTCTTCCGCCTATCCGTTAGCACCTTACCAAATCAGGTGTGCCGGTCAATCTGGTTCCAACATCGTCCCAGACGGCCAGCTATAAATAAAGAAAACCCCTTCCATGACATTGGTCGGGGTTTTGCACTGGATTTTGGTACACCAGTGTTCTCTCTTCGTGTCTTGTCAGGACAGTGCCAATGGGGGCATTGGAACGAGAGGCCACATTAACTACAGTGGTAAATCCATCATAACAGCACAGATACTGTTTGTCAATAGTCCGGTTCCAACATTGTCCCAGACTGTCAGGAATAGAAAAACGCCAACACAGAGTGAAGGCGCTTTAGTGGCTTGTAAGCCAAATATGCATGGAGTGTTAACTCTCCACGGGGCTAGCCAGTATGGGTCCCATATCCATACCGCGTCTGGATTCCGTGGAGATCCGATCCGACCTGAGCTTCTTACATCCCCAACCATCACTACACTAGCAACGGTAGCTCCAAGAGCAATTTAACCAAATAGTGTATTTGTCAATAGTAGTATCAGTTACAGCATATTTCCAGACCTCTAATTAAAAGGTGGTATTGTTTTACTATGAACGTAAAGGAATTCTCTAAAGCATACTTCTGGCCAACAAAACTACGGGTACTCGTATTCATAGTGCTGAGTATCTACGTAACTCTTAGTACATTGTTCCTTGCGCCGTTTATGAGCAAGGAGCTCGCACCCCAGGAACTCACGGGGCTAGAGCAAGCAGGAATTGTTGCAACATACCCTGCAAAGGTGTTTGCTCAGTCATTCATATATATTTCTTCACACTTCCTTGCTGAGAAAGTAACTCTAAGAGAATTGATGGAGCAACCGAGCAATACCGGACTACCCGTTACTCCCAACGCATCAATAGAGAGCGCCACTATCACCCAAGCAAGCCCAATCGGATTTGCAACCGGTGCAATACTTGAATCTCTCACACTCTATCTTCTTGCGTGTTTAATCTCATTTGCACAAAAGCCAAGGAAAAAGACTGTGTAGAAATCGGTTGTTTAGGGTATGGTATCGCTATGGATTCCATAGCAGGCAAGAACATATTTGTAGGACTATCTGGAGGCGTGGACTCTGCGGTTTCTGCTGCGCTCCTACAAAAACAAGGTGCTGAGGTAACAGGGGTTTTCATTAAGGGATGGTATCCCCCTGGTATGCCGTGTACCTGGGCACAAGATCGTCGCGATGCCATGCGGGTCGCAGCACACCTCGGTATTCCATTTCATACTCTTGATGCATCAAAAGAATACAAGCAGGGAGTTATCGACTATCTGATCTCTGAATACGCTGCAGGAAGAACACCTAACCCAGATATCATGTGCAATCGTGAGGTTAAGTTCGGAGCCTTCTATCGCTTTGCAAAAGAGCACGGTGCAGACTTCATAGCTACAGGCCACTACGCACAGGCGAGGGAGGGTAGTCTAATGCGTGGTGTAGACAGCTCAAAGGACCAAAGCTATTTCTTGTGGGCAGTACCTAAAGAAGCAATGACACAAACTCTTTTCCCCGTTGGCGGAATACCTAAAAGAGAAGTGCGTATTCTCGCACAAAAGTTTGATCTTCCTGTTGCAGAAAAGAAGGATAGTCAGGGAATATGTTTCCTTGGTTCCATTTCTGTTGATGAGTTTCTTAGAAAGGAACTGGAAACAACCGGAGGTGACGTGCTCGATGAGGAAGGAAAGAAGATTGGTACCCATGATGGTGCCGTGCTGCACACCCTTGGAGAACGTATTGTTCCTCATGGAGCAGAAAGTGGTCCTTGGTATGTAATACGGAAAGATCTCAACACGAACACACTAACAGTGCGCCATGGAAACGCTGCGCTGGAGGTGCCACCCAATACATTGAAGCTCCGTGAGACTAACTGGTTTAATACAGAAGCTCTCATGGGAACGATTCAGGCGCAGTATCGCTATCACGGTACAGTGATTACTGGGAGTTTCGATCTAGAAACCAATACCTTCACTCCTGAAGGATCCTTTAAAGAACCTGTTGCGTCCGGACAATCACTTGTCTTGTATCTTGGGGATACCTGTTTGGGGGGTGGTATCATCGAGTAAATGCCAGACATCGTTAAAGCAGACGGGACCATTGAAACATTCGTTCCTGAAAAACTAGAGGAGTCCCTGCGTCGTGCCGGTGCTGGTGCAGGTGCTGCAGAGAAGATCCGTCGCACCATTGAAGCAAGTATTGCTCCTGGTTCAGAGAGTAGCGATATATATAAGCGTGCGTTCCAGATGCTCCGTCGCGAAGGACGGGCTGCAGCAGCCCGCTATAGCTTGCGTCGTGCACTGTTTGAGTTTGGTCCTTCTGGCCATCCTTTCGAGGACTTTGTTTCAGAACTCTTTAAGAAAGAGGGGTGGAAGATTGAGACCCGTCGTTTGATTCCTGGAAAGTGCGTCACTCATGAGGTGGATGTATATGCGACACGGGGTAACGAGACGTTAGCGGCGGAGCTTAAGTATCATAATGACCCAGGGTACAAAACAGATGTGAAGGTGGCTTTGTATGTGAAAGCACGCTTCGATGATATCTGGCAGTGTGATCCTGCGGTGGATAAATCGTGTCCTATTGATCGTGGATACCTCGTCACCAACACAAAGTTCACGTCACAGGCAGTGGATTACGCAACGTGTTCTGGATTAAATCTGCTTGGGTGGAGTTATCCGCATCATGGAAATCTCTATGACCGCATCATTGCGAGCGGTCTCTATCCGATCACTGCTCTCACCACACTCCGCAAGGCAGAGAAGCGCCTTCTTATCGATAGGAATATCTCCACCACTGATCTGCTCAGACAGCATCGTGAACTGTTGCGTGAAATTGGAGTGACCCCAGAACGTGTGGGTTCTATCATCGCCGAAATAGAGACTTTGAACGATACCCATTAGAGCAGTTATACTAGAGGTATATGGCAGAGTTCCGCAAGCAATACAATCCAAACCGTAGTTCAGACTGGAACTATGGTGGTTCTAAGTGGCGTCTCTCACGCTCAAAGATTGAGCTCTTCACAGAATGTCCTCGCTGCTTCTATTTAGATAACAAACTTGGTACCGCACGTCCTCGTGGTCCTGCCTTCACTCTTAACATTGCAGTTGATGCGCTTCTTAAGAAGGAGTTTGATGTACACCGTATAGACGGAACGAAGCATCCCCTCATGGAGACATACGACATCAATGCCGTACCGTTCAAACATAAGAACATGAACACGTGGCGTGAGAACTTTGAAGGTGTGGAGTTCAAACACAAAGAAACAGGCTTCACTATTTCAGGTGCAGTGGATGATATCTGGGTTAATCCCGCAGGTGAATTGATCGTGGTGGATTATAAAGCAACGTCTAAAGAAGGAACGATCACCACACTCGCAGACTCATCGTGGAACGAACAGTATCAACGACAAATGGGAGTGTATCAGTGGCTCCTTCGTAACAACGGCTTTACGGTTTCTCCTATGGGCTATTTTGTGTATGCAAATGCGCACAGCGATAAGTCCGCCTTTGATGGACAATTGGAGTTTGAAGTAACGGTGGTTCCCTGTGAAGGGAATACTGATTGGATTGATGACGTACTTCCCAAGATAAAGGAAACTCTAGAAAGTGGAGCCCTACCGCCAGTGGGGGAAGGGTGTGAGTACTGCGTATATCGGGAAGCTTCAGGAAAGAAGTTGCAGGAGATACACAAAAAGAGTTTGCAGGTGCAGAAGTAGGGTAAACGAAACCCCGCGCAAGCGCGGGGCCAATACGTAGAGACTCCTACTTCGTTTCTCTTAGAAGCGGGAGTCCTGCTTCACGAACGTACACCTTCCCTTGAATCACCATGTGGCTATAGGGAGGTACAAATGCGAGTAGTGCACGAGCGTCCTCGATCGTGTGCACCATTGAGACAATTGATACTGCTGGATCCTGCGCTTGAGTCTGCAGATACTGTGCTGCAAGATTTCTGTCAGGTTCGAAGATAAGAACGTTTTTGTCCATCTAACACCTCGTGTGTGGCTGCGAATGTTTTAACACATCTATACATCTTTGTCTAAATTGGGATACGCTATACTCGACCTATGGAAGTGAAGATTGAAGAGTCTTGGAAGAGTCATCTGAAGGATGAGTTTGATAAACCTTATTTCAAAGCGCTCACCACTTTTGTAAAAGAAGAGTATACAAAGACAACGGTATATCCTGCACCAAAGAGTATATTCCGTGCATTTGAGCTAACACCGTTTGAACAAGTGAAGGTGGTGATTCTTGGACAAGATCCATACCATGGCCCCAAACAAGCTATCGGACTCTCTTTTGCAGTGAGTGAAGGAGTGCGTAATCCACCATCTCTCCAAAACATCTTCAAAGAGTTAGAGAGCGACTTGGGTGTGCCACTTGTACACACTGATGGCGACTTAACCCGCTGGGCAGAACAAGGTGTTCTCCTACTAAACGCCACCCTCACTGTACGTGCTGCATCTGCTGGCTCACACCAAGGAAAAGGATGGGAGCAGTTCACTGATGCGGTAATACAGAAACTCTCAGATGGACGTGAGCACTTAGTATTTATTCTTTGGGGCAACTACGCGCGAGCTAAGGGTGCACACATTGATCGTTCTAAGCATCTTGTTATTGAATCTGCACACCCCTCTCCATTCTCTGCGCACAATGGGTTCTTTGGATCAAAACCATTTAGCAAAGCAAACGAATACCTGAAGATACAGGGAGAAAAACCTATTAATTGGCTATAGAAAGGAGAACTGGTATCTTGAAAGTATATGGCAGCTTCGATACCAGCTATCGAGTTCGTTCGCGAACTTGATGGGATACAGGAATATACCCTAAAGAATAATGGTCTACGCATTCTCCTTGTGCCAGATGATTCAGTACCTGTTGCGGGCGTAATGGTTACCTATCATGTTGGCTCCCGTAACGAGGCAACCGGATACACCGGCGCAACCCATCTCCTTGAGCATCTTATGTTTAAAGGGTCAGAACGTTTCAATCATGAGAATGGAAACGGGATTGAAGACTCAATCGAATCATTGGGTGGAGTACTTAACGCCACAACATGGTTTGATCGAACAAATTATTACAGCATCGTGCCATCAAATAACGTACATCTTCCTATCGAAATAGAGGCAGATCGTATGCGCACTGCTCGTATAACAGAAAAAGATCGTGCCAGTGAAATGCCAATCGTGAGAAATGAGTATGAGCGCGGTGAGAACCTTCCTATGGAAGCACTGGATAAAGCAATATGGTCTGCTGCTTTTATTGCTCATCCCTACCACCATTCAACCATTGGGTGGAAAAGCGACATTGAGGGCGTATCTATTGAGCGATTAAACGAGTTCTATAATGATTTCTATTGGCCCAACAATGCAACACTTACCGTTGCGGGGCGTTTTGAGACCAAAGGAGTTTTAACACTTATAAAGAAGGAATTTGGCAAACACTCAAAATCTCCTAAAGCGTTCCCAGCCCTATACACTGAGGAACCGCCACAGGAAGGTCAGCGTAGGGCAATAGTAAAACGTGCAGGTACAAATACTGTTGGTGTCGCGTATAAGATACCGAACGCCCTGCACGCTGATATTCCAGCACTTCTTATTCTTTCGAACATACTTGATGGAGACAACACGAGCCGTCTGTACCGTGCATTTATCGATACAGCAAAGGCAACTAGCATAAGTACATACTGTATGGAGCTTCGTGATCCCGCTCTGTTTGTGTCCTATATATCACTATCTCCCAAAACCACCCATGGTGAAGCAGAAAAGGTGTTCATTCAGGAACTAAGCAAGATTCAAGAGAAGGGAGTTACGTCTGCAGAACTTGTGCGTGCAAAGCGTGCAGTACGTAGATTTGTTGCTGCTCGTCGTGACGGTGCATACAATTTACTTTCAAGTTTGAATGAGGATCTCGCAACGGGCGATTGGACACGATTTGTTACCCAGCCTGAGAAAATGCAGAAGGTGACTGCAGCAGACATAAAACGAGTTGCGTGCAGCTATTTCAAAGAAGATCAGTCGACTATTGGTTATTTCATTAATACTGCTTCATAGGTATGGGATCAATCGCATCAAATGTTACCGAACTAGAGCTTGCAGATGGTGCACGCATCTTTATTTCACCCACTAAGGCAAAAGATGTGGTGACTGTTCGTGGAAGTGTATTGGGTGGATGGAACATGCTCCCGCATGGACGTGGGGATATACAAACTCTTGCCGTTGAGTTGATGGATGCCGGTACCAGCACAAAAAGCAAAGACCAGATCCGTGAAGCACTTAGTGATCGAGGTATTAATCTGTCATTTTCTGCTGGGGGTGATAGGACGTACTTCTCGGGTTCATGCTTGCCTGAAAATCTTGGCTTTCTTCTAGAAACAGTTGTTGAATGCCTGACTGGAGCAAATTTCCCCGCTAAAGAAATTGCTCTCGCAAAAGAGCGTGCTCTGGGTGAATGGGAAGAATCAAGAACAGATACAAAATTGCAGGCATCAATTGCGCTTCAGCGTGAGCTTTATAACCCAACACACTTCAACTACGCATACAGCATTGACGAGCGTATCACTCAGACCAAAAGCGTCACGCGCACGGAGTTGCTAACGTTTAGAAAAACGCTTGGTCGCAAAGGACTCATACTCGCAATAGCAGGAGATGTGGCCTTGAAGAACACAGAACGAGTTGTACGGATGGCACTGGCCAAACTTCCAGAGGGTACCGCAACAGTGCCTGTAAAGAAGTTAAATACAAAAAGTCCTTCAAATAAAGAAACACTTATACCAATAAAGGATAAGGCAAACATTGATGTTTTCATTGGTGCAGCAACACCTTTTACTATTGATCATCCTCTCTACCTTGCATTTGCACTATTGATGGAGATGCTCGGTGCACGCGGCCTTTCAGCAGGACACTTAATGCGCACTATTCGGGAACGTGATGGCTTAACCTATGGTATCTATGCGCAGCTTTTTGGATTCTCTGATGGTACAGATGGCGCAATGCGTATCTGGGCAACATTTTCTCCCGCAACATATAAGAAGGCAGTTGCTGCAACTCGCGCTGAGATAGCTGTTTTTCTTAAAACCCTAGTGACCCGTGATGCACTACTTAAGATTCAGGACCGTATTTCTGGGTCATATATAGTGAGTCTTTCAACCACAGAGGGACTAGCAAATATGCTTCACATGATTGGAAGAGACGGAAAGGCACTTTCGTACATGGATACCTACCCAGACCTCGTTCGTTCGGTCACTATTGAAGACTTGGTTGAAGTGATGAAACTGGTACCATTCAATTCACTTTCACTTGCAGCAAGTGGTTCATTCCAAAAATAACTAGCATTATGCTATCTTCAACTCTATGACCGTCTCAGACGTACGCAAACGATTCCTTGAATTCTATAAGGCACGTGGCCACTCTATTATTCCCTCGGCACCTATCGTGCCAGGCAATGATCCAACCACCCTGTTTACCTCCTCGGGTATGCAGCCGCTCGTCCCGTACCTCTTAGGCAAGGACCATCCAGAGGGAACACGCATTGTTAACTCACAAATGAGCTTCCGTGCAGGAGACATTGAAGAGGTGGGGGACAACCGTCACACCACCTTCTTTGAGATGCTTGGTAACTGGTCTCTGGGAGATTATTTCAAGAAGGAACAAGTACCTTGGGTATTTGAATTCCTCACCAGCAAAGAAGAGGGTCTTGGGCTTGATCCTGAGAAACTATATGTAACGGTATTCGGTGGAGATACCGATGCAAATATGCCAGAAGATACTGAAGCAGTTGAGCTATGGAAAGGTCTCTATGCTGCAAAAGGAATCACTGCTGAGTTCGCAAACATCGGTTCAGAGGAAGAAGGGTATGAACGAGGTATGCACGGAAACGAGCGTATCTTTGCGTATGGCGCAAAGAAGAACTGGTGGAGCCGCGCTGGTGTACCAAGCAACATGCCTGCAGGGGAGCCAGGTGGTCCAGACTCTGAAGTCTTCTATGACTTTGGTCTTCCACATGATGAGAAGTGGGGTGCACATTGTCATCCTAATTGTGACTGTGGCCGATTTGTAGAGATTGGTAACTCAGTGTTCATGCAGTTCATCAAGAATGAAGATGGTTCATTCTCGAACCTTCCAAAGCAAAACGTAGACTTCGGTGGTGGACTTGAACGCCTCACCTTCGCCACCATTGGTGTCCCTGATGCCTTTCTTATAGATGTATTTGATGCGGCACGTGAGGTACTTGAAACGCGCACCTCTATAAAGTATGGAGCTGAAGAAGGGTCAACTAAATCATTCCGTATCATCTTGGACCACATGCGTGCAGCAGCATTTATGCTAGCTGAAGGAGTTACCCCATCAAATACTGAGGCAGGGTACGTGCTTCGTCGATTAATTCGTCGTGCACTGCGTGAAGCAGATCGTTTAAATATTCAGGAGCCGGTGCTTGCTGAAGTGGCACAGGGGTACGGAAAAGCATACGCGGATCACTACCCACACGTACTAGAAAAGGCACAAGTTATCCATGATGAGCTTGCAAAGGAAGAGGATCAGTTCCGTAAGACACTTAAGAATGGTTTGAAGGAGTTTGAGAAACTCACCGCAAAGGGAACAATTGAGCCAGAGGATGCGTTCACCCTCTTCACCACCTATGGATTCCCGGTAGAGATGACGGAGGAACTTGCTAACGAACGTGAGCTAGAACTAGATCTCACGGCGGTTATGAAGCTCATGGAGCAACATCAGGAGACCTCACGTGCAGGTGGTGCACAGCGCTTTGCAGGTGGTCTTGCAGACCATGCAGAGCAAACTGTTCGCTATCACACTACCCATCACATCCTTCTTGCAGCACTTCAGAAAGTACTTGGTGACGAGGTGAAGCAGCGTGGTTCCAACATCACCTCAGAGCGTCTGCGTATAGACTTCTCTGCACCCGCAAAGATGACGGACGAACAGAAAGCAGAGGTGGAACGTATCGTTAACGACGTGATCTATCAGGACCTTCCTGTTACTCGCACCGTGATGCCAAAGACTGAGGCAGAGCAGCTTGGTGCACAGATGGAGTTCGGTGTTAAGTATCCAGACATGGTTTCCGTATATTCTGTCGGTCCTATTCATGCAACGGAAGAGAACCCGGATATTCCAAATGCGTTCTCTCTAGAGTTCTGTGGTGGTCCACATGTAACTAATACAAAAGAGATTCATGAGGGTGATAGAAAATTCAAGATACAGAAGGAAGAAGCCGTTGCTTCAGGGGTACGTCGTATCAAAGCCGTGCTGGTGTAACATCCTCATCAATATTTAATCTTCTGTGTGTTCATATACCCCATGTGGCTTATAAGGTAATTACGAACACGCTATGGGTATACTCCTCTGGGTAGTATTCGGTGCTATCGCGGGCTGGATTGCTTCAATGATTGTAAAAAGTGATCAGGGATTGCTGCTTGATATTGTGGTAGGTATTGTCGGTGCACTTATTGGCGGATGGGTCATGAATCTTCTTGGCTATGATGGCGTAAGTGGATTCAATGTATACAGCATGGCTGTAGCTATTCTCGGTTCCGTCATTCTCCTCGCAATCGTTAAATCTATTCGACGTACTGCATAGCAGATCGCGTAGTTGTAAAAGAAGCAGCGACCGCATTATGTGGTCGCTGCTTCTTTTACACGCATGTCGTATTAAGTACATGTGTATGTTTTGCTATACTCACAGCAATGGGTCTTTTTGGTAGCAAGACACGATCAACACAAATAATGATCGACGTTGGTTCGTCGTCGGTGGGTGGTGCGTATGTGTGTTATGAAAGTGGTCAGCTACCCATCATCTACTACAGTACTCGTATTAACATGGAGCCGCGTCCAAATGAGACGCACGAGGACTTAATGCTACGTACCTTGGAGGAGGTAACCAATCGATTGGTAAAGAAGGGGGCACCAGAGGTACGAAGAGAGGTGGGGAATGCACACGCTGATGGCACCCTTGTCTCTATTGCTGCTCCTTGGCAGGAAACTCGAGTGCGCACAGAGACTATTCAGTCTGTTCGTCCATTTGTGTTCACCAAGAAACTCCTTAACGATACTGTTCGTAAGAGTGCAAACGTACAAGAGGGGTGGGTTGATTCTGGAGACTCGGTTATTGCCACTATTCTTAATGGATATGAAATACCGAATCCCTTTGGGAAATCAGTGAAGCGTGCAGAACTCGTTGTTCTTTCTTCCACACTTCAGAAAGAAGTGATGGAGAGTATTGAGCGAGTAATGCGTAAAGCATTTCACAGCCATGATGTTACCTTCACTGGCTTTGCACCTGTTTGGTACCGTATCTTCCGTGAAATGTACCAGCACGAGAATGACTACCTCATCCTTGATATTCGTGGCGCTCGTAGTGATTTGGCCTTTATACAGCGTGGCCTACTTCGTGACGTGGGTTCAATCCCACACGGCACTCGGGCGCTCCTATCTATAGGTCAGGCTGCATCAGACCTTATTCCCACCACAGTTATTCCGCAGGGAAGTGGCTTGGGGGCAAGTTATTTAAACCGTAACCGCAACGTACAGTTTGGAGCACGGGTACAGGAAGCAGAAGAAGAGTGGATAGAGTGCCTTGCAACACTTCTCAAGGAGTTTGCAGGTCGCCAAGCACTTCCTCGTACTATGTTCCTCCTCGCAGATGATGATGTGCGCGGATTCTTGGTGCGTGCTCTTGATACTCCTGCGATTCATACCATGTGGCTATCGGATGAACCACTTCGTATCGTACCCATCACTCCTGCACAGTTCACTCCCTATGTACGCACATTCGGAACCAATGTTGCCGATATCTTTATAGATCTTCTTGCGCTGTATCACACCAAGAGCACACCAACCGTAGAGAATGAACCAGAGATACTTCCCCCACCGGTAAAGTTAACGAAGGAGCAAAGGAAAGCGCTGAAGGAACAGGAGAAAGAGGCCGCAAAGGCAGCACGGCCAACCATGGGAGACATGGTCTCATCTGCAGCAGTAGGGGTAGAGGGAGAGCCAGATTTCAGCATGTAGGCTTGCCCACAGGGGTAGTCGCATCAGGGATTAGGAGGAGTATACTTACGGGGTACTTATTGGCAGGGCGCTTATAGGGTTTTCGCATATCTATTTTCTATGAACCGAACGTTAAACGACATCATTCCGCCATCGCGCCGCCGCACTCTTGAAGAAGACGGCTCAGGCACTCCTCCTCAGATGCCGCCACGCCCGCTCTCTGATCGTCCGAGCAGGCCTCCACGTTCTCCTCGTTCTGGTCGTGGATTCCCCTATGGCACCGCACTTATCGCCCTCATCGTTATCGCTGGTGCTGTTGCAGCCCTCATGTATTTCTCTGGCGCAAAGGTTGAGGTAACACCTGAAGCAAAGAGTGCAACTATCTCTGCAGACTTCACCGCCACGGCAGGAGCAGGGGATCTTCCTTTTGAACTTGTTACCGTTGAAAAGACCGCAAGCCAAACAGTCCCGGCTGAGAGCACCGACACCGTGAACGATCCTGCGAGCGGCAAGATCACTATCACTAACACTCAGGCCGCACCTCAGACACTCATCAAGAACACTCGTTTCCAGAGCCCTGATGGCCTCATCTTCCGTATCCATGATTCTGTATCCATTCCTGCAGGTGGCAGCATTGTGGCAATGGTGTATGCAGATGTTGGGGGCGCAAACTACAACATAGGTGCAACCAATTTCACCGTGCCTGGTCTTAAGGGCTCAAAAGCCTTTGAACAGGTTACTGCCAAGTCCACAGAACCTATGACGGGTGGTTTCTCTGGAACTCGTGCAAGCGTTAGTCAGGGCACTCGTGATGCACAGAACGCAACAAATCAGACTACTCTTGAAAAGAGCTTGACCGCAGACCTTGCAAGCAAGATCCCTGCGGGGTACGTCTTGATTCCAGGCGCAACGTTTGTAACATACATGCCTCAACCTGATACCGAAGCTGAGGCAGGAAAAGTGAACGTAAATCAGAAAGGAACCATGACTGCAGTGGTATTTCCTGGTGAGGCACTTGGCAAAGCAATCGCTTATAAGGTTATCGGTGCATACAACGGCGAGACAGTAACGCTTCCTAATGTTTCTGGTCTTAAGCTGCTTCCTGCTCTTAATATCGCTCCCGCAAGCGGTGAGACGACCTTTAGCTTCAATCTAACTGGTACCACCAACGTGGTATGGAAGATAGATACCGCTAAGATAGGGGGTGCTGTGGCAGGAAAAACCCGTGATTCTGCTCAGGTTATCCTTCAGGGATTCCCTGAAATTAAGAGCGCCAGCCTTGTTCTTCGACCATTCTGGGCAAGCACCTTCCCTCAGGACCCTGAAAAGATCAATATCTCGGTTGTTGAAACTGGGACTAGCGAGTAAGTAGCGGGCCTAGAGGCCAGTAGCTAGTTGACGCTTGAGCAACGGCTTGGTACGATAGCAGAGCTTCACATGGAGGAGGTCAAAGCAGAAGGAACAACGGGTACCGTTGAAGAGGTGCTCCCGAATTCGTTGTTCCGTGTCCGCATGCCTTCTGGTGAGCTGCTGCTCGCCTACCTTGCCGGAAAGATGCGTTTGCATCGTATCCGTGTACTGGTAGGGGCCAAGGTCGAACTCGTCCTTGATCCCTACGGCGGGCGCGCTCGCGTTGTGCGGCGCTTGTCTTAATACTCAACATGAAAGTACGCGCATCAATCAAGGTTCAGCAGCCGGGGGACATTATCGTCCGCCGTCGTGGCCGCCTATACCGCATCAACAAGCGCAATCCGCGCCGCAAGGCACGTCAGGGCTAATTTTATATATTTCTAAATCTTATTCGCATGCGTATTTCCGGTGTAACACTTCCTGATAACAAGCAGCTCGCATACGCGCTGCCACTTATCTATGGCATCGGCCCAACACGCGCTAAGGAAATCCTTACGCAAGCGAAAGTAGATTTCACTAAGAAGGGTTCAGACCTCACTGCAGATGAGGAGCAGACCATCCGTACTCTTGCAGAGGCATACACCATTGAGGGTGAGCTGAAGCGTGAGGTTGGACAGAACATCAAGCGCCTTAAGGATATTCGTTCACAGCGTGGTATCCGCCATGAGCGCCGTCTTCCGGTTCGTGCACAGCGCACGAAGACCAACTCACGTACCGTACGTGGAAACACTCGTAAGACTATGGGTTCTGGTCGCCGTACGCTCGAGAAGACTTAATCCTGGCTGCATACACTTAATTACCTATGGGAAAGAAACGAATCATTAAGAAGAGCGGACGCGGTCTCGATCAGGGACGCAAGGAGCGTGCCCTTTCAAAGGCTTCAAAGCGCCGTCTTGAAAAGGGTGTGCTTCATGTTGAAGCAACCTTCAACAACACTAAGGCAGTCCTCACCGACGATAAGGGAAATGCCATCATGTCTTCTTCTGCAGGAGCGCTTGGTTTCTCTGGTGCTCGTAAGTCGACTCCTTATGCAGCCGCTAAGGTAGGTGAGCTTCTTGGTGAAAAGGCCTCTCTTATTGGTCTTAAAGAGGCATCCGTTATTATCCGCGGTGTTGGTGCAGGTCGTGAGTCAGCGCTTCGTGCATTCTCTGGAAAGGGAATTCAGATTCGCTCTATTCAGGACAAGACTCCCGTTCCTCACAACGGACCTCGCCCTAAGAAGGCGCGTCGCGTATAGCCCATTATTTATTTGAATCCGTATGAAAGTAGGACCTAAGTATAAGATCGCAAAGCGCCTCGGACCCTCAGTATTTGAGAAGACCCAGACGCAGAAGTTCGCACTCGCTCAGGAGCGTGCTTCAAAGACACGCAAGCGTGGTCGTGGCCCTACCGAATACGGTAAGCAGCTTCTTGAGAAGCAGAAGGTTCGTATGACCTACGGTCTTCCTGAGCGTCAGTTCGGACGCTATGTCCGCGAAGCTATGGAAACTCATGGCGCAAACCCTGCAGATACTCTCCACACCACTCTTGAGATGCGTCTCGACAATGTTATCTATCGCCTCGGCCTTGCGCCGACGCGCCGTGCAGCTCGTCAGATGGTGTCTCATGGACACATCACGATCAATGGTCGCAAGACTACGATCCCTTCTCGTATGGTTCATATCGGGGAGACGATCGGTGTTCGCGAGGGCAGCAAGACCCGCGTTCTCTTCGAGAACTTCGGTGATAAGTTCGCAGAGCGCACGCTCTCGAGCTGGCTCACCTGGAACCCGAAGTCTATGGAAGGCGGTGTGCAGCAGGTGCCAACAATGGAGTCTGCTGATCCAGCAGGTGACCTTGTTGCGGTGCTCTCGTTCTACAGCCGCTAGTTTTTATTAATCTACAAGGTAATTACTGATTGAGTTATGGAATACCAAGTCACCCTACCGTCAAAGCCGCGTATTGTTTCTGAAGAAGGAGTTCAGGGCATTTATGAGATCGATTCTCTATACCCTGGCTACGGTCATACCCTCGGCAACAGTCTTCGCCGCATTATCCTTTCGTCACTTCCTGGCGCAAGCATCACCTCAGTGAAGATTGAGGATGTACAGCATGAGTTCGCTACCGTTGAAGGTATCCGCGAAACCGTTATGGAGATCCTCCTTAACCTTAAGCGTGTTCACTTCGCACTTCATGGCGACGAAGCACAGACTATCCGCCTTTCTGTTAAGAACGGTAAGGATGTTACTGCAGCTGATTTCTCACTTCCTGCACAGGTTACAGTTGCAAACCCTGATCAGCACATTCTTACGATGGCAGGCAAGGGTTCATTTGAACTTGAAGCAACTATCGAGCGTGGTCTCGGCTACGTACCCCGCGAGCTTCTTACCAAGGAGAAGGTAGATATTGGTACTATTGCACTTGATGCAACCTTCACCCCAATTCGCCGCGTAAACTACGAGGTAGAGAACATGCGTGTTGGTGATCGTACTGATTTCAACCGCCTCCGTATCCTTATTGAGACCAACGGTACTATCGGCCCCCGCGAAGCACTTGAGAACTCAATCGAGATCATGATCCACCAGCTTAAGTCTATTGTTGGCTTCCAGGAGGATGATGAGAACGTATCTGCTTCTTCAAGCCCAATGATGCTTGATGACGAAGATGCTTCATCTAAGGACGTTTCAAAGATGAAGGTTGAAGACCTCACTCTTGGTGCTCGCATCATCACCGCTCTCACTGACGCAGGTATCAAGACTGTTGCAGGGCTATCCCGCAAGTCTCCTGGTGCCCTTAAGGAGCTTGATGGTATCGGCGACAAGGCTGTCACCGAGATCGAGGAAGCTCTTGCAGCACTCGGTGTAACCCTCAAAGGGGAGTAATTTGGACGAGAATTAGTATTCGTGTTAGAACTATAAGACTTCAGGTATGCGACATCACAAGAAAGGCCGTGCATTCAATCGCCCCGCAAATCAGCGCTCTGCGCTGATGAAGTCGCTTGCCCGCTCTCTTATCATTCACGAAAGCATTGCGACTACCGAAGCTAAGGCTAAGGAGCTTCGCCCGTACATCGAAAAGATCATTTCTCATGGTCGTGTTGATACTGTTGCGAATCGTCGCCTCGTATCATCTCGCCTTGGTAATGATGATGAGATCGTAAAGAAAGTGTTCAGCACTCTTGCACCTCGTTATGCAACGCGCCCAGGTGGATACACCCGCGTTGTGAAGCGTGCACCCAATGCAGTGAACGCTCGTGAGAACGCCTACATCGCCTTCGTATAATCCTATGACTACCATTGCACAGAAAGTATCCAAGCAGCGCACTCTTCAGGGTGTAGACGAGATGAACTACACCATCGACGCATCGGGCCGTACCCTCGGCCGCGTAGCGAGCGATGCTGCACAGGCGCTCCTTGGCAAGAAGTCCGTACACTACGTACAGAACAAGGTACTTCCTGTTCGTGTGACTATCACAAATGCGTCAAAGGTATCTATGACCGAGAAGCGTATCGCGAACAAGACGTACATTCACTACACTGGATACCCAGGTGGTCTTCGTGAGGTGCCTATGGCACGTTTCAAGGACAAGAAGGGTATTGAGGAAGTATTCCGCAAGACCGTAGACGGTATGATCCCGCGCAACAAGCTTCGTAAGGAGCGTATGAAGCGCCTTACCGTTACCGCGTAAGAGTTTAAGTAATTACTATGCCTGAAAACACCACTCCGTACACTGTCGCTATCGGTCGCCGCAAGACCGCTTCAGCACGTGTCCGCATCACCCCTGCAGACAAGACATCCGTAACCGTAAACGGTATGGACGCTGCTGACTACTTCAAGACCAAGGAGCGCGGTTCTATCACCTTCGATGCGCTTAATCTCGAGGAGGTTACGGGTACCTTCCAGGTATCAGCAAAGGTACAGGGTGGCGGTCTCAACGCACAGGCACAGGCTATCCGCATGGGTATTGCTCGCGCACTCACCAAGAGCGAAGACACCCTGCGCAAGCCTCTTAAGGCTGCTGGATTCCTCAAGCGCGATCCTCGTGCTGTTGAGCGCAAGAAGCCAGGTCTCTTGAAAGCTCGCAAGCGACCATCTTGGTCTAAGCGTTAATTACGAAGATAACCGCCTTAGGCGGTTATCTTTTTGACTACACGCGGCCATTCCGGCATAGTATAGGTATATGGAAAGAGGCCCAATACTCCCTGCACAATCAGAATCTCTCAATGTGATTCTTGACGAACAAATTAAAGTAGCTCGCTTAGCACTGGAATCCGCTGATAAAAATATAAAAGAAATAGAAGCTTTGCTCACAATAATCAAAGGAGAGGGTGATGATGTTACAGAAGACGTCAAACAAGTTAATGCGCGAGTTCTTCCGACTCTAGAAAAGGCACTCGAAGATGCCAAGGCGACTAAGGAAACTTTAAATACAAGCTTGAATACCTTTTATGAAATAAAGCTTGGCTCTATTGATCCAGAAAGTGAGCAAAACTAATGTAGTTGTATATGGATGAAGATGATGTTGTAATTGAGCGAGATGGAGGTGAAGAAGCAGGTATGAGTGAGGAGGAGCTTGAAGCTGCCGAGTCCCGAGTGGACGCGAAAGCCACCAAACTTAAGAAAGAGCTTGATACCTGCAAAGCAGAGCGCCAAGAATACATGGATGGATGGCAGCGTGCCAAGGCAGATTACGTAAATGCTCTTAAGCGATTCGATGAGGAAAAGAAAGCGGTGATGTCACGCGGTGTGGTTAAGAGTGTAGAGGCATTTCTTCCTGCCATGGACTCTCTTGCTCGTGCTGAGGCTGCAAGTGAGATTCCGGAGACATTCCAGGGCATCGCCAAGCAACTCCATGATGCTGCTAAGTCTCTAGGCATGGAACAGTTTGGCTCAATTGGTGATGCCTTTGATCACAACCTCCACGAAGCACTGGGACAAGACGCAGCAAAGTCTAAAGAGGAAGACGAGACCGTAAGTGCAGTGCTTGAGAAAGGGTGGAAGACCACAGAGTCTGTAATCCGTCCTGCAAAGGTGCGCGTTGCTCAGTTTGAAGCATAAACCTTAACTGTTTTCACATCTTTAAACACTATACTTACCTACATATGAAATTCTTTGTAACGTACCAAATGCCACATACAGGTCTTGATGAGTGGATGAAAATGCCAGAGGAGGAGAGAAAGGCGCAAGAGAAGCAAATGGAGTCTGATTGGAATACATGGATGAACGCACACAAAGACTCTGTTACCGAGAGTGCAGGCGTAGGGAAGCCAAAGCGTATAACCTCTGCTGGAGTTGAAGATGCTCGAAACGATCTTATGATGTATTCCTTTGTTGAAGCAGAGTCGCTTGAAGCTGCTGCAGAACTCTTTAAAGATCATCCGCACTTTGGTATTCCAGGAAGTTGGATTGAGGTAATGTCAGTGAACAAGAATGTAGGGTAGAGAACAGAAAAAGGGCGATCTTTTCAGACCACCCTTTTCTCTTCATTCGCTCCATCTAAACAATATCCTGGTGAACAGACACAGGGCGTAGATCGTGCGCGTATGCCGCGTTGACGGCTGCCTGCTTATCCGTCAGGACGGCAAGCTGTTCACCATCTGCACGATGAACTGCATAGAGTGTTTGTTCAGGATCAAGTTCAAACGCCTCGATTTGGCCGGGAGTGGTCCTAGCAATGACCTCCGCAGCCTTTATGGGCCGGACATACACGAGGTCTGGTGCACCGAGTTCCGCAAACTCTTCTGTGCTTAAGATCGGAGAGATCATGGGGTACTCCATTGCTGTATGGCTAGTACCTAGCCTTCCTACACATAAGCATCCCACTGTGGTTGTTTCTGTCAAACAGGGTCAAGTGCATAGGGCTTGAACACATAAATCAACAGGCGTACAATAACCCTATCAGTGCGATATGTGCGAACTACTTTATAGGTTCTTAAACTCATTTTACCTATGGCAAAGATTCTCGGTATTGATCTCGGCACCACAAACTCCGCCATGGCTATCATGGAGGGTGGTGAGCCACGTGTGCTTGAGAACGCAGAAGGACAGCGCACCACACCATCAGTAGTGGCTATCGCAAAGAACGGCGAGCGCATTGTCGGTACTCTTGCAAAGCGCCAGGCAGTGACCAATCCAAAGAACACTATCTACGGCATCAAGCGCTTTATGGGTCATCGTTTTGATGATGCGTCCGTAAAGTCTGATCTCGGTATCGTCCCCTATGAAATTAAGGCAGGACCTGATGGTGGCGCGCAGGTACACCTCGGTGATAAGGATTATCGTCCAGAAGAAATCTCTGCAATGATCCTTTCAAAGCTGAAGGCTGATGCTGAAGCGAAGCTTGGAGAGAAAATCACGGAAGCAGTTATCACCGTACCTGCATACTTCGATGACGCACAGCGTAACGCAACAAAGGCAGCGGGGCAGGTAGCGGGCCTTGATGTGAAGCGCATCATTAATGAGCCAACAGCAGCTGCCCTCGCATATGGTTTCAACAAGAAGAAGGATGAGAAAATCGTTGTATTCGACTTCGGTGGAGGTACCTTTGACGTATCAGTACTTGAAGTAGGTGACGATGTGGTCGAGGTAAAGAGCACTGACGGAGATAGTCACATGGGTGGTCGTGATATCGATCAGAAAATCGTGCGTTGGCTTGCAGACGAGTTCAAGAAACAGTCTGGTATCGATGTAACAAAGGATCCTCTTGCACTTCAGCGTCTTGACGAGGCAGCTGAGAAGGCAAAGCATGAACTCTCTTCTGCAGCAGAGACGGAAGTGAACATTCCGTATATGACCTCAAACTCTGCAGGTGAACCACAGCACCTCCTTATAAAGCTCTCCCGTTCTGCTCTTGAGCAACTTGCAGAAGAGTACATCACCCGTTCAATTGACATCACCAAGCGTGCCCTTGAAGCCTCAGGCATAAAGGCATCTGATATTAACGAGATTATTCTCGTAGGTGGCCAGACACGCATGCCGATGATTCAGCAGAAGGTGAAAGATCTCTTTGGTAAGGAGCCAAACCTTTCAGTGAACCCTGATGAGGTGGTGGCTATCGGCGCAGCTATCCAAGCAGGTATTCTGCAAGGTGACGTGAAGGATATTCTTCTTGTTGATGTTATCCCGCTCTCACTCTCTATCGAGACTATGGGTGGTGTTGCAACCAAACTTATCGAGCGCAACACGGCAATCCCAACCAGCCGTAGTCAGACTTTCTCAACCGCCGCAGACAATCAACCGTCCGTTGAGATCCGTGTTACGCAGGGTGAGCGCGCGATGAGTGCAGACAACAAGCAGCTTGGTAACTTCAACCTTGAAGGTATTCCTCCCGCACCCCGTGGCATGCCACAGATCGAAGTAACCTTCGATGTGGACTCCAACGGTATTCTCACCGTAAAGGCAAAGGAGAAGACTACAGGTAAAGAGCAGTCCATCCGTATTGAAGGCTCTACCGGTCTTTCTAAGGACGACATTGCAAAGATGCAGGCAGATGCTGAAGCACATGCCAGCGAAGATGAGAAACGTAAGGAACTTATCGAAGCCAAGAACCTTGCTGAGCAAGCTATATACACAGGAGAAAAAGCTCTCAAGGACCACGGAGACAAAGTAGTTGAAGAGGTTAAGACTGAAGTGAATGAAAAGATCGCCGCACTTAAGACTGCTCGTGAAGGTGAAGATCTTGAAGCAATCAAGTCTGCAACTGAAGCACTCTCAACATCACTCTCTAAGATTGGAGAAGCAATGATGAAAGAACAACAGGCTGCAGAAGGAACTCCTACTGAAGCAGCACCGGAAGCAGGTGCAACTGATGCTGAGTTTACTGAGAAAGATAAACCGGCTGAATAATTTCTAGCTAACAAAGCCCCCCTGGAGAAATCCAGGGGGGCTTTGTTTACAAGCACAGTCTCAACTTGTATGTTGCAATCAGAAACAACTCAAGGAGTGCCACATGGTCACTATTGATGAACTACTCGCTATCGAAAAAGGGCAGCGTGTGGTCTACCACACCGGCCTTAACCTTCAGGACATGGGCAATGAGATTCGTGGTGCTGTGGGCCAGCTTGTGGCTGAGCGAAGAGCTAGCCCGCACATGAAACGCGTTAGCAAGTCCGTATCCAAGGGAAGAGTTGACCTGACCGATGGTGTCGGGGAATTTGAGTACTTCGTTGTTGGGAGGTGAAGAGGGGCGGCATATCGCACGAGCGAAGCCGCCTTTTCATTTTTTGCATCCCAAACTAACAAGCGTATAGTAATAGCACTATGGCGAAGAATTACTACGAAACACTCGGTATCGACAAGAAGGCTTCCCCGGACGACATTAAGAAGGCCTTTAGGAAACTTGCTCAAAAACATCACCCAGATAAAGGTGGTGACGAATCAGTCTTCAAAGAAATCACCGAAGCATACAGCACACTCTCTGACGAGAAGAAGCGCCGTGAGTACGACAACTATGGACAGACCTTCCCCGGAGGCGGGGCAAGTGGTTTCAACGGTGGAGGATTCGACTTCAATGGCTTTGGCGGACAGGGAGTAGAGTTCGATATCTCTGACCTCTTTGGTGATCTCTTTGGTGGTGCCCGTGGTGGTTCACGAATCAAGCGTGGCCGCGATATCTCTATTGATGTAGAAGTTTCTTTTAAAGAGTCAGTGCTTGGCAGCAAACGCTCGGTACTTATCACCAAGGTAAGTAAATGTGACGTGTGTCAGGGTTCTGGTGCTAAACCAAACACCGAGATGCATACCTGCAAGACCTGTAACGGGGCAGGGCGCATACATGAGACCCGCAACACACCGTTTGGTGCTATCAGTACCCAGCGTGGCTGTCCTGAATGTGAGGGGTCAGGGAAGATTCCCAGGGAGAAGTGTGAGACCTGTCAGGGTCGTGGGGTCCTCCGCAAAGAGGAGGAGATCAACCTAACGGTACCGGAAGGAATTGATGGTGGGGAAATGATTCGCATGCCCGGTTTGGGCGAGGCAGTGAAGGGTGGTACTTCAGGAGATCTGTACGTAAAGATCCACGTGAAGCCTCATGCAACGTTCCGTAAGGAAGGGCTCAATCTCATCATGCAGATGCCCCTTAAGCTCACAGACGCACTCCTTGGCACCACCATCACGGTAAACACCATCGACGATAAGTCACTGGAGGTAAAGGTACCTTCTATGACCAGCGCAGAAGAGACACTGCGTATTCGAGGTAAGGGTGTGAAGGTAGATGGTGCAGCAGGCGACCTCCTTATCCATATAACCGCGACTCTTCCTAAGAAACTTTCTGGTAAGGCGAAGAAAGCAATTGAGGATTTGAAGGCTGAGGGCCTTTAATAAAGAAGATGGCCGCCCTTGTGGGGCGGCCGCTTCGTTCATTCGTAGGCTTTAAGTAGGGTACTGATCGTCGCCACACCAAAGTGGTCTGCTGAGACACAAGCAACTTCCAGCCCATTCGAGTTCTCGATGAACTGTTCTGTAATCAAAACCAGAAAAGGTTCCCTTGCCATCAAGCGTATCTCGCTCGTTAGGCGGCGTATAAGTTCAGGCGCTTGATCAGGCTTGGTTGTGCAATCGAGAATGATTACACGGTAATTGTCGTGGGGAAGCATGCACAAAGCATGGGAAACCCCATCTACCACATTATGCGTGTAACCTCCCTGGATAATCGCACTACGAACGGTTCCCAGGTGTACCGCCTTGTGGATCGGTCCCTGGTGAATTAGAAGAACTTTCATATGCTTCCCCAAAATCTGTTTCTAGGATCTGCATGCAGATAATCACAGAAGCTAGTTTGGGTCAAAAGAGGTATGGCATACTTAGAGAAATGGACGCCATAAACAATATTGGACTTCAAGTGACAGACTTTGCTTCAAGCGGAGCAGCTAATGCCCAAGTATGGGCAGGGAACTTCCTGGCACTACTAATCCTGTTCGGGATCATGATTGCTTTTTCCTATAAGGCAGGGCGTGGTGGAATTATTTCACTCCTCGTCGCGTTCTATGCAGGATACGCCATCTACTCACTATTCCCATTCACCTTAGCGATCATTAATGCGGGTGGTACCCCGATCATGAAGGCAGTCATCAGTATTGTGATCTACGGTATTTGTACGTATATTCCATTCCATTTCATACAGCGCCTCACCACAGGTGGCTTCGGGGTGCTTTCCTTCGTGCCCCGTTTCGTTCTTTCATTCCTTGGTGCTGCATTCCTTCTTGCTCTCGGGTATCACGTATTCCATGTGAGCAACATATACACGTTCCCGGAACCACTGAATACTATATTTGGTCCAGATCAGTATTTCTTCTGGTGGTTCATTGCACCCCTCATAGGACTCATCTTTCTCGTTCATTAGTACATACTGGCCGTGGTATAGTCGTCCCTATATGGACCTTGCTCAGGAACTCACCGCACGCGGCCTCATTGAACACACTTCAGCGGATCTCTCAGAGATTCTTAAGACCAAGCGTACGGTCTATTTGGGTGTAGATCCAAGCGCTGATTCTATGCAGGCTGGGAACCTTGTGGTGGTATTGCTGATGAAGCGCCTTGCCGACGCAGGACACAAGATCATCCTTTTGGTGGGTGGTGGCACTGGTATGATTGGAGATCCTCGTGAGAAGGGGGAACGCGCACTTGCAGATAAGAAGATCGTCGAGCGAAACAAGAAAGCAATTAAGGCACAGATGCAGCGCATCATTGGCACAAAAGTAACACTCGTTGATAACGCAGACTGGCTCTTAAAGATTAAACTTGTGGACTTTCTCCGTGACATTGGCAAGCATTTCACGGTGAACGAACTAATTAAGCGTGACATTATCAAGCGTCGTCTTGAGAATCCAGACGATAGCATTTCATACACAGAATTTGCATACAGCCTCCTTCAAGGCTATGACTACATGCACCTGAATCAAAAGTATGGTGCTGACCTACAGATTGGTGCATCGGATCAGTGGACTAACATTCTTTCAGGGGTTGAATTGATTCGACGCAAGCTTGGAAAAGAAGCGTTTGCGGTATGCACTCCTCTCATCACAGATGCAAACGGAAAGAAGTTCGGAAAGTCCGAGGGTAACGCGGTGTGGCTTGATGCACACAAGACATCTCCGTATGCCTTCTACCAGTTCTGGCTTAATCAGCCAGATGAGGTAGTGGAGCGATACTTGAAGTCATACACCTTCATGCAGGTGATGGAGATTGATGCACTATGCGAGCTCCATCGTCGCAATCCAGGACGTCGTGAGGCACAGAAGATGCTTGCGCATCAGGTGACTGAAATAGTACACGGAAAAGATGCAGCACTCCGCAGTATTGCCGTGTCAGAGGCGCTGTATGGTGAACGCACACTCAGTACACTTTCTAAAGAGGAACAAGCTATGGTTCTAGAGGAGGCACCAAGCCTTACTATCTCAACTGCAGATCTCGCATACGGATACACAATCATTGATGCGCTCACCAACAGCAACCTCGTGTCATCCAAGTCTGAAGCGCGACGTCTTATTGAATCTAAAGGGGTAACGTTGAACGATGAAAAGGTTGATTCCGTGGAAGCAACGCTGTCATCGGAAAACTTCCAAAATGGTCTTGCCATGTTAAAGCGTGGCAAACAGATCTCAATTCTTTCACTCTCATAGTCAGGTTTTCTTTATAAAAATTTGATCATCTCATTATGGCTTATTTGTCATAGTGAGTGCGTGACTGCTCTCACACTAACTCAACAATGTTCAGCAATTAAACTCTACCAGGGCGGCATGAGTGCACCGATGATTGCTAAACATTTTTTGGTGAGCACTGATGCAATTTATTACACGCTTCGACACCACAACATTCCTCGACGTTCTCCATCAATGAATAGTGCAATTTGGTTTGCTGCAAAACCACTTTCATATGAGCTCAAGAAACATTTAACCTATTCAGAGGAACAATTAAAACTTGCAGCAATAATGCTGTACTGGGCAGAAGGGTACAAAGTGGGAAAGCAAACCTGCGTTGATTTCACCAATTCTGACCCAGATATGCTAGTCGTATTTCTGAGATTTCTCAGAGAGATTTGTAGAGTAGACAGCTTGAGAATTCGAGCAGCGATGTATTGTTATGAAGATCAAAATGTTATTGCACTAACTCAATTCTGGTCTGAACTGTTGTCTATTCCTGAAAATCAGTTCACGAAGCCGTATGTAAAAAAGCAGGTGGCTCCTGGCCGCCAGGGGCCACGCATGATCCATGGCCTTGTACATATCCGGTATTGTGATAAAAAGTTACTACGACAGATACTGAATTGGATAGATGAGTATCGTGCCGAATGCGTCGGTGGTAGAGTGGTCAATTACACGACACTGTAAATGTCGCGGCTTCGGCCTACGAAGGTTCGAATCCTTCCCGGCGCACCAAAGTGTATGAAGAATGGCAGGCCCTAAAGCTTGCCATTCTTCTGTTTTATCCTATTATGTCAATACGGCCCGAGGGGTCGTTTTAAGTTACTTTTTGGGGAGAATACCAGGTGGAATCAACTATGAAAGGTCCGGTAACGGAAGCCGGCTATCGGCGGCAGGAGTGCCGTGTGAATACGGCGAAGACTATCCTCAACCGGTGCACCGATGAACTCACCGGCGACCGCTGCGGGGAAAACTCCACAGGGGAGGGAAAGGCCATCGACCGCGCTTGCGCGGGCACTGAGCGGGATACCGCTCGGGCGAGATGGGAGGCTGAAGTGAGAACACTGAACAGCATCTCGATCGCTCAGGAACCCACCGCCAACTGCCACGTGTGCACCGGGCATCCGGTGACCATCAAGTGGATCGATCCACCGGCCAAGAAAAAGGTTGGGGAGACCGAAACGGTGATCCTGGGTGGCTTCGGCGAGAGCTGGGACAACGTGGACCACGACGGCACCGTGCTGGGCCCTCCAACACGGAGCTATAATTCGCCGTTCGGTTCGGCTCTGAAGGGAGCTGCTATGGGCGACGAGCCCTACTTCATGGGTCCTGGCCACAATGGGTCTCGACCTGTCGAGCTCTGTTTCAAGGTTCTTGCGATCGGCGAAACACGCATCGCCGAGCTGCAGGCTGCAGCGTAAGCTGCCTGTCCAGAAGGACAACATATGTGCGCCGCGGATCGTTGGGGTCCGCGGCGTTCTCTTTTTTATATTCAGCCTGTGCTATCGTAGGGTCATGAACGCAGACAAGCTTGTACTCCTCTCCGGCATTAAGCCAACTGGTGAGATTCATATTGGTAACTATTTTGGTGCTATTAAGCAATTCGTTGAACTCCTTAATGATGATTCTCATCAGGGATTTGTATTTATTGCGGACTACCACGCACTTAATTTCATACAGGATGCTGCAGAGATGAAGCGCCTTACGCGGAATCTCGCACGCACCTATATCGCTTGCGGCCTTGATCCAGAGAGGGTTGTTCTCTTTAAACAGTCTGATGTTTCAGCACATACGGAGCTTGCGTGGATCTTCGACACCATAACCACCATGCCATATCTCATGCGTGCACATGCATTCAAAGACGCGGAGGCAAAGAACAAGGAGATTGTGGTGGGTACCTTTAACTACCCAATGCTCATGGCAGCAGATATTCTTCTCTATAACGCATCAGTGGTACCTGTGGGACAAGACCAGAAGCAGCATATTGAATACGCACGTGATACTGCAGAGAAGTTCAATCGTATCTTTGGTGAAACATTCCGTCTTCCGGAACCACATATTCTTTTAGACGTTGCAGTGGTACCAGGTATCGATGGACGCAAGATGAGCAAGAGCTACGAGAACACTATCCCGCTGTTTGCATCTCGTGATGAGATCACTGAGGCAGTTATGGGCATCGTCACTGACTCTAGTGGTGACCGTCCTGAAAACGTATACGCAATCCATCGCCTTATTAAGACCGACGAAGAACTTGCGTCGCTGTATGAAGAACACAAGGGCAAGTACAAAGCACTGAAGGAAGCACTCATCGAGGATCTTGATACATTCATTGCGCCAATGCGCGAGCGATTTGAAGCACTCACTACAGATGCAGAAATAGATGAGATTCTTCACAAAGGAGGTGCCCTTGCGCGTGAGCGTGCTGAGGCTAAGATGGATGAAGTCCGTCGAGCAATCGGCGTCCGCTAGAGGAGGTCTTTCGTGCCCCAAGTTACATTCACTGGTGAGAATCACTATGGTCAATTGGCCAGGTGGCGCACGTCGATGGCGAGCCGTTTCGAAGGCTTTGCCATTCTTGAACACAGGAACAAGGTAGGGACGGTTACGGTCGACTACTTCATCCCTGAAGATTCAGCCACCACAGACACCACTTGTCCCTGCTGCGGCAGGGGGCCCGGAGCCTAGCGGTTCCGGGTCCTACTTTTACATGCTATTTTAGTGATATATGGAACGAACGCTCATAGGGGAGCTTAGCAGCAAAGCAGGCGAAACTATCACTATCAACGGATCAGTGGATGTTCGCCGTGATCAGGGCAAGCTCGTATTCTTCGACTTCCGGGACCGCTCAGGCACCGTGCAGGGAGTCGTGCTTCCTGGCAATGAGGTTCTTATGGAGATTGCAAAGACCGTTCGCAACGAATTCATCGTGAGTGTTAGCGGTATCGTTAACAAGCGCCCTGAGAAGAACATCCAAGCTGATAAACAGAACGGAGACATTGAGCTTGAGATTAAGGAGATCGAGGTACTTTCTTCTGCAGACATACTACCCTTTGAGCTTGATGCGGAACTCAACCTCGACACCTATCTCGACTATCTTCCACTAACTCTTCGTACTAAGCGGGCTCGCGCTATATTCAAGGTGCAGTCTGAGATTGCTCGTTCATACCGCGCATTCCTTAACAGCGAAGGGTTTATTGAATTCCAGGCACCAAAACTTATTGGTGATGATGCAGAGGGAAGTGGAGAAGTGTTTGAGGTTCCGTACTTCTACGGAAAGACAGCACACCTTGCAACAAGCCCGCAGCTCTATAAGCAGATCATGGTGGGTGCGCTCGAGCGCGTATTCAGCATCGGCATCGTATTCCGTGCAGAGAAACACAGTACCGCTCGTCACCTGAACGAATACACATCTATGGATGTGGAAATGGGATACATCACCGATCATCGTGATGTGATGAAGATGGAGAACCGTCTCATGCAGTATATTGCTGCCGACCTGCAGAAGAACTGCTCTGCAGAATTCACTCTCCTGGGAGCAGAAGTACCCGTGGTGCCAGACGAGATTCCTTCTATGAAGTTACGCGCGGCACAGGAACTAATCTTTAAAGAAACAGGGAAGGATAATCGTAACGAACCAGATCTTGAGCCTGAGGATGAACGTTGGCTTTGTGAATGGTCAAAGAAAGTACATGATTCTGATTTCGTATTCGTAACACACTATCCTGTTTCAAAGCGTCCCATGTACACCACGGAGGACCAGACTGACCCTGGCTTCACCAATGGGTTTGATCTTCTGTTCCGTGGTGTTGAGATCACTACGGGTGGGCAGCGACGTCATGAGTATCAGAATCTTATAGACGGTATCAAAATGAAAGGCCTTGATCCTGAGAAGTTCTCGTACTACCTTCAAGCCTTCAAGTACGGTATTCCTCCTCATGGGGGATGGGGAATGGGCCTTGAGCGCCTCACCGCAAAGTTCCTTGGTCTTGCAAACGTAAAGGAAGCAACGCTATTCCCTCGTGACATCAACCGTATCGACACGCTTCTTTCAGACTAACCACTCATGGACACCGTCACCGAACAGGAAGTGCGGACACCATTCACGATACAGACGAGCGGCCATGAAGGTCCACTTGAGCTGATTCTTGAACTCATCGAGAAGCGCAAGCTGCAAGTAAATGAACTATCACTTTCACAAGTCACTGACGACTTCATAACCTACGTGCGCACACATGAGGCATTCCCCATGGAGGACGCTTCGAACTTCATTGGTGTCGCAGCAACACTTCTTCTTATAAAGTCTCGATCTCTTATTCCTGAGATCGAACTCTCAACGGACGAGGAGCAGGATGTTGATGATCTTAAGCGTCGCCTAGAGCAATATGAAAAGGCTCGTGAGGCATCACGAGCACTCGCACAATTGTTTGGCAGGAACGTGATGGTATCAGCAGGGGAGAAGGCGCCCGAAGTGATGTTTGCACCAAGCCGAGATCTCAATCTTGAAACACTACAACAGGCACTCACGACTGCGCTCACCGCTCTTGAAAAGGAAGAAAGGCTTCCTGAAGTACGGGTAAAACCTACCATCTCACTTGAAGATATGATGGATGACCTTAAGCGTCGTGTTGAACGGGCCATGACCATGTCCTTCAAAGAGTTCACGGGAGAGAAAACAGAGCGTGTGGAAATGATTGTCTCATTCCTTGCACTCCTTGAGTTGGTCAAGCAGGGGCATGTGGAAACGGAACAATTTGGTGCCTTTGGTGATATTCGTATCACTAATACGAGTTCGAACGTGCCACGGTATTAATTTACTTGCCTAGACATTCCCCCAAAATATAGCTTTCCAGAGACTGTATGGTGCGGTATTCTAAGCACTATATGGCGCTTTCCCCTGCAGCCACTTTGGAGGCCGTACTATTTGCGTCCGGTGAGTCTATGAGCAAAGAACGCCTGGCCACCATGCTAGGTGTTACAGGAGACCTACTTGAGGCAGGGCTTGCTGAGCTCGGCAAAACCCTCCATGGGCGTGGATTGGCTCTCATTGATTCAGGAGCTGAGGTGGAACTACGCACAGCACCCGAAGCAGCAGATATTATTCGCAAACTGCGTGAGAGCGAACTGTCTCGGGATCTTGGGAAAGCTGGTCTAGAAGCACTTGCACTTATTCTGTACAAGGGGGGTGCAACCCGCAGTGAGGTGGATTGGGTACGTGGAGTTAACTCAACCGCTGCAATTCGATCACTCCTTATGCGTGGATTGATTGAACGCAGTGAAGACACAGGAGATCGCCGTCGTGCACGATACACCGCAACGGTGGACGCGCTTGCGCACTTGGGGGTACGCACCAAGGAAGAACTCCCACACTTTGCAGACATGCAGGCTGCATTTGCTGTACATGAAACTCAAGAAGAGCCGAACGCATGAACCTGAACGAAACACCATTCTTCGAGAGACACAAAGATCTCCTTCAGTCGGGGAGTGTATTGCTTGTGGGTACCGTACTACTTACCGGAGCAGCCGTGGCAGCACTATCCTCATTTGAAACAATACCTGAACCAGTACAAACGGCTGCTGCAGTGAATGCACTCCCTGCACCAGATGCCTATGAAAACATGCGTCTCATAGCAGACTCTGCAATCGTCTACGACCTCGTAACAGGGGAGGTTTTGTATTCAAAAGATGCAGACCGTTCGCTACCACTTGCCTCAATCACAAAGCTCCTCACGATGTACGCTGCAGCAGGCACGCTGCAAGATGCGTCACCTGTTTCAATAACCCTTGATGCTCTCGAGGAAGAAGGGGAGAGCGGGTTTATTGAGGGAGAGACCTTTATGTTCAAGGATCTTGCACGCCTAACCCTCGTTGCTTCCTCTAACGATGGGGCAGCAGCAATTGCCCATGCCGCTGCCTCTAGCAAGAATACCGATGATGAACAGCTCCTTGCTGATGCAGCATCGGTTGCAGGCCTAAGTCACACACGTGCCGCAAATGGAACAGGGCTTGATATTGATACTACTGAAGCCGGTGCGTACGGTTCTGCACGAGATGTTGCAACTCTTGCAGGCAAACTATTAGCTAAAGCTCCTGCAATTGCCGGCAGTACTGTTGCACGCTCTATTACGGTTCGTTCACAAGATGGAACGGTACACACACTACCCAACACCAACCAAGACGTGGTGCAGGTACCTGGCATCCTTCTTTCAAAGACCGGATACACAGACCTCGCAGGAGGCAATCTTGTGGTGGTATACGACGCAGGATTTGGTCATCCAATAGCCGTAGTGGTGCTTGGCTCAACACGGAACGGACGTTTTATTGATGTTGAAAGCCTGATTCGTGCTACCGGGGCGCACTTTGCAGGCGTTAGTGATAGTTATAGATAATATGCTTATCTTCGATGCAGCTCGTGTACTCATTCCATTCGTGATCTCCTTCGCGGTGGGTATTGCTGCTGCACCTCTCCTCACGCACTATCTATACAAACACAAGGCATGGAAGAAGAAGGGGGGTAAAGGGAAAGGGATGGGTGATGATACCGGCACACCTCTATTTGATGGCCTCCATAAGGAGCGTGAGGTCTCCACACCACGCATGGGAGGCATCTTGGTATGGGGCACGGTACTTGCAACAGTACTAGGTCTCGCTATTTTAGGATGGGTCGTCCCAGAACCCTTTGCGGC
Organism: Parcubacteria bacterium C7867-007; assembly: GCA_001189195.1. Classification (GTDB taxonomy): domain Bacteria; phylum Patescibacteriota; class Minisyncoccia; order Phycocordibacterales; family Phycocordibacteraceae; genus C7867-001. The sequence goes on from LFCQ01000003.1 coordinate 150,577, forward strand.
TCTGGACTTCGTTAATCGTGGACAAACATGGCTTCCTCTCTTCGCGCTTATCGTGGGAGGTCTTGCAGGACTTGCTGATGACGTTCTTGAGGTAACAAAGAGTGCAGGGGGTCTTTCACTGAAGTGGCGCCTTCTTATCGTTGCAACCTTCGGTCTATTCGCAGGCTGGTGGTTCTACGCAAAACTTGGTGTTTCAGCCGTAGGACTTCCTTTTGTTGGAGCAATACCGCTTGGTGCGTTCTTTATCCCATTCTTTATATTGGTAGTGCTGGCTATCTACGCCAGTGGGGTCATTGATGGTATCGATGGCCTTGCAGGAGGAATCTTCGCCATTATCTTTATGGCATATGCAGGAATAGCTTTTGCACAGAATCAGGTAGCGCTTGCAGCACTTTCAGCAAGTATTTCAGGTGCAACCTTTGCCTTCCTCTGGTTCAATATTCCACCTGCCCGATTCTATTTATCTGAAACAGGCAGTATGGCGCTCACCATGACACTTGCGGTCATTGCATTCTCCGCAGACGTACTGGGTGATGGAGTGGGTGTTGCCGTGCTTCCGATCATCGCATTCCCCCTATTCATAACTGTGGTGACCAGCATGCTCCAGGTATTCTGGAAGAAAGTATTTAAAAAGAAACTGTTCCATATCGCTCCCATCCATCATCATTTTGAAGTACTGGGTTGGCCTGCATACAAGGTTACGATGCGCTATTGGATAATTACGATCATTGCAAGTATCTTCGGTATTGCCATTGCGCTTCTTAAGTAGGGGATAGGTGGCCCTACACAAATGCTACAGTAGGTAGCATGAAAGCCCTGCGCTTTAGTCTTTCCGGTGATCGCGTCTTTGCGAGCATCGTACTCATACTGGTAGTTGCAGGAATTGCCATCTTTGCGAGCGCGGCGCTTGGTCTTCTTGCTCGTGCCGGTGCTGCACCAGGAAGAATTGCGCTCACACAGATACTCCTCGGTCTCATACCGGGCATCATTGCATTGTTTGGACTACGTTTCCTGGCACCGAAACTTCTATTGAAGTTCGTTCTGCCCGTGTATGTGGTTACGATTATCCTCACCCTCCTTACCTTTACGCCACTGGGCGTAACCATCAACGGTGCGACACGCTGGATTGAGCTTGGGTTCACCACGGTTCAACCAGGAGAGTTCCTTAAGGTGTCTGTGATCCTCATGATGGCTGCATACCTCGCCCATGCAAAGCAAAAGATCACCGATTATCGACATGGACTCATTCCATTTGCAGCAATTGTGGGTATCCCTAGCATGATTCTCCTCCTGCAACCAAACACTTCAACGGTGCTTATTGTTGGAGGGGCCTGTGTGGTCATGTATTTCCTTGCAGGCGCCCCATGGAGAGACTTTGCGATCATTGCTGTCTGTACACTTGTTGCCCTTACCGCACTGGTGTTTATGAGGCCGTACCTAATGAACCGTGTGATGACCTTCATTAACCCCGCGGCAAATGCGCACACGAGTGGGTATCAGATTCAGCAGTCACTTATCGCCATTGGCTCTGGAGGATTGTTAGGAAGAGGGTTTGGACAAAGTGTACAGAAGTTTAACTATCTCCCCGAACCCGTTGGAGACTCGATCTTTGCGGTATACGGCGAAGAGTTTGGGTTCCTTGGTACCGTCTTACTCATCTTGTTATTTGTTGCATTTGCTATGCGTGGCTTAATGATTGCGGCTGAAGCCTCCACACAATTTGGGGCACTAGCGGTGACAGGTCTTACCCTTATTATTACCTTTTCCGCATTCTTAAATATTGGAGCCATGCTCAGTATTCTTCCACTCACTGGTTTACCTCTACCCTTCATTAGTCATGGAGGAACTGCCCTTATGTCTGCACTTGCCTCAGTGGGTATCATTCTCAACGTGGCTGCGCATCGTACAAAGAAAAGAGCTGCTCTATAGCTATGGAATGCCGTAAAGGGATCGATTATACAGGAATCAGTGTTGCGTTTTCATGTCACGATGGTGAAGGGAATTATCTTCTCTCCAAAAGAACAGACCAGTGCCGAGATGAGCATGGAAGATGGGAGTCAGGAAGTGGTGCGGTAGATCTTGGTGAGGATGTTATAGAAGCTTTAATTAAAGAGATTTCTGAGGAATACGGAACCAAACCCATCAGTTATGAGTTTATAGGGTTCCGTGACCTGCATCGAGAGCATAATGGAGAACAAACTCATTGGCTCGCCATAGACTTTAAGGTACTGATTGATCCAGCCACAGTGATTAACGCTGAGCCACACAAACATGATGAGATTGGGTGGTTCAAGTTGGGTGCATTTCCAGAGCCGCTTCACTCGCAACACCCAGCATATTTAAAGAAATACGAAGAAATCCTCTAAGGATCAGTGCACCGTGGTATAATCGTGTAAATTACTTATGAAAATCGTGTTTACGGGCGGCGGCACTGGCGGACATTTCTATCCTATTATTGCGGTTGCTGAAGCCGTACAGAAGATCGTTGTGGAGGAGCGGTTGCTCCCTCCAACCATGTACTACATTGCACCCGTTCCCTATGATGAGCAGGCATTGTTCGAAAACAACGTTCAGTTCATTGCATGCCCGGCAGGGAAGCTGCGACGCTATTTCTCAGTGAAGAACTTCACCGACTTCTTTGTTACACTCTCAGGATTCATTCGTGCTTTTTTCACGCTCCTAAAGATCTATCCTGATGTGGTCTTTTCAAAGGGAGGCTACGCTAGCGTACCAACTGTATTGGCAGCGCATCTCCTTCGTATTCCAATTATTATTCATGAGTCTGACTCAAAACCAGGAAAGGCAAACCTCCTTGCTGCTAAGTATGCATACCGTATTGCAGTGACATTCAACTCTTCAATACCGATGTTCCCACCGAAGACGCGTGAGAATATTGCACGCACTGGTATTCCTATCCGTGCGGCACTTGCAACACCACTTCCGCAAGGAGCTGCACAGGAACTCGGTCTCGACACCACTGTCCCTACCATTTTCATTCTTGGAGGTTCAACAGGTTCCAAGAAGATTAATGAGGTGGTACTTCAGGCATTACCTGGCTTAGTGAGTTTTGCCAATGTTATTCATCAAACTGGCAAGGATAATTTCGTTGAGGCAGAAGGTACCGCAAAAGTAGTGTTGGGTTCAAGTGAGCATGCTAATCGCTATCATGTATTTCCATTCCTAGGACGAGACGCCATGCGTATGGCAGCGGGTGCTGCGTCGCTAGTTATCTCACGCGCAGGAGCAACCTCCATTACAGAGATCTCACTCTGGCACAAACCCTCGATTCTCATTCCTATTCCTGAATCGGTGAGCCACGATCAACGCACCAATGCATACGCCTATGCACATACAGGTGCTGCGGTAGTGCTAGAGGAGCACAATATGACTCCCCACATCTTTGCGTCTGAAGCTCGTCGTATCCTCGGTGATCAGAACGTGTGGCAAACCATGGCTAATAACACTATGAGCTTTGCTAATGCAGACGCAGCAGCGTTGATTGCCACAGAACTTATACGTATTGGTAAGTCACACAACCCAACAGAAGCTGCTACTGCTGCAGCACAAACACCCGTATGACCGTAAAGACCCGTATCGCTCCTAGTCCCACAGGGTGGCTCCATATTGGAACCGCACGCACAGCATTATTCTGCTATCTCTATGCAAAACACCATGGCGGAAAGTTTGCTATTCGTAGTGAAGATACCGATCGTGCACGTAGTCTTCCTGAATATGAGGAAGAGATTCTCGCGGGTCTTGCATGGCTCGGTCTTGAACATGATGAGTTCGTACGTCAAAGTGAACGGGTATCACGACATCAGGAACTTCTTGAGAAACTCGTTGAAGAAGGCAAAGCGTATGTATCTGAGGAAGAGAGCAAGAGTGAGGCAGGGAAGATGGTACAGATTGTACGACTTAAGAATCCTGGCAAGAGTGTAACGTTCACTGACCTTGTTCGCGGTGAGATAACCTTTGATACTTCAGACCTAGGGGACTTCGTTATTGCACGTGCCATTGATGATCCGCTCTATCATTTTGCGGTAGTGGTAGACGATATGGATATGGAGATAACTCATGTGATTCGTGGTGAAGACCATATTTCAAACACCCCACGCCAGATTCTTATTCAAGAAGCACTGGGTGCTCCTCGTCCTGCATACGCACACCTTCCGCTAATCCTGGCACCAGACCGTACCAAACTATCTAAACGTCATGGTGCGACCTCAATCGCAGACTATCGCTCCGAGGGTTTTCTCCCAGAAGCATTTGTTAACTACATCGGTATGCTTGGGTGGAATCCCGGCAATGATAGGGAGGAATATTCACTTGCTGAATTTGTTGAGGCATTTGAGCTTGATGGGGTACAGAAGCATGGGGCAATCTGGAATCGCGAGAAACTGCTTGATGTGAATCAACAGTGGATGCGAAAGCTTTCTGATGAGGACTTTATAGTTCAAGGAGGCATCACTGCGCCAGACGATACAAAACTTCGTATGATCGTTCCACTTCTCAAGGAACGGGCAAAAACATTTAAAGAGGCACGTGACATGATCACGGGTGAGCTCGCGTGTATGTTCAGTGCCCCAACTCTAGACACAGCGCTCCTCACCGTAAAGGATGTGGGTGGAAATACTGCTACACACTTACAGAGGCTTTTAAATCTGTTTCCTGACCTTCATGAGGGAATGACTGCAGATGAGATTAAAGCGGTACTCATGCCCTACGCAGACACTGTTTCAAAAGAAGAGGGGGGACGTGGGGCAGCTCTTTGGCCCCTACGCTATGCGCTTTCAGGCGAGGAACGGTCACCAGACCCCTTTACACTCATTTCTATTCTTGGAGCAGGAGAAAGTGGCGTGCGCATCCAAAATGCCCTTGATATACTGAAAGGATGAGTTCCTTCAGTACCATTGTTTCAACTAAAAATGTAGGCCGCGGTATTGTTGGTGTGCTTTGTTTGCTCGTACTCGCAAGCAGTGCACCCGAGAATCTGGTGTTTGCGCAAACCGCAACAGAAGTACAAGAAAAGATTGATGATCACAATGCGAAGATCAAAGCGCTTGATGCAGAGATAGCTGCATATCAACAGCAGCTCAATGTATTAGGGGGACAGAAGCAAACCCTGACTTCAGCTATTAAATCAATTGATGTTTCTCGTCAACAAACCACTACTCAAGTGAAGGTGACGGAAAATAGGATTGGTGCCACTGACCTACAGCTTTCGCAGATACGTCGTGAAATCGCCACCAAGCAGGATCTCATTGAGCTAGACCGTGATGCGGTTGCTCAGGCTCTTCGTAATATGCAGTTGGCGAATCACACTACGCTTGTAGAGCAAATACTTGGCGCTGACACCCTCACAGAGGCCTGGACCGACATAGATCGCTTCACTAGTATCACGGACGCATTACGTGCCCAGGTAGAAGCTCTTTCAGGAGCAAAGATTGCTCTTGCGGGAGAAGAAAATAATGCAGCTGCGGCCCGTGAAAAGCTTGCATCTCTGCAGAAAGAATTGGTGACTCAACAGAAAGCACTTGATGCAAATAAAGCAGCTAAGGCTGCTCTCCTTACGCAAACAAAGAATCAGGAAGGAACATACCAATCTCTCATTGCAAAGAAGCGTGCAGAGCAGAAAGCATTCGAAGCAGAGCTCTCTGCACTTGAAGATAGTCTTAGGGTGACGGTTAACACAGGCAGCATTCCTCATGTAGGAAGCGGGGTACTTGCATGGCCATTCTCAACCACCTTTGCACAAAGCTGTCTTGGAAAGGCGGGCGCACTCAAGAACAACTTCTGTATCACTCAGTATTTCGGTACCACTCCTTTCTCAACTGCGAATCCACAGGTATATAACGGCTCAGGCCACAATGCGATCGATATCGGTATGCCGGTTGGTACACCGGTACTTGCGGCTCTTTCCGGTACGGTATTAGGTACAGGAAACACTGATGCGGTACCTGGTTGCTACTCATTTGGTAAGTGGGCACTAGTTAAACATGCTAATGGACTTGCGACACTGTACTCACACCTCTCACAGGTTTCTGTAGCAGCAGGGCAGGCAGTTTCAACTGGTGACGCTGTTGGATACTCGGGCATGACCGGCTATGCAACCGGACCACATCTCCACTTTGGTGTGTATGTATCTCAAGCAACACAGATTATGACGCTTCAAGCATATCGTGGGGCAACCACTCCTTGTGCAAATGCACGTATGCCTGTTGCTCCTAAGGATGCGTACTTGAATCCGATGTCGTACCTATAAAAAGAAAAGAGCCGACGCGCGGACGAACTAGTCGTCTTTGCGTCGGCCCTGTTTCGCCGCTGGTATCCGTCAGACCTTCCTGTTGGTGTTGACCTCGCCTCTACCAAGCATTGGCTGAAGACCTATAGGCCAATCAACAACTTGTAAGTTACCGGGCGAGAGATCCCACCCAGCCCGATACATCACGAACTGGACCGTGTATCCGTCCAAGGTCGTGTGTTTCAAGGTAACAAACATGAGCTTATGATGCTCATCATGGAATGCCACCGGAATTGCATCCAGGTTAATCCGTAGATCAACGAGTTGAGACCGTGCTCTCTTCCACGCACCTCCACGGAACTGCTTGATCTCCTTATGCGGATGATGTGGATCTGGACGAACTCGAGGTCCTCCCACAATCATGTGCACATCGGAAATCCTGAGATGCTTTTCTTGGAGAAATAGATCGATTGTTGCTCCTTGAAAGAGTCCTGTTTGGAGACCCTCCGCCAAGTTGCGGAATGGCTGCCCCAGAGCAAACAGTTCCAAATCGTTAGGAACGAGCGTGTTCATGTGCATTACCCCTATTGAATCTAATATCTTTATAACCTGTTTAATTTAAAATGTCAATTTAGTGAATTTCATCGGTGCGTAATACGTATGTGCTAGGGTTTATACATATGCAAAAAATCATCCCTCATCTCTGGTTTGATACTCAAGCAAAGGAAGCAGCAGAGTTTTATGTCTCTGCATTTAAGGATTCAAAGATTACGAACATAACCACACTGCAGGATACTCCTTCTGGGGATGCCGATACCGTGTCATTCAATCTTTCAGGGTACTCGTTTATGGCCATAAGTGCTGGACCATACTTCACACTGAATCCGTCTATCTCATTCATGGTGAACTTTGATCCATCACGAGATGAGCACGCAGAAACATATCTTCGTGAACTATGGAGCAAACTTTCTGAGGGTGGTAAGGATCTCATGCCACTTCAGGAGTATCCATTCAGCAAACTATATGGATGGACTCAGGATAAGTTCGGAGTATCGTGGCAGCTCATTCTCTCAGATTCTGATGGTGAACCCCGACCATTTATAATTCCATCGCTCCTGTTCGTTGGCGACGTGTGCGGCAAGGCAGAGGAAGCAGGGGACTTCTATCTTTCCGTATTTAAGGATGCAACGCGTGGAATTATTGCTCGATATCCTTCGGGCATGGATCCAGAGAAAGAAGGCACACTTATGTTTAGCGACCTTCAACTTGAAGGACAGTGGTTCACGGCAATGGATAGTGCGCAGGATCATAAGTTCGCTTTTAGCGAAGCGGTATCATTTATCGTGAATTGCGATTCCCAGGAAGAAATTGATTACTATTGGGACAAACTCTCAGCGGTCCCAGAGTCTGAGCAGTGTGGCTGGCTTAAGGATAAGTTCGGAGTATCGTGGCAGATTGTTCCCGCAATAATGAATGAAATGATGCGCGATGGCTCTCCAGAACAAATCAAACGTGTTACCGAAGCATTCTTGAAAATGAAGAAGTTTGATATTGCAACACTTGAAGAGGCGTACAAAGGTGGGTAGGGGAGTTATGTACACACAGAGAACAAGAGTTCTCTTGTATACTCAACGTAATGCGAAAGACAAAGTACGCACGCGCGCTTGAGCATCTTGAGTGGGATGTAGTGATTATTATATTCAGTATTCTTCTTGCACTTCTCCTTGTAGAGGTGGGGGTATTTGAACGCTTCCTAAGCTTTGCGCAGGGGTTGGATCTTGTTGCTGCGTTCATTGCAGGGATCTTCTTCACTTCCACGTTCACCATCGCACCCGCCACAATCGCCTTTGTCGAAATAGGCACTACGGCAAACATGATCCCTGTCTCTATCGCAGGCGCACTGGGTGCGGTATGTGGAGACATGATTATCTTCCTCTTTATCCGCGACACCATTATGGAGGACCTCAAAACAGTGCTCCGAAAAAGGAACTACCACAAAATCATCGCCTTTACGCATGGAGGCATCATGCGTTGGCTCTCTCCTGTTATTGGTGCGCTTATCATCGCCTCGCCACTTCCAGACGAATTCGGACTAACGATAATGGGAATGTCTAAAATGCGCTCGATCTATCTTATTCCAATTGCCTTTGTTATGAACTTCCTGGGTATCTGGGCGGTCATATCTATTGCTACTGCACTTTAATTTGATTTTAGATATAAACGTGTTATAAACACTTTAGACGCAAGCAAAGGAGCCAGCAATGGCCGTTGAAAACATTGCCGATCTGGTTCCTGTGCTGGGACCACATTTTCCTCGTCGCTTGACCTTTTTTACCGCAGGAGTGATGACGCCAAGTTCTGAACCAGGCCACTGGGAAATTCCTCTGACGCATACCGCAAGTGGACGCCGTCCCTTTACCCTGATGCTGCGCTGGGATGGGCATCTCAAGCTTAAGGGCTACATTCATATCGACAACGTGGTGCCAGCCCCCTATGCTGCGATGCTTGACTACAAACTTAAAGAAATATCAGTGTTACTTCCCCCAGCGACAGAGGGAAGGTCGTACAGTCTGGAAGTGGGGATCGACAACAAGACCTCGACCAGTACGCTGGTTCAACTAAGTTTCTGGTTACATATGTCTCCCTCACTTGAAGCAGTGTTTGTTTCTGGTCGACCGTTCAGTGATTTCCAGAAGGACCTCTTCTTCGGCTGGCTGGATCCTTACATGAATCGCATGAGCGTATACGGGGCTCTGATCTACAACCTACACAACGAACTCAAGAACAAGACTAGTTCACTCAGCTAATCAGCAAGGTAACCTTGCACTATCGGCTTCCTCTTTCTGAGGTGGCCGATTTTATTTAGTATCACGAACACGCCACAACACTCGACTCGCAAAAGTACGATGTGGTGACCATTTTGCTGCAATGACCTCAAGCTGTTTCACAGGTACATCTTTGGGCAGATTATAGAGCTGCTCAATGGAGCGGCGCAGACCAAGATCACCCGGTGAGAATACATCTTCTCGTTCTAGTGCAAACATTAGAAACATTTCTGCGGTCCAACGACCAATACCCCACACAGAACTCAATTGAACGATTGCTTCCTCCTCAGGGATCTTCTTTAACTTCTCCAGCTTTAATTCACCAGAAAGTATTACCTTGGAAAGTTCTTTAAGGGATTTGACCTTTGCTGCTGAGAGACCTGCCTTGCGTAGGGTGGGGGTACGAAGTTTGGTTATAGCTTCAGGAGATACTTGGCCCCCACATGCAGTTTTAAGGCGCTCCCATATAGTGTCTGCTGCTTTTGTTGATAGTTGTTGTCCCACAATTGCCCCTGCCAGTGCCTCAAACAACTTCTTATAGGAACGACGGTGACCTTTCCGATTCAGGATCTCATCTGCATGGGGCAGGGAAGCGGCATAAAGGATGGGGTCTACTGCTCGCAAGTGAAGTATGGGAGGAGCACCCTTTCCCCCTCTACTGGCTTTCGCTGACTTCATAGGGCCAGTATACTGGATCTATATGGTACGTCTTATTGTCTGGGTCGTGGTGGGCCTGTTGGCTCTGTCTTTCTTCGGAGTATCTTTACGAAGCCTCGTAGAATCACCTACCAACCAGGAGAATATCTCTTTTGTCTCGCAACTCCTTAAGCAAGGCTGGGGTTCAATAAGCATGTGGGTACATGCAGTGATTGATCCGATCATGAGCTTCATACGCCTACCTTTCTAATATGGAAGAGAAACCTATCTCCATAACCATTCCTCAAGAAGCTCGACCGTCCTTTTCTAATGCTACACAGGTGACTGTTTCTGATGATTCAGTGGTGCTTCAATTTGCATACGTACGTCCAGACCACACCACCGGCCAACTTGTTTCTGAAGTAGTGCTTTCTCCTAAGCATGCGATTGATTTTAGTCGTGCACTTGATGCAACTATTAAGCAGCACTTCACTCGACACCTCGAGGATCTTGGTCTATAGACCGCCTCATAAGGCCCTTTCTGGTCTTCATGAAATACACAGCACTGAAAGCGTATAAACACAGTAGTCAGTAGCAACTCACTGACACTCATTAATTTACTGATAGATATGAAAACGCTACTTTTCGGTGCTCTCGCATTAGCTGCTGTTGTCGCTGCTCCAAGCGCTTCATACGCACTAACATATGCCTACGTTAACCAAAGCGGTGAAGTAATGACCATGGAGGCGGCAAACCCAAACCAGGCCATTATGACCGCCCCAAACATCGGACTTCACAGTGGTGTGATGCTGCTTACCGACAGCTCAGACCCCGTGATAGGTGATTCAGTAGACGGCGTCTAGCTCTTTCTGCTCTTTGGGTAGTACAAAGGGGGCCGGCTTCGCCGGCCCCCTTGTACATTTACTTCATGAAGAAATTGTTTTCTATTTTGGGCACCTTGATACACTACTAACATATATGAAATACGCACCCCTACTTCTCATCCTCCTCATCAGTGTGCCGTTTGGTGCAGACGCAGCATCAAAAAGGCCATCATGTGAGCTTACTGTTACGTCATCACATGGAGAAACATCATTTAGCAAAAAGGCTACCGTATTCGCCACCCAAGGCGAGACGATCACTCTTGCATGGGAGAGTGAGAATGCAACAAGTGCAAAAGATTCAGACGGCGAATCAATATCACGTTCTGGTTCTCGCTCAATAACAGTGACTGATGATGAGTCATACACATATACCTTTAATACGGGTAGCAAGAAGGTATCGTGTTCAGTGAACGTTCTCATTGCCGAGGGAGCATTTGATAGCAGCTCACTATCAAATGCTAGTGCAAAGCCCACCGTTACAGGCACTGCGGAAGGTACCAAGATTGTTCGTGTTGTTATTAGTGAAAAAGAGGGTAACCATATTGTCTTTACCAGCAAAGATATACGGGTGAAAAGAGGAGAGTGGTCTGTGAAGCTCAACAAGTCATTGGATAATGACACCTACGACATATCCTTATATGGCGATAAGCGGTACAAACTTAATAAGCTCGCAGATGGAACATTGGGTATTGGAACGAAAGTGTCTGCTTCAGCAGGAACGGGCACAGGAAGTCTCAGCGCAAGCATGCTGCCACTTCTGAGTGGTGGGTCTGCAGGCCCATACGGTTCAGTACCTGTTGCATATCTCAAAGTCACTAATACAAGCCCATCAGTGGCATTTCTTGCAGGCGTAACCCTTAAACAAAATGGGAGCGCGAATGTATCAAGTGTTACGAGCTTCAGTACCGTGGATGACAAAGCGCTCAACCGCTCAAGCGCTATAGCAAACTTTAGAAACAATGTTGCGTATATACCACTCAACGCAAGTATTCTTGCTGGCCAGACCCGTATATACAGCATCAAGGCACAGCTTGGACAAAACCTCGCTCCAGGAGCATCACTTATACTTGATGTACAATCGCTTGATACAAAGAGTTCTCTGAACGCTTCACTCCCTCTACGGGGTGTTACGTGGGTACTTCGTGGCTATTAGGCACTTCAGGCCGTTGTACGGAGTGCGATTAGGATTTATCCTATAGGTATATTATCCAACGTTAGCTCTTTACTCATGACTCGTACCACTATCTCTTCCGCTGCCGGAATTATGTTCTTCACCATTGCTGCAGTGGTGTCTGTTCCAACAACCTCAGAAGCAGCAACCAGCTGCACCTTCTCTCGAGATCTCGCACTTGGTGCTGAGGGTGAAGATGTGCGCTGTCTGCAGAAATACCTGAACGATTCAGGGTTCACCATCGCAGCAACGGGCGTGGGTTCTCCAGGGTACGAGACAACTCAGATGAAAGATCTAACGGTGAAGGCTCTCACCAAGTGGCAGGAAGCAAACAGCATCTCTCCTGCAACAGGAGCATTCGGTCCAAAGTCTCGTGCTGCATTTGCTGCACTTGCTGGTGGCGTAAGCAGTCCAAAGCCAACCACCACACCGACAACGGTTGATACAGAGGCAAAAACAAAGCTTGAAACCCTCCTCCTACAATTGAAAGCACTGCAAGCAGCAACACCTCCTGTTTCCAACACCCCAAAGCCAACCACAAGCAACTCTGGAGTACAGAAGACCATTCTAGATACCCTAGAGATGATTGATGATGCAGAGGATCAGATTGATAAGGCAGCAACAGACGCAAACCTTATAAGTGCAAAGGAAGAACTGAGTGATGCTAAAGAGGATTTGTTTGATGCTATCCGCGCATACTTTAAGGGAGACATGACACGTGCTGCCAAAGATGCAGAGAACGCTCTTGATAATGCGCGTGATTCCTTTGAAGATGCGGGGGGTGAATCTGAGGACGATAAGGTAGAAAGGGATCTCGATGACGTAGAAGAACTTATTGAGCAGGTAGAGGATGCCATCGATGATGCTGACGATGATGGCAAGAATGTATCTGAAGCACGAAAGCTTATAAAGAAGGCGCAGACAGAACTTGATAAGGGGTATACAGCGTACGAAGACGAAGAGTATGAGGAAGCTGAGGACCTTGCAGACGAAGCACGCGAACTAGCAAACGATGCGGAAGATGAGATTGGAAGTGATAACAAAGCAGACGCAAAAGCTGAGATCCGTGATGCACAAGATGCTATTGATGATGCTGAAGCAGCAGTAGAAGATGCAGAGGATGACGATGATGATATTGGAGATGCAAAGTCATACCTAAGCAAAGCAAAGAAAGCGCTTGATAATGCTGAAAATAGCTACGATGACGAAGAGTATGACGATGCAATTGAACATGCAGAGGATGCTCAGGATTACGCGAAGGATGCAGAAGACGAACTGTAGGGTATGCTGGGCTGATGCAGGAAGTCGTACACAATAAGGTTAGTGAATACCGCACTGCGGCCAACATAACCCAGGAAGAACTTGCTGTAGCTATTGGAGTTAGCAGACAAACAGTCATAGCTATTGAAAAAGGGAACTATGCACCCTCAGTCTTGCTAGCACTTAAAATAGCGCGATACTTTAAGAAACCCCTTGAAACAATATTCACTCTCCGCCATGCCTAACGCCATGACTCTCCAGGTACTTTCCAGTCTTGTGCTTTTTGCACTAGGCGTTGCATTCCTTAATCCCTTTCATCTGTGGATGACCACCATGACTCATATGGTCATATTAGGGTTCCTCGTTGCTGCATTCGGGGTATTCGCCGCACTACTTCTTCGTGAGCAAGCAGGGGATGAGCGAGAAACAACACACCGTATGCTTGCAGGACGTGGCGCATTCTTAGTGGGCGCCACTATTCTCTTGGTGGGTATTGTTTGGCAAGCCTATACAGGTTCGGTAGACACATGGCTTGTTCTCGCCTTGTGTGGCATGGTGTTAGCCAAAACCGCTATTCGCTTCTACGGAGATCGCCGGATGTAGCTGGGGATAAACATGTAAAGTAGACTTTACATGCATTCATAAAGGGATATCATATATTCATTAGCTACTAAGCAATTTTATGATGAACAAGCAAGCAATCTGGATCGTACTTATTATTATCGTTCTTGTCGGAGGTGCAGCGGCATACGCGATGAGCGAAAAGTCCAAGATGGAAAAGATGGAGGCAGAAAAAATGATGATGGAGGGTGATGCAATGATGGCAAGCACCTCAGATGCGATGATGCAGGGAGAAGACAAAATGATGCAGGGTGATGCAATGATGAAAGCCGAAGGCACGATGATGAAAGGAGACGATGCCATGATGAAGGCAGAGGGCGGTGCGATGATGGCTCAGTAACACACAATGACACTCCTCTTCATATCGTTCATAGCGGGGTTGCTAACGGTGCTTGCACCCTGCATTCTGCCGCTATTGCCGGTAGTGGTGGGGAGTTCAGCCGCAGGGCGCAGCCGCCTCACTCCCTACGTGGTAGTGGGGTCGCTTGCGGTATCAGTGATCCTGTTTACCTACCTCCTAAAGGTATCGACCGCATTCATTACGATCCCACCCTATGTGTGGACGATCATTTCTGGTGGTGTACTGATCTTCTTTGGTCTAACGCTCGTATTTCCCGCACTGTGGGAAAGAATTCCTGGAGTTGCAAAACTTTCTAGCGAAGGCAACAAGCTGGCAGGGAAAGGGTACCAGAAAAAGAGCTTTGCCGGTGACGTACTCATTGGAGCTGCACTTGGTCCTGTGTTCTCAAGTTGTTCACCAACGTACTTTGTGATCCTTGCATCGGTACTCCCTGCAAGTTTCGCACTGGGTACTCTGTATTTGCTCGCGTACGTGTCAGGTCTTTCAATCTCACTCCTTGCCATCGCGCTTCTTGGTCAGCGGTTTGCAGATAAACTTTCTGGAATTGCTGATCCTAAGTCTCGTGTAAAACGTACAATCGGTGTCCTCTTCGTTATATTAGGCCTCCTTATCGTCACAGGTATCGAGAAGAAAATCGAAGCAGGCATTATAACAAGTGGTTTCTTTGACATTACGAAAGTTGAGCAGTTCCTCTTGAAAGCATCAGATGGTATGGGTATGGAAAACAAGGGTACCGCAATCGGTATGCTCACCCAGGGTGAGAAAGCAATGCGTTATCAGGAGGTTCCTGAACTAGTGTCTCCGGACACATACCTAAACACAGGTGGTCAATCTATTAACCTCGCACAATACAAGGGTAACAGTGTGGTACTTGTCGACTTCTGGACATATAGCTGTATTAACTGCCAACGTACAACTCCATACCTCACTCAGTGGCATGGAAAATATAAAGATAAGGGTCTCGTAATTATCGGTGTACACACTCCAGAATTTGCCTTCGAGAAAGATAAGACAAACGTGGAGAAGGCTCTTAAGGAGTTCGGTATCGAATACCCGGTTATTCTTGATAATGAATACAAGACTTGGAATGCCTTTGGTAACCGTTATTGGCCACATAAATATCTAATCGATATCGATGGATACATTGTGTATGACCACATAGGGGAAGGGGAGTATGACGTAACTGAAAAGGCGATTCAGGCAGCACTTGCAGAACGAGCAGCACGTCTTGGAGAATCTGTAGACAGTATTGACTCAGGCATTGTGTCTGTAGACGGAGTCGAGGGTTCACGTGCACAGAGTCCAGAAACGTATTTTGGTAGCGACCGCAATCAATACCTCAGCAATGGTATGTCGCGAAGACAGGGGATTCAGACCCTTACCTTCCCAACCACCAATACACTCAATGCGCTATTCCTGCAGGGGGTATGGAATTTCTCTCCTGAGTATGCGGTCCCGGCATCTGGTGCCCGTGTCCGCTACACATACAATGCACGCGACATATACTTTGTTGCGAGCGCATCATCACCCGTAACAATCAAGGTACTGCGGGATGGTGAACCCGTAGGAACCTTCGCAGGAAGTGATGTCGATCCAAAGACTTCAACCGTCACGGTTAACCGAGATGGTCTCTATAAGCTCATCCATGATGAGTCAGTAGGTGTTCACACTATTGAACTAATCATTAATGGTGACGGTCTAAAAGCATTCACGTTCACGTTTGGATAACTAATTTCTTGGGTTCTTGTACACACCGCACCCTTAGTGCGGTGTTTGCGTACTATAGAATAAGAACTATGAAGAATACTAAACGAAGGGAGGGTCGTACGTGGACGATGCTCAAAAGATTGGTCTCACCAAAGACCCCTCTTGGCGGCGCACTGATCGGTGGTGCCTGTGTGGTTCTATTATTCATATCGTATTCACTTGTCAGTGGACAAAGTCCTGAGGAATCTCGTACTAAGTTCGTAGAGAAGTATCAGTCTATTAACCAGACTGCATATCGTGCCTCTGCAAAGAATTCCCGTTAATACTATGAAAAAAACTCTACGAAGTAATCGCGGCTTTACACTCATTGAACTCTTGGTGGTGATTTCGATCATTTCACTGGTAGCAAGCCTTACCTTTGCAAACATAACTAGCGCTCGTACAAAGGCACTTGATACTCGCAAGAAGGCAGACCTCACCACCATTCGTACGGCGATTCAGTCATACACCTTGGATAAGGGTCGTGCTCCAAACAACTATGATTGCACGGGTGGTACCTGTGTGGTCAACAATGCACGCACAACCATTGCTATTGAAGATGCTCCTGGTGCAGCAGCAACCGAAAGCGGCCAAGCATACAATGCAGCAATGCAGGAGCTTGTCACCAACAAGTATCTTCCCGCAGTACCACGATCCCCGGGTGGTGCAGGCTACGCCTATTACAACTATGGTTCAGGCACTTCTGCAGGAGCCGTAATTGCAACATCACTTGATGCTGAGGTTGCTTCTGAAAAAGGTGCAACGGGTAGCTGTCGCCCATTCCCTGGAGCTGGTGGTAGCGGTTCAGGTGGTGAGATAGGGGGAGGTGGTGGAGGAGGGGGAGGTTTTGAACTAGACCCCCTTGATCCAGGTGAACTGGGTGGAGACATCTGCTTGTACTTTGATGGTGATGTTCTGTATGAAGGACCCTGTCCTCTTGGCTTTGACTCAGATGCACCAAACATCTGCAGCGCATCACTCTCGAAAGACTTTTGTCTCTGCAGCACGTACTAAAGAGTTAAAAACAAAAGAACCTAGTTATGCTAGGTTCTTTTGTTTTTTATAGACGAGAATGATTGTTCTATGCTCTAATACTTTTGGAAAGGAGATCGTTATGGGCTCATGGAAAAATGCACACACCAGCGCACTCCGGGCTAGGGATGCTCTTCAAGGACCGCACCAGGTCGCACACCATGCACCAGGACGTATTACAGACTTCGCCATCGGTGATTTGGTTCGCGTTGTAAAGACTGGTGTCACCGCACGAGTGACAGGCAAGACATCCTGGGGTGACCATTATCTCGAGGGACTTCCTAACTTCTACTCGGGCTCTCAGCTAGAGAAGGCCTGAGAAGATGACCAGAATCCCTGGTATGGGCGCCTTTGCTCAACAAAGGCGCCCTCTATCGTCACTTTTGACTTTCTATAAAAAATCATTATTATAAGTTTCAGTACCAGAGTTCCTATCAACAACATAGACCGAAAGGACATGCTTGATGCACCGCATCATTCCCGATTGGACCAGATGGGCGGTACCCATACTAGGGATACTTTCCATTCTGGTCTTTGTGCCCTCGCTGATCTACTTCAGCCGGGCAAACGATCACCAGGACTACAGCAAGGTTCCTGCACTCACCCCAGCACAATACACTGCTGAGGTGAAGGCAATCGTTGCCGCTACATACGCGGCTCCGACTGAGGACCCTGCGGACTACTACCGTACGGCGATTCGCGCTCAGAACTTCAACGTTATGGAGGAGCGCTTCCGTCGTGATCACCCTGCCGAATGGCAGAGACTCGCGCACAAGCGTTCCGCCAGCATGACGTTCAACGTCGGGCTCTTGATGAATGAGTACGAACAGAAGTTCGGCCATTCAACAATGGTGGATACTGCGGACCGTATGCGTCCGTGGATGAACGAGCAGATCGGATCGATTTCAGCACCCCCGGACCAAGTCCGGCTGGACAAGGCAGGCTGGTGGTTCGTTCGTGGATACATCATGTGTGTTCTGCTCAGCGTGCTGTTCTACATGGCGCGTCTCAAGCAGGAAGGCATGCTGATCTGGCCCGAGATGACCACAGGCTTCCTGTTCTTGGCCGCGTTCACTGGCCTTGGCGTCGTCATGATCTACCCTCGGAACATCGATCCAATCGTGCAGATCAAGCGGGCCTGGCGATTCATCGCTGGTCTCGCTGCTGGTTCCATCTCGCTTGCGGGAATGGCTGGCATGGCTAACGCGCGAGAACGTCTGGAAAGCAGCGCGGCCGAGAACGCCAAGGTGTTTATCCTTCCGTTCGTTCCGATGCCTGAGTTCTCGTTCTCAAGTGGTGTCATGTCGTCAAAGGTGACTGGCAACGGCACCCGCGTCAACGATGGCATCACGTACACCGGTGGTGTGCACGCAGCCTTCGCTGGTGGCGTGGACTTGGATCTGTCCGGCACCAGGCAAGCTACGGGCAACGCGTCGGATGAGATCGACTACACCATCTCGAAGACGATGAAAGGAAAGGCAGGGTCGGTTACGGCCGGCTTCGCCTATTTCGATATCGTCCCGGTGGGCAGAAGCAAGGGAGGCGACATGATCTCCCCCTTCATCAGTCTCGAGCACAAGCTCGGGTACGGCCTGACGGCCTTCGCGAAGGCGGACGGATACTTCCTAACGCACGGACCTCCAACCAACAATGGCTTCGACGTGATTGCCGGACTCAAGGGAAGCACGCAAGTGCGCTCTCTGAGGTTCGATCACTCCGTCTCGGCCGTTCTGAGCGACGGTCCGTTCGGACAGTCTGCAGGCACGACCCTGCGCTTCGACGAGGCAATCTCAGTGCCCGTCACAAAGCGTCTGCGGGCTTCCACCAATTTCAAGCTCTTCGTTCCTATCCAAGGATCGAAAGGTCGAGAAATGGACGTCTCTGGCGGCCTCGGTCTGAACTACGCGTTCTAACCGATCAACAGCTTCGACTACTGATCTACTTGGGCCCGGCAACAAAAGCCGGGCCCTTTTCATTTATATACACACAAGAAAAGAGGGAAGTGAGCTCCCCTATCCGAGATAAAATGTGGCCCACTTTATAAATAGGATTGGGAGGGAAGCCGATCTCGGATAGACACACTGGCATCCGAGATTAATAAACAATAGCAATGTCCTGGTCAGGAGGGTCTGCAGGGAGGTACTCAGTACTTCGTAGATGATAAAGAAGGGACAATGATCAAGTCATGAGCTCAATCCAGCCGCATTTGTATATGTGGGACGTGAAAGATATATTGTACGACGTACTAGTATCAAAGGCCCCTGCTGATTCAATAAAGAAATTTACTCCAACCAACTTCTGTACTTTGTGCCCTTCTCTTCCCTGTTACGGGTGTGCGGTCATCGGAGATGAACTTGCTCACGTCTATGCAAAATATTTCTGTATCACTAATTTCACAAAATGAACCACTTCCCCGAAAATCACTTTTTACCGGTGGGGAAGACCTTATATAGGTAATTTATAAAATGAGAAAAGGGAGCGTCCGCTCCCCTGCTCTCTGCCTTTTATGAAGACTTTAGCAGCTTGTCACATTCTTCTGAATATATGCCATGGCATCATCTACGCTGTCTGTGAGGAAGTAGAGATCGAGGTCTGAAGCATCGATAGCGCCATGCTCAGCAAGAAGCTTTGTCTTGAAGAACTCTATGAGTGGCTGCCAGTACTCAACACCAAAGAGAACGATTGGAATAGGACGGATCTTTTTAGTCTGTACGAGTGTAATGATCTCTGTGAACTCATCGAGCGTGCCATATCCTCCTGGGAAGAAAATGTATACATCTGAAGAGTATGCAAGCATCACCTTACGTACGAAAAAGTGATCGAATGAAACAGTATCGGTAAGGTACTGATTGAGACCCTGCTTGATACCAAGATTAATGTTGAGACCAACAGAGGCACCCCCAGCTTGATGTGCTCCCTTGTTAGCGGCTTCCATGATACCGGCACTTCCTCCCGTAATAACTGCATATCCCGCCTTGGCGAGACGGCCTGCTAACTCGGTTGCTGCTTCATAGAAGACTGGTTCAAATGTCTGACGCGCCGTACCAAAGAAGCTTGCGGCAAGACCATACTTTCCGATGAGTTCGAAACCACTGACAAACTCGGCCATGATCTTAAACACACGCCAACTCTCAAGCTGTGCTGGCTTGCACACTAATGGCTGATGTACCTCAGGTACCTCCCTCTTCCCTGTTTGGATTGCTTGGGCAAGTTTCTGTCCCATCACTTCGTGATGTTCTTCAAGCAACGGCAACACAGGCGGAACGACGCTCGGTTCCGTTTGTTCAGGCACTAAATGTTCGTCCATGGTATCGAATACGTTTCAAACTCCGGTAATAGAGTTTTAGTATACGCCATGCGTGAGAACACTTCGGCATGGGATAACGCACCCGTGAGTGCGTTATGTGGTTTTGGTTCTTCAGGAATGCCGCAGTACTTCAGAACAGCATCTAAATTAAGAGCCGAGTGGTTATGCGCGGTTGGTGGTATGACGCCGTTCAGCGTCATGTGAGTCCACGCAAGAGTGTGCACATCTAGGGTTCTTTGTGCGAATGCTGATTCCACTCCTGCACGACGTGCTGCGGCACGAATAAATGAAGCGTCGAATGCAACATTCTGTGCGAGAAGGGTTCTGTTCTGTGGACGATCCATTGCCCATGCAATGAATGCAGTTACCAGCTCGGCTTCAGACTTCTTAGTTGGATCTATTGCCTCTTCCTTACTAAAGCCATTCACGGCAAGTGCTTCATCTGTAATATGAGCACCGTCCCAGATACGGCATTCGTCATAGAACTGGTTAGAAGGGTTATCGGTATCAACGGCACCAATTGAAAGAATAGATGCCTTGGCAGGATCTATACCACTTCCCTCGATATCAACCGCGATCATTCCCTAAGTATACCAATCTCTCTAGAGCCCCTTACAGTTCTTGGCTGCTCGATATCCTGCCGCTTCTGCCTCAGCCCGTGATGCAAAGGTTACAAGTTTTTCAGGAGTGATACGCTTTGCTGCTGAACACGTTGGGAGGTAGTAGACCTCACCTGTTTTAGACGCAACCACAATCCCGTCAACAGGAGCAGCTGGTTTAGGCGCGATAGCTGCTGCAGCGGCTGCAGCCTGAGTGGGTATTCCAGGGACAGAGCTAGTAGTGGTCGCTGGACCTATTCCCCGCTGCTCTGGAGTGAGGTTTTCGATCCAAAGCTGATCCTGCTGTGCCCCATTTTCCCGTTCGATCAGTATTCCTAAACCTATACCACTGAGAATGGCTAAGATGAGAGCCCCAGCCCAAAAAGCATCCTTTGGGATCCTCATAGCGAGCTCCCCTACCCTACTGGCCAGGGAACGGCCTGAACCCTTGTCTGGTGCCTGAGGTTCTGCTATAGTCATGAGACTAAAGAATAGCATCTATGGCACATACAAAGGCTGGAGGATCAACAAAGAACGGACGCGACTCAAACCCTAAATTCCTCGGGGTGAAGCTCGCTGCAGGCCAGGAGGCACGTCCAGGCATGGTTATCGTACGCCAGCGCGGTACCAAGGTTATGGCAGGTCAGAACGTGAAGGTCGGAAAAGACCACACACTTTACTCTATGATTTCGGGTATCGTCTCTTTCCGCGACAAGCGTAAGACCAATTTTGATGGTCGTGTGGTACGCCGTAAGGTGGTAGACGTCCTCGCTTCCGCATAAGGAAAACCTGGAGTTTTAGTCAAAAAGACCCCTGTCTCAATACGAGACAGGGGTCTTGACTCTTTGTCAAGAATGTGATAATCTCCTGCCAGAACCCGGAATGTGCGAATTCCGTCAGTGGTTCTTTGCAAACCAAAATAGGTGTCTAATGCAAAGTGTCCGAAACTGGTGGACGCTAGCTTTCAGCGTCTTCACCCTCATCCTGATGCTAAGCCTTCCCGGCTTGGCAGAAGCCAAAGATCTCGGTCCAAACGGCCTCAGGGCCGCCTGCACCACCGACCTGCTCAAGCACGTCGGCATGAATAACGAGGAGGCCAGACGCCTTCCCGTTGGATTCAAGGTGAGCTACATGAACCGGGAGTTCAAGCTCACCAAGAGTCCGCCGAAGTCCCTCTGGGGCGTCTGTGAGATCCTCGTCAAAGACGGGGTCTACACCAACGCGAACGTCTTGCATAGCACTGCACCGGCGAAGCCTCCGATTCCGGAAGCGAAGCCTGTGCCTGCTCCCAAGCCGCCCGTGGCCGCAACGCCGCCGGCACCTGAAGCTGCTCCTGTGGCGCCTTCTCCGCCGAAAGCCGAAACGCCCGTCGCTGAGCCGCCCAAAGCAGCAAAAGCGCCGGAACCGACGGCTGACACGCCGCCTGTATACGGATCGCCCACCATCGTCGACAAGATGTGGTTCGCGACCCGTGACTTCTTCGGTGGACTGAACGATTGGCGGAAGCAACATCCCGTCATCGCATCGTCCATCGGAATACTGATCATTCTGATTCTGATCGGTCTCTTCTTCTTCATAAAATGGCGGGGCGAAGGTTCGGCTGAAACTGATGAGGAAGATGAAGATGAGGTGGAGCAGACTCACGATGAGAACGCTCCTGACTACGTCGACTACGAAACCATACTCCCGATTGCCGCAGCTGAAGAAGCTGCACTCGAACAACCGCCGATCCCGCACTACATGGTGCTCTCGGACGACGAGTTCGAGAGACAAGCCGTGGCTGCAGGTTTCGGTCCCAAGGCATCCGAAACAACCCAGAAGCGCTATCGCGCAGGGCTCGCTGTGATCGGTTTCCGTCCGGACAAGGAGGAAGCCCAACGACGAGGAAAGCTCGTCGACTCGCGCAGCGTGGAAGAGGAGTTCGATTTCCAGGACGCTAACGACAATGACGAAGTCACCACCGAAGCTCCTTCGATCGAACCCTTGCCTGATCTACCCCCTCTCACCGATCAAGAGCGGGCGGCGATCGGCGAAGACCTTGCTGCTGCCAGAATGATCGTCAACGAACATAAGGCCGCAACTCGCGGTACCGGTGTTCCGGAACCGTTTTCCGACAAGCTGGCCGGCAAGCCCATCTGAGCCCTAGGCTCACTCGCAGACACCTATTTCGCAGCATAGAGCTGCACTCGCACACAAAGAAGGCGACGCTCCCCCGTGGGACCGTCGCCTTTTCTTATACCCTATGAGGAATATTACTCAGCCTCAATTGAGATGGTGATGGAACCAAAGTTCTCACCGTATGCAACAGGGATATCAAATGATCCAAGTTCCTTGATAGGCTTCTCGAGCTTAATTGCTTCGAGGGGAAGCTTTGCCTCTTCCGCGATCTCTTTTGCATCAACGGCATCATATAGGTGACCCTGTTCATTTGCCTTCTTTAGGATAGATACACGAGTCTCAGCGAGTGCTGAAAGGCGCTCTTCGATAAGCTTTGCTTCAACAGAGCGCTTCTCATCAGACTGCTGTTTAACACCTTCAGCGCGCTTGATAGCTGCAGGGGTGGCAAGAACGGCAAGACCGCGTGGAATAAGCATGTTTAGACCATGTCCATCAGACACATCTAGCACGCTGCCTGCACGGCCCATATCACGAACATCTTTGAGTAGTACGACTTTCATATAGGTGTATCCTAGCGTTTTGCGGCCCATCCCGCAACCCACCGTAGTTGACAATATACTTATATATTTCTTATTTACATTCCGGGTTAAGAGCCGGTATTGAGGAACAGAATTGCCCGATCCATCTGTGGATCCTTGTCTGCTTTAAAATCTTCAAAAGTGCGCTCCACTTTTATATCTGGCAGTACGCCTCCATTAGAGATTGAACGACCTGAAGGGGTGAGCCAGCGTGCGATAGTCACTTTGAGTGATCCTTTTCCAATCTTAACGAGTTCCTGAACAGATCCTTTTCCAAATGAGTGGGTACCAACAATCGTAGCGACTTTTGCATCCTGAAGTGCCCCAGCAAGAATCTCTGATGCTGATGCTGAACCTTGATCTTGGAGTATCACTACCTGTATGCCTGCAGGAACTCCTCCTGATCCACTGCTCTTGTGTACAATGTTCTCTTCCTTACCTTTATAGTCTTCCGTTACGATCGGGGTACCACTTGGAAGGAAGTGGCTTCCAATAGCTACCGCCGCATCCAGATACCCTCCTGGGTTACCGCGTAGATCAATGATGAGTTTCTTCGCTCCATTCTTACGCATGTCTGCAAGTGCTCCCTCAAACAGATCGGCGGAGTTGGCGGTGAAGGTGTAGAGCGCAATGGTATAGATACCTGTCTTAGCATCGTATTCAGTATCAATAGTTGGTACGTTGATCACGTCTCGTACTACTGGTATTTCAAGTGTTCCCTCATCTCGATAAATCGTGAAAGTGACCGTGGTCCCCTTCTTTCCACGAATCTGTTGAACTGCTTCCTCAACGGAGATGTTCTCTGTGGAGTTCCCATTAATTTCTATAATCAAATCACCGGGACGGAGTCCTGCACGCTCTGCAGGTGACTCCTTAAGGGGCGCAATGATGGTGAGTACCCCTTCTTTGCTCAACCCAATCTCAGCACCAATACCATCAAAGTTTCCTGCAATGTCATCCTCGAAGATCTTTGACTCTTCTGGAGGGAAGAAGGTGGTATATGGATCTCCATAGGCGGTGGTGAGACCCTGAATAGCTCCCCATACAATTTCTTGCTTGGTAGGTGGTGTGCTGGTTGCGTGTGTTTCAACAAAACGCGCATTAAGCACGTTATATACCTTCCAAAAATCAGTGAAGTCTATTGATTCATCAGGAGTTGCGCTAAGTCCGTCACCAATGAGGGGGATGTTAGAAAATACTCTGGTTCCTCCTGTTGAACCAACCGTTAGTCCTGCTGCAAATCCAAGTGCAAGCACCAATAGAATAATCAACACGTTCCGTACGGTACGTGTGTATTTCTTCTGCGGTGCAGGAGCAGCATCGAAGGCTGATTCGTCTTCGGTAAACGGCACTTCATCCATAGCGGCAATGGTAGCATGTGACCACTTAAATCACGTGTGTATTAAACATCTATTCACACGTGTGCAGGCTATACTGTCTACATGCTTACTCGCCACACCCGCAACGGCGTCACGTGGGTTGATCTTGAATCTCCAACTCGTCAGGAACTGCAGAGTGTTGTTGCTGAGTTCGATATTGATACACGTATTGAAGAGGAAATCATTACTCCTACCGCCTATCCGTTAATTGTTGCCTCTGAAAAGTACGTATATCTAATACTGCACTTCCCCACCACTGATCCCCGAGGAGGTGCAAAGAATCAAGAGATAGACTTCATTGTTGGAAAGCATTTCATGATTACCGCGAGGTATGAAGTGATTGATTCCATTCATAATCTGCAGAAAGTATTTGAAGCAGAAGAGCTCCTTGGTCTTCCCGATAAGCATACGAATGCAGAAGGGTTACTGGAGCGCCTGCTGCGCCACCTCTATGCCGCACTAGGCGAAGAAACAGAGCATGTGGCCCGCATGCTCGAACGTATCGAACATGATATATACACCGGCAAAGAACGTGAGACTGTTATCAATTTATCTAAGGTTAGTCGTGTGCTTCTCCGCTTCGATACCGCACTCACGCGCCACTCTGATTCACTTACCAGCTTCCTCAACGAGCTCACTTCGCCATCATTCTTTGGAAAAGAATTTAGGGAACATATTAATCACATTGAGGCAGAGCGCAGTCACGCTGCAGGACTTGTATCAAACTACCGTGCCGTCACCACTGAACTTCGTCGCACCAACGACTCTCTCCTCACCACCAAGCAGAACGCCATTGTTACGCGCCTCACCATCATGGCATTCGCAACGTTCCCCCTTACCGTTATTGCAGGTATCTTCGGTATGAATACCGTTAATATGCCATTCGTGGAGTCTCCATGGGGTTTCTGGATCATCCTTGGCATCATGGCACTCACCGTTCTTGGCTTCGTATCATTCTTTAGGTTTAGGAAGTGGTTGTAGAGGTACATGAATAAGAAGACACTTTCAATCAGCACTATCGCTGTGTTGGCGATAGTGCTGCTATTTGTAATCGAGCAATTTATACAAGCGAGCTATGTTGTTAAGACGGGTTTGAAAGTTTTACTGCTTCTGATCATTCCGCTTGCATGGGCATTCATGTATGAACGAAGTCAGATTAGTACCATTCTTGGGCTTCGTACATTCAGAAGCAAAGAACTTCTTCCTGGTCTTTTGATTGGAGCAGGCTCATTTATCATTATCATTGCAGCATACGCGATACTTGGACCCTTTATTGATTTCTCAAACATCGCACACAATCTTGAGACTAAGCTTGGCATAAACGCTTCAAATTTCTTGTTTGTTGGTCTCTATGTAATATTCATTAATTCACTCCTTGAAGAATTCTTCTTTAGAGGGTTTATGTTCTTGAATCTGAAAGATCGCATTAGCGTGTGGACAGCGTACATACTTTCAGCGGGTGCATTTGCTATTTACCATGTCGCAATCATAAAGGGTTGGTTTAACCCAGCCCTTATGGCACTGGCCCTACTCTCCCTTTTTGTAATTGGACTTGTATTTAATAAATTGAATAGTCGGTCGGGACACTTCCTAAATTCCTGGATTGCACACGCAATGGCAGACAGTGCAATAATCTTGGTTGGTTGCAGAATATTTGGAATATTATAGGTCTGAAAATGTAGCATGGATATGCTACCGTATACCCATGTGGCCATTTCGTTCAGGTAAGCAGAGTGCTCTGTTGGAGACACCTATCTTTTTTACCAATACCCTCAGTGGCAAGAAAGAACTCTTTGCCCCCCTTCGTCCAGGAAATGTGACGATGTATTCATGCGGACCAACGGTATATAACCGTGCTCATATCGGTAACCTACGTCCATACGTGTTCTCAGATCTCATTGCACGAGTACTCGAGCAACGCGGTTTTCGAGTACGTCGTGTAATTAATATTACGGATGTTGGCCATCTCGTTTCAGACGCAGATGATGGTGAAGACAAGATGGAGAAGCGTGCACGTGAGACCGGTGAATCTGCAGAAGATATTGCTGCTAAATATACTTCTCTCTTTCAAGAAGATATTGCTGCATTAAATATTGATACCGGTAGTATTCTCTTCCCTCGTGCAACACAGTACATCCCTGAACAGATTGCCATCATACAAACCCTTGAGAAAAAGGGTCTCACGTACCGCATTAGTGACGGTATATATTTTGATACCAGTATGTTTCATGGATATGGAAAGCTTGGCGGCATCCCCGTCTCCCACATAAAGGATGGTTCTGCAGCTTCGTTAGAAGACCGCATTGATCTTGCAGCGCGTGGACGCATTGCAAAGAATGATCAGAAGCGTAATCCTGCAGACTTTGCACTCTGGAAATCTTCTCCTGCCGGTATGCAGCGTCGACAGCAGGAATGGCAGAGTCCATGGGGTATGGGCTTCCCTGGTTGGCACATTGAGTGTTCTGCCATGAGCAAGGCATTGCTCGGTGAACAAATAGATATTCATACCGGAGGAATGGACCACATCCCCATTCATCACAACAACGAGATTGCACAATCTGAAGCAGCGAGTGGTCGAACCTTTTCTAGATTCTGGATACACAATGCCTTCCTCACTATGGAGCATGAAAAGGTTTCTAAGTCTTTGGGGAATGTTATTTATCTCTCAGAAATAATTGAAAAGGGATACGATCCATTAGCACTGCGCTACCTCTTCCTACAAGCACATTACCGCAGCCCCGTCTCATTCACCTGGGATTCCCTTACCGCGTCTCATGAGGCATTGGTACGTCTCCGCAAAGGGGTTGCTGAACTTAAGGAGGCAGCAAAAGGAATAAGTGCCCCTTCTGAACTTCAAGACCGCATGATCACTCTCATGCGTGATGATCTAGGTACCCCCCAAGCACTTGCGCTTCTTTGGGAGACGGTTAAGGATGAAGACCTTCCACCAAAACAGGCCTGGGGAGTTGTTGAGGTGGCAGAAGCAGTACTTGGTCTCAATCTTATAGAGGGACAAAGCGCAACCGATATTCCTAAAGAGATCCAAGAACTCGCACAGAAGCGCCTACATGCTCGTCTTTCTGGTGATTATGCTGAGGCAGATCGGATTCGTATCCACATTGAAAACAGTGGATATCTTGTGGATGACACCCCTTCTGGGCCAGTGTTGACGAAGAAGCTCCGGTGATAGAATAGGGTAATGTCTGACCACCTCGTACGCATCCCGCCACAAAGCCTCGATGCAGAACGTGGACTTCTTGGTTCCCTTCTCCTTAAACCTGATGCTCTGCATGATGTCTCTGACATTGTTAAATATGATTCTTTTTATGCAGAGAAACACCGCATCATATTTGAAGCGATGCGTGATCTTTCAGATCGAGGTGATCCCATAGATATCCTCTCACTCTCAGAGCGTCTTGTTGCAAAGAGTGCTCTTGAACGTGCTGGCGGTCGTGCATACATTGCTGAACTGGCAAATAACGCACCGGCACCGGGCAACTACTCCCACTACGCAGAGCTCGTCGCAAAGAAGCATGTGATGCGTGCACTTATTGATACTGCACATGAAATCACTGAGGCTGCATACGATGAAGGGCAAGAGACCGCTCAAGTGCTTGATAGCGCGGAGAAAGCAATCTACGCCATTGGTAACTCATCCTCCGCTCACAAGTTCGTAGCGATTGCTGATAAGTTGGATGCAACCTGGGATCGTATTGAAACCCTTTCCAAGAGTGATGGTGCTATTCGTGGTACTCCAACCGGGTTCCCTGAACTTGATACTCTGCTTTCTGGTCTCCATCCATCAGATCTCATCATTCTTGCCGCACGTCCTTCCGTTGGTAAGACGACACTCGCACTCGATATTGCGCGCAACACTGCCATTCGCCACGGTACCCCTGTTGGTATCTTCTCACTTGAAATGAGTGCGGAGCAGTTGATTGATCGTATGCTTTCTGCAGAGTCGTACGTTAATGCATGGAAGATTCGCACCGGTACCGTGAAGGCAGAAGAAGATTTTGCACGTATACGCGATGCGCTTGAATCCCTTTCTAAGGCACCGATCTACATTGATGATAAAGCGGGAAACAACATTCTTGCCATGCGTGCTGTTGCTCGTCGCCTTAAACGTGAACGAGGCATTGGTCTCATCATAGTTGACTACCTACAGCTCATGGCACCCACCAACACAAAGAACTCTGAATCTATGGTGCAGCAGGTTACGGAAATCTCACGTTCCCTTAAGTCTCTTGCACGCGAGCTTGAAGTACCGGTCCTTGCCCTCTCACAGCTCTCTCGTGCCGTGGAGCAGCGTGGTGGCAAGCCACGTCTTTCAGACCTTCGTGATTCGGGAAGTATTGAACAGGATGCGGACGTGGTGATGTTCATTCACCGTGAAGATAAGAATAATAAAGAAAGTGATCGGCCCGGTATCGCAGAAATACTTATTGAGAAGCATCGTAACGGACCAACTGGTTCTGTTGAACTCTTCTTTGATGACAAGCGTTCAACCTTCCAGTCTATAGATAAGTCTGGGTACGGTGAGTTTGCGAACGAATTCTAATATGGATAGAGTCGATGATCTTGCCCGTGCATTTGAGCGATTCCCTGGCATTGGTCCACGCCAGGCAAAGCGCTTTGTATATCATCTCCTTTCCACTAACGTGAACGATCGCAGTCGCCTTGCAGACCTTATCGCACGCATTGGCGAAAGCGTTGCGCAGTGCCGTGAGTGTATGCGGTACTGGAGTGGTTCTGGTGAGCTTTGCATATACTGTGCAGATCGTTCACGAGATGACTCAATGTTAATGGTGGTTGAAAAGGATCAGGACCTTGCTGCTATTGAGCGCACCGGCGCATATCGTGGTCGCTATTTTGTACTAGGTGGTGTTCTTACCCTTTCTGGTAAGGGCGCTATTCGTGAGGCTGAACTTATTCAGCGTGTGGAGCGACGAACCCATGAGGGACTGCAGGAGATCATCCTTGCTCTTTCAGCTACGAGTGAGGGTGAACATACCGGAGATCATTTGCGTGAACGTCTCTCACCACTGCGTGAGCACGTGAAGTTAACGGTACTGGGTCGTGGACTCTCAACAGGTTCTGAACTTGAATACGCAGACTCCCCCACTCTTTCAAGTGCATTGCAGAATCGGAAGGAGACGTAATTAGGAAAACTGTTCTCGTGTTTGATTAACAATCTCAAGCCGCACTGGGTCATTCTTCAGTTCCCCTACGTCAATATTCTGTTTCTCCGCACGAACGTTCTGTATTGCATCGTACGCTTGTTTATACGCCTGAGCAGTCTCAAGCTGGCCAAGTCGTACCGCGTATTGATGCATCTTAGTTAGCTGGAACCCTATCTGATCAACAATGAGACGTTGTACAGGATGAATGCCAAGTGCTTTATTGTTATTAGCCATCCATAGTCCTGCAACCTCCTCTACAACTGGTTGCCCGACACCTACCACCGTACGTGCAACATGCAATCGAGGACTCTTATCGGTTGAATCCTGGTTTCTAAAGTATTGAATAGACCCCAGATCTCCTCGTTCTATTTCATTACGAATTGCAGCAATCTTTTTTGCAATATCACTTGTGCCAAAGGTCACATCCACGGCAAGTGCGAGTACCTGCGAATCTTGCTCAGGAAGATTCCATTCAACAACCATATCTACTTTGTTTACGAAATCATCATACGGAGCAGTGCGCAGTGTACTCGCATTACTTCCAAGCCATTCACTCATCTCAGACTGCATAAGCACTATCGCTTCAAAGGTATCTGCAATCTTCTTCGAATTAATCTCTGGTATAGAACGTTCACTAGCGAATTTACGTTTGAGACGATCACCCAGTGCGATGTCGCTTTGCACGCGTCCCACACCATATTCTTTTATAAAATCCTTCTCTTGAATTCCATAGTCTGGGTTAGAAAGCACTTCAGACTCTGCGCGTGCGTAGGCACTCTCCATGAGCGGTGAAAGTTCAACTCGTCGTTCACGTTTGTGATCAATCGAACGTATGAGCGATTGCTCAGGGTTATACATGTAATTAGTATAGTGCATAAAGAAAGAAGCCCGCGAGGTGCGGGCTTCTTTCTTTTATCCGATCGAATCGATCTTAACTTTCACGTGAGGCTGGCGGTGACCGCGGCGCTTGAGGTATCGGCTCTTTGCCTTGTACTTCACCACGTCAATCTTCTTTGCGCGTCCAACTACTGAAACGGTACCGGTTACGGTAGCGCCCTTTACGAGAGGTGCACCAACATTGGTGGTCTTGCCATCATCGGTAAGGAGAACCTGGTCGAAGACAATAGAATCACCCTTCTTGGTGTCTACGGGACCACGAGCAAGCTTCTCAATGGTAATGACGGCGCCTGGAGCGACGACATACTGCTTCCCTCCGGTCTTGATAACAGCGTACTGCATATAAAGGCCATACTAGGCTATTTCCCATAAAAAGCAAGGCCGCCCGGGATCCGGGCGGCCAGGTGGGCGCCTATGCAAGTTTGCACGCATGAACCCTGTAGCAGAAGCTTGGCTGCACCTCAATGACAGCCCGTTCTGAGCTCTTGTATGGGTGGATTCCTGTCTTGCTAAGCAGGAATATGAGGCCTACAAGGCCCATTAGAATCAGTAGGGCGATGAGCAGCGGGTCGAAACGGTATTTACGGGGATCTTGCATAATGAGCACTCCGACTCAAAAGCGTGGCGAACCACGAATACTCCCTCCACAATAACTGTATACCCCTTTGGGTTATGTTCAATCGTCCTCACTGCCTGGCTTATCAAGCAACAGGGGGTCTAGACCAATCTTTGCACCATCGATACGGAATACGTCTTTCTCAATCTTTCCGAGCTCCTTAGTACCACTATTATAGTGACTTACGGCGGTACCGAGTGCATTCCCAAGTTTCTTATAGTATTCCTCGTATGAGCCGATGTGTTTTCCAAGCTCCCCCACTCGCTTCTGAATCTCAACAGCTTTCTGCTCAATCTCAAGTGCTTTAAGTCCCTGCATCACCGTCTGGAGGTATGCGAGGAATGAAGTTGGAGAAACAATGATCACTTTGTATTTAGATGCGGCACGTTGAATCAGGTTCTCGTCTTCTCCTGCACCCACTTGGTTCGTGAGGAGATCGTAGTAGATACCTTCTGAAGGAATGAACATGAAAGCGAAGTCCATGGTGTCTTCGTCTGGACGAATGTACTTTGCGGTTTCCGTTATGCGCAGCTTAAGATCGTTCACAAAAGCCTTTTCAGCATTTGCTCGCTCAACACTTCCCACCGGAGTTCCTACGAAGCGATTGTAGTTATCGAGGGAGAACTTTGAGTCCACGGGCACTAACTTCTTATTGATCACGATTACCGCATCAACAACTTCTCCATTCTTGAATGGGTACTGGATTCTGTAGTCTTCCGGAGACATAACATTCTTAAGAACCGTCTCAAGATAATACTCACCGAGAATACCGCGCTGCTTTGGGTTCTTGAGAAGGTCTTGGAGGGACTGCAATTGTTCAGCATAGGTTTGTGTCTGTCGTCCAATCTCCTTCACTGAGGTGAGTTCTTCTGTGATCTCACGAATAAGTCGCATGGACTGATTCCCTTGCTCTCGCATGGTTTCGTGTACCTGTTTAGAGGATTCGTTCATACGAGCATCGAGCGCACGTTCCAACTTTTCAATCTGTCCCTGCATCATCATGAAGCCAGTACCCTCATCCTTAGGGAGACGATTCTTTTCGTTCTGACGCATGATGAGCCAGAGACCAATACCTTGTATGAAAACGAGTGCCAGCACGATAAGTCCGATTGAAAGTGGATCCATAGAGAGATTATACGATGCTGCCCCACCGCTGCGCTATCGAACAGGCACGTGATACACTCTCCCCATGACCCTCCACGAAACACTTAAGAAAGGCATCCCGGACGCACTTCGCGCCAAGGATGAAGTACGCCTTCGCACTCTCCGTTCTGTTGTTACCCTTATGACCAACGAAGTGGTGGCAAAGAAGCGTAAGCCAGATGAATTCCTCACGGACGAGGAAGCACTCGCGGTACTTAAACGTGCCGCAAATCAGCGCAAGGATTCTATTGAGCAATTCACCGCAGGTGGACGTCCTGAACTTGCAGAACCTGAGATCGTTGAGCTTGAGGTTATCAACTCTTTCCTCCCCACTCTTATGTCTCGTGAAGAGATTGAACCCATTGTTAAAGCAAAGATTGCTGAGCTTGGTGTAACCGATAAATCAGGTGCCGGAAAACTCACAGGTTCACTAATGCAGGAACTCAAGGGAAAAGCAGACGGTGGCGATGTGAAGGCGGTTGTGGACGCACTCCTTTCATAATCCTTTGACTTTTAGTGCGTCGGCACTATTATACCGACAGTACCCACGGCGACGGAGAATTCCGGTGACCAGGTTCGTTCCCTACAGTGAAGTTACCCGCGAAGAAATTCGTACGGGCATTAAGCACGCAAGCTCGAAGCATCATCTGATGTTCAGTCTTG
The DNA here is from genome assembly GCA_001189195.1 of Parcubacteria bacterium C7867-007. Classification (GTDB taxonomy): domain Bacteria; phylum Patescibacteriota; class Minisyncoccia; order Phycocordibacterales; family Phycocordibacteraceae; genus C7867-001. The sequence goes on from LFCQ01000003.1 coordinate 183,837, forward strand.
AAGAAGACAAGGCACGGAGAATTGCCAACCGAGCGGGCAGAAATATGCACGAGAGGAACTGGAAACGCGATCGGGCGATACCAGAAGCTGTTCAAAGCGTGCTTGCTCCCGACTCGCGCAGCGGGATCTATGCTAAGGCGTACAATTCTGTCGTTTCGAAGATCTTCAGCGACCGAAGCGCCAAGGCTCGCAAACACGCAGCTTTGCTTCGCCGCCAAGCGAGTGCACCGTATCGGCCTCCAGTGCAACTGAGCTTCCGCTTTGTACTGGACAAGCCTCTTCGGTGAGAATTGATGGCCGCTGTCTTTGGACGGCGGCCTTTCTCGTACTACAGTAGGGGGATGAAGAAGTACGTAGTACTACACAAAAGAATAGGTCAGACACCTCTCGAGACCATTCAAGAGTGGCAGGAGAGGAATCCTAAATACTCTGATATACCTGCCACCTACGCAGGACGTCTTGATCCTATGGCTAGTGGTGTATTGCTCGTGCTACTTGGAGAGGAGTGCAAGAAGAAAGATAAGTATCTTGGGTTAGACAAAGAGTATGAGATTGAAATACTTCTAGACCTTTCAAGTGACACAGGTGATGTGCTTGGTATTATTTCAGATACAGAGACATGCAGTACTCCATCTCTTAATGAAGTGCAGAAGGCATGCAAAAAGGAAGTTGGTTCTCAAACACTCCCCTACCCTGCCTTCTCTTCTAAAACAGTTGATGGTGTTCCACTATTCCTCCACTCACTTCGGGGAACGCTAAGTAGTATTGAGATCCCAACGCACACTGAAACATTTCATTCAATTAAAGTTAGCTCTTTAGCAAACATTACGAGCGAACAACTACAGAAGCGTGTTACCGAAATGCTTGCGGTAGTTCCTCATTCAGACGAACCTACGAAAGAGCTAGGGGCTGATTTCCGTATACATGCTGTTCGGAACTCATGGACTACCGTCCTCCTTCAACCTGAACGAACCTTCACTCTTATTCGTCTACGGGTTACTTGTGGTTCTGGTGCGTATATGCGTACTCTTGCAGAACGCATCGGTGTCTCTCTTGGTACTACAGCACTCGCACTGTCTATTCATCGAACCCGTATGGGTACCCGTACCTCCTTTGGTCCCCTATCTGTTTGGACAAAGCTGTATTCCTAACATTGACATTTATTAAATACAGGGTGTATAATACTTGCAGGTTAGGAGCACGCTATGGATATGAAGGAGCTACAAGAGATTGTCTCTCGCGCCTTCAGCGGGAGCGTCTCATCAGACGACCCGATCACCAAAGCCATCGCGGTAGTGGTGATCATAGTTATTTTCGTGTGGGCAGGGACTTCGTCCCACACCCGCGTTAAGAAGCAGCGTGAACACGCAAAACGCGGGTATTATGACTTTCGCAGGAAGTAACTGCTGCCCCCAGACAACTGTCTGGGGGTTATCGTTTCCCTTTGACCGTTTATACAAATAATTGTATATTCACAGCGGACGTTTTTCACAACTTGAGGGGTATCACCCATGAAACTCATCGCAATCTTAGTGATACTCTTCTCCCTGTTCAATGTGGAGGTGAGCTACGCGAAGGACAAGCCGATCGGTGGCCTCTGTGGAGGTTCGTTTGTTGGCTCCAACACCTGCGTATGGAATGAAGACACTCACGAGTGGACCGAAACGTACGTGGGCTGGGACAACTGGGAATGGCAAGCTATCTCCGATCAGCCTGAACGAGCGGACACCATCCGCCGGATGCATCTTCCCCGGCAGGTGCCGGTCGAGAAGAAATACTCGGTCAGCCTGAACACGGAAGCGTGCCTGAAGCCGGAGTATCAGCTCCTGCTTAGCGCTGCGGTTCTGCTACCTTCGAATCGAAAACCAATCACGGCTTCGCGTCGTGTGGTGATCATAAACGTTGAAGGTGGAGATTGGCCTGAAGAATCTCGCATCTGGCCGCACCTCGGTATCAACTACGTGGGCACAGTCGCGAAGCAAGAAGGATACGAGGTTGTTCTGTACGATGAACTCATTCAAGGGCGCAAGCCACTGAAGGAGATTGTTCGTCCGGGAGACATCGTTGGCCTGAGCCTTGTGACCACCGGCATCGAGCGCGGCGTTATCGTCGCACAAGAAGCCAAGGTGCTCGGCGCCTGCTATGTGATCGCTGGAAATGACTCCGCAATGTTCCGTGCCAGACAGCTCCTTGAGCTACCTGGTCGGCCCATTGATGCCGTCTTCACCAGCAACAGTGTCGTCACCATCCGGGAGTTCTTCCGGAATGCCGACGCAGTGATCGCAGATTCAATGCAGATCGAACAAGTGGCAACAGCGCCTGAACAGGTACCATACGTTTCCAACGAGCATGACGGAGTTGCGCTCGAACGGAAAGCATACACCGCAGAAGACTTCTTCTTGGTCCCTGATCTCTCGCTCTTCAGCGACGAGTACTGGGAACTCGTTCGCGCTGCGTATCGTTCGCAGTTCGGACACAAGCACCAAGACTCTGCTAACGTTCACAATGCCATCGCACTTCTCGCGCAAGGCTGTGGACGAGCAGGTATGGGAGACATCTGTGACTACTGCACCATCCGCCACGTGGCGAATGTGGTTCAACCCTCGCCTGGGTATCTTGAGGAAACTCTCGCTACATACCGGGCACACGGCGTGAACACGTTCTTCAATGTGACAGACTCGGCCTTTGAGATGGGAGTGCTCGCAAAACAGCTCGAAGAAGCTGGTCCTGTGGATACACTCATCATCTACGGTCGGGCGCAGGCTATCGCGCAGCGTCCTGATCTTCTTGAACGCTGGAAGAGTTGTGTGAGCGAACGACTGCTCATCAACTGCGGTATGGACTCAGGAGATGAACGTATCCTGCAAACCGGCATTCACAAGTCCGGAAGCAAGGTTGGGTCTCGTCTCCAGGAAAACTATAGGACTCTCGCTAATATTAAGGCGGCGGGACCTAAGGTTCATCTGCATTTCTCGGTGATCTTCGGTTCTCCCGGAGAGACCCATGAGTCGTGCGAAGCCACACTGCAGTTTGTACAGCATGCTATCGACACACTGGGTGAACAACTCGATGTCGTTGAGGGCGATGTCTTCTGGGTTAACTTCGGAGCACCGTGCAGCGAAATCTTCACGAACTACGAAGCGACACAGAAGCGTGCTGCACTTGCTGGGAAAACTATCTCCCAGGATGAGTGGCAACAGTGCTTTGGTCGTCACGCAGACGAACTTGTCGTGCCGGAGGAGTCCCAACAAGCTTGGTATGCCTTCTTCACGAACATCACCATCGAAGATGCGTGGGCATACAACGCTCAAGTTCGTGAGATGCTGACGCAAGTTCCTGGACATATCACGGGCCGTGAATATGCGTTCAGACCACCAACGGTGTGAGTGAATATAGATAACTGACCCCGCGTCTTTATGGCGTGGGGTTCTTTGTATAAAAGATGAGATTCAAATGCAAAAGCCGCCTTTCGGCGGTATTTGCTCGTGTGACCCTACGGGGAATCGAACCCCGATTTCCTGCGTGAGAGGCGGGCGTCCTAACCGTTAGACGATAGGGCCATGCAATTGGTTATACCAGAGAAGTGAGTACAAGAAAAGTGACGCACCATTCAGGCGCGCCACATTCTTCACTACTTAGCTTAGCGTTGGTACCGCCGCATTCGGCAAGGCGATACCTGTCCTTCGAAATCTCTCAGGATCATGTACCCCGAGGGAAGGATCTCGAGGATCTCATACCCAGTACCGGGCGCATTGAGAAACACCGCTGATCCCCCAACCCTAAACCCCTGTACTTCGATGGCGGCCAAGCGTGCATCACGCAATGAGCCAACCTTTGGTCCAGAAGGTTTTCGAAGCTGCTCATCCACCGTGCGGAAAGTGAGAGAAGTTACCATCTCTCGAAACTGCCCTCTACCGTTAGTCTTGTACATCTTTGCGAACCCCATTACGTTTCTCTCCAACTAACCTACCGGGCACTATACTCCCCTTTCAGTATTTGTATAGCAACTTATATACTCTTCCACTGCTTGCTCTGACGAACCAGATGTTCTTGATCTTCTGAAGTGCTGAGGAGTGCTTCGGTGATACGTTCGGTACGAATCGACTGAGAGCCTTTAATGAGTACAACGTCTCCCTTTCCGATAAGCTCCGCAAGCATCGGTGCCGCTTCCTCAGAGGTACTAAATTGCTGTATGGAGGTTTCTGGCATACCTGCTTCTAGTGCAGCAGCGGCAATACCACGTGCACGAACTCCAATCGTAACGAGAAGATCTGTTTGTCTTGCTGCAAGAGTACCAATACGCTCATGCTCCTCAAAGGAATACCTGCCAAGCTCAAGCATGTCTCCGAGTACCGCTATACGTCGTAGTTTTCGTTCACCAGCAACAAGATTGAGGGACGCGAGTGCCTCAACCGTGGCTGCGGGAGAAGCGTTATATGAATCATCAATGAGCGTTGATCCATTTTTGCCATTTAAAATACGAGCACGGCCTGGAGGCGGAGCATACGACGTAAGGCCTTTAAGAGCTTCGGGTACCGTGAGACCTAGAGCGATGGCTGTTGCTATTGCAGCGGCAGGCGCATACAGCGCTGGCTGACCAACAGTACCCGGTACCGTGAGCAGGTGTTCTTCAGAACCAATGTGAAGTAGTGCCTCCATACCTACAATGTTTCCATCTTCAACATGTACCTTCGGCTGGGTTATGCGCACATCTGCATGTTCGCTTACACCAAACGTCATAGTGCGCGCCGTTAAGCGCGCACTCATCGCAATCGCATACTCATCCTCTGCATTCATGATGAGTGGCATACCCTCGTCAAGTGCATAGGCAGGATAGAATTCCTCCTCGCGTACTGCAGCAGGTGTTGGATAGGCTTCAACATGTACCGGAACTTCAGGAAGCTTTGTTACAACAACCGCATCTGGTAGTGCGATCTTCATAATCTTTGCGAGGTCCCCAGGACGATCTGCACCTACTTCAAGCACTAGCATGTTTGGGTAGTGACTTGGGAAGAAACGGAGCGCAAATGCTTCACCAAATACCTTGAGCCATGCGCCTGGGTTTGCCCAAGGACTGTCTACGCCAACAATGGTAAGTGGTACTCCAAACTCACTGTTATAACTCTTGTCACTCTTTCGTACTAAATAGATTCCCGACAATGCTGCAGCAACCGCGTCCTTTGTTGATGTCTTCCCCACACTTCCCGTCACCATCACAATCTTCGGCTTGTACTTGCGAACGATACCGGCAGCAAGCCAGCCTAGTACCGATGCGAAGATGCTACGAAGAAGTGTTTTCATAAATGGTTATCGTGTGTAGGTCGCCCGATCTGGTGGTACATCATAATAATTGATCAGGAAGTGCGTAAGATCCATGAAGGGGTGCGTGAGGGTTTCAGATGCATACTGTACACCCTGCGGCTTCTTGGTATAGAGCAGAATGATGTACTTGGGGTCAGATGCGGGGAAATAGCCAAAGAATGAGTGGAAGTATAGGTTTGCGTAGTACTTCCCATCAGGACCCGCAATTTGTGCCGTACCTGTCTTTGCCGCTACACTCATCTCCGGAATCTTCACCGTACCATTACTCAGCTTCTCGTCCACCACCTTCACGAGCATACGAGTGGTGTCATCTACGGCTGCAGGACTAAATACCTGCTGTGGATCTCCCCATGTTAGTTTCTTAACCACCCCAGACTCAAGACGAATGGCCGTTGCTAGGTGCGGTGTTACGACCTTCCCATGGTTCGCAAGTGCTCCCAGTCCACGAATGGTTGCAATAGGGGTAGTTGCAATACCCTGCCCGAAGGAAGCCGTATCATATTCCACGTCACGGGGACTCTCTAGGTTATGAATGTCACCGCGAATTTCACTTGGTAGGTCGATACCTGTTTCAGTACCAAAACCAAGCTTTGTGAAATATGTACGGAATCCGGAGTGCCCGAGCTTTGTTGCAATAAATGACGCACCAACGTTTAGCGATTGCGAGAGAATCTCCTGCATGGGTGTGGTACCACGTGCCTTGAGGTCGTGGTTACAGATGCGCTTCTTATTCACTTCAATACAGCCTGTGTCGTTATATACCGTCTCGGGTGTTATCACTCCTGCATCAAGTCCTGACGCCATGGTGAGTGCTTTAATAATGGACCCGAACTCATACCGACTCTCTACTAGATGGTTACTGAAGTAGTTACTATTTTCGTTCTGGAAATTGTTTGGATCAAAGGAAGGATACACATCAAGTGCAATAATCTCTCCAGTTTCAGGATCCATGATAATACCTCCTGTTTCTTCACTGCCATACTGGTCATTAATTGCCTTAAGGGTTTGATCAAGCTTCTCTTGTACGATTGGCTCGATAGACGTGATCACATCTCCCTGCCGAGCAGTTTTCGGATCAGAGACAACGCTATCAAGGTTTGCAAACAATTCCGCAAAGAAATTACCAAACGCACCTTCACCTTGCTGGTGCAGTACGTCATCATAGTACCGCTCCAGACCAAAGCGACCTGCGATGGTGTTGTCATCTAGGTATCCGGTGAAGCCAACAGACTGGGCTCCCTTTGATCCTGCAGGATAGGTGCGCCATCGTTCACGCTCCACAATTACTCCTGGGATATCTTTTGCAGAGAGCGCACGCCCTGCTTCATCACTAATCTTGTGGCCAATAACTTCATAGGGGTCCTCTTTCTTTGCTGCAGAGGCGAAGAATTCCTCTCGGCTGGCATCGGGTACTGCCTCAAGAATTGCAGTGTACGCAACCTCTGGGTCTTCTAGGTGTGAAGGGTCAATGGCTATAAGGAATCCAGTTGCCACGGTTGCTGCTGATAGATAGGTACCGTCCTTTCGAGTAAAGAGGATGGAACCACGATCATACAATTCCTGACTTGAGCTCACATACTGACGTTCAGCACGTAGTGAGTATTCATGTGCATGTACGATCTGTACAAAATAGAGACGAAGTACGAGAAAGAGCGCCAGGAAAATAATGACGCCAGAAACGATACGTAATCGCAATCTGAACGCCCTTCGCATATTAGCGGCCAGCGAACGTGAGTCCGTCTGGAAGATTAGCTCCTGCTACATACTGCACGTTGGTGGGGCGAACAAATCCGAGTGAATAGGGGTTCGTTGAATCAAGAGTTCCGATTGCTACATAGTACTTGCTTTCAAGCGTACCAATTGCTGCCTGTGCATCACGAATAGAGCTGAGTGCTTGTGTTTGCCACGTGGCAAACAGGATCGTGGCGACGATCAGACCGAGGTATACCATCACCAACACCCCTGCAGAGATGGAGAGAACGGGGATGAGGCGTGTTGGCATGGTCATAGGTGTTACGCGAGTGATAATGCGGATCGATCGAATGCTTCTGTACATTCAATCTGTCCATTGCAACGCTCAAAGACACGAAGCTTTGCGCTACGTGAGCGCGGATTCTTTGTCATCTCTGCAGTGCTGGGTACCAGTGGTTTCTTGTTCACTAGCTTCCCTGTTCCCTGATACACCGCATCACGAAACATACCCTTCACAATGCGATCTTCAATACTGTGGAAGGTGATGACGGCAATGCGGCCCCCGGGAGCGAGGTGTGTGAGTGCACCAGTGAGGCCTGCACGAAGTGCACCAAGTTCATCATTAACTGCAATGCGGAGCGCTTGGAAAGTCTTTGTTGCAGGGTGCAGGCGGCGGTGCTGATACCAGCCAGGTGTTCCTGCTGTTACCGCCTCAGCAAGTTCTGAGGTGGTGAGTATGGGGCTGTTCTTTCGGGTTAGTACAATGGAGCGTGCAATACCACGTGCAAAGCGTTCTTCTCCGTACGTAAAGATAATATCTGCGAGTTCTTCTTCTGTTGCAGAGTTAACAAGGTCTGCTGCTGTCTTGCCCTCTTCTGGTGAACCATAGGTCATGTACAAAGGTTCTTCTGTCTTAAATGAGAATCCGCGGCCTGCAGAAAGATGGAAGCTGCTCCATCCAAGATCAAAGAGTGCTTTGTCTATAGACTCAATACCTTCATGTTCAAGGATGGCTTCCAGGTTACGGAAGTTGTTGTGCGCAAGAATAGTGCGTGGTCCCTCTGCATTCGACACCACTTGTGCAGCGCGTCCAATAGCATCCTCATCAGCATCGATACCAATGAGTGTTCCTTCTGCACCAAGGCGACTACGCAGCTCACGGAAGTGCCCTGCCCCACCAATGGTTCCGTCCACCACCACATCATCTGGTTGAATATCTAGAGTTTCTAGACATTCTGTTAGAAGGACGCTCTCGTGGACCTGTTCCATACTTATGCAAGCGTCTCCGCTAGTTCGTCTGCGGTACTCTCAATTTCCTTTGTGTATGTCTCCCACGCTACTTCGTCCCAAATCTCAACACGCTCATTTACGCCCGCAATAACGCTCTTCACACTGAGCGCGGCAAAGCTCTTTAGATAATCAGGAACAAGGATACGCCCCGCTGAATCGACATCTGCTTCATTTGCTCCAGCAAGCATTAATCGTGAGAGACCTCGTCCTGCCTTGCTTCCTGTGGAGTGTGCTGCCAACTTAGCTGCTTCCTTCTTCCATGCCGTCTTTGGATACACAAAGAGACAGTGATCAAGACCGCGCGTAACGATAACGGAGCTACCAAGTTCCTTCCGGAATTTAGCCGGAAGTGAAATGCGATTCTTCGCATCGAACGTGTGACGATATTCTCCGATGAACATTAGTGTTGTGGCAGCGGTTTAAGGGGAATGCAATTCATTCCCACTTCATCCCACTAGAGTGTAAGTATATGACACAACTTCCCACCCTGCCCTATTTATCCCCACAACTAAGGGTTATTTGTCCTTTGACAGTAGTGCTCTAAGCAATGTATGCTGGGAACACATGGTTTCATACGTCCGTTACTTTATCTTCAAGCATATCTTCGGCCTAACCCCGGTCGAGGTTTCGATTGAGATTTCTAAGTAGCAGGACTTCCCCACAGAAATTTGAATCGAGGCTTTGACCACCGGTCAAAGCCTCGATTCGTTTGTACCTTCATAGCAGAAGAAGAGGGAGAAAAGTAATGTTGCAACAAGTTGAGTATGCAATTTCGTTGATTGACCTCAGGGCAATGGCGGTATACGGCCGCCTAGCAGAGACACTGGGGCAAATGGTTGCCTTCTATAACCAGGGAGAGCTGAGCCAGCATGTGCAGCTACAGCTGATCGAAGAGGATGAGAGTGGCGAACTAGCTCCTGCTCCGACCAGTTCCGTTGCGCTGTTCACGTGCACCACGATACACACATTCCCGAATAGGTTCTTTAGGGTTATTACACCCGCAAACCGTGACGGCACAGCAAGTCGCGCGGCGTTAGGTCCTCACGTTCCGGAATGGGCGAGATCTTCTCGGATTCAAGTGGCGATTAATCCTGGAGTGAGTCTGGACAGGGTCGACAAGACCTTAAGGCGTCCTTGTCTCGATATCGCGTGCAGGCATCTGCACCGCGACTTGGGAGGGGTATCGCAACCCAAGAAGAAACGTGTTCCCTACTCTTCGGGGCATCGTGCACAACGCGATCGACCCTACTTCTTTGAACTGTGCTGACTTTCTTGTCTCTACGAATAAAAGCGATGGCGCCCTTTGCGGGCGCCATCTTCTTTTTGTATTAGTCGCTACGAGGTCTCATGAGTGGGAAGATCTGTCCTTCACGAATAGATACTCCTTCCATGACACTGAAGAGTCTTTCAGATACTCCGAAACCGAATGCGGGTGGCATACCGTATTCAAGAGCCTCCACGTATGAGATGTCATTCATCTGCGCTTCGTCATCACCCTGGTCACGCAGTTCCTGCTGATGTGCAAAACGTCCTGCCTGATCGATAGGATCATTGAGTTCAGTGAATCCCTTGCCCATCTCAGAACCTCCAAGGATCACTTGGAATCGCTCCACCACACGATCATCTTCCTTGCTGCGCTTTGCCAATGGCTCCATGTATGCAGGGACACCAATGAGGAAACCAGGACCAGAGAGTCCTTTGCGTATCTGCTTCCAGAGGAGATCGATACCTCGTTCCTTATTGAATCCATCTTCAGGAACAGGAATACCCGCCTTCTCCATTGCTTTCCCCACTTCCGCTGCATCAGTTTCAAGCGGATCAACACCGAAGGATTCTTTGATAAGAGCGCAATAGTTATAAGTCTGCCATGCAGCACCGAAGTCCACCTCCACATCCTTGATGGTGAAGATACGAGTGCCATATACCTCATCAGCAATAGTGCGGTACAGGTCGGTGATCATGTTCATGCCGTGGCGATAGTCTTCAAACGCTTCGTAGAATTCAAGTTGGGTGTAGTCCTGAGCATGTTCAAAGGACATACCCTCGTTACGGAAGATACGACCGATCTCAAAAACTTTAGGGAGTCCAGCCACCATCAATCGCTTCTGCCAGAGCTCACCTGCTGAAATACGGAGATACACATCGATGTCGAGTGCGTTGTGATGGGTAACAAAGGGGCGCGCATCTGCCCCACCTGTAGTAGTTTCAAGTACCGGTGTCTCAACTTCAACAAACCCCTTCTTAAGGAGGTACGTACGAATAACATTCCAGAATAGGGAGCGACGGCGAATACGATCTGCTGTTTCTTTGGAGAGAAGAATATCCAAATATCGCTTTCGGAAGCGTTCATCTTCATCTTTAATACCGTAGAACTCGTCTGGTACGGGAGTAAGAGACTTCGCAAGCATGCGCCAACTTGCTGCTTGCAGTGAACGCATACCACGCTTGGTGGTGAATGCAAAACCAGGTACCTCGATGATATCTCCCGTATCAACCGCCTGTTTAAATAGTTCAAACAACTCCTGCTTGAGATCTGCGTCTTGTTGAAGGACCACTTGAGCTTTCTCAGTACCATCAAAGAGATCAACGAACATAACTCCTCCTTGATCACGGATGCTCATGATGCGTCCTGCGATTGTAATAAGTGCGTGTTCACGCTCAAGCGCCTGATGCTTGTACATGAAATCACTGAGGGTATGCGAGCGGTTCACCTGTGCAGGATATGCCTCCATCCCCGCCTCTTTAAGCGTCTCTATCTTAGCGAGCCGCTCTTTGCGGATCGTTTCTACATCTGCCATATGTCCCCAGATTAGCACATGTTGCGTTCCATTTGTTTAGTTGTATGGTTCCTATAGAGGCCAGCACTCGGCAGGCACCTCCAGGAGGAACAAGATGCTGAAGGTCTTCTTTTGTACTTTACTGCTGTCTCTGGCGTGCCTGATTGGCTTCGTCATCAGCACCATTTCGCCGGCGGCCCTGTTCGCCCCCATCAAGGAACCGACGCTTCTGTGGTCTGGCATGATCTTCTTCTCCACGATCGCCGCGGTCTGTGGTTCCCTATACCTGATCAAGATGGAGCTGAGCAAGCCAAAATAGAAGGCAGTGGCCTCCAATCAAAAAGAAAACCTCCGCGTTAACACCGCGGAGGTTCCTTCTTTACATTGTGTTATGCAACCTTCTCTACGTGATAGGTCTGCTTTCCGTTTGGAGTTTCAAAGGTGAAGCTATCTCCCTTCTTCTTCCCCATTAGTGCAGCACCGAGTGGTGAAACGTGTGAGAGCTTGTGTGCGCGCATGTCTGCTTCTTCTGAGCCAACGATCATGTACTCGTGCATATCAGAACCACCATCTTTCTTGATAACAACTGATGAGCCGAATCCAACAACATCCTTCTTCTTGCCGTCAGTTACGATCTTTGCACGCTTAACAAGTTCCTCAAGCTTTCGGATACGTTCTTCAGTTGCAGCCTGAAGATCTCGTGCCTCCTGGTATTCAGCGTTCTCAGAGAGATCACCAAGCGATCGAGCATACTCAAGATTCTTTGCTATTTCGGTACGACGAACCGTCTTAAGGTTTTCTAGTTCCTTAACCATTTCATCGAACTTCTCCTGGCTCACCATTGTTTCTAATTCTGTCGTCATGTGAAAATAAAGTGAAAGTAACCGTATTGTACGTGGCTCAGTCTGCGCGTCAACAACCCAGATTATTTGAAAAAGTCAGGTGAAGCAGCACGAAGGTTCGTGAAGAAATGATGCATTGCGTAGATACCACCAATACTGGTTCCTGCAGGACCCTTCTCCATTACCACTGCGTATACATATTTAGGGTTTTCGTATGGGAAGAATCCCACTGCCCATGTGTTATAGAACTCATTACGAAACCCAAGTTGGGCGGTGCCGGTTTTCCCGGCAATCCGTACAAAAGAAAGGTCATTCAACCCCAGGGACGTTCCTTCAGTGACACCAAGACGCATACCTTCGCGTGCCACCTGGAGTGCTGCCTGGCTCACAGGAATACTCTGCCCTGCTAGCGGTGGGTCTTTTATTAGTGTTGGCTTCACAAGCTTCCCTCCATTTGCAACAGCAGCAATAGAGCGAGCTGCTGCAAGTGGAGTGATCTGCATAGCATACTGGCCGATGCCTGTGTGGTAGGTGTTGCCAATACGCCATGGCTCTTTAAGTGTTTCTTCCTTCCACGCTGGTGAAGGGACAAATCCACTCTTTTCTCCCGCTAGTTCAATACCGGTTGGCTTCGTGAGACCAAATGCCTCATACCAATACTTAAGACGCTCGATTCCAAGGCCCTTCTGGGCACCAAAACCGCCCGTTACGCTATAGAAATAGACGTCAGAGGACCAAGCGATGGCATGACGCATATCCATGGCACCTAGCGCCTTCCAGTCCTTAAAGACCGTTGGGTTTTTGGGATCATAGGGGTTAGGGATAGAGATTGAGCCACTTGAATAGATTGAAGTTTCTGGCGCAATAATACCGTCGGTCATAGCACCGCTTGTAATGAGGGGCTTAACAATGGAGCCTGGGGTATAGAGACCATTCACGGGACGATCAAGGTATGGCTGACGCGAGTCACGTGAGTAACTGGCAATGATGTCAGAGGGTCCTCCACTAGATAGTACGTTTGGATCGTATTCAGGGTATGAGACCAGTGCAATAACTTCTCCCGTATTTACATCCATCAACACACCCGCACCACCTTGATACGGTACTTTGTCTGCCGTCTCTTTAATGGCGTCATAGAATGCCCGCTGTGCATGCGCATCGATGGAAAGAGTGAGTGATTCACCATGCTGTGCAGGCTTCACACTTCCCTGACTCTGCACATGACCAAGAGCATCCTCTTCAACAAGGAGGGTTCCATTCTCTCCTGAGAGTGTTTCATTGAAAGCAGATTCAACTCCTGCAAGTCCGGTGATTACGGTGTCATAGTAGTGACCTGAAGAGTCCTTCTTCGGATAAGAAACATATCCGAGCAAATGACCAAAGCCTGGTGATTCATACGTCCTCTTTACTGATCCATCGTCACTTTCAACATTAGACACTAGAGAAACTCCATTGCGATCGAGAATAGCACCCCGCTGTGCGAAGAGGACTTCAGGACGCAAGCGATTACGTTCGCTCTGACTCGCATACTTGCTTCCTTGTATAAGTTCGAGGTTTGCAGCTTGCGCAACAAGTGCGCCAAAGATCAGGAAGGAAACGATAAACAGTCCCAGATAGGTTGATTGACCAATGGGTTTTTCGAGACGACCCTCTAGACTGCTTTGATTGAATTCAGGCAGGTTCGTAGCATCCAGGAAGATGTCATCCGGATTGAGTTCTGGATCCTTATAATGCCTTCTGCCAAACATGCTTACATAATACGTGTTTTGAGGAATGAACGCACGAAAAAGACCGAAACGCAGATTATTAGACCGAATATGCTTGCGAAGGGCAAATAGCCGGTTGGTTCATAGAGGAGATCTGTTAGCATCCCTATAACAATTGCAATGGGTGGAAAGATGAAGGCTGCACATACGGCAAGAATAGCCGTTATCACACTTGGAAAAAGAAAGGGTGAGATGCAGGCAACGGCGATAATGCCAATGCGTGCTGCAGGTGGTATGTGCATCATGGATTCATTCGTTCGATGGTGACCCAGGTTAGGGAGAAAGGGTTCAGATAGGGATGCACATGCAGCACAACATTCGGTGAAGATGGAGAACTGTCTATACGTGCCACCTGACCAACGGGAAGCGCTCCCGCACCTGCAATGTATACTCCCTGCCCCTCCATGACTCCTGCTGCTTTGGATAGTTCGGCGGTGAAGCCACCGGAACCAGAACCTTTTAGCATAACGGGAACACGGGTATCACCGGTCCACGCTGCAGTTTCAAGACCAGGATTTGAGTACAGGGTGATACGTGATGAGCGCGTAGAGACACTTGCAACGGTTCCTAGTGGCGTACCCCCAGGTCCGTAGGCTATAGCACCCAGTGACACACCAGAGGAGGTGCCCTGATCTATGATAAGCACGTCATATGGTGCTACAGGTGGTCTCGCCAATACTGCAGCAAGAATACCGGCGGTTGCCTCTGTGCGTGAGCCAAGCAATGCCTGCAAATCTTGTGCGCGGGTATTCAATCGGAGATTTTCAGCCTGCAGTGCCACATTCTCCGTGAGCAAACGATCACGTTCCCTTCCAAGCATTTCTGCACTAGAGAATCCTCGTGTTACATACTGCACCCCTCCGGAAAAGTACGCACCCACATGCCATACCGGTGAAGCAATGGCAATAAATACTCCTGGTGCCGCGAACCGTATGATCGCCAGCACTACCATCATTAAAATAAGCACGCCCGCAATTACCTGCCCTGGAGTGGCAAGCGCGTTGCGACTACGAGCACTAGTTCTGCGTAAGGACGGCCTCTTCATGCATGAATGATTCTTCCCACATTCGTGGATTCTCAGTAACAATACCCGTACCCCGTACCACTGCAGTGAGTGGATCATCTGCAACAAATACAGGTACTCCAAGCATCTTTGCGAGAAGCTCGGGAAGTCCGCGCAGCAATGCACCTCCCCCAAACACTGTTACGCCTCGCTCCAGTACATCTGAAAGTAGTTCTGGCGGTGTGCGTTCAATCACATCTTTCATTGCCTCCATTAAGCTATCCATGGAAGGTGCAAGTGCTTCACGTATATGTGCATCAGTGAGAATGACTTCTCGAGGCAGTCCTGTTGCAAGATCACGTCCACGAATCGGACGCTCTAATATTTCATCAAGAGGTAGCACGGCGCCAATGGCAATCTTTGCGTCCTCTGCGGTACGCTCACCAATTGCCAGAGAGAACTCACTGCGGACAAAATCAATAATATTATCGTTCAAACGATCGCCAGCCACCTGTGAACTCTTTCCTGCAACCGTTCCCCCAAGGGCGATCACGGCAATGTCTGTGGTACCTGCGCCAATATCCAGCACCATGGTACCAATTGCTTCATTAATAGGCAGCTTAGATCCAATTGCACCTGCCATCGGTTCCTCAAGAATATATACTTCACGTGCACCGCTGGTGAGTGCTGCATCACGTACTGCACGGCTTTCTACATTCGTTACACCCGTTGGAACACCCACCACTACACGCGGTCCGAACAATCGAGTGCGACCACTTTGTGCCTTATGAATAAGGTATGCAAGAAGTTCCTGGGTCACTTCGAAGTCGGAAATAACCCCATGAGAAAGGGGCCGTACTGCTTTAATGTGCGGTGGTGTTTTCCCAAGCATAGCCTTAGCTGCATTACCCACCGCAACTACTTGTCCTGTTTTCTCATTCACCGTTACTACAGAAGGTTCATTAATAACTATGCCGCGTCCACGTACATACACCAGTGTGTTACCCGTACCGAGATCGATACCAATATCGCTCGAGAAGAGTGAGTTAGTACTAAAACGCTTTGCCATAAAAGTTATGTGGAAACTGAGCCCATGTGTGAGAGGAGCTCGGTACGAGTTACCTTCTTCACTTCTCCTGTTGCACGGTCTACAACCTCAACCAACCCACTCGAGATGGTGTCCTTTCCAACAAGAATACGTGTTGGGATACCAATCAGATCACTGTCAGCCAACTTCTCACCTGCACGCGCATCGCGATCATCATAGAGAACCTCAACACCAACTGCAGTTAGTTCTTCATACAGAGAATCTGCGTAAGCGACCACCACTTCATCATTTGCTACGAGTGAAAGAAGATGAATACCATACGGCGCAACTGACGCTGGCCATACAATTCCCTTATCGTCTGAAAGTAGTTCAACAATAGTTCCCATCAAGCGACCGATACCAATACCGTACGCACCGAATACTGCTGGCTTATCAATACCGTCCTCATCTTTGAATGTAACACCAAGCTCCTTGGTATACCGTGTTCCGTACTTGAATATGTTACCCACCTCAATAGACTTTGCTTCACGCAGGGTCTCGCGCTTTACACCAAGTCCCTCCAGGATGTCGTCCTTCATCACCTCTTCGTTCACGGCGATGTTCTGAGAGTCATCAATGTATATGATATCTTCTCCTGCATCACAGACCGTTTGGAACTCATGACTAAACTGAGAGAACATGCCGCCTGATGCGAATGTTACGAACGTCTTGTCTCCGATACCAGCACGATCATATACGTTCTTGTATGCCTGAATAGCCTTCTCATAGAATGCATCAAGTTCTTCTTCGGTGCGATTGAAAGAATACATATCTTTCATCATGAATTCTCGGCCACGCATGATACCGCTCTTTGCGCGTAGTTCATTACGGAACTTAGTCTGGAACTGGTAGGTGTATTTTGGGAGATCACGATATGAGTTCACATGATCACGCATCATACGTGCCATTGGTTCTTCGTGAGTACAACCAAGACCAAGTTCGGTATCATTCTTTAGTTTTGTCTTAAACCAAACATCAACTTTCTCATCATCCCAACGATCCGTAGCCTTCCAGATCTCTGGATCCTGAAGCGCAGTGAGAGAAAGTTCCTGACCACCAATGGCATTCATCTCCTCACGGATTACTCCCTTGATCTTCTCTATCACACGCATACCAAGAGGCAGATAGTCATATGCACCTGCCATTTCCTTATGAACGTAGCCTGCACGAATTAGGAGTTGTGCATTCTTTGATACTTCATCTGCCGGTGCTTCCCGGCGAGTCTTTGTGAAAAGGTGTGTTTGCCGCATTCCCCACAGTATACGGCTCTTAGTTCCCTTCGCAAAAGGTGTTTGCCAGTCTGTAGTAAGTGTTGTACGGTCAGAGTAGATTCAACACAGGCGGGAGCCAGAAAATGTATTCCTTCACTGACAAGACTGTTCTCGTCCTTACGCGAGGAGGTTCTTTCGATAAGATCTATCCTGAGGGCAAAGGAACATATGAATTTGTCTTTCCAAAGAAAAGCGCCGTATACGAAATTATCGAAAGAATGCGTTTAACAAACATTCGTGTTCACTCCATGAATCCGATGGACAGCCTGGACATGGATGTATCTGATTATCGAGCAACTGCACGGCAATGTATAACTGAACCTGAAGAAAGACAGGTAATAGTCCACGGCACTGACGGTATAATTGAGGTAGCTTCACGTATCACGCAGCATGATCTTCCCAAGACTATCGTGGTCACAGGTTCATCATTACCTGCGTGCGTTCGCGGTTCAGATGCAGACACCAATTTTGCTGGGGCTATTTGTGCAGTACGAATTCTTCCTTATGGCGTATACATACACATGCATGGGAGAACCTTCCGGTGGGATGAGTGCGAGAAAAACGACCTGGGTCAATTTGTTCCACTACCATGAAATTGATCGAGCGCCCATAGTGGCGCTCGATACTTTTATGCGAAGAGTTTAAACACGTCGTGTGCAGATACGACAATCATCAGTAGAATCAGGAATGCAAATCCAATGGTGTTAACGGTACGTCCCACCCCAGCATTAATGGGCCTTCGCGTAACAGTTTCAATAAGCACAAAGAGGAGGCGGCCCCCATCTAGAGCAGGGATTGGAATGAGGTTTATGAGTGCAAGGTTGATGGAAATGATAGCCGTGATAACAAGAAGCGCCGTTAATCCATTGTCTGCAGCACTTCCCACTGCCCCAGCAATACCTATAGGGCCTGTCACCTGTGCGAGGTTCGTGGAGAACGTAAAGATACCTCCAAAGAAATGCGCAAGACCAATTGCAGTTTGTTTCGTGAGTTCCCAAGTTAGAACTGCCCCTTGAATGGGTGCTTCATACCACGTAACAGCAACAGTACCCACCGAAGAAACGGCCACACCCAAACCAATGCGCCATGGCTCCGCTGCAATAACACCACTCTGTGGAGTTGCCACAATGGTTATGGGTTCATTGTTTCGTTCAACTTCAAACGTGAGAGGAGTGAGGGTACGATCATCTGCAACATATGCAGTGAATGCATCAGTTCCTGCCCCCGTAAAGGTTCCATTCTTTCCTTCAACAGAACGAATCAGGTCTCCCGGCATAAATCCTGCTTCTGCTGCAGGACTTCCTGGAAGTACATCGGCAACAGCAATAACGGCATTAGGGTCCCGCATCGCCTCTTCATCAGTGAGTGCACGCTGTGTTCCAAGACCCAGTGACACCACAATAAGTACGTATGCAAACAACAGGTTCATTGCAATACCTGCCACCAACGTTAACGCTTGAAGAATTTTTGGTCGTGCACTGAATGCATCTCCTCCAGAGGCATCATTAGCGTCTTCCCCATATATACGTACGAAACCACCAAACGGTATCCAGTTAAGCGTATATTCTGTGCCTCCTTTCTTAAAACCCCAGGCACGCGGAGGGTATCCAATACCAAATTCATCAACGCGCATGCCCGAAAGTTTTGCAACGACAAAGTGACCAAACTCATGCGCAACGATAAGTGCGACGAGTACGAGGATGAAAAGGATGACTGACATTCCCCCAGTTTACACTACCTACATAAATAAGTTCTAAAATTCTAACTAAGCTATCTCAGGCTATTCAGCACTAAACTGTCCCTATATTACTCTGTGCGTTCGACTATTAAGTAATGGGTAGCAAGTACGGTCTTAGCGCGTGGCACAAAATAAAGCATTGGTTGAATACAATGCGTCCTGACCAAACACTCTATTTTAATGAGCGGGAGGTTTGGTTTTGCTACTTGGGGGCAAATGTAGGGTATGAACAGAATGGACGCGGAAGAGAGTTTTTGAGACCTGTGATAATTGTAAAGAAATACAATAAAAATCTATTTCTTGGTATTCCGTTGACGAGCAAGGTCAAAAGTACGCCGTATTATTTTCCTCTTGGTGTTATACGTGGATCTACTTCAGCAGCTATTTTAATCCAAACAAGATCACTCAGCTCAAGAAGGCTTATCAATAAAATTGCGAAGATTGATGTGTGTACGTTTAATAAAATGAAAACAGCCGCCATGACCTGTGTCTTTGGCGACTGATTTCTTTCCCCCCTTTAGGGGGAGACGACAGGTTTCCCTGAAGCCCAATTGCCTCATCTAATGAGACTGAGGAGAGTGTACCAAATCTTCCTGACCTACTCAACTAATTTACAGCGCAATCTCTTCGTGCTTTCGCTTGGTCTGTGCCTCAAGCATTTCCACACCTTTGTCTATAAACTTCTGTACTTCTTCCTTTAGCCGCTTTAATTCATCAGCACCCATGCCACCCTCTTTCTCAGCTGCCTCAATCTCCTTTATGGCATCGGTACGGTGACCACGTAGTGTTATCTTTGCCTGTTCTGTTTTTTCACCAGCAAGTTTCTGGAGCATGGTTCGTCGTTCTGCCGTAAGCATTGGGAAGATCACACGAAGACCTGTATCATCCACAGCAACAGAAACACCGAGATCTGCTTCGTTAATAGCACGCTCAACATCCTTGGTGATCGATTTATCCCAGGGAACGATTCGAAGAGTACGGGCATCTTCAATCGTTACACTCGCTACTGAGGGGATCGGGGTGCGCGCTCCATAAATCTCTGGCTTGATGGAATCCAGAAGTGTAGGGGTTGCCCGTCCAGTACGAATGTTTGACATCTCGCGCTGAAGCCACTCCTCAGTCTCCTGGATGTTCGCCTTTAGTTTGGAAAAGTCATATGCCATATAGAGGGAGTGTAGCAGAAGTGGTGACGGTATAAAAGAATGAGCTGCCCGGACTTCGCCGGACAGCCACATATTCAGGCGGCTCTTGTTCTGAGCCATGGTTCGGGATATTCCATTACTGGTATCCCATATTCCTGAGCAAACTCACGCTCCTTGCATGCTCCAGTTGAACTCTCCCAACCAGGCAAGAACAGCAGCTGCTGGACTAACCCAGACTGAAATAGCGGACCATAGAAGTTAGTGAGGATTCCCATGTTGTACGGACCGCCACGGTGATGATCAGTGATACGAATGAT
Organism: Parcubacteria bacterium C7867-007; assembly: GCA_001189195.1. Classification (GTDB taxonomy): domain Bacteria; phylum Patescibacteriota; class Minisyncoccia; order Phycocordibacterales; family Phycocordibacteraceae; genus C7867-001. The sequence continues at coordinate 204,084 of LFCQ01000003.1, forward strand.
CACTTTCTGGAACGGGATTTGATTGAACGTTACGTAACTTCTTTCCCGTGCCATCTTCACGGCATACGCGAATAGGTCCATGTTGGCTTCAAGTGTGCCCAGTCCTCCTGTGGTCATAGGTCCACAGATCTGGTTCACCAACCCGAACTTGCGTAGTTCGGTTAGCATCTCAATGCCATGGGTAACCGCATCGGCGAATGTTTCGTGAACATCCAGTCGTGCTAGATGTTCCTCTGTCCAGTGATCGTGTTGCACTACACCCTCCATTCCCTGTTAACTCCACTATTCAGGATATAAGCCACTGGAAGATTAGTAAATAAAGTAAGCATAAACAGACTATAAAATATGGCTTTAGTGGCTGAGTGGGTATACCTACTTAATTCAGCACTATATAAAGCCCGATCTCGTAGCATGAATTATAAGACTTCATGCAAACGGATATACAAGATCTTCTTCGGCGAAATCCCATCCCTATCGTGCTATTAGTAGATGCGCTTATTGTATCTGCCTACGCACTACGCGCATCTGACATTCATGTTGCACCCGGAACGCACGCACTCCTTATTCGATTCCGTATTGATGGTCATCTTATTGATGCGCATCAGCTACCACTCACAGTGCACGCTGAAGTGATTGCTCGACTAAAGATACTTGCTGGACTACGAACTGATGAACACCAAACCGCACAAGACGGACGGTTTCGTTTCGAACAAGAAGACAAACTAATCGACATTCGTGTTTCCATAGCTCCTACCTATACCGGTGAGAATGCAGTATTACGTTTGCTTCCGATAGTGGCTACTGCTCCTTCCCTCTCTACATTGGGGTTTTCTGAAGCACAGCAAACTCTCATTCATAAAGCACTTGCACGCCCGTATGGAATGATACTCACCACGGGTCCCACGGGTTCGGGAAAGACCACGACTCTGTACACACTTCTTACGCAACTTGCAAAGCGTGATGTATCGGTAGTTACCATCGAGGATCCTGTTGAGTATGCTCTGGAAGGTATTACTCAAATCCAAACAAATGAACGTACAGGCATAACCTTTGCAGGTGGGCTACGCAGTATCCTCCGCCAGGATCCAGATGTGTTACTTGTGGGAGAGATTCGTGATACCGAAACTGCCCGCATTGCTACAAATGCAGCACTAACTGGTCACCAAGTTCTCTCTACGTTGCATGCGAACAATGCGATTGCAGCCTTTATACGACTTCGTGATTTAGGTGTTGAAAGTTATTTACTTGCATCGACCATATCACTAGTTATTGCGCAACGACTCGTTCGTGTGAATTGTACACACTGCGTGGTTCCCATGTTTGCAGATGAAGCCACTACCGCCCTCTTCGATATCACCATTTACATGAGAAGTGGTGGGTGCAAGCAATGCAACGGTACTGGATTTTCAGGAAGAGTTGGCATCTTCGAACTACTTCTCGTAGACTCCACGATTCGTGACTGTATTGGGGATGACGATCTGGAAACTCTGTTAGAAGTTGCTATAGGGAGCGGCAGCTTCGTGCCACTCCCTGTTGCGGGGATGCATTTGGTTCATGAAGGTATTACCACGCCAGAGGAAGTAATCAGACATATGCATGAATAATCTGAGAACTCCTTCCCTTAACACAGAAGAGTGTATTGCATTCATGCGCAACCTTTCTCTGTATCTACATGCAGGTATACCTATCTATCGTGCATTTGGTCTTATCGCAGAAAGTAATTCTCGGCCACAGGCAGTTAGGCTTGTGCGGTGTATCGCTGAGGATATTCGAGAGGGCAAGACTGTTGCTGATGCGCTTGCACAGTTTCCTCGAACCTTTGATCCCTTAGTTATTGGTTTTATTCGTATTGGTGAAATGAGTGGTGCACTAGCAGAGCATGCAACACAGATAGTACAGATACTTCAGAAACGCGCAGCACTAACACGGACCATTTTGAGTGCCGCACTGTATCCCACGGTGATTATGTTGGCGACTTTTGGTATAACGCTCTTTCTTACCCTCTACACCTTTCCAAAGATACTCCCACTATTTAAGGGATTGCATCAAGAACTTCCGCTTTCAACACGCGTCTTAATCACCATAACTACCGTACTCACACAGTACTGGTGGTTGGTGATACTGGGGGTTATGGTGCTGTGTGTGCTTGTTGCCTTTGCACTTCGTCTTCAACACATCCGAACGGTACGAGACAGAGTCTCCCTCTCAATTCCTTTATTTGGAATTTTGATCCGTAATTATTATATTGCTCTGATTTGTCGTACCCTTGCCGCTTTGCTTGAGCGTGGTGTCCCCTTTATTGTTGCTCTTGAACTTACGACACAAACACTTCGACACTCATTGTATGTGCGGGCACTTGAAGGTTCTCAAGAATTAGTGCGAAGAGGTCAACGAATATCTGATGGATTCATTACGGTGCCTCACCTATTCCCTACCGTTGTGGTGCAGATGATTCAAGCAGGTGAAGAGACCGGCACCCTACCAGAAAGCCTGCGTGCATGTGCACACATATATGAGGAGTATCTTACTGAGCAGGCACGATTACTTTCAACACTCGTTGAGCCAGCACTAATGATCATCATGGGACTGCTCGTTGGATTCATATCGCTTGCAATCATCACCCCTATTTATGGCCTTACCCAAGGGATTAGCTTCTAATGGTATGAGTGGCGTCACTCTTATTGAACTGCTTATGGTGCTGGGACTCATCACCGCCATCACTACATTTGCGGCCCCGGTTAGTATTTCTAATTTTGAGCGATTGCTTGCACACACTGATCCTGAACGAACAGTGGCAATACTTCGCCACGCACGGGCACAGGGAATGCATGGAAATGAGCGCTCAATCGAATGGAATGAGTCTGTACATACCCTGAATAACCAACCAGCCAAAGCGGTGGACGATGGTGAATCGTATGTACTTTCTGCGCATACGAGATCTGAGATCGATGGACGGATTTCATTCCCTGTTGAAAATCTAGAATCATCGATTCAATTCACATATGGCAGCAGCACTTGGCGACTAAGTATTGGTGAGCTTGGGGCCATTAGTTTTCAAAACGCTTTATGATGCGAGGGTTTTCAACCATAGAAATACTTATCGCATTTACTGTATTGGTGAGCGGTATGGTGGCAGTATCGCTTGTGGCATATGGCTCACCACTTATTCTTGAACACGCTACCACGGAGCTTAGTGCAGCAAATCAAGCACACGCTCTCCTAACCAAACAGGAAATACAGGCTCGGGATACGTTTGAATCAATCATGAGTACCGCAAGTACTTCTGATGATCGTTTTACTTTGGGATTCAATATGATTCCGATGGATGATATTGGCAAACGACTCACAACAACAATTCAATGGAGAACTCCCGCAACCATTCAAAAAACGATACAACTCCAGTCTTTTGTGATGGATGTTCGAAATGCTGCACTACATCCATGTGATCCATTTCTTTCAGGTGATTGGAGGGTACCGCGTATTGTGAGCTCATACCGCGTTACCCCGGGAGAACTACTCCCCTCTCACATACAAGGTACCTACTTCCCTGTTAGCGCATTGGCGGTTAATGGAAGTACTCTTGCAATAGCGATTGCGTCTACCACAAGTGCAACACATCCCACGCTATTTTTCTTTGATATTTCAGAGAGTGACATCGTTCCGGTTTATATTTCATCTGAATTCGATAATGCTGCTTCCTCTCGCATTGGGTACAGTGCACTAGCCATTGGACCAAACACCTTTTATGCCGGGAATGGATTTAGCAGTGCAAGTGCAATCACGTGCGCATCGGACCCTTTTGGATGTGCACAGCTCCACCTGTTTGATGCCCATGACACCGCACCAGTACGTATTGCTTCAATACAAATGCCTGCAGCAAGCGGCAGCGTTCCTGCTAGTGCAGTTATGTACAGGAGTGGAGTTCTCTATCTTGGACTTTCGAAAACAACGGGTGGGCAGGAGCTCCATCTAATCGATGTGCACGAGCCATCACTACCCAAGCATCTTGGTGGATACACCGCTGGTAGAGGGGTAAACGGCATTGCTGCTGATCAACATGTTGCCTACATAACCACAGATGACAATAGCTCGTCAGGTAAGGCACTTATTGCACTGGACATACAAGACCCTACACATCCAGTAGAACTCGCATCATATAGATTTCTTGGTGCGGGGTATGCTCGACGCGTAGTACGTTCCGGGTCTCGGTTGTATGTGGGACGTTCTTTTAGTGCAGGGACTTCAGAAGAGCTCTCTGTTCTGGATCGTTCCGACATATCAACACTCACTCGAATAGGTGGTATCGACATTGGCACTTCTCGGGCACCGGGTGGGGTGCGAGAGATACTGATTCGTGACTTCCTCGCATTTGTTCTATCGGAACGATCACTACAAATATGGAATATTAGTGATCTATCAGAAATATCCCTATATGCATCAGTACCCCTCCCTAACGGTACGGGCACTTCTCTTAGTTGCAGGAACAACATGTTGTATGTCGGTTCAGCAGGTGCAGAGGGAAATGGATTCTTAACGACCATAACTAGCTCTTAGTATGCAGGGACTTACGCTTATTGAGACTCTCATCTACGTTGCTCTATTTACTCTTATGATGAGTACCCTTATTCCTGCAGCAGCTGCTATTCAACAGACAGCAACACAAAATAACACACGGGCATTTGTCGTATACGAGGGAATGTTTTTGATTGAGACTCTGTCGCAGGCAGTCATGGATGAAAGTATTAGTGCTTATCAACTCGTTGATTCTCGGCTCTTGCGTGATGGCATACCCATAAGCAGTACACAAACACGTATGGAAGAATTTACTGCCACTCACGCTTTTGATGACCCACCCTTCTGGACGATTCGCTTTGTGCTCAATTCAGGTGGTATTAGGGAGGAGTTTTCACAACAAGAATATGAGCTATAGAAAGAATGGATACATTGCACTACTCACGGCAGTGATACTGACGGCTATACTCACCGCTACCGCATTTGCGGTAGGAACAAGTACGTTTCTTGCGCGCAGTGATGTACTTGAGCATCAACAGTATCTCCAGGCACAGCACTATGCTCGTTCATGCGTATATGTTGCATTGTATGCATTAGCTAAAGATTATTCATACCAACCTGAGACAGCAGGAGCTGTGGTCTCCCTGTCTCCACATACCACATGTGTTATTCATTCAGTTCATAGAGGCAGTACAGAAGTTTTAATTAGAACATCTGCAAAAATACACCGCACTCGAAGTACTATCGAAGCACGGGCGACTGCAACCTCAACTGCTGCAGTACCTATACTTACATCTTGGAAAGAACTGTATTCAATATAAAGAAATGTATAGCTGCGGCGGGTACTGAATGGACTAATTAGGTATGGCAATCGTACGCCAGGTATCACACTTATATGTGTACTCATTCAATACTTTTCTATGCATCAAAAACGTACCACTCCACTTCCTTTCGGGTTCACGCTTATAGAAATTCTAGTTGTTATTGGCATGATTGCCGTCTTGGCCGGCATAGTTCTTACCGCAATAAATCCATTACGTCAGTTTGCTCTTGCCCGTAACGCACAACGCGCGAGTGATGTGAATGCGATCCTTAACGCAATAGGTCAGCGCATTGCGGAGAATCAAGGAGTGTTTACTGATGCAAGCGACTGCATACGCCCCCTCCCAAATACTTCTACGGATATTTCTTCAAGTGCTTTCGACCTGAGGACTTGCCTGGTTCCCTCATATATCTCTGAGCTTCCTATTGATCCTTCTGCGGGTACTTTGTCCGGAGCGACATATGATTCGGGATACACGGTTACTCAAGCAAGCTCAACGGGTCGTATCACTATTTGTGCCCCGAACGCTGCAGAATCAGCTATTGTTGATTCTCAACCCTACTGCCTCACGAGATAGCTACTTTACGGTCTGGAATCAAGGGCGTACCTTTCATGAAGGTATCTTCATGAAGCCTTCATGCATAAACAGGGATACTCGAACTATTAGCCGAACCCTGTAACCCCAGACCCGTATGAGAATCCTCATTGTCGAAGACGAAGCGAAACTGGCAGAAGCACTCAAGAAAGGTCTTGAGCTCAAAGGCTACACCGTAGACTGGCTTGATGATAGCGAGAAGGCACGCACCCGCATCCTGCTCTATCGGGAGGAGTACGATCTCATCCTACTGGACCTCATGCTTCCAGGTATTGATGGCGCAACTATATGCAAGGAGGTGCGCGCTGAAGGTGTCACTACTCCCATAATCATCCTAACGGCGCGTGATGAAACAGAGCAGAAGGTTAATCTCTTGAATCTTGGTGCAGACGACTACATTGCAAAACCATTCTCCTTTGATGAGGTAGTGGCGCGTATGAATGCGGTGATGCGTCGTCCTTCTGAAACACTTCCAACCACCCTCAAGGTTCGCGATATAGAACTTGATCCAGGCAAGCACACGGTAACAAAGAGCGGCGAACCTGTTGCACTAACCCTCAAGGAGTTCTCACTGCTTGAGTTCTTTATGCGTCATCCAAACGAAGCGTTGAAGCGCGAACAAGTTCTTGATCATGTATGGAGCTTCGACTTTCCTGCGTTTAGTAACGTGCTTGATGTGCATATGAAGAACCTTCGTAAGAAACTCGATGATTATGCAAATGCCGACCCCCTCTTCGAAACGATTCGAGGTATTGGGTACCGACTTAACGGATAGGTACCGCAATAACCCGTACGTTAAAAGTACGGTACATATAATTGCGCTGCAGATCACGCTCACCATCCTTACCGTTGCGGTGTTTGGGTGGGGCCTCCAATACTCACAAACTCAGATTGTAAGCTCTATTAGCGAGCATATTGCGCAGGCAATGCAGGGCGGTACCACAAGCAGCATTTCCCTTGGCGAATCAATCACTGATGTGCAGTCGCAAACCATTGGATATGTGTTTGCGGTACTGATTCTTCTAACCATTCTATTTGGTTTTCTGGCGGCACGCTTTGCGCTACGACCCGCTCGCGATTCACTTCGATTCCAGAAACGGTTTATTGGAAACGTGGCTCATGAAATCCGTACCCCACTCGCGGTTATTAAAACGAGTACCGAGGTTGCGCTCATGAATCCGGGGGTATCAAGGGACATGCGCGAAACTCTAACCCAAACAATTAAGGAGCTTGATAGAATCTCAGAGACAATCAACAATCTTCTTTCTTTTGATAACCTCATTCGCCCGGGCCGAATTAAATCACAACCCGTGGATCTTGGAATCCTTGTACGGGAAGCAGCAGCAAAGCATCAGGCACTAGCACACTCACGAGGGATAACTCTGTCGGTACGAATACTAGATACTGAATACTGCATTTTAGGTAACGAGGTTGCACTAGATCAGGTACTCACTAACTTAATTAAAAACGCGATCAACTATACTCCTGAACACAAGAATGGTTCGGTCTCCGTATCTCTTGAAGAGGACTATCAAGGACGGATTATTGTATTGATAGAAGACACAGGTATCGGTATTGCACAGAAGGATCTCTATCACATATTTGAACCTTTCTTTCGAGCTGAAACATCACGCAACCGGGGTATCGGTGGCGGAACTTCTGGTCTGGGTCTGGCTATAGTCAATGAGATAGTACGCCTTCATCGTGGAAGTATCACGGTGCGCAGTGTTGTGGGTCGTGGTACGACCATTGAGCTATGCTTCCCTCGCATTGGGAGCGAGTCTCAAAAGAAGCCGGGGAACAGCGACTCGAATGATGGCGTGGAAGAAGTGGAAATGAATCTTGGCTAGAGACCCTGATTCACCGATCCACTCGTACGACGAATGAGATCATCACGCATCATTTCTGCTTCTACTTTTGTGAGTCCAGGAAGTATGCCTTCTGCACCTAGGTTAGTTCCACCATATTGGCTCACACCACTGGAACCTGCAGTCTGAATATTTAGACTCGAAAGTCCAAGAAGGCGATCCAGAATACCGCGGTTGATATCAACATTCTGAATACGTGCGTACGGAATGGTTACGTATCGTTTATAAATCACGCCAGACTCCTTCTTAAAACCTAAATCAGTCAGTTCATACTTGTATGTCTGATACGTTAGTTTTGCCCAGAGGTATGAAAATGCGAGTAGTAGCAGTGCAATGAGCGCACTCCACATAACGGCTGTCTGGATCGAAAACACTTCAGAATCAAGAGCCATAAATCCAATACCAATAAAGGCAAAGAAGAGGACGAATAGGTAGGAAATGAAGTTCCCCACAAAGAATAAGTAGAATGATTTTGGATCAAGATGTTTCATGTGTGTTTAATTATTTTCTGAAGCTATTTGTCGCATGTATTTCACGGTTAGATACAGAGACGGCATCGCAAGTAAGATCAGGAGCACAAGGTCGGTATAGCCGTAGAATTCAAGCTGAGTAAATCCGATGAGTAGCGATAGGGTTAGGACTGCAATGCCAACAGGTATCAAGATGACCGCAATAGGAAAACTAATTGATAGATAACGATACCAAAACCTCTTTCCATCTCCCTTCTTATTAAGGTAGTACGCAAGTGCGGTGATACCAATCAGAAGCAGCACCTCAACACCAAACTCTGCCCATTTGAGCCATGCGGGAATGTAGAGGTAGTCATATGCACCCGTGAATGGAACTACGAGAAGCAGACAGAACGCCGCAAAGATTATTGCGTATGCAACAAACTCTCCCTTCCCCACCTTCTCTTCTTTAAGAGCCTGGGCCATCTTCCATGGCATGAATAGTCGCGTAAGCATATCTATATATTTAGTATTTAATGGTTCGCCCTGTGTCGAAGTAGAAGTAGCCTTCCTGATCAATATAGAACTTGATGTTGGTATTTGGATTCTCTCCCGCAAGTTCAAATTCTGGATTGCTCTTAGTCTCACGCACCAGCTTAAAGACTAGAGAATCGCTCATTCCACCTTGACCATCAATTTCTTGATTGCGTGCGTAATAATAAACTTTATTACCTATCGCAAGGTACGCCGACAGTGTATCCAAAGTTACGAGAATCCTTGGTTTCTGTCCATTGAGTTGTACTGCGAAGCTTTCAGTACCTTCGTAGATTGTTTCATCATCATATCCAAGACTTATATATGACGATGCGGCATTGAGTTTCTGGGCAGCAGCGTCTGCAATAAGTGGTTGAAATGATTCTGGGTCTGCATAGGGTATTGGGTTCGATTCGAAATACACGTGCGACTGATCACGTCCATATCGTGGCGCATCAGGATACATAGTAAATGTATCGACGTTCCGCGTAACCAACCAGGAGGTATCGTTAAAGTTGTAATACACTGCACCAAATTCAGGTATTACGTAGTAACCACCACACGGTAGATCATTCTTGTGGACTGAAAGAAGGAGTTCTGGAGCATCGTAATTGCATACAGGGGCATCAGCAGTACTCTTGCCATCAACTTCCTTCCCATTTTCATATACGAACCTCGGCCCACCCTCATTGTAGTGAATGGTTTCTGGAATGTCTTTGTTCTGCACTAAGTATATAAGTGCTCCAAGAGCGAGCAGGATCGCTAGTGCTGCACCAATGCGCCACACGTATTTCTCTACAACAGTCATCATATATAGCTAAGAATAGCACTCACTCTATGCTTTGAGTCCAGTGCCCCTCTTGAAAAAGAAGAGTGTTAGAACAATAAGCACCGCAATTATGCTGTACATAACAATGAAGCAGGTACTTAACGGAACATCGCTAACCCCAAGGAACCCATAGCGGAATGCGTTCACCATATAGAGGATAGGGTTGAAGAGCGAGAGTGTGCGGAAGAAGTCTGGTAGCTGATCAATTGAATAGAAGATACCTCCGAGGTACGTAAGCGGGGTTAATACGAAGGTCGGAACGATGTTAATTGCATCGAAGGACTTCGCGAACATACCGTTCACCAAACCAGCAAAGGAGAACAGAAGTGAGGTGAGGACGGCAGCAAGGATAACGATGGCGATATTGAATACCACGAGTTTAGTGAATAGAAGTGAGACACCAATCACGAGTATACCCACCAACAGACCTCGCATAACACCACCCGTTACATATCCGGCAATAATCACCCAGTCTGGCATGGGAGATGCAAATAACTCATCAATGGTATGCATCCATTTTGCAAAATAGAATGTAGAGACCGTATTCATGTACGAACTTGTGATGATCGCCATCATAACCAAGCCTGGCACAATGAAGAGCATGTATGAGAAGCCCTGGATTTCATCTACCTGGGAGCCAATGAATGCCCCAAAGATAGCAAAGTACAGTGCTGTCGTGATAATCGGTGGAAGAAGTGTCTGTGACCAGATGCGAATGATGCGAATGAACTCCTTTCGGATCATTGTGTAGTACCCAATAAGTATCGGGGCACGATTGGGGTGTGCGATTGCGATTGTCGGTTCCATACAATTATTTCTTTTCAGTTAGATTCACGAACACTTCTTCAAGACGACTCCCTGTATTACGAACATTCATTATCTCGATACCGATTGAAGAGATCTTGCGGAATGCATCATTCGCAGACTGCTTATGTTCAAGCTTCACTTCAAGAGTGGTGTCATCCATTTTTGTGATGGGATATCCACGAAGTAGTTCCATGTCCGCGAGCTTGAGCGGATCTTTGGTATCCACTAGTAACGTAGCGGTATTCAAGCTACTGAGTAGTCCCTTTACACTTCCCTCCTTAACAATTTCTCCCTGGTTAATGATTGCCACACGTCGACACAGCTGCTCAGCCTCTTCGAGATAATGGGTGGTGAGTATGATGGTGGTTCCTGCCGCATTAAGTTCACGAAGGAAGTCCCACATGCCGCGACGAAGCTCAACGTCCACACCAGCGGTTGGTTCATCAAGAAGCAATACTCGTGGCTTATGCACGAGTGCACGTGCAATAAGTAAACGACGCTTCATTCCTCCTGAAAGATGCTGCGCCATATCGTTACGCTTTTCCCATAGAGAAAGATCCTTAAGAACCTGTTCTGCGTGCGGCAGCGCCTCTGCACGTGTAATGCCGTAATACCCGGCCTGATCGAGTACGATATCGATTACCTTTTCAAAGATATTGAAATTGAGTTCCTGAGGCACAAGACCGATGAATGCTTTTGCGTGATCTGGGTGCTCATCAATTGATATGCCGTGAATCTGTACCTGTCCTTCGTTCTTAGTTGCAAGACCCGAAACTATTGAAATAAGTGAGGTCTTTCCGGCACCATTTGGACCCAGGAAGGCAAAGAATTCACCCTGAGGGACGGTGAGGGATACACCTTTAAGCGCTTCAGTACCTGGCTTTTTCTTGGTTCCTGCGTACGTCTTTTTAAGGCCAATAATCTCAAGTGCGGGGACGGAGGATGATTCAGAAACCATAATATTTGCAGTATACCGTGGAGCGTTATAGGAAACAAAAAACGCGCCTATGGGCGCGCTTTTGTGTATAAGAGGATGAATGTACGGCCTAGTTGTAAAAAGTGGTTCAACACGAATGCTGAACATAAGCCGCACATTCATCACCTCACGTATTCCTATTATAGTATGTATGATTTTAAAAGTCAACTAGTGGGCAACACGGTACACTATGTGCGATGCAGTACCTCAAAAGCCTGGCATTCAGGAGATTCTTAAAATATGCGCTTGTTGGAGGCAGTACCCTTACGTTTGATCTCACCCTCCTCTACATAGCGACCGATATCTTTGGTGTTCCCTACTATATATCCACCCCAATCGCGTTCTTAATCGCTGTTTCCATTAACTATTTGATAAGTCGTCGCTTTGTATTTAAGGGGACGGAGCGTCGAATACATCATGGGTATGTATATTTCATCACTATCGCTGTAGTGGGTTCATTTGCTACCACTGCCCTTGTTACGGCACTTGTTACTCTCACGGGAATGTACTACTTGCTGGCCCGTATCCTTGTGGCGTTTGTAATTGGTATAGGAAATTATCTGTTCAACCTCTATCTAAACTTTAGAGTGGTTGGACGACATCAATAAATAAGGAGATCCCGTCTTACGACGGGATCCTTATACATCCTCCCTGTCCTCAAAGGGGAGGAATTCGATTCTTTCAAATCCACGAGCACGTTCACGATAGTAGACGTTCGCACAGAACTTCTCTCCCGTGGCTGCTTTGCGGAACCACTCAATATCTGATTCCAGCATGCGCCAATAGGGCAGATCATCCGTCTCATGCCATGAAGGAATCATTTCTGGTGTCTCGCGTACGACTCCTTCAAAATGCTCTGTACGGAAGACATGAACGCGGAAGTCAGGAATACCGGCGACGTGTGCGGTGACAATCGCAACCTTGGTCAAGGTTTCAGGAGAAAGCTTGAGACCAAGTTCCTCGTCCGTTTCGCGTATGGCGCACTCTACCAGGGTTTCACCTGGCTCAAGCTTCCCACCCGATCCGTTGAGGGTTCCGATTCCAATCTCACCCTTTTTCTTCTCAGCAAGTAAGGTGAGTGGTCCTTTTGTGATGATTACTAGTGAGGCTTCAATCATGATCGTCCTTTCTATAGGTTCAATGCCGAAATAACCATAGCACCCCTGCCTGTGTTATACACGTGTCCCCTGACCTTCTGCGCGTATTACGCTATATTATAAGTACGATTTGTATGTCCGGACTATCCCACAGATACCATGAAGACCGCCCGTGGGGATCTTTTGACCGTTTTACAGAAAACGAGCCATCTGAAGTTAAATTCCTAAATGTTGAAGCAGGAAAGCGTTTTTCACTACAGCGCCACTCAAAGCGTTCAGAGTTCTGGAAGACAATTAAAGGGAGCGGCGTGGCTGAAGTAGATGGTGTTGAATATCCAATGGAAATAGATAGTGAAGTGATAATCCCTCTTGGATCAACGCACCGTCTCACCGGAGGACCACAGGGGATTACCGTACTTGAAATTGCGCTCGGTGAGTTTGATGAGAATGATATCGAACGATTAGAAGACGACTTTGGGCGAGTAGCGGAGCAGACTCATGAATAGCAGTCTCATTCTGTTTTTCATTGTTGTACTGATAGCATTTTTCGTAACGGGACTCTTTATTTATGGGGTCTGGAATGTTATTCGTTCCTTTGCTGAGAAAGCGAATCTCATCCAAGCAATCATTGAAGCACTTCGTTTGGGTCGCTCTGGTGCTAATCCAATTCTTAAGAAAGGTCCGTATGAATGGGAAGCACAATCAGTATTAAATCCGGCTGCCGTTGAAGTGGATGGAAAGACTCATATGTTCTACCGCGCCATTGGAAACGATGGCGTGTCTCGTATTGGGTATGCTTCTTCGAAGGATGGTACAGACTTTGATGAACGTCTCCCCTATCCTGTATTTGCTGGAGAACAACTACGCGCAGGAACATACCGGTATGATCCTGTGCTGTATCCCTCGGGTGGTAGCTGGGGAGGAACAGAAGATCCGCGTGCAGTGATTATTGATGGCATTGTATATCTAACATTCAACATGTTTGATGGATGGGACAACATGCGAGTGATGCTCACCACGCTCTCTGTGGAGGATTTGAAAGCTAAGCGATGGAACTGGAGCACTCCCACGTACCTCTCTCCACAAGGACAGCGCCATAAGAACTGGGTTCTATTCCCTGAAAAGATCAACGGAAAGTTTGCGATACTTCATAACCTTCACACCGAAGATCCTGATCATGTGCGTGTGGACTATGTTGATGATCCCCGTCGTATTGGTACGGAACTTCCAACGATTGAAAGCGCTGACCCTAACGCGCTACCTGATCGCCCTGTTGCATGGCATAAGCGCATGCGCAGTGCCGGCCCCCCTCCACTTAAAACAGATGCAGGATGGCTTCTTCTGTATCACGGCACCGATGAAGAATCTCATAAATATAAGATGGGCGCTGCGTTACTCGATTTGAATGATCCAACCAAAATAATTGCACGTGCACCACTTCCCGTACTTGTACCTGATGCATCATACGAAAATGAAGGCAAGCCAGGTATCGTGTATGGTTGTGGCGCAACTATTACTGACGATACTCTTCGTGTGTACTACGGTGGCGGAGATAATGTGATTTGCACCGCATCAGCACACCTCCCAACCTTCTTAAAGACCCTCATTGGCCAGGGTGCACCTAAGCTAGCAACTCCGTAATATGTTTATCGTAAACCGCTCACCCAATAATCCGATCATCGTCCCTTCGCGTGCAAATGCATTTGAGGCGATCGGTGCATTTAATCCAAGCGTAGTGCATAAAGATGGAGTTACCCACCTCTTCTATCGAGCCATGGCAGAGCCAGATGTGGTACGTACTCCCCATCATGGATTCTCAACCATTGGCCATGCTGCTGGATGCGGGGATGTTGATTTTGAAGAACGTACCCAGGTTATTGAAGCAACAGAAGAATGGGAGCACTACGGGTGTGAGGATCCGCGTGCAACGTTCTTTGAGGGTAAGTGGTATGTGTTCTATACAGCACTGGGAGGATATCCGTTTGGTCCAGGAAATATTAAGGCAGCAGTCGCTATTGGAGAACGTCCAGATGCACTCACCGAGAAACATCTTGTTACTCCTTTTAATGCTAAGGCGGCGACCCTATTCCCTGAACGTATAGATGGTGATGCGGTACTGCTCGTAACCGCACATACGGATTGGACACAAGAGCATCCACGTCCAACTATTGGCATAGCACGTTCAAAAAACATTGAAGATTTCTGGAACCCATCGTTTTGGAAAGAATGGCATGCAAATCTTTCCGATCATGCCCTTCCCGATGTGCGTCGTGCAGATACAGAGCATATGGAGGTTGCGGCAACACCTATCCGTATTCCACAGGGCTGGCTTCTCGTCTATTCACACATTCAGGATTACTACGATGAACATCGTCGCATCTTTGGTGTTGAAGCATTGTTGCTTGATGCAAATGATCCTCGAAAGATAATTGGAAAAACAGCGTATCCATTTATGGTGCCTGAGGAATCATATGAACGATACGGTATCGTCGCCAACATCGTATTTCCTTCTGGTGCGAGTGTGCACGCAGATACGCTTCATGTGTACTACGGTGCTGCAGATACCTCTTGTGCAACTGCGACTCTTTCACTTTCTTCTCTGCTTGAATCAATGGATGCAGACAAGCGCAAGAACTTTGGTACTCGTGCCGAGGGTAACCCGATACTTGTTCCTGTTCCGGAACACTCATGGGAGTCACGTGCCGTCTTTAATGCCGCAGCAATTGATCACTCCGGCTCTATACACCTGCTCTATCGCGCCATGGGTGCAGATTCAACATCAACCATGGGGTATGCACGCCTTGAGGACGGTATTCATGTCACTGAACGATTGAATGAGCCAGCATACTCACCACGTGAATCATTTGAAGCAAAGGGGGGTGCGCCAGATGGAAACTCTGGGTGCGAGGACCCACGCCTTACCCTCTTAGACGAAACACTCACCGTCTGCTACACCGCCTATGACGGACAAATATCGGTACGCGGCGCGCTTAGTACAATCCCCATTCAAGACTTTGTTGATAAGAAGTTTAATAACTGGAGCACACCGAAACTTATCACTCCGGCAGGGGTGCCCGATAAAGATGTATGTATCTTCCCTGAACGCGTTGAGGGGAAAGTAATTGTGATGCATCGGCTTGATCCAAATATTTGTATAGCAAAGTTTGATTCACTCGAAGATATTGATGTTATCGATAGCGCCTTCGATATTATGGGACCACGTCGTGGTATGTGGGACGGCCACAAGGTTGGCGCAGGTGCTGCACCAATACGAGTACCCGAGGGATGGCTCTTTATCTATCATGGTATTGCCCCTGACAAGAAAACGTATCGCCTGGGAGCTGCTCTATTAGACGAGAGCGGAGAGCGAGTACTCTCACGTATGGTTGCACCTATATTGGAGCCTCTTGAAGATTGGGAGAAGCACGGTCAGATTGGTGATGTGGTATTCACCTGTGGTATTGCCCAAAGAGACGATACGCTCTTTGTGTATTACGGGGGTGCTGATAGCAAGCTCGGTGTGGCAACATTCTCAGTATCAGATCTTATGAAGCGCCTTACCGCTACCTAGTATGCCTGCACTCATCTTCTTTGATATAGACAAGACGCTAACCTCTAGCAAGCAACCACTTACTCCAGAGATGGCAGCACTACTGACGCAGCTCCTTGAACGAACAAATGTCGCTATTATTTCTGGGGGAGCTTTTGCGCAGTTCCGCGAACAAATCATCAATCAGCTGCCACAGAGCGCATGTTTTGAACGTCTCTATATTCTTCCCACTTCTGGCGCAGCACTCTACACCTATCAGAATGGTGCGTGGAAACCAGTCTATGAGGAACACCTCACTGACGCACAAGCGGTGAAGATTCGTGCAGCAATTGAAACAGCTATACAAGAAACAGGAGTTATTGATCTTGGCACTCCATCATTTGGTGATCGTATTGAATTTCGTGGTGCACAGGTGACACTATCTGCACTTGGCCAGCAGGCACCTATTGCTGAGAAGGAGGGGTGGGATCCAGATGCCTCAAAGAAACGTATTCTCCGTGATGCAATCGCACCCATGCTTCCGGAGTTCGATGTTAAGACCGGCGGGTCAACGAGTATCGACGTTACGCTTCAGGGAGTTAATAAAGCGTACGGTGTTCGCAAGGTTAGCGAGATTGGCTCGTTCCTTATAAGTGACATGCTGTACATTGGTGACGCATTGTATGTAGGGGGCAACGATGAAGTGGTGAAGGAGACCGGTATTCGTACTCATCAGGTGAGTGATCCTGATGATACGATGCGAGTTATTCAAGAATTGTTGTCTCGATAGGCTATTCTATATACATGAATCAGTTCTACGTAGTACTCCCTGCAATCATCGGCTGCTATCTTGTTACGCTCGTATTTATTGCAGCAGTGATACGTGAGCTCTGGGTGATCCATCATCCTGGTTTAACGTTCTGGGGATTCTTGGAACACAAAGTGCGTATACCTAAAGAGAAGAAAATAAAAGAAGTGAAAGTGCCAGTCGTTAAAGTATCAAAGCCTATTAAAGTACAGTCACCAGCAGTTCCTATTGTTCCAGCAATTCCTCTGGCAGCACGTTCCCCACTCTATCGTTTAATACAGCCACACCTTCAAGGTGAGGTGGAAGACTCCACTGAGGAACGTGACAAGTATTCTCGAGACACTAGCCTCTTTACGAGAAAGCCGGAGCTCGTCGTGTATCCAAAGAACGCTGATGATGTATCAGAGCTCGTTATAGCAGCACGTGCGGCACGTACCCATGGCATGGATGTTTCTATAACTGCACGCTCTGCAGGAACAGATATGTCTGGTGGCCCCCTCACCAACTCAATTGTTGCAGTGTTCACGAAATACATGAATAAAGTGATTACTGTTGGTCCAGAAGGTGATCATGGATATGCCGTCACTGAGCCAGGGATCTACTACCGAGACTTTGAGAAAGAAACACTAAAGCATGGTTTTATACTTCCCTCCTATCCTGCCTCACGCTCTATCTGTGCGCTAGGAGGAATCATCAATAACGATTCCGGTGGTGAACGTACTCTTGAGTATGGAAAAACTCGCAAGTATGTAGAGGAACTTGATGTGGTGCTTTCAGATGGAACACAGACCACGTTCAAAGCTCTCACTGCCCGTGAACTTGCTGAGAAACAGAAGCTCCCAACGCTTGAAGGATCTATATACAAGCGTATGAGTGAGATGGTGAGCACGTATTCAAAGACCATTGAGAAAGCACGGCCACGCGTGTCAAAGAACTCAGCTGGGTATGCGCTTTGGGATATACATGATCCTAAAACAGGCATGTTCAATCTTGCAAAGCTTATTACGGGTGCACAGGGTACCCTCGCTCTTGTTACCAAGGCAAAGCTTTCACTCGTGAAGCCACAGGAACATCGTGCCATGCTCATTGTGTTTCTTTCTGATCTTGAGGTGCTGCCGCAGGTGGTGAAGAAGGTGCTTCCCTTCAACCCAGAATCATTTGAATCATATGATGATCACACGCTAAAACTTGCCGTGCAGTTCATGCCACAAATGCTTTCTCAGATGGGCATATTCCGTGCTGCACGTCTTGGCATGTCCTTCCTGCCTGAGGTGGGTATGGTACTTCGTGGTGGTGTACCAAAGTTGGTGCTCATGGCTGAGTTCTCAGAAGATACGGCAGACTACGCGCTTAAGCGTGCACAAGATGCACGTGCTGCTGTATCCTCTCTTAAGCTCCCGACAAGTATCGCAAAGAACGAGCGGGGTGCTGAGAAGTACTGGATCGTTCGTCGTGAGAGCTTTGCACTTTTGCGCAAGAATCTAAAGGGGCTCTATGCTTCCCCATTCATTGATGACTTTGTGGTACCTCCGGAGTCTTATCCAAAGTTTCTTCCAGAACTTAACACTCTACTTGCGAAGTACGATCTTATATACACGATCGCAGGACATATTGGAGATGGTAACTTCCATATCATTCCACTCATGGATGTTTCAAAACCAGAGGCACGCAAGATTATTCTTGAGCTTGCACCACTCGTTTATGACATCGTACTCAAATACGGTGGCTCTACCACCGGTGAACACAACGACGGTATCATTCGTACCCCATACCTTGAACAGATGTTTGGTGCAGATATGGTGAAACTGTTTGCAGAAACAAAACGTATCTTTGATCCCGAGAATATCTTCAATCCTGGGAAGAAGGTTGGGGGTACCTTTGCAGATATTGAGGAGAGTATGATCCGGAAGATGTAGTTGTGCAGCATTGACTCTTACAGTCATCACCCCTATCCTAACTCTGGGTGTTCGAGCAACATGCGCACTACTGTACGGTTGGATCAGCATGCCAGCCCGAATACGCGCATGGCCATCGCATGTTAGCCGGCCTCGAATCGTTGAGCTTGATTGCTGAACCGCAGTTATTGCTTCTACCTTGAGGAACGCTCGCACCACAATGTGCGAATGCCTTGGTGCTCGAACACCCAACCCACTACACCGCTCTTTGAGCGGTGCTCTATTTTGCAAAAGGTGTCTGGCTGGGACGATGTTGGAACCTTTCTGCAATATATGGTAGGTTCTGTCCAGATCTGCACTGGAGAAACACATGGGCGACGAAGCTGAGGTAAGCATCCGCTCATGTGAGGGATGCACCGCCTGTTGCTATACGCATGCAGTCGGAGAAATACAGAAATGGGAATTCAGTACTTGCGCTTCATGCAATGAAACGGGCTGCGGTATCTACGCATCACGACCCCGTGCATGCGGCTCATATTTCTGTGCCTGGGCGGTTAACGACATCGGAAATGATGACGAGCGTCCGGATAAGGTAGGTGTGGTTTGCAATACACTATTCACTCGCTTCACCGCAGATGATCCTCCCTCAATACTAATGCTGGAGGCATGGCCTGGAGCGCTTGATGAAGGACCGGCGCAGGCACTGCTGGCTCGAATACTTGCAGACGGAACATCAGTCCGTACCGGAACACGAGATGGGTCACCACGCTGGAAATACCATGTTCTCAAACAGACGATGGAAACATTCGGGCAGATGCTCGAAGAGAATAATCTTAAAGTTGTCTGGCACGATATTTGAACTCATCTAGAGACCGTCTTAGGACGGTTCTCTTTTTATAATTGCGAGCTGGCAGTCTGGGACGATGTTGGAACCTGTGCTACGGTGGTCTCAGATTTGAAATATCAGCTCTGGAGGAGCATATGACCAGAACAAAAACTGAGATACTCGCTCAAGCTCGGCAAGACAGCGCAATGCGAATGCTGTTCGAGGGGTTGAGCGAGGAGAATGCGCTTCGTGTTGCTTGGCAGGTGCTTTCCCACAAGCACTCGCGATATCTCAGCGAATTCGATCCGAATCTTATCGATGATATTTTCGCGCAAGATGTTCTTAGAATGATTCAAGAATACACTGCTGAATTCATGACCTACGTAGACGTGGTCAGCATGGACGGGCACCGAGTTTCCCTTTCTGTCCGACTCACTACGGAGCTTCCGTTCAAGCTCAATGGATCCTTCTTGGGCTTGCCGCCCTTTCCGCTTATCAACGAGGCCGAGCTGCTCGAAGTTCGGGTAAGTGGTCAGATGGTCATCTACAAAAGCCAGTGCACCACCGATCACACAAAGAATGAGAATTCTCTTTCAGCGATGACGAGTTTTGATTTGGTCACACTGGATCGGTGTCGTGTAGAAGTTGATTTTTTTGCGAATAATCGCTGGCTCACTCGACATCTGGTGCGCATTGACCCATCAGTTATTCAAAGTCACCCTTCGGGGTGACTTCTTTTTTGCTGGCAGATTAGGGATCAAACCATCAATGTAATGGTAATCCCCACCTCCGTGCGGAAACATTGCGATTTTGTCCATTCTGTAGCATACTAGGGGCAACTCGCCGATTTCCAGAAGCTTTGTGCGACCGCTCCAAAACGTGTCTCCCCAAGTGTTCGGTGCCAGCGAGGTTATTACATAGAATTCTCAGCCCACATGGCAAACAACAAGCTCTATGTCGGTGGTATCCCATACCGCACGACCGAGGATGAACTCCGAACTGCTTTTGAAGAAGCAGGTACAGTAACGTCCGCAAGTATTATCATGGACCGTATGACCAATCGCTCACGTGGCTTCGGCTTCGTAGAGATGGCAGACGATGCAATGGCCCAAGCGGCTGTTGATCGCTGGGATGGCAAGGAGATGGATGGCCGTATGCTTTCCGTTTCATTTGCTCGTCCTCAGGGTGACCGTCCAGCAGGTGATCGTCCTCCTCGTCGCGAAGGCGGCTTTGGTGGCGGAAACCGTGGCGGTGGCTATGGTGGTGGTGATCGCGGCGGCTTCGGCGGCGGCAACAGCTACTAGCACTCGCTAAAAGAAAAAGCGCTCCTCTAGGAGCGCTTTTTCTTTTTCACTATTTCCTTATAATCAAGGCTTGCGTATATAATTGTTTGTGATGAGGGCGCATCCTGCAGAAATGCAGCGAGATGTACGGAGAAAGACGACCGCGAGGTCGTCTTTCTTTTTTGTCACTGATCGAGGACATTACTCCCCGAACTTAGCCTTAACTTCAAGCTTGCGGTCTTCTGCCATCCAGCCCACAAGATTTGCGAGTGTCATAAGGAATGATGCAACTCCTGCAAGAGCAAGGATAAGTATCACCGGCCATGCGAAGGGTGTTGCAAAGTAGAAGAACACAACCATGAAGCTGAACCACAATCCTGTACACCACGGGCAATTTAGAAGCGCACCAAGAGTGTGCGAGAAAGAGTTCTCACGAGAGTTGATAAACCAATCACGGATAAACTTCGTAATTACGTCATAGGTGAAGAGCCGAGTGAGACGGAATGTCGCAAGCGAGATAAGAGCAAGATCACGAACCGGTACGTCATAGAAAACACGTCCAGTCATGAAAAGCCACCAGACTGCAACCGCTACTAAGCCAGCAAAGAAGAGGGACAAAACGGTGTTCCAGGGATGTATACGCATATAGGTATATTGTACTCCCGCAACGGTATACGCGGTAGAATGGACGTATGGAGGAATCTGTTGAGATTTCACGTGATGATATAGCGCTACTGGTACGCGATAAGTATCAGGGTAATTCCCCAGAGGACGCTTTGGCCGCTGATATTGTGCGGCTTGTTGAGGGTGAGCCCCTTGCCTATGTTATTGGGTGGATTCCCTTCCTATCCCTACGCATTCGCCTTGATTCACACCCACTCATTCCTCGTCCTGAAACTGAATATTGGACGAATGAACTAATCACTCACCTTCGAGAGAAGTTTGGTTCACGTCCATTCCGAATACTTGATCTCTGTGCTGGTTCAGGTGCCATTGGCCTTGCAGTATTAAAGGAGTTTCCAGATGCACAGGTATATTTTGCAGAACTCATGCCAGAACATATTGCACAGATTGAAATCAACCTGAAGGAGAACGGTCTGGATGCATCACGTGTTGATATGTGTGTGAGTGATCTATTTGATACATTTCCTTCTTCTTGGACTGAGCCATTTGATGTTATTGCAACCAACCCCCCTTACATTCCTGAGGACCGCAGCCTTGATGCCAGTGTCACCAATTACGAACCACTCGAAGCACTCTTCTCTGGTAGTACGGGTCTTTCCCTAATTACGCGTATCGCACAAGAAGCCCCCATGCGACTCACCCCAGAGGGAGAACTATGGATTGAATGTGACATTGAGAATATCGGGACAGCCAAAACCCTTATAGACGCCTATGGAGCCCAGCACTCAGATATACGCAGTGACCAGTATGGTCGCCCGCGATTCGTAGTGTCATACTATCCGTAATGGAGTCCGCTCCCCCACCCGTACTGAACGATACCGCTCCACAGATTAATCTTCTGGAGCGTTTTACAAACACCAGCGAACCCCGCGCGTTTGGACAGCCTGGAGTCTCACTGCCACCTATTGATTTAAGTGGGGTTATTCCTGTTGTGTTCAGTATTATCTTTCTTATATGGACGATATATAGCATCGTGATTATGTATCACTGGTTCCGCTATCATCATCGTTCGTGGTTTGCTGTGCCAGCTATTGTGATGCATTTCGTAGTGTCCGGTTTCATTATCCTATTTATGATTAGTGGCCTACGTTGATATGGAAGAATTTGAACTTGAACTTGGTGAGGTCGTAAAAAAGTCTGTGAGGCAGCACTGGTTTCTGCTTGCACTTAAGATCGTTCCTTATGTTCTGCTAACCATCGCGCCACTTTTAGTGATCCCGCTATTCAACATACTGGCTACCGGCGTGAGTACGGCTGGCGTGCAGGTAGCGGTACTTGATGTGAGTTTGGGTAACCCACTGGTTCGATTCCTTCTTGGGGTATGGTGGATCTTCGTATGGATGGCAACCTTCACCATGTTAACTAAGTTCTTCCTGACTCAGTGGATTATCACGAGTACACGCATTGTAAACATCTCACAAGAAAGCCTCTTTGATCGCCGCGTATCAAGCTTCCTCCTTGCCCGCGTACAAGATGTAACCACAGATGTTCAGGGCATTTTCCCCACCTTGATTGGATACGGCACTCTCAACGTTGAGACGGCAGGTCGTGATGAAAAGTTCTCAATGGAAGGAATCGCACACCCTGAAGACGTTCGTGATCTAATCATGGGGGAAATTGCGGATCTTCAAAATCATGACAGTCTTGGTACGAAGATTGCAAAGACGGTTGGTAATGCACTTATTTAGTACACATGCAGCCTGTGTATAGATTTGATACACTCAAACTATGAGTGAGAACGAACCCCTAAGCACAGAATCCTATAAAGGTGTGCGTGATTTCTACCCTCGCGATTTTGCTACACGAGAGGCGGTCTTCGGACGCATCCGTCGTACCCTAGGTCTATATGGCTATGAGGAATACAATGCTTCCCCGCTAGAACGAGCAGAACTGTATGAAGCAAAAACAAGTGAGGAGATTGTAAACGAACAAACCTATACTTTCACTGATCGTGGTGATCGACGTGTTACTCTCCGCCCCGAGATGACACCGAGCCTTGCTCGCATGGTTGCAGGCAAGCGACGTGAATTAGTATTTCCTCTTCGTTGGTTTTCAATTGGTAACCGGTTCCGCTATGAACGTCCTCAACGTGGACGTCTGCGTGAATTCTTTCAGACAGATGTGGACCTGCTTGGTCTTCCTGCCGGTGATGCAGATATAGAGGTTGTTTCTATTGCGACTCGTATCCTTAAAGAGTTCGGTGCAACAGACCAGGATTTCATCGTACGCGTTAACTCACGTGAACTCCTTACGCAAGCATGTACGGCAGCAGGTCTTTCTGGTGATTCCATTAAACAATACATGCGTCTGTTAGATAAGAAGGACAAGATGCCGAAGGAAATCTTCGATGTTGCGGTGCGTGAGATCACCCACAAGGATCCATTGAATTTAATTGCTCAGGATGAGCCAAGTCTTATTGAAGCAAAGCGCATGATTCTTGGTACTATCGTGCAACTCAAGGAACGCGGTGTCGCCAATGCAGTATTTGATCCAACACTCGTTCGCGGTTTCGATTACTACACTGGTATCACCTTTGAGGTATATGATACTGATCCAGAAAACCCGCGCGCAATCTTTGGAGGTGGTCGCTATGACCGACTTGTTGCTATGTTCGGTGGTGATCCAATCCCTGCGGTTGGTTTCGCGATAGGTGATGTAACGCTCATGGACTTCCTTGAGACACATGGTCTCACCCCAGATGCTGGTGGCTTGCCCCAGGTATACCTTGGGACTATTCCAGAAGGACTTGAAGAAGCAACGACCTTTGCTGAGTCTCTTAGGACTGCAGGTGTTCGAGTATTTATGAACCTCACACAGCGCAGCTTAGGTGATCAGATTCGTGAGGCTGCTAAACGTGGTATTCCGTACTTCACTACCTACGGCCCGGATGAAGTGAAATCTGGAGTACTCCGTCTCAAACGTCTTGATACTGGCGCAGAAGAATCACTTGATGAACAGGATGTTGCTTCGTATTTGTTACGTTCCTAAGGAAACATAGGGTATGCGCGCTATAACGTTTGATATTGAGACAGTAAATGCATTCCCGAGCTTGGGCCGGAACGACCTCGCTCGTATGGAAATCTCCATTGTGGGCATCCATGATTCTGAAACTGATGAATACTCTTCATATTCTAAAGAAGAATTTCCAAAGCTCTGGCCGATTCTTGAACGTGCAGATATGCTCATTGGCTTTAACTCGGATACTTTTGATATTCCCATCCTCAACCGCTACTATCCTGGTGACCTCACCAAAATCAAATCATTAGATCTCCTTGTTGAAGTACAGAAAGCACTTGGCCGTCGTGTTCGCCTACAATCACTTGCAGAAGCAACGTTGCATAAAGGCAAAGGAGGAAATGGGCTCCAAGCAGTTGAGTGGTGGGCACAAGGAGAATATGAAAAGGTTCGAAAGTATTGTATTGAAGACGTACGTATCACCCGTGAGCTCTATGACTACGCACTCACAAACAAATCACTTAAATATAAGGATCTTAAGGAAAAACGCGAAGTTAAAATTGATACTCGTACTTGGGAGGAAGTGCCCGATGCTCCTGCAATAACACACACCCTTCCCTTTTAGCCATATTCTTGGCTGTTTTAATGAAGTAGTGTAAGATCAGTAAAATGTGGCCCACATACGGTGGGTCACGCACCTTTCAGGAGTCTCTGTGTGCATATCGATATTGTTGGACTACACTCGCCAGAACACGAACGCGGTCGCTCGGTCGCGGCAACAAACCATCTCGGAGCAAACTTTAGCCAGTTGATGGCTAAGCTCAGAAGTAGGCCGAGTCTGAAGACGTACTTCGAACTTCATCGCGGGTCAGCTATCGGTCTCGGGAACGTGACGATTTCTCCCCGTGAAGATACGCCGGCGGTCCAGATTCGTCTGTCCTGGCTCCCCGAACACAACGAGGTACGGGCTGCGATCGTGGAGATGGTCGAGAACACCGTGTTCGCCGCATTTGAAGGAGCAGCAGACGTTCTGGTCTACGGGCCAAACGATCGCTCTGTTCCAATCTCAGCGCGTCGTTGTATCGATACACAAGTTGCGTAGTAGATATGCGCAAACTCCCTTCGCCCCGGCAGCCTCTATGGCTGCCGGGGTTTCTTTTATATACACAAATAGTGCGTGGTATTCTGTTCTTATGGATGCAGATCAGGATGTAGCACTCGTACAGGAATCTCGCAGTATATGGTTTATACCTGGTGCAATTATCGCTGCAGGTGTTCTGTTGGCGATAAGTATTTACGTGGTACGTACCACAATACCTCCAAGTGCTCCTAAGGGAGACATCTCTTATCTGCGACCAGTATCAGATTCAGATCACATTATAGGGAACCCAACGGCACCCGTTGTGATTATCGAGTATGCCGATATGGATTCCAGCTACACCAAGACCTTCCAGCAAACCATGCAGCAAATTATGGCCGAGTATGCTCCTGGAGGAAAAGTGGCTTGGGTATATCGTCACTTCCCCCTTATCGATCAATACCGAAACAGCGAACAGCATGCAGAAGCTGCTGAGTGTGCGAGCGCACTCGGTACCACAAACACATTCTGGACCTTCATTGATATTCTTCACGCACGCGCACCCGGGAATCAGGTATTCAATCCTCAAAACTACGACAGTATCATTGAATCTCTTGGTGTTGATCCTGCGAGATTTGAGTCATGCATGCAAGCAAATACGTATCGTGAGCGAGTGAGTAACGATATATCAAATGCAATTGAAATCGGAGCATACAGCACACCAACCATCGTTGTGGTGATTAAGGGACAGAAGAAGCCTGTACTCATTAGTGGCGCTCTCCCCTATGACGCTATGAAGAAGATTATTCAGGAGTCGATTGCGAAGACGAAATAGCTAGGTAAATAATTTAAGTAGATCGTCATACTCAGAAGGTTCTCCTTTACGCCATGCACCAGACCACAACTCCTGGATCACCTCTTCTAAGGTGGTGGCGAGCTGGGTACGTATATCGTCTGTGAGGGGTATGGGGTATTCAGTTACATCCTCTGGGGAAACCTGCACAATGCTGGCGTGTGTGGTGTTGTGTCCACCAGAACGAAGGAGAAGGTCGTAGAAGGCGAGCTGGCGAGCATGCTTTTCATCTTTGATATGAACATCGCTTGAAGTCTTGAAATCCACAATACACTCCCCTGCCGGCGTACTAAAGATTGCGTCCACCTTTCCTTGGAGCTTAATGCTATGTCCGGCAATTTCCTTAGTGACAGAAAAGCCCTTCTCGATTGCAACCACTTCTTTCAGAGTGCCTTCGTGTGCAATGTATGAGGCAAGACTGTTCTGTGCATGCTCCACCACACGATTGTATGCAGCGTTACGCGGCAGGAGTGACTTCTTAAGGCACCGTGCCAGCGCTGCTTCGGCCTCCTCCTCACTCTTGGTTTCAAGATATGCAGCAATACCAGCATGAACCGCAATACCAATAGCCGTAGCGGGTGCTTCTGGTTCATGGAGACGAAGTACACGTCGAGCAAAGAAGGTACTTGGAGACTCAAGGTATTCATTCATTGCTGATGGTGAGAGACCATCCTTGGTGAGGAATTCCTGCACCAATTCACAGACTAGTTTTGACGCGTTAACGGAAGCATGCAGAACAGGAAGCGGATCATACGCAGGGGTGATGCTTGGTATAGCGGACGGGAGGAGGGCTGATGGTGGTGTTTCTCTTCCATCTGCAGATTCAGCAGCATAGGAAAATACCAGCTCATCCTTCGCTCGCGTGATAGCTACATAGAAAAGCTTTGTTATATCCTCCAAGCTTCGAGATTGATCCACGGGTGATGGAATCTTTGCCGGCATTCCTCCCTTTTCCCATTGTCGCGCGTTCATCCCAACCACAAAAACCTTTTTAAACTCCATACCCTTGGCCTTATGCGCGGTGATTACCGTTACCTTTCCTTCTGCGAAGGTGATGCTTGTTTTAACATTCTCAAGTCCATGTTCATTTGCTTGTATTAACGTGCGCACTACATCTGCAAATGATTGATTAGGATTGCGTGCTACCAGCTCTTCAATATGCATAAAGAGCTTTCGTACTAGAGTGATGTCTTCTAGGTGATCTGCGTGCGACAGAAGGAATGCTCGTGCACCTGAGTCTATTAGTAATTTAGAAAGAAGTGGAAGTGGTGCAGTGGTGAGAACAGCAGCACGTAGTGTTGCTAATGCTTCAGCCACGTTGGGTGCACGGGATTCAAGTGCAAGCATCAGTTCATTGTCTCGGTTCTGGCGCAGGAGTTCTGCGCGCTCGGAAAGGGCGAGTGGCCACCACGGAGCAAGTAGTGCTTCACGTACACTACTTACATCAAGGGGATCTGCAATTGCGCGCATAAGCGCAAGAATGCCTCGTAGCGTTGCCCGGCTGCTCAGCAGTACGTCACCAGCACGAAGTGTGGGTACACCACGTGCAGTGAGTATTTCTGCAAACTCATTTGCAGTACTATTGCGGGCTGCTATCACCGCAATCTCGTGAGGTTCTGTTCCCGCTGCGATAGCATCTGAAATAAGCTGTGCAATCTGATCACGTTCAGCAAGTGGATCAGGTGCTGCAAGTACTGATATGGTTGCTGATTCTTCTCTGCCAGCCAAGGCAAGGTGCGTGCCTGTAGCGCTTGGCACAGCCTGAATAAGCGTGTGTGCCTTGTCTAGAATGCCCTGACGTGAACGATAGCTGGTGGTGAGTGAGATAACTTCTGTGCGTGGGTAGTGCTCCGTGAAAGTTTTGAAATGGGAACTGTCTGCACCCTGGAAACGATAGATTGCCTGCTTCTCATCACCCACAACGAAGATGTTTGGGTGCTCATCATATGCAAGTACATCCAAGAGCGCGTGCTGGAGTGCATTAGCATCTTGGTGTTCATCAGCAAGGACGTATTGGTACTGCTCCTGGATGGATGCCCGCAGTTCTGCGTCTTCACTAAGTCCATCCACAGCAATACGCAGCACATCGGCGAAGTCGTATACCTCACGTTCCTCTTTAAGGGTTTCGTATGCTTCGATAAGGCGTGCAGCTTCATATACTTTCTCTAACCGATCAAGTTTCTTCTGTCCCTCTGGCTTTAGTTCTCCTTTGGCACCATGTTTGCTATCTCGTTGGTACTGTAGAGATTCATCAGTGCGAATTCGATCTGCTTCTGTACGTGCCCATGCACGATAGTCGTCCAGTGAGATACGCTCACGCAGCAAGTCGTTACGGAGCATCGCAAGATCCGTTAAATAGAAGTATGGAGACTTTGTAGTACGGAGCGCCACAAGATCTTCGTTCTCTAATACTTCACGCCATAGCAAGGTGCTCTCAACATCACCTGCCAGCCGTTTCCCTATTGCTTGTGGGAATGAGTCTTGATAGTTCTGAAGCAGGTGCTCTGCAAAGCCATGAAAGGTTGTTATAAAAACATCCCGTGCTGCCGTGTCTCCAATCATGCTCGCAAGACGTGTGCGTACCGTGCGTGCTGCGCTCTCGGTAAAGGTGAGGACGAGAATGTTGGTGGGGTTGGCCTGTGTTAAGCGAAGGATGTTCGCAATGCGCAGTGTGAGAATGTGGGTCTTGCCGGTACCCGGTCCAGCAATAACCAGTACTGGACCCTCTACCGTATCAACAGCCTTCTTCTGGGCTTCATTAAGAGTGCCGTATGCCTTTAGGAACATGCCCTGGTCCGTCTTATCCATCCCTCCATTCTACCTGACCCGTATATGCTGCCTATCTCTTCATGAACCACCCTTCATGGTATGGTTTGTATCAGGAATAGGGAGGACCAGTGATGCGAATTGCTACCCACACGTACCTTGTGATTCCGCGCCCTGCCCAGCGGATGGCGCACACTCGCAGGCTGGGGCACCGCGATTTCCGCTGGTTCCTCAAGCACAAACGGATCGGGCTCACAGGCCGTGGGCACATGTACCAGAGGACCTGCCAGCTCCGTGCTGAGCGTCGGCAGCGCTTCAAGACCATTCGACAGCAACGCCGGCAACGACAAGCTACCACCCTGCACAAGCATCAGTATCGCAGCTGACGTTCTGAGAATGCCCGGGAACCGCAGAAGCGGATCCCGGGCTTCTTCATTTACTTGAACCCACTTTTTAGTACGGAACGCAGTCGCTTGTATTCAGGTATGGTCTCTCCCACCAGGCTCCAGAACTTTGGGGAGTGATTGTGCTCCTTTGTGTGACAGAGCTCATGTACGACAAGGTAGTCTTGCTGTGCAGGGGGAAGATAGGCGATGCGGTAGTTGAATGATAGGTTACCCGCAGCAGAGCAGCTTCCCCATCGCGTCTTTTGGTTACGAATGGAGATGCTTCCGTACGTAAATTTATAGTGTTCATTGAAATGACTGAGTCTTTCGGTACTGATTGCTCGAGCGATTGCCACCGCTTGTTTGTATGCAGCACTTCCCATACGAGGCTTTGGTAGTAGGATTGGTTCTGCAATACCAAGCTTCCTTCGCTTCTGCTCTATCTTCTTGGTGCGTGCAATAAATGCTTCCTTTGTTTGAAGAATCCATGCCGTGCGCTGTTTTAGAAATGCTTCTGCAATATGTAGAGGCATACGAATGGGTTTGGTGAGGAGTACCCGTCCATCTGGAAATACATCAATCCGCAGGTGCTTTGCCCGTGCGGATTCTCTGATCTCATGCGTTACTGTTTGACCCATACTATATCTTTGCTATCATACTCTTATTACGGCTTCGGCCTCCGAGAGTCTTCGCAGCAGTGCGAAGACTCGTGTTTATATTAGTGACACTAGCAAGGCTTGCTTAGTTTCTCGAAAGTCATCTTCAGAAATTGAACCTATTTTGCGTAGCAAGCGCTTGCTACTAATAACCCGTACTTGAGTAAGCTTCACCCACGAGAGTTTTCCACGAATCTGAACTGGATGATGGAACGAGTTCTCATGTTTTTTGCTAGTAACTGGCAGAACTAGCAGAGTAAGGGAATTATACACTTTTAAAACCAATACTGGTCTTTCAAACACACTATTCTTTCCATCAATTTCAGCTCCAATATTGAGTCCAAGTGCACACCACCAGACTTCGCGATTGTGTGCAAATATATGTACAGAACGTTTTTCGAGAAACTTTTTCTGCTGATTCCATGTATCAAAATCTTTCTCACTTTGCATGACCGCAGAAGTATACGCCATGCACATAAAATTAAACTGAATCTTTTATGGAAAGGAAAAGGCCCGCGCATCTCGCGCGAGCCTCCTTTATTCCGCTGCCGCGGCGGTGCGGTCAGTCGTCCGGCGGGCTGCTGCCCTGCCGCGGCGTCACGACCCCCCGAAGCGGGGACTGCCGGGACTCGCGTCCCTTGTGCCCTTTCGAGCCCTTGCTGCCATTGCAGCGGCGGTTTTGGATTCGAGCCAACCTCTTCTCCCTAAGTACTTCCCTGAGCCCCATTTGCCCAGAAACTACAAGTTATAACATGAGGTATGGGAAGTCAAATATACTGAATGACTGACTCCCAAAGTACGAACAATATCTTACGTCGATGTACTTCGTTTATACTCTCTATATGAAATCTGAATCCCGGTACTGGCTCGTTAAATCTGAGCCCTCCTCATACTCCATTGATGATTTGAAGGTGGACAAAAAGACTTCTTGGACGGGTGTTCGTAACTATACAGCTCGAAACTTTATGCGTGATGCTATGAAGCAAGGTGATCCGGTTCTCTTCTATCATTCCAGCTGCCCTGTTCCGGGTGTGTATGGTATTGCGAAGGTTGTATCTAAATCATATCCAGACCCCACTCAGTTTGACCCCGCGTCTCCCTACTACGATCCGAAAGCAACTGAAGAGAAACCTATTTGGTATTTGGTTGATATTGGCTTTGTTGCAAAGCTAAAGGACCCCGTTACGTTAGACGCGATGAAGAAGGACAAGAGATTGCAGAACATGACGTTGCTTCAGCGAGGAAATAGGTTGTCTGTGATGGAAGTTAGAGCTAATGAGTTTGTGGCAATTGAATCGTCTTAGATTGCTGGGTGTTTGGGGGCTAAAATATAAATATAAGTATATAAAAACAACAGCCTGCTCGTATGCAGGCTGTTGTCCAATATAATAACTATGCTAGAAACTAATAACTCTTAAGACGTCGAGACTTCTCATGAGTCCTGATCTTCTCAAGTGCCTTTGCTTCAATCTGACGAATACGCTCACGGGTAACACCAAACTCCTTGCCTACTTCCTCAAGGGTGTGGTACACACCGTCGAGTAGACCATGGCGCATTTCAAGAATCTTGCGCTCCTTTGGTGAGAGGTCGTCGAGAATGTCACGCACCTGTTCTGTGAGGATACGCTCAGATGATTCCTGAACCGGAGATGGAATCTTATCATCTGCAATAAAGTCTCCGAGGGTAGACTGATCATCACCGTCAGAACCAACGGGATTCTCAAGTGAAAGAGTGTCCTGATTGATCTTCTCAATCTGGTAGATCTTATCTACCTCAACACCCATCTCAATAGCGATTTCTTCAGGCTGTGGGTCACGACCAAGTGCCTGTGCGAGACGGCGTGATACCTGCTTGTATTTAGCGATGGTCTCAACCATGTGCACAGGAATACGAATGGTGCGGGATTGGTCTGCAAGGGCACGAGTGATAGCCTGACGGATCCACCATGTTGCATAGGTTGAGAACTTGTATCCTTTCTTCCAATCGAACTTGTCTACGGCCTTAAAGAGACCCAGGTTACCCTCTTGAATAAGGTCGAGGAGCGTGAGGTCAGGAGAACGACCTACGTACTTCTTTGCGATAGACACCACAAGACGAAGGTTTGAACGGGCAAGAATATTGCGTGCCTCTGCATCTCCCGCATCTATACGCTTTGCGAGTTCCTTCTCTTCTGCACCCGTAAGAAGTGGGTACTGGCCAATCTCACGAAGATAGATTTGGATGGAGTCGTATCCAGAAGACTCACGACCTTTGATGTTACGGGTTGCGAGATATTCATCTGCATTGTCTTCGAGCATACCTCCTTCAAGGATATCGATGCCTGCAATGGTGAAACGCTCATAAAGGTCATCGAGGAAGGATACGTCCTCTTCTACATGCGGGAACTCCTTAAGGATTTCACTGTATGTGATGTATCCACGCTCCTTGCCTTTCGCGATAAGGCGAGTTGCTTTGTCCTGGTTTGCCGCAGCAGCTTTTGCCTTAACACCCGTAACAGCAGCACGCACTACGTTCGCTGCACGGACATTCTTAGCAGCTTTCTTTGGTGCTGCTTTCTTAACAACCTTTTTGGGTGCAGCCTTCTTAACCACCTTCTTTGCAGGCTTTACCATTTTCTTGACTACTTTCTTAGGAGCAGCCTTCTTCACAACTTTCTTGGGTGAAGACTTTTTCACCACCTTCTTCTTTGCGGTAGGCATAGGGAAAATGTATTAGGGAGATAATGTAGAAAATATAAAAACTACCGAACAGAATTTAGAGTTGCGAGCTGTGCACTTAGTGCACGAAAAGTATGCATCGCTTCTGTAATGGATTCCTGATCACCCTGAGCTTCAGCAGTACGTAGCTGTTTGGTTGCTTCGTTTAGCTTAGCAGAAAGGACTGTTTGTTCGAACATCTGGAGCAATTCATCGCCCGCGTGTTGGTCTGGCGTCTCCCCGTAGGTGAGTCCCGCCTCAAAAAGGGCTCGCTCATCCACTGGTAAATCCAGCGAATCGTCAGCGCCTGTAATTCGAGTATATTCGGTCTTAAGGCGATCCGCAAGAGCAGTTCCCGCATAGGCCTGTATAACCGCTATAACCATGCCTCTTCGCACCTCAAGAACGGATGAAGGTACTGCGCTGCCTGAAAGTGTGGACACAGATAGTGGGGACTTCTCTTCTGGAGCAACCTCAAGTCTTGGGAGGGCACGTCGCACTGCTTCTGGTGTGGAGTTCACGGCTCGAGCGATGATGTCTATAAAACGATTCTGCTCTAGGGAACTTTTCACTGCCACAACAAGTGGAAGGACTATTCCCTCCACCGCTCGAAGGAGACGTGTCTCATCTTTCTCCTGAGCTGAGAGTACAGCAAGGAAGAATTCAATGATGCTCTTTGCATCCTTAGCGAGATTGGTAAACGCATGCGCATCTTCACTCACGATATCTGCAGGATCTTTCCCTTCTGGCATACGAATAGCTTTCACACGCATACCGGCAAGCAAGGCAGCGCGTGCACTTTTGGCACTGGCTGCCAACCCTGCACGATCAGAGTCTAGACAGAGCATAAGGTTATCTGCATACCGTTTAATGAGCGAGAGGTGCTGTGTGGAGAGTGCGGTGCCAGAAAGAGCGATGGTGTTTGTGAATCCAGCTTGATGCAAAAGTATAAGATCAAACTGTCCTTCCACTAGGATAGCGAATCCTCTCTGGCGAATGGCATCCTTGGCACGGTCCATACCAAAGAGAACTTCAGACTTCTTGAAGAGATCAGTTTCTGGAGAGTTCAGGTACTTTGCCTGGTCATCAGGGCTGAGTGCACGGCCTGTAAAGGCGACAGTGCGTCCTGCTGCATCACGTATGGGAAACATGAGACGGTTCCTAAAACGGTCATAGAATGTACCTCGTTTCTCATCTGCCTCTTTCACCAGACCTGCAGCAGTTAGTTCAGGAAGCGTGAATCCTTCGCTGGTGAGAGACTCTAGAAGACTACGCCAGCCATCGGGAGCAAGGCCGAGATTCCATGCCGCTATGGTTTCTTTGGTGAGACCACGCTTTGCCGCGTATGCATATGCATCCGTACCTTCACCCAGTGCAGTTGAGAAATATACCTCTGCTTTCCCCATTGCTTCACGCAATCGTTCAACACGATCCTTTGAAGCACGATTCTCTGCACTTCCCTGGTACACAATCTCAATACCTGCTTTCTCTGCAAGAATCTTTAGTGCACCTTTGAAGTCCACACCCTCCATTGCTTGAATGAATGAAAATTGATCTCCTCCCTGACTAGAGGAGAAACAGTAGTACGAACCACGTTCTGGGTTTACGTAAAAGGAGGGGGTCTTTTCTTTATTAAAAGGTGATAGCCCACGATAGTACTTTCCTGCCTTTGTGAGCTTAACGTATGGAGAAATAACCTCGACTATCGAGAGCTTATCCTTCACCTGCTGTACGGTATCTTCCCCAGCCATTTCCTTCATTCTACTCCAGAACGGAATTCACAGCACAAGTGTAAAAAGATGGCCCCCGACGCGCAATGCGTCGGGGTGCCGTTGGGCGTCTCTTGCGAGACATTCTGGTCCGGAAGGTGGACCTACTGGGTGGCGACCTGGTGGGTCACCGCGCCGACGCCGTTGTCCTGCTGCAGGCCGACCAGGGTGCGGGCGGCAGTGGCCGGCTGGCCGGTGTCGGTCGACGGAGCGGCGATGCTCTGCACGGTCGGGGCGCCGAAGGTGAGGGAGGAAACGAGCGCCATGTGGCGCGTGGTGCGATGGGAACTCATGGGAACCTCGCTCGAAAGGACAGTTTTATCGAGGCGGACGCCACGACTCACTCACTATACTCCTGTTCATGAAGACTGCAAGAACTTATACACAGATAAAGAAAAACGGCCTTTCGGCCGTCTTTCTAAGATATCCTCGCTTATTTGCGGATTTCCCTCATCACTAGTAATACTATTCCTCAACGCAATAACCGTCAACATAATTGCGCCGGTGGAGGGACTTGAACCCTCGAGGATATCTTGATGAGGGAAATCCTCGCAAACCTGCCACCGACTCAAACAGGATATAAAAGGTGTGATGACGGCACGGTCCAAGGAAAATAAACTCTCACTGAATAAAAAGAACACTGCCCTTTCGAGCAGTGTTCTTTTTAAAACTTTGTTGGCAGGTTATGCCTTGAATGCAACACCTGGTGCTTCCACCTCTTCATCCTCACGAGGCATGCGCGCTGCACGAGCTGCCTGAAGGGCGTCGATAGACGCGCGCTTCTTGCTACCCTTGAAGCCGGTACCTGCTGGGATGAGACGTCCGAGAATCACGTTCTCCTTAAGACCACGGAGGGTGTCTGTTGAACCCTTAAGCGCAGCATTAATGAGAATCTTTGTGGTCTGCTCGAATGATGCCGCGGAGAGGAAGGAACGGCGCGAGAGCGCAGACTCCTTAATACCGAGTACCATTTCACGTGCTGAAGGAGGGATCTTGCCCTGGTCTTCCATGGCCTTCACTTCCTGCTCCATCTCCCAGTGCTCGATAACATCATTGATGGACCACTCTGAGTCACCGGTAACGGTAACCTTCGCGCGTGAGAACATCTGACGTACGACCACTTCGAGGTGCTTGCGAGAAACTGATGCGCCCTGGAGTTCATAGATCTTCGAAGTCTCAGTGATGATGTACTCCTGTACCGCAGCGCGGCCAGCGTACTCAAAGAGCTCATCGAGGTCTACGGAACCGTCCGTGAGGAGCTGTCCGCGGGTTACCGCTTCACCTTCCTTCACGAATGACTGACGAGGATACGGTGCAACGTATTCGATTGCAGTACCGTTCTTCTTACCCTGTCCAACCTCTGGCTGAACAACGATAACCTTGTCACGACCCTGATCACGAATCTCCGTTACCATACCGTCCGTCTTAGAAACGGTTGCTGGATTCTTAGGAGAACGCTTCTCGAAGAGTTCCTCAACACGAGGGAGACCCTGGGTGATGTCTCCACCAACAGACGCAGTACCACCAGCGTGGAAGGTACGCATAGTGAGCTGGGTTCCCGGCTCGCCGATAGCCTGTGCAGCCACCGTACCTACTGCTTCACCAAGATCAACCATGACCTGAGTGGTGAGATCCATACCATAACAAGCGGCACAGATACCGTAGCGTGTCTCGCAAGACATCGGTGATAGTACCTGCACGGTCTGGATAGAATCATCAGCAGCGATAGCACGTGCGTCATCTGCGGTTAGGTAGTGACGGGTCTTGAAGCCACCTGCGGGTGCAGATAGAACACGGCCACGTGTGCTTTCTGCGAAGTCGATCTTGATACCGGAAGCCGATACACGATTGATCGCAACTCCACGCTTGGTACCACAGTCTGTTTCAGTGATGATGGAGTCCTGAGCAACGTCGAAGAGACGACGGGTGAGGTATCCAGCACGAGCAGTACCGAGTGCAGTGTCGGTAAGTCCCTTACGGGCACCGTGCGTACTCATGAAGTACTCGAGTGGGTTAAGACCTTCAGTCATAGAAGACACAATCGGCACTTCAATAGTCTCACCAGCAGTGTTCTGGATAAGACCCTTCATACCCGCCATCTGCGTTAGGTTACCCATCGAACCGCGGGCACCAGAAGTCACCATGTCTGAGACAGAACCCATAGGATCCAGTGCCTCACCGACAAGTGCCTCAACTTCCTGCTTGGTTCCGTGCCATACCTCAATAACCATACGGCGCTTCTCCTCTTCAGAAAGAAGACCATCCTTGAAGTCACCTTCAATCTTTGCAATCTTCTCACGTGCTGCAGAGATAACCTCTGCCTTGCCTGCAGGAACCTTAACGTCGTCGAGACTCCATGACACACCAGACTTGGTTGCATACTCGAAACCGAACTTCTTGATCTTGTTCACGATGCCCGGAATAGCGTCGAGACCGTAGCGTACGATGCTGTCTGCCATGATGCTTGAGAGCACTTTCTTGGTGATTGCATCATTAACGTACGGGTAGTCGCCCGGAAGCACCGTGTTGAAGAGAAGACGTCCTACGGTTGTCTCGAAGGTCTTTCCTTCAAACGGTGCATACTTCACCTTTTCCGTAGTTGGAAGCACGTGGATCTTCGCGCGAAGATCGATCCCGTCATACTCGTACGCGAGAATAGCTGCGTTAGGAGACGCGAAGTACTCGCCTTCTCCCTTAGCACCCGGAACTTCCTTGGTGAGCCAATAGGTTCCAAGTACGATGTCGAGCGGCTTCTGCGTCATAACGATCATCTCACCAGAACCTGGTTTGAGAATGTTCTTGTTTGCAGACATGATGTTTGCTGCCTCCCATTGTGCTTCCTCAGAAAGGGGTACGTGGATAGCCATCTGGTCTCCGTCGAAGTCTGCGTTGAACGCGGGACAAACGAGTGGGTGAAGCTGAATAGCATCACCTTCGATAAGACGAGGACGGAATGCCTGGATACCCTGACGGTGAAGTGTTGGGGCACGGTTCAAGAGAACGTGCTTGCCCATGATCGCCTCTTCAAGAATCTCCCATACTTCTGGTACACCGTCTTCGATAAGACGACCTGCACCACGGATGTTAAAGGCAAGTTCACGCTCAAGGAGTCCTGCAATAACGAATGGGCGGAAGAGCTCAAGTGCCATGTGCTTAGGGAGACCACACTCATCGAGTTCGAGGTCTGGGCCCACCACAATCACGGAACGACCTGAGTAGTCCACACGCTTTCCGAGAAGGTTCTGGCGGAAGTACCCCTGCTTTCCCTTTAGGTAGTCTGCAAGAGATTTAAGCGGACGACGCTGTGCTGGAGTGAGTGCTCCACCGGATGCACCGCTCTTACGAATAGAATTGTCGAGAAGTGCGTCAACTGCCTCCTGAAGGATACGCTTCTCGTTACGAAGGATCACTTCTGGTGCATGGATGTCGAGCAGCTTCTTAAGACGGTTGTTGCGGTTGATCACACGGCGGTAGAGGTCGTTAACGTCAGACGTTGCATGACGACCACCTTCCAGTGCGACCATCGGACGAAGTGCCGGTGGGATAACAGGAATCTTGGTGAGGAACATCCACTCAGGACGTACGCCTGCAGCGATCATGTTCGCGATAAGCGAGATACGCTTTGCGAGTTTCTCACGCTCTGCTGCACCAGCCTTAGTGTATCGCTCTTCAAGGGTGTCCTTGAGCTTAACAAGATCGAGGGTGCGGAAGATATCGTAGATAGCCTCAGCTCCGATCTTCGCCTCGAAGAGTGTGCCGTACTTCACCGAGAAACGGTGGTATGACATTTCATCGAATACCTTTCCAACTACCACAGAGTCTATTTCAGACTTTGCAGTGGTCATGCGCTCCTTAAGAGCATCACGTGCAGCATCGGTTTCAGATGCCTTGTGCTTGGTCTTGTACTCGCTTTCAAGTTCGTTAAGAAGGCGCTTCTTAGTATCTTCGTTTACTTTCGTAACAATGTATCCTGCGAAGTAGATAACCTTCTCGAGTTCAGCGGATGGTACACCAAGGAGCTGCGCCATGCGTGATGGCATAGAGCGAAGGAACCAGATGTGTGCGACTGGAGAGACGAGTTCAATGTGGCCCATGCGCTCACGGCGCACGATGCTGCGGGTGATTTCCACACCACACTTGTCACACACGATACCCTTGTATCGAATACCCTTGTACTTGCCGCAGTAACATTCGTAGTCACGTTCAGGTCCAAAGATCTTCTCATCGAAGAGTCCGTGCTTTTCTGAGCGCTGTGTACGGTAGTTAATAGTTTCTGGTTTGGTGATCTCACCACGAGACCACTCAAGAATGCGTTCTGGTGATGCGATCGAGAGACGGAGTGCGTTCCAGTCGTTGCGACGGGGACCGCGAGGTGCAGAACCGTCGTTCTTCTTTCCTGAGAATGATGTTGGTGCCATAGAGGTGGAATTAGAAGATACGATTACGCATCTACGTCACGCACGTTCTCAATTGGCTCGATATCGAGCGCGAGACCGCGGATCTGGTTAGTAAGTACGGAGAACGATGCAGGAGTTCCCGCATGGCTCACCGGTTCGCCCTTCACGATCGCATCGAAGGTCGCAGAGCGTCCCTGGATATCATCAGACTTGATGGTGAGCATTTCGCGGAGGGTATATGCCGATCCGTATCCGAGAAGTGCCCATACTTCCATTTCTCCGAAGCGCTGACCACCGTTCTGTGCCTTACCTCCAAGCGGCTGCTGGGTGATGAGGCTGTACGGACCAATGGAGCGCATGTGGATCTTGTCTTCCACCATGTGATGGAGTTTCAAGATGTACATGTATCCAACGGAGATCGCCTGTGCGAATGCTTCACCGGAACGACCATCATAAAGACGGAGCTTTCCAGTCTTATCGAAGCCAGCCTTTACGAGCTCATCACGGATTTCATCTGCGCTAGCTCCTGCGAATGGAGGCACAACCGCCTGATATCCAAGAGAGTTTGCAGCGAGTCCGAGATGGAGCTCAAGAATCTGTCCGAGGTTCATACGGGATGGCACACCCAGTGGAGTGAGGATCACGTCGATCGGATTACCGAGCTCATCGTATGGCATGTCCTCTACCGGAAGCACGCGGGAGATAACACCCTTGTTTCCGTGACGACCTGCGAGCTTATCACCCACTGATACGTTACGAACCTGTGCAACGGTAACGACAATCTTCTTGATGATGCCGCTCTCAAGCTGATCACCGCGTTCACGGCTGAATACTTTCACGCCGATAACACGACCGCGCTTCCCTCCTTCCATGCGAAGTGAGGTGTCCTTAACATCTTTCGCCTTGTCTCCGAAGATCGAACGGAGGAGACGCTCTTCAGGAGTAAGCTGAGTCTCTCCCTTAGGAGTTACCTTACCCACGAGGATGTCTCCAGGACGTACTTCAGCACCGATGCGGATAACACCTTCCTCGTCGAGGTTCTTAAGACGCATTTCACCAACGTTAGGGATGTCATGCGTTGTTACCTCCGGACCAAGCTTGGTATCACGTACCGCTGCTTCGAAATCTTCAATGTGTACGGTGGTGAACTTAGAGTTCTGAACGAGGCGCTCAGACACAATGATCGCGTCTTCGTAGTTAGCACCGTTCCAACTCATGAACGCAACGCGTACGTTCTGACCAAGTGCCATCTGACCCTGATCAGAGCTAGACGCATCAGCGAGCACATCACCCTTCTTCACCTTGTCTCCAAGGAGAACTGATGGGCGCTGGCTAAATGCAGAATTCTGGTTGGTTTGCGTAAGGCCTTGGAGCTTGTACTCCTTCTTCTTACCTTCTTTGTTCGTAACGGTTACATGACGAGCATCAACGAATGTTACTTCACCGGCTTCCTGTGCAAGCACAAGACGTCCCGTGTTACGAGCTGCGTGACCCTCAATACCTGTAGCAACGAGTGGTGCCTCTGGAATAAGAACCGGGGTTGCCTGCTTCTGCATGTTTGAACCCATGAGTGCACGGTTCGCGTCATCGTGATCCACGAATGGAATCATAGCGGTCGCCGCAGAGAACATCTGATAGGTTGACGCATCAATGAGTTCAATCTCACTGCGCTCAACGATAGCCGGCTCACCATTCTTGCGTGCCTCTATTGAATCAGGAACGATACGTCCCTTGTCGTCGATAGGTGTAGCAGCGTGTGCGATAACCTGCTCCTCTTCTTCAAGAGCGTTGAGGTATACGACCTCTTCGGTAACGACACCATTCTTCACCTTAACGTACGGTGTTTCAATAACACCGAACTCGTTCGTACGCGCATGGAGTGCGAGACGAAGGATAAGACCGATGTTCTGTCCTTCTGGAGTGTGGATTGGGCAGAGACGACCATAGTGGGAAGGATGCACGTCACGTACTTCGAAACCTGCGCGCTCACGAGTGAGACCGCCGGGACCAAGTGCAGAGAGTGTACGCATGTTCTCAAGCTCAGCAAGAATGTTCTGCTGATCCATAAACTGTGAGAGCTGGTTCGCAGTGAAGAATTCACGAACCGATGCCTGAAGTGGACGAGGGTTAACGAACGCCATAGGAAGAGTCGTTTCAGACTCAATGGTGCTCATACGATCCTGAATGTTGCGCTTCATGCGGCTCATACCAACACGCATACGTGCCTGAAGGAGTTCACCAACGAAACGAACACGACGGAAGCCGAGGTGATCAATATCATCTGGCTGAGCGTCTGGAGTTACGTTAAGACGTGCGATCTCTGCAGTGATGCGGGTGAGGTCATCAAGGGTTAGTGCACGCTGTTCAAGAGACTTCTTGTCGGTTGGCAGACCGAATCGTGCGTTGAGGCGGTGACGACCAACCTTTGAAAGGTCGTAGCGCTCAGGAGCAAAGAGGGTGTTTACGTACTGCTTTGCGTTGTCTGGGGTTGCGAGATCACCATCGCGCATACGGCGGTGGATCTCTACATATGCATCATCAACAGACTTTGCGGTGTCGTGTGCAACCGTTGCGCTGATAGCAGCAAGGGCAATAGGATCTTTCGCAAAGAGTCCCATGATATCTTCCTTTGTTCCTGCACCAAAAATGGTGAGGAGGTTGGTGATGGGGAAACGGCGCTTGCGGTCGATCTTAACGAAGATCGAACCATCAACATCAGTTTCAATCTCAATCCATACACCACGTGCAGGAAGGATCTTGGCACCGAAGTACGACTTTCCTTTCACCTCTTCTGCAGCGAAGAATGCACCGAATGAACGAGCGAGCTGGGGAACGATTGCGCGCTCAACACCAGATACGATAAAGGACCCGTGTGGGGTCATCATAGGAATATCCGCAAGGAAGATGTCCTGCGTCTTTTCTGAACCGAACGTCTTGTTTACAAGGGTAACAGTAGCCTTAAGAGGTGCCTCGTAGGTACGCATGTTCTCACGCGCAGATTCCTCATCACCCTTAGGCTCACCTACTTCGAATCCATCGAAACGGAGTTCGAACTTCTTATTTGAATAATCACTGATCGGAGAGAACTCGCTAAAGAGTTCCTTGAGACCATCGCGGAGGAACCATTCAAATGATTCGCGCTGATGACCCACAAGATCCGGGAACTCAACGCGTGGTGCACGGTATGCACCGAACGTTTTCTGCACGAGCGTTTTTGCCTTCGGCATAGGGTACGTGAAAATGAAGTACGGAAACGCGAAATGGGCTCATACATGCATGAGCCACGTCTCTCGTTTTCCGAGACGCTTGATAAATCAATCTTTTTCTTACTGAGAAGCCCTTCTCCCGCCAGAGTGCCTGCCACCACTCAATCCGTTCTGGTTAAAGACAGTATATAGGGGTATGGGGACCCGTCAAGTGAGTTTTGGGTGAAATGAGAAAAGGCGGGTCCACAGTTTTGTGGTACCCGCCCTTTATTCTGCTCCCGCGCGGTGCTTAGCGTAGGAGTCGGCCGGTGAACGGCCTAGATGCTGCTCCCTTCGGGGAGAAATCGAGCCCGCGGTGACCCTTGGTGAACCGCTGATAGAGCAGGTCCCAGTCGCCGAAGGTCTGCTGGATCTCGGTCAGGACGAACCTGATCGAAGCAGAGCCGAGAACGAGCAGGATGGAAGCGATGAAGCCGGTCGCCTGCGCGAGCAAGTTCATCACGAAGCTCGTGTCGGTCACCAGCGGCATGAGAAGCACGCCGGCGGCAGCGATCGCGAACATCCAGACCTTGAAGGTCTTGGTCAGCAGCTGCTCCGCCACCGGACCCATCGTGAAGATGGCTGCGGCGAAGGAAACAGCCGAGAAGAAGACCATATTCGGCCAGTCGGTAGCCCAGTCGAAGTGAATCATCTTGGTTCCCCCAACGGAAAACGATGAAAGAGGCAGTGAGGCGGGTGCCACACACACCGGACTAGTAGCTGAAAACAAATATACCCCTTTTAGGGGTACTTGTCAATAGCATGAATATGTGTCCTATTTAGCACCCTTCTTTGCAACTTTCCACTCATCTATTTTTGCTCGGTGCCCTGAGAGCAGGATTGCAGGAACTTTGTATTTCTTCCCTTTGAAGTCTAGTACTTCGGGACGTGTGTATACGGCATTAGACGCAACACGACGCTCTTCAACCGACTCATCCTTTCCAAGGACTCCAGGGATACGGCGAGTCACCGCATCGACAATAGCCATAGCAGGGACTTCCCCACCAGTGAGGGTTGCCTCCCCTACAGAATACGTGAGGAACTTTGAGCCTGTCTTCCCTTTTAGAAAGGCTTTGAGCATAGAAACTGCCCGATCATCAATACCTTCGTACCGGCCACATACCAGCACCACATCATCGAACTTCATGAGAGCATCGGCTTCCTTGTTATTAAAAGGTTTTGCACCAGGCACAAACCAAACGATCGCGGTCTTTCCATTGCGACGACTAAGGGCTCTCTTCACTGCCTTCACCACAGGAAGGGCGGTCATAACCATACCTGGCCCACCACCGTACGGACGCTCGTCTACCTTCCCCCATTTGTTGGAGACGTAGGTGCGTGGACTTTGATAATCCACTTTGATCTTCTTTGCCACGCGGGCACGTCCCAGAATAGACGCATTGAGATATGCGTCGCAGACTTCTGGGAAAAGTGTAATGAGATGAAAGCGCAGCATCGTGAGCTATACGCCCAAATCACTGATCACCTCATCAAGAGGACGATCCTCACCGAAGCGCTTGCCTCCTGCTGGTTCGTTGATCTTCATGTTCACACGAGCATTGTGCTTCATACCAACAACACGTAGGAGGGTGCGAAGTGCCTTCGCGATGTTTCCATCACGGCCAATAATCTTGCCCATATCGTCTGGAGAGACGGTGAGGGTTAGGAGTACGCCCATCTCATCTACGGTGCGAGTTACGACAACTGCGTCTTGGTTATCGACGAGTGCTTTAACGACGTATTCAAGAAATGCCTGGTCTGTGTCCATAGAGTTTCAGAGTTACGGGATATCGGTTCAGAATCGCATTAACAGAACGAAAATAGGATGAAGGCGCCTAAGCGCTTCCTCCTTATGCAGCTGGCTCTTCCTTTGCAGGAACCTCCTCTACTGCAGGTGCCTCTTCAACCGCTGCCTCCTCTACAGGAGCTTCCTCAACGGTAGCGACTTCCTCAGGAGATACCTCAACCACCTCTTCAGCAGCAGGTGTCGCAGCTACAGGAGCTGGTGCAGCTTCTTCAACAACAGGTGCTGGGAAGGTCTTCTTAGGAAGAACGTTGATCTTCTTTCCTTCAAACACACCCTTAGCGATGAGGAGGTTCATTAGTGAAGGAGATACCTGTGCACCCTTAGCTACCCAATCCTTAATACGCTCAGGCTGCAGGGTAACTGCCTTGGTCTTAGGGTTATAGGTACCAACGAGGTCCACGTACTTGCCTGCCCTAGGGCCAGAGGCTTTCTCGAGCACGAGCATGCGAAAAGCCGGGTCGTTCTTTCGGCCAATGCGCTGGAAACGGATCATCAACATAGTGAGGCCAACAATACCAGATGGGCTCGGTAGAGTCAAAGTGGATTGGGTTTGGATAAAAAGAGAGACGGCCCGGTGTGTGGTGAACCGTCTCTGAGTTGTGTCGCACCTAGGGGGCTTCCCCACGCTCGAGGGGTCTGACGCAGGGTGGGTCCAGGTACGACTTACGTAGTATAGCTCGTTCCTATAAATGTAAAATGAACGGCAATCTGGTACAGTGCTTCTATCTATGGCTATTCCACAAGGCGCCCTGTTTGAGGGACCAATCACTGTTATCCGCTCAGGTAAGGGGTTCTTTAAGATTCC
This sequence comes from Parcubacteria bacterium C7867-007, assembly GCA_001189195.1. GTDB lineage: Bacteria > Patescibacteriota > Minisyncoccia > Phycocordibacterales > Phycocordibacteraceae > C7867-001. The sequence goes on from LFCQ01000003.1 coordinate 249,013, forward strand.
TGACTCAGAAGAGGAACTATTTGTACCCGGAGAGAATCTTGGTACTGCATTCCCGGGAGACGTCGTTAAGATACAGGTTTCAGGAACAAACACTGATCCCAAAAGCGGAGAGACTCGCAACACAGGAAACGTGGTGGGTATTGTAAAGCGCGCACGTGAGACCTTTGTTGGAACTATTGTTCCTTCAGACCCTGCAAATGAATTCGGTCTTCCAGGGCAGTTCTTCCTCATTCCAGATCACAAGAAGATGTACACACCATTCCTTATGGTGGGCGACTCTATGCCAGTGGGCCAGAAAGTGGTGGCACGATTCCAAGGATGGGAGAAGGGTCAGCTACGTCCAAGTGCAACGCTAGATGAAATCATCGGGCCAGCCGGGGTACACGAAACAGAAATGCGTGCACTCGCCCTCTCACAAGGATTCAGTTCTAACTTCCCTCCTGGCGTTGAGAAAGAGGCAGCAGAGCTTGATAAGAATGGGAAGGATCAGCTTGCTGGTGAGGTTGAAGCAGCAGTTGCTTCAGGTGCTCGTCGTGACTTCCGCTCCATAACCACGTTCACCATCGATCCGTATGATGCAAAGGACTTTGATGATGCACTTTCGGTTCGTGAACTTCCAGATGGAAATACAGAGATTGGTGTACACATTGCTGATGTTTCGTTCTACGTACGCCCAGGTACCGCTATCGATGATGAGGGACGTGAGCGTGCAACTTCGGTATATCTCGTAGATCGCACCATACCGATGCTTCCTGAGGTACTTTCAAATAATCTTTGTTCCCTAAATCCTAATGAGGATCGTCTCGCGGTATCTGCAGTGTTTGTACTTAACAAGAATGCAGAGATCGTTGAGAAGTGGTTCGGTGAGACCGTCATCCACTCAGACAAGCGCTTCACTTATGAGAATGCTCAGGAGGTTCTAGACAATAACGAAGGCGAGTATCTTAAGGAACTTGTTACCCTTCGTGACCTTGCAGATAAGATTCGCGCACGTCGTGTTGCAAAGGGCGCCATTGCCTTTGATACCCCTGAGATCAAGGTGAAGCTTGATGAGAATGGGAAGCCCATTGAAGTACTTCTTAAAGAGCGCCGCGCTACGAACCTCCTAATCGAAGACTTCATGCTTCTTGCGAACGAGCATGTGTCTGAGTACCTCACCAAGAAGGGCGAGGCTGCAGGTCTTGAAGGTAGCGTGGTGTATCGCGTACACGATGTACCAGATGCAGACCGCATTGAGAATCTATCGCAGTTCCTCAAGGTGCTTGGGTACCACCTTGATTCTCAGAACGGAAAAGTGAAAGGTACCGCAATCAATGCACTGCTTGAAAGTGTTGTTGGAAAGCCTGAAGAGTATTTGATCAAGGTTGCAGCCCTACGCTCTATGGCAAAAGCGGTATACAGCACGAAGAACATTGGACACTTCGGTCTAGCGTTTGAGTTCTACTCACACTTCACCTCCCCTATTCGTCGCTATCCAGACCTCCTCACCCACCGCATGGTGAAGCACTATGCAGAGCGCGAGAAGATCACCAAGACTGAGATTGCAGAACTTGAAGGTCTTGCACAACACTCTAGCGAACGAGAAGTATCTGCGGCAGAAGCAGAGCGTGATTCCGTAAAAATGAAGCTTGTTGAATTCATGGTTGATAAAGTTGGTGATGAATTCGATGCAGTTATTTCTGGTGTTTCAGATCGTGGTCTCTATGTGGAACTAAAGGAGACACATGCAGAGGGCCTAGTTAACGTTCGCGCTCTTGGTGATGACTATTTTGATCATGATCAGAAGCGCTATCGACTTGTTGGGCGTCGTACGAAAAAGGAATATGCACTTGGTGATGGTATTCGTGTGAAGCTGCTTGCAGCTCGTGTGCAGGATAAAGAGTTGGATTTCACTCTTGCAGCAAGTACATAATGCGAAACCCCCTTATTTAAAAGGGGGTTGTTCGTTTAATTTTCTCATTAAATTAAACGTAATGCAGACCGGATTGTCTGTGTAGATTTTGTGGACACCTTCAGGTAGTAATTCTCCGAATAGTCTGTACTACAGTAGTGGTTCCATGTGCGATCATTTCATGTGGTCAGCGTAGGCTTGGGTAGTGCTTAGGTAGACTTAGGCGAATACCAGGTCCGTCTCCGATATGGATGTTGCGTACGGAGTTGGGTATTAATTTCCCTAGATTCACTCTGGTGCGCCACCGCTATGTGGTACCGCAACCGTGTAGACCAGTCTTTATCACCCTTATCTTTGATTGGATCCACCTTTAGGGTTGTCCATTCGCAGAAACGGCATTTGACTCGTTCGTCGCTGTTTTGCATTGCATGTCCTCTCTGAAAGTCAGAATGGGTGATGCCTGCTAACCACGAGTAGATCAAGATTCCGCTCTAACTATACATTTCTAATATTTAAAGTCAAATCTACTTAGCAACCTGCACCGCTTCTTCAAACCGTACTGAAAGGAGTTTTGAAATACCGTCACTTCCCATAGTGACGCCATAGAGGATACCTGCACGGCTCATAGTCTCGCGGTTGTGTGAGATAACAATGAGTTGAGACTTCTTTGCAAGGTTATCGATCATATCTCCATAGCGGCGGCTGTTTGCTTCATCGAGTGCTGCATCAGTTTCATCAAGGATAAGGAACGGTGGCGGGTTAACCTGACTCATTGCGAAGATAAGGGCGATTGAGGTTAATGCACGTTCACCACCTGAGAGCTGCATGAGAGACTGCACACGCTTCTTGGGAAGGTTTACGGAGATCTCAATACCCGCTTTACGTGGCTTCCCTGGTTCAGCCTGCTCACTTTCTTCATCCTCTTCTTCTTCAACAACATTGAGCTCTTCAAGTACCAGCTTTGCACCCCCTCCTCCAAACATAAGACTGAAGAATTCCCCGAATGATGCGTTTACCTTGGTGAGACCTTCGCTGAACGTCTTGTGCAGTTCAACATCTAGATCGGCTATGAGTGCACGAAGTCCTTCCGCTGACTTAGCAAGATCATTGAGTTCACGTTCAAGGAATTCTTCACGAGCCACCGCATCCTCGTATTCCTTCTTCACGTCCTCTGTACCGCCTCCTGCTTCCTCCACACGGATCTTAAGGCGTTCCATTCCCCGCTTCCGTTCCTCTTGCGTTCGACGATCTTCCTGAGGAAGCTCAGTGAGCTTTTGGTATGAAAGGGCTGATGATCCTGCAAGAGCAAGGACCTCTGCACGCTCACGCGTGAATTCTTCTGCGAGATATGTGAGTTCGTTTAGACGTGCATCAAGGCGAGCAACATTCGCCTCTTCGGTTGCACGTGAGTCTGCAACTGCAAGAAGTCTATGCTGTTGTTCACGACCCGTCTCGTCATACGCAAGACGATCCTGACGCGCACGCTCAAGAGTGGCTCGTGCATCTGCGATAGTGTCTGCAAGTTCCTGATCCTTCTTGCCTAGTACCTCGCGCTCACTTTCAAGCGTGTATACAATATTCTCCTCTTCGATCATGTACTCATCTGCAGGCGCAGTGAAGCGTACAAGGAAGGCTCCTATAGCTCCCTTAATCGCATCTAAAGCGGAACGCAGTGCAGCTTGATCACTTCCTTCTGCAATATCCCCTGCACGCTCTATAGACGCTTGTAGCTGGGTTAGATCTTGCCGAGGTACCTTTACGTATGGCTCTTCCTTCACTGCATGGCTACGACGTTTCGCTGAATCAAGTGCCCCCTCAACTCGTCCCATCTCACGAGCAAGTTGTGCACGCTCCTGCGTAACACGATCAAGTTCACGCTCTGCAAGACGCACTTTCTCTACATGCTTCAATCCCTCTGAATCATTGTTACGGTCCTCAAATGCTTTGAGTTCTGCTTCTGCCTGTGCAAGCTTTGTGCCAGCAACTTCCCGTTCCCTCTTTACGCGCACATTTTCCGTATCCAAATATAGTTCTTCGATAGCGAAGTATGTCTGGCACGCAGCGGCAAGTTCACGTGCTAGCTCCTCTGCCCTTTCTAATCGCTCTACCTGTTTCTTAAGGAAACGTATGTGCGGTGCGATCTCACGACGCAATGCTTCAACTTCCTTAACATTCGCATCGGTACGTTCAAGTTTTCGTTCTGCTTCCTGCTTTCGGAATTCAAATGCCTTAAGACCCAGTGCGTCTTCAAGCATGGCACGACGCTCACGTGGATTCGCGAGGAGAATACGGTCTGCTTCACCTTGAGAAATAATATGGTGTCCCGTCTCTCCAATGTTTGCTGCAGCCAGGAGTTCCTGAATATCACGGAGTCGTACCTTGCTCCCGTTGAGAGAGTATTCACTTGAGCCATCACGAAACACTGCGCGTTCAATAGCAACCTCATCAAAGTCTATCTTTGGGAAGATACGCTTTGTGTTATCGAAGATGATTGCAACCGCAGCACGGTTTGCACGTGCACTCATGTGTGTACCACTAAAGATGAGATCCTCGCTGCGCTTGCCGCGCATACTCTTCATAGACTGTTCGCCTAGCGCAAAACGAAAGGCTTCTGCAACGTTTGATTTACCAGAACCGTTCGGTCCAACAATAGCTGTTGTCTGGTTAGAGAAATCAAGCACGGTCTTACGCGCGAAGGATTTAAAGCCTGCAATCTCAAGACGCTTCAACATTTGTCTCAGTATACCGTATGGATAAAACGAAACCGCCCCTTTGTGAGGGGCGGGCTGTTACAGAGCGGATTGGAAGCAAACTACATAGCTGACTCCATGGGCGCGATAACGATAACGTACAGAACACTGAAGAAAATAACCCCCGCAATCAGCACAACTACGGCAACTACCTCAAGCCTCTTAACAGACTTGGGACAACGAAACTGCTGCATACAAATAACTCCCCTAACTCCAGACAGATTCTAGGGAGTAAATGTAATAGAGTCAATTACTGATGGATTTTAAGTAACATACTCAATACTATGAACACAAACGAAGCCGTCCCCTAGAGTGGGGACGGCTGAGCGTTTAGGTTAGGACTTACGCAAACGAGGGGTCTCGAAAGCGTTTCATCCATAGCGCAACGAGGAACGGCGAGAACACCAGAAGTGCTACCACCACATATCCCAGCATCGAGGACGACCCGAGAATTGCATAGCGTGCACCCAGCGTCACAAACAGTCCAGCAGCTATCGCAGGTATATAGATGTGGTCCATCCAGGGATTTTGTGCCTGCACTGCCACTTTGTTCAGATCCCACCAGAAGTAGATGCTGGAAGCCATGAACGCAACGTACATCCAGGCATTAGCCAAACCCTCTTTGGGACGTGACACACTCTCAAGTGGGGGTATGAAACGCGCATCATTCGCGATGAGGTACATCTGCTCGTGTCCGAATGATATTCCCATCTTTCCGACCGTGCAGAGCATCACTACCCACAGCAGGAGGGTGACGGCATACGAAGAATTACGGGACATTGAGTGCTCCAACTTAGTGCCGCTAGGGCGTTACAGTTCTGAACGCACTATCTCGCACATGATGTTACTTGTCTACCAGCCCGTCTTCTTGAGTGCATTCTGTGCAGCGTCCTGCTCTGCTTCCTGCTTGCTCTTTCCTTCCCCTCGAGCTACTTCATCTTTAGTACCTAGAAATACTCCAACCGTGAACTTCTTGTCATGATCAGGACCAACTTCTTCAAGAGTTTTGTATGACGGAGTTACGCTGCGCTTCTCTTGCGCGGCTTCTTGGAAACGACTCTTCGCATCCTGCCATGCACGATTTGCAATAACGTCGTCGATCTTTGCGTAGAGGTGCTTTGCGACGAATGCTTCTGCGGCTTCGTATCCCTGATCGAGATAGATTGCACCAAGTACTGCTTCGAATGCGTTAGCAAGAATTATCTGACGAGCACGTCCGGTATCTTTGCTCTCACCTTTTGAGAGAAGAAGAAGATTGTTTAGACCTATTGCCTCTGCAGTGTCTGCGAGTGAGAAGGTGTTAACGAGTGATGCACGAAATGCGGTGAGGTCTCCCTCAGGCTTGTTTGGGAACTTAAGGAAAAGGAAGTGTGTGGTGGCGAGTTCAAGAACCGCATCCCCCAGAAACTCAAGGCGCTCATTATGAGCCTTTGCGGTCTTGTGCTCGTTTAGATACGAACGATGCGTCAACGCCTCTTCGAGGAGCTCCTGGTTATTGAATGTAAGGCCTAAGTGGCCTGCTGCTGCGCTGAAATCAGCCATATAGGTGCAGGGTATCTAAAATTAGGGAAATGTCCATTAAATTCTTATCTATATCTTACGGGAATTTGATCACCTGTTTCGTACCATTCTGTGGCTGACGGCTCGGTGTGAGGCGAAAAGATTGGTACCTTTATCCTCGAAGGTTCGATTCCTTCCGCCAGCGCAAATAGCTTTTGACAGGTTATTATTTTGAGAATAGTATATCTAAGTACCAATCTTCTCAGCACGCTGAGTGAGGATGAAGGAAAGGAAAACGGCCCTCGGGCCGTTTTCCTTTTATCTACGCGCGTACCTTCTTCTTTGCACTAGATCGATCCAGAAGCTTCTGCACTGCCGCCGTTACGATTGGAAGCATGTCGTCATAGAAATTAAGGTCAAGGATGTCTTGGAGACGGAACCACTTCGCATCATCAAGACCACCACTCTTCTTAAGGGTGAGCGTTTCAAAGGGAGCTTTCACGAGATAGAAGTACACGTGCTTTCGAACCTTCCCCTTCTCTGGGTGTGAGGCGATGTATTCATTCTCACCAACCATATCTTCCACCGTTCCCTCTACATCAAGCTCTTCCTTAACCACACGCTTCACACCTTCTTCTGGGGATGGGTCTGTTTCGATATGTCCCTTTGAAAGAGTCCAACGACCAAACACATCATGCACAAGAGCAAGATAATACTGCCCTTCGTGTTCTGCATAAATAATGCCACCGCCAAGTTTCTCAAGAGGAAGGTTTTCACGCTTAACCTTTTCCTTCTTTCCAGTCTCATCCTTACCTGGCTCACCCATTTCTTTGTATACGGCACCGAGTACTCCATTAACAAAACGACCTGATGACTCACCACCAAATACCTTTGCGAGTTCAATAGCTTCGTTGATAGCTACCTTTGCAGGAACCTGGGTACGGTCTGCAAAGAGAAGTTCAAAGAGGCCGATTCGAAGTATGTTGCGATCTACGGGAGCAATCTTATCAATAGGCCAGTCTGGTGCAGCCTTCTCAATAACAAGATCTAGATCAGCACGCTTTGCGATAACACCAGTGAGGAGAGTTTCCATAAATACCTTGTCCGTATCCTCGCCGCCGAATTCTTCAACGTTGCGTACGAGCATCTCAGGTACCGTGGACTCATCAGCATGGGAAGTATCCCACTCGAAGAGTGTCTGCAGTACAACTGAACGGGCTAGGTGGCGATTGGCCATATGGAAAGAGCGATACTTGTAGCGTACGTCAAACAACAACGCCGCGCAATGGCGCGGCGTTGTGCATAACTTATTTGCGAGAGCTTATGATGCACCTCCACCGAAACCAGAACGACTCTTTGCTTTACCGAGAGTCATGCGACCCATGAGTCCTTCCTTCTTCACTTCTTTGTCTGAGTGAATCGGCTCCTTCACACCCTCTGCGTGAATGTGCTCCTTCTTATGCTTCTCAACTTTCTTATCATGCTTTGCTTCGCGCTTGATTACCTTAGGAGAAACGATCTGCTTGCCACGGTACATACCGGTAGTCTCATCGAGACGGTGTGGAAGGCGTAGTGCGCCTGACTCCTTATCTGTGACAAGATTAGTACCCGCAAGCGCGTGATGGCTGCGGCGATTCTTTGTATGGGAACTGGTGTGACGCATTCGTACTGACATAGGGAATACCCTACCATATGGCCTTAAAAAAGCAAAAGCACCCCTTGCCCCTTGCCTATTCAGGCACTGAGGGACACTATTAAAAGGTCGCAGTGAACCGGCATGACCCGGATCACCGAGTGACAAAGAGCTCGGACAGTTTGTCCTTTTTAGTAAACACCAGCTTGGGGAAGCTGATGCAACTCCTTCAAATGATCCTGAACCTCCTGACCTTCCTCTGGACCCTGATCGCTGGGAGCAGACAGGTCACTGACCGGAGGCACGACCCCTGTCTTGGGTTTGCGTAACACCAACCATTGTCTGAGCCTCGCGCAACGCGCTTGAGGCTCAGACATGCTGAAGAATCAGCACCAGGGACCGCCAGTAACTTTGCTGGCGGTCTTCCCTTTTATATTCAAAGAAGAAACGCCGCCCGGGAAACCCGTGGCGGCGTCTTTGCAGGATTCTCCTGCGAACTTAGTGCTGTGTCCGTGTTGGACACATTGCGGCGTCAGACCGGCTTTTCTGCGGACGATCTTTGGTGGGTCCACAGTGAACCCTACCGTCGATAATCATCGCGCAGTCACACGGAAGGCCGTTGTGCTTCACGCATCCATGGTACCCGGCCCGTTTGAGGGCATCGGCACGTAGTTGGAGCGGAGCGGAACGAACCGCATTGATTCTACCGATACTGATGACCGTAGTCATGAATCTTCCCCAATGAACTTGAGCGCACAAGTCCTCAGCCTACGCCTCCTCTGAAATCCGGTCAATATGTATAAATGAAGCACGGTGGATAGCGCAGAGACCATGCTCTCGCAGGGCCAACATGTGCATTTTGGTTCCGTATCCTTTGTGTATCTCAAAACCATACAAAGGATATTCAGTCGCAAGTTTTTTCATTAATCGGTCTCTTGTTACTTTCGCTGCAACTGAAGCAAGCATGATTGCCGGTATGGTTGCGTCACCTCCTATGATTGTTTCTTGAGAATATTCAGGTGGAGCTTTCAAGGAACCATCGAGATACACCTTGCCCTCCATGGGGTCTGGCATAAGTTTTCGTACACCGCGTGCAAGTGCGTGACGAATCGCAAAGGCAATTCCCTTTTCATCGATCATCTTCTCACTTGAAAGACACACTACCGCTTGTACATTCCCCTTCTTTATTTCTTCCTGAAGTTTTAGAAACAATAGTTCACGTTTCTTCTCTGATAGCTTCTTGGAGTCATTGAGTCCTGGGAATACTTCAAGCAGATCGTATCCTTCAGCAATCTTCACTACCCCCACCGCAACAGGACCAGCTAACGGACCACGTCCTGCTTCATCAACTCCTACGATATATGCCATTTACTATGAGGATAACAGGTGGTCCCTAATTTGGTATCCTGTATGTATGAGTCGTTTCGTTCACCTCCACACCCACTCCCACTACTCTTTCTTGGAGGCGTTGCCGAAGATACCTGATTTGGTGAAGGCGGCCAGTGAAGCGGAGATGCCAGCCCTTGCGTTAACCGATTCCGGGAATATGCATGGTGCCATTGAGTTCTATAAAGCGATGAAGAAGAAAGGTATGAACCCTGTGCTTGGGTTCGATGCACATGTGGCACCGCGTACTCGTTTTGATAAGGACCCGCACCTTGATGCAAAGCGTACGCGCATCGTACTGCTCGCAGAAAACAATGAGGGGTATCAGAACCTTTTGAAGCTTGTGAGCTTTGCGTATACGGAAGGCTTCTTTGAAAAACCTCGTGTGGATCGTGAACTACTTAGAAAATACTCTCCAGGATTAATCGCTATTATTCCTTCGTTCGCAGGAGATGTTCCTCGTCTATTTCAAGCGGGTGATGCAAATGGTGCAGCAGCCGCTCTTGCAGAGTATGTGAGCATTTTTGGAAAAGAGAATCTGTTTCTTGAGATCACCCATCATCCCAAGGTTGCGGGACATGAAGACCGAATGAAAAAGATCATCGCGCTTGGTGAAAGTGCGGGGGTGCCTGTGGTTGCACAACATGATGTGTACTATCTCAAACCTGATGATCGTGAAGCAACGGAAGTGATGCGTCGTATTGCGTATGGAAGTCGTGGGCAAAATGAGGAGGAGGACTTCTCCTTTGTTACCGAGAAGCAAATGAATGAGTGGTTCGCACATGTTCCAGATGCCATTACCCGTTCTGGAGAGATTGCAGAGCGCTGCAGTGTGACGCTTGAGCTTGGGAGCTGGAACTTCCCTGCGGTTGAGATTCCTGAAGGAACCACTCATGAATCTGAGCTTCGTAGGAAGACCACTGCGGGTCTTAGCATGCGCGGCATGGAACTTACTGAAGAAGTGCGTGCACGTATGGAGTATGAGCTCGAGGTGATCATCAGCAAGGGTTTTGCACCCTACTTCCTCTGTGTGTCTGACCTACTAACCTATGCCAAGAGCAAAGGTATTCTCACCACCACTCGTGGTTCAGCAGCAGGCTCTCTTGTGTCATATCTCACTGGTATCACAAACGTAGATCCGATTGCATACAAACTTCCTTTTGAACGCTTCCTAAACCCTGAGCGTCCAAAGGCTCCTGATATCGACATGGACTTCGCCGATAATCGTCGTGACGAAATGATTGCGTATGCGAAGGAGAAGTACGGGGATGATCACGTTGCACAGATCGGTACTTTTGGAACGATGATGGCACGTGCAGCAGTACGCGATGTTAGTCGTGCACTTGGTCATGCATATGGCACAGGAGACCGTATCGCAAAACTAATCCCTATGGGCTCGCAAGGATTCCCTATGACGATTAAGCGTGCGATTGAACTAGAGCCTGAACTTAAGTCTCTATACGAAGGGGATGACGATGTGCGCGAGATAGTTGATCTTGCACAGCGCATTGAGGGTTGTGCTCGCCACACCGGTGTACATGCTGCAGGCGTGGTGATTGCACCAACCCCTCTCACCGACTGGACTCCGCTACAGGTGGACCAACGAACTGGGAAGTTGATCACCCAGTACGACATGCACGCGGTAGAGGAAGCGGGTCTTCTGAAGTTTGACTTCTTGGGTATCAAGAACTTAGCGATTCTTTCCGATGCGATTGATCGAGTACGTGAGACACGCGGCATGTATATCGATATTGAGACTATCCCGGTAGACGATGAGAAAACATTTGCCATGCTTGCTCGTGGTGACACGGAAGGTCTCTTCCAGTTGAACGGTTCAGGCATGACGCGATACCTGAAAGAACTTCGCCCCACCACCATTCATGACATCAACGCTATGGTGGCACTGTATCGTCCGGGTCCTATGGAAACCATCCCGCAGTATATTGAGCGCAAACGCAATGCTAAGCTCGTGAATTATATGGATGAGCGTATGAAGGAATACCTTGATGCGTCATACGGTCTCCTCGTGTATCAAGATGACGTGCTCCTCACCGCAATCAAGCTTGGAGGCTATTCGTGGCTTGAAGCAGACACACTGCGTAAGGCTATGGGAAAGAAGATTCCTGCAGAAATGGAGGCACAGAAGCAGAAGCTGATGGATGGATTCAAAGACTTTGGAAAGCTTTCACAGGAAAAGGCTGAACGTATCTGGAAACTCATCGAACCATTTGCCGCATATGGTTTCAACAAAGCGCATGCTGCCTGCTATGGAAAAGTGGCATACCAGACGGCGTACATGAAGGCAAACTATCCCGTGGAATACATGGCTGCAGTACTCACTGCTGACGCCGGTGATACAGAATCTATTTCTATATTTGTAGAGGAGTGTGAGCGTCTTGGTATACCTGTGCTTCCTCCAGACATCAATGAAAGCGGGACAGACTTCACTGCTGTGACAACCACTGAAGGTGGCGCAATTGATGGTATTCGTTTCGGACTCACCACTATCAAGAACTTTGGCGAAGGTATTTCAGAAGCCATACTTTCTGAGCGTATGAAGAGCGGTCCGTTTACATCACTCGCAGAATTCCTTTCACGTGTTGCTAACAAGAGTTTAAATAGGAAATCACTTGAGTCACTTATAAAGTGCGGTGCACTTGATCGATTTGGTGAACGTGCTGATCTGTTGCGAAATATTGAAACACTTCTCGCCTTTCATCGTGATGCTACCGCTGAAGCACCACAGGATTCTTTGTTTGGGGGAATGATGACCGCACCGGTGCTACATCTACCACCCACAACAGAGAGTACTTCACTTTCAGAAATGCTCATCTGGGAGAAAGAACTTCTTGGTATTTATGTATCTGGTCATCCCCTCGATGCACATGAGGCATCACTTGCGAAAGCAAATGGAACTATTGCGAGTTTGAAAGCTGAAGCTCAAGCAGGCCGTCCCGTGATACTCCCTGCCCTCCTTATGGAAGTTCGTACCCTCCTCACCAAGAAAGGAGACAAGATGGCGTTTGTTAAGTTTGAGGACAAGACGGACTCTATTGAGGGAGTGATCTTTCCGAAGATATATCAGGAACATGCAGCCAATCTAAACCCAGGCACCTGTCTTCTAGTGAAAGCTACAGTGTCCGGACGTAATGGGGAGACGTCGCTCTCTGTAGAGAACTTAAAGGTGCTGTGATATAGTCGCGACATCCCAGCCAAGGAGGGTTACGGGGATGCACACGAAGAGAAAAGCGACTGGTTCCAAGCGATATTGTGGGCGGGTTGTGCGACGAAAGGTCCGCCAGTTCCGCAGGCAGCTTCAGAGTCGAAACCCTCTGGGGGAACGACTCAAGCTGGAGTTTCGGAGAACTCGGCGTCACTCATACTGGCCGTGAGCGATGAATGGGGGGGCGGTCGCAAGGCCGCCCTTTTCCTTTATTATGGTATTCTCATCCCTATGGTATCCCTCGAAGAAAAGCGCCATACATTGGCCCATTTACTGGCTGCAGCCGTACAGGAACGGTATTCCCACGCTAAGGCAACTATTGGTCCAGCGGTAGAAAATGGCTTCTATTACGACTTCGATTTCTCTGGGGGTGAAGCACCCAAGGAGGCTGATTTAATTGAGCTTGAGAACGCAATGCGTGAACTTCTTCCCTCTTGGGAGAAAATGACCGGTACTGAAGTATCAGAAGATGATGCACGTTCTCGTTTTATAGATAATCCTTTCAAGCTGGAAATTATCGACGGCATCGTTGCTTCAGGTGAGAAGATCACTTTGTACACTGCCGGTGACTTCACAGACCTCTGTCGTGGAGGCCATAGTGAACATCCCTCAAAGGACATTAAAGCTGACTCATTCATTCTCGATCGTGTTGCGGGCGCGTACTGGCGAGGTGATGAAAACAAACCAATGCTCACTCGAATCTACGGTCTCGCATTTGATACAAAAGAAGAAACGGAGGCATATGTTTCCGCACGTGAAGAAGCAAAGCAACGTGATCATAAGAAGCTTGGCAAGGAACTCGACCTCTTCTTTATTGATGAGAAGGTTGGCAAGGGACTTCCCCTTTGGACCCCAAAGGGTACTGCAGTGAAGTTTGAGATGGAGAACTTTGTCCGTACGCTTGAGCGTTCATATGGCTATGAGCACGTTTCAACACCGTACCTAGGTGGTGAGGAGCTGTATCGAACATCTGGTCACCTTGATCACTACAGTCACAACATGTACGCACCTATCGATATGGATGGCGACATGTTCTATCTCCGCCCAATGGCCTGCCCGCATCACATTCGTATGTTCCAGCGCAAGCCATGGAGCTACCGCGACCTCCCTGTTCGCTACGCAGAAATTGCAGACTACAATCGCTACGAGAAGTCTGGTGAGCTTATGGGTATGATTCGTGTGCGTAAGTTTCAACTTTCAGATGGGCACATCTTCGTAAGTCCAGAAGGACTTAAGGAAGAGTTTAAGAATGTATGTCGCATGATCGTTGAGGGTATGAAGGGTCTTGGTCTTATTGATATTGTTTCGTACCGTTTCTCGAAGCGTGATCCAAACAATAAAGAAAAATACTATCCAGACGACGAACTTTGGAACCACGCGGAGGCACTTATGAAAGAGGCCCTTGATGAACTGGGCTTCGACTATGTTGAGGCAGAAGACGAAGCAGCGTTCTATGGCCCTAAGCTTGATGTGCAGGCACGCAATGTAAACGGGAAGGAAGACACGCTCTTCACGGCACAGATGGACTTCCTTCTTCCTGAGAAGTTTGATATTGAATACACCGACGCCACCGGTCAGAAGAAACGCCCCGTGATGATTCACCGTTCAACGATTGGTAGCCTAGAGCGTGTGTTTGGATTCTTGATTGAACACTATGGTGGCGCCTTCCCCACCTGGCTCGCACCCGTGCAGGTTAAGATCCTTCCTATCTCTGCAGAGAAGCATTTGGAGTACGGCAAAGAGATTCTTGCACAGCTTACGGGTGCAGGTGTACGTGCTGCGTTAGATGACGCCAATGATTCTCTTGGCAAGCGTATTCGTGCAGCAAAGGCAGAGAAGATTCCATACCTCCTTGTTATTGGTGACGCAGAAGCTGAAGCAAAGACCGTCACCATCGAGAGTCGTGATAACGGAAAGATGGAGGCCGTTCCAATGGTTGAATTTGTTGCAACCGTTCAAAAAGAAATAAAAGATCGCGCGTAGCATACATGAAGAGGCGCCGGGACCAAAGATCCCGGCGCTTTTCTTTCCCACCCGTCACGCTATTCGAAGCTGTGTCGCTGGCTAATGATCAATTCCTCATTGAACTGCTGCACCTGCGTATCGACGTCGCTCGAAAAGTGAACGGTAGCTTCCTGCACCGGTTCCCGACAAAGGAGGTATCCGGTCGCCAAGAGGAACGTCGCAACGCCAGCTATAAGCCAACCCCATGGCCCCATAGGACGCACGGGACTTGGGTCTGGGGGTGGTTCGTAGTAGTGGCGATCATTGGCAGGTCGCTTGATTTGTGGATCTACACGCATGAGCGTCTCCCCATGTTTTTTTGGCAGTATGCCCTGCGATAAACGGTACTCCTGTTTGAATAAAAAGAAAGCGCCCGCAAGCGGGCGCTTTCTTTTAGAGCACTGCTTATCCGTTCACAATCGCAAGAGCACGTGTTGCTGCAAGCTTTGCACCGGTCATACCAGCTGAATAGCTTGAATCAATTGCTGTTGCAAGTGAAGAGACGAGACGCTCAAGGAAGTGCGTTGCGCAATCTGAAGTGATGCGTGCAATCTCAGGGTGACACGGGGTGCCATCAATGCGAGCGCGGTATGCATCATCAAGAGCACAGACGGCATGTGCAAGGAATTCCTGTGCATCACCACCCGTACGGTTCACGGTACGGAGAGTACCGAATACTTGTTCGCGGTCTCCAGAAAGGAGTGCGCCAAGGAAGCCGGAAATATCATCCGAGTACGTGATGGTCTCTACCGGTGCAGCAACTGGTACTGCCTGTGGCATAACCTCTTCCTGAACCTCTACCTTCGCGGCGCGTGGTGCCATATCCATATCATACGATGGGATTGATGGTGCTTCTACCTGTTCAAGGTGTGGAGCAAATACCATTCCAGACTCACGTGAGAGACCCTTTACGATGTCATCGATCGTGAGTGCTTCGTTTGTAGCGAAGGACTTGAATCCCTGCTGCTGAAGCTGGTTAAGCGCAGGCGCTGCTGAGACCTGTATTGGTTCGATGTGTGCAACGTGAGCAACAGGCTCATAGGTTGGGATCGCTACAGGCATTGGTGTTGATTGTGGCATAGGTTCCGTGACTTGTGGTGCTTCTGAATTAATTGCTTCCTGTACATTACTACCAAATGCCTTTGCGCGTCGAATTGCGAATGGGACACCTGCAAAGAGAATGAGGTATGCCGCTGCACCACTCCAAAGCACGAGACTTATCCAATAGATGGTGGTGCCAACAGGACCGAGCTCAAGACCGGTGTATGGAATCTGTGAGAGGTACACAGATGCGAGAGGCTGTGAAGACGCAAGCATAACGTTTGGTCGACTACGACCACCTCCTCCGCCACCTCCTCCGCCACCGCCGCCGCAGTTCTCTGTACAGCCAGTCGTTGGGATCTTAATCTCCACCTTACAACTTGGGTTTGAGGTATCACCAGGGACACTAAGCTGATAGGTAGTTTCTGATGTTGGGTTAACCGTCTTGGTGCCATTAAGGGCAACCGACTCACCATTAAGAGTAGCGGAACTTGCATTCTGCGTATTCCAGGTAAGGATCACGTCCTCACCTGACTTAATTGAAGTCTTGCTTGCGGTTAGAAGTACACACTTACCCGGGTTACCTCCTCCACCTCCTGGAGGAGTTGTTGTAGTGGTGATCTTTACACTCACCACGCAAGGATTGCTTCCAACTGCACTTGGTACTGTCGCAGTGTATGTAGTATCTGCAGTTGGCTTAACGGCAACTGTCCCGAATGGAATTTGGGTGAATGTGCCAACACCATTATCAATAGTGATTGATGTTGCGTTAGCAGTGGTCTGCCATGAAAGCTGAATAGTTTCACCTGCAGTGATTGTTGTCTGGCTCGCAGTGAGCGCAAGACACTTTGGTACCTCAGGTACTACCGGTGGGATAACCGGTGGAACTACGGGGGGTACCACTGGAGGTACTACTGGTGGAACTACGGGAGGTATCGTTGGAGGAACCACAGGAGGTACCACTGGTGGAGTAGTCTCAGGGAGCGTACAACACGGAGGAAGTATGTCTGGTGGAGCTACTATCGGTGGTGTAAGTGGTGTGTCGCTGGGAACAGTACAGCAAGGTGGGAGTACATCCGGTGCAGGTGTTACGGGTGGTGTTGGAGGAGTTGAGTCGGGAATAGTACAACACGGAGGAAGTACGTCTGGTGGTGGTACCACAGGCGGTGTTGGTGTTGGCGCATCAGGTATGGTGCAGCACGGCGGCAGTGCATCCGGTTCAGGAGTTGGAACTATAGGTGGTGGTGGAAGTGGTGGGAGTACAGGAGGAGGTGGTGGAGGTGGAGGTGTTGGAACAGTACAGCAGGGCGGCAGTACATCGAAGGCTTTCACCATCTGCGGCGTAGCAAAACCAGTCGCGAATGCAGTCGCCATTCCCACCGAAAGTACGGCGAGCACAGCGAACACACCCGTTGCGATAGGGTTTAGCTTTGAAGGCACGCGGCCGTTCGAAGAGTTGATTGATTCCATAAGATGTTCTGGGATAGTAAAAAGCGCACTGCCCTGCCGTTTTCACGGCGTACAAAAAAGAGGAGTGGTGACGCGCGCGCAAAACGAGCGCGTCACCAGAAGTGGTAGCTGACCTACTTGGGGTAGGTGACGTGCGACGGAAGGACCGTCGCAACGTACTTGCCGTCAGGTTGCTTCACGAAGTGAACCGAACGGATGCCGACGGCATTCGAATGGCTTCTCACCGTGCGCTTTTGCTCGACCCCGTCGACGACGGTGGTCACGACGTGGCTCTTCGTCCAGCAGAAGACGATCGTGTAGACGTCCCCTTTTGTGACGATGGACTTCGGCACGTACAAGATGTTGTTCGTGCCGAAGTGCTCCGGCACTTCACTGATCGGCTTCTGCAGCTTGCGGCCCGTCGCGTTAACAAGGGCCTGCATGTTGCAGAGGTATTCCGGGCATTGGTCGGGTAGTTCCCGATCATATTTGGTCGTGCCGGACCACTTGATGCCCCAGCAGGTCGACTTGGGGAACGCTTCGTTCCCCATCACCGGGATGTTCACCCCGATGTCCTTTCCATCAGTGTTCTGAGTCGGGAAGATGACCTCGGCACATTCATCCTCAACGACGACTTCCTCAACCTCGAGCAGCGCGATGTTCGCGCAATCCTCGAGAGCGATGACCTTACCTGTCTGGGTGTCATACCAGGCAAACTCGTCGTCGCGCAGTTCACGCTTGAATCCACTGTTGAGGTCCAGCACCATCTTCCCGTTGACCTCGATCATGCGGGAAGAGAGGTACCAGCCGCCTTTGACTTTTTGCCTCGAGAGGCTACGGAAAAAGGCCGGAAGTTGCTCCGCCTTGGTGATTCCGGAATCTGAATGCCATTTCACAATGGCTTCCAAATACGAATTCGGCGTAGCGCAGCGAGATCGGTTGGCCGGGGTGCATTCGCCGGGGGCGAGCAACCCATTTCCCGAAGGATCGTCCTTCAGGGACCGTTCGATCCGCTGTGCCGCATCTTCGGGACCTTTCAGGCCCTTCATGAGCGGGTGACCAGGATGTTGTTCCGAGGTCGACGAAGTGTTCGTTTGCGCCGCCTGCGCAGTCCCCGCCGTGAAGGCGAAGGCCAGCACGGCGGCCGTTGCGAGCAGTTGCGTACGCACTTCTGTAACTCCTCTGTTGTCGTCCCGTAGGACGAACTGATTGAATGTTCAGGTACTCACCACACATGTGATGAGGCTTACTACAATTACTTGCAGCGAGCGATCTGACCAGAGCACTAGGCTCCGATCAGGTCGCTCTCAACAAGATTCGCCGTAACAACGAAACGAGCAGACTTCGTACCAAATGAGTCACAGGTCGCAAGAGTTAGCTTGCTGCCCGTAACGATTAGAGGTATTGAGTCAGACTCAGCATCTGCCTTTACGACGGACTCCACGGCATAAACATACACATGGTCTGAACCAGTAACCGTAATACGGTCGCCGGGCTTCAGATCCTGAATACCATCGAAGGCCTTGAATGCAGGATTGTTCACAATGGGCAGATAACTAGAGTGCCCAAATATGATTACATTCCCTGCCTCCCCAAGTTTTGATGAAGTTGGGTAACGGACGGTTCCCTTAAGGAGTTCACGGTCCAGAACCGCAACGTCTGTAGACTCAGGGTTTGATACGGTAACAGACAGCTTAATACTCGGGATCTCAATCTTTGTTGGAAGCTCTGGCTTGGTAGTTACCGCCTGAACTGCAGATGCAGTGAGGCTGGTAGCTACTTTTACAGGAGCTTCGGGAACAAGATCTAGAGCAACCAGGGTGCTGTAGGAGGTAAGGAATACCAATGCAAAAGATACCAAGAAGCTCCACTTCTTGGCTGAAACCTTCTGTCCAGCCTGCACGCTTGAAGCGGCGACCTTGATAATTGGTCCGTTTGTTGCCATATCGTCTTATACATATTTACATCATAACAACCCTATTGTCAAGCCCTGCTTCATGTTCCGACACTTGACACTATATGTAGGGTGTGGTAAATAGTACTTATATGGAAACGATCACAAAGACCACCGTCACTCGCGATCCGCGTCGTGGTTATGCTATCCACGCTCTTGCAGTGGTTGGCTTTATCACACTTATTATTACGGGTATCTGGCTTGCAATCTACACTGCACAGTTTGTGCCTACCGCAGTTAACCGCGTTGGTACTGCTGCTGTATTCCTATCTCAAGTGTTCTCTCCTTCCGAGGATAAGAACCTTACGGTAGTGCCCCAGATTCCATTCGATAATACGGTTGCATCTACTACCACAGCAACCACTACGGTACCTGCAGCACCTGTGGTAACCACCATTCCTGGTGGCCCTGCACCCGTCGCAACAAACCCTGGTCGTCCTACAACAAACACCTACCCGGCAGCCGGCAGCACCAATGCTCCCCTTTCCGGAAAGTCTGACCTGATCGTTTCAATCACCCAGACGGGATACCTTACCAGCAACTCAACAGATTCATTTGTTTCAAGTAACTCTGTACCAGACAACAAGAATGCTGCAGTAAAGTTCACCGTCACCAACATTGGTACCAATATCAGCGGTACCTGGGAGTTCCGTGCCTCGCTTCCAACCACCTCAAGCTATACCTTCAACTCTGATACGCAGCAGTCACTGCGTCCTGGAGAAAAGATTGAGTACGTACTTGGTTTCGACCGCGCACGCTCAGGAGATCGTTCTATCACCATTACGGTTGATACTGACAATGATGTGAATGAATCAAACGAGGGCAATAACAGTGATTCAGAAATAATCACGATTAAGTAAGCAAAAGAAAAACCGCCCGCTTATTGCGGGCGGTTTTTCTTTTGCTTATACGTCTAGGTTTGCGAGCTTCGCATTAGATTGAATGAAGCTCTTACGACTCGGTACATCTGATCCCATCAAGATATCGAAGATACGGTCTGCATCGGTAGCGTCTTCGATGGTGACGCGCTTAAGAACACGATTGCTTGGATTCATAGTGGTCTCCCATAGCTCTTCTGGATTCATCTCACCGAGACCTTTGTATCGCTGGATAGAGACTTTCATTCCTTTCTTGGTGGTTAGCTCTTCCTCTGGAGTTTCATCACCATCTTCTTCTGTTCCTTGAGCTTCGTCCGAAGCTTCTACAGCCATTTCTGCATCAGGACCAAGTATACGGAACTTCTCTTCATCAGTGTATGCGTACATCACCTCTTTACCGCGCTTGATCTTATAGAGAGGTGGCTGTGCAATGTATATAAAACCACCATCAATGATTGGGCGGAAATGGCGATAGAAGAGCGTTAGAAGAAGTGTACGAATGTGTGCACCATCTACGTCCGCATCAGTTGCAATGATGATCTTGTGGTATCGAAGCTTGCTGATATCAAAGATGTCACCAATAGCAGTACCCATGGCGACCACAAGGTTCTTAATCTGTTCAGACGCAAGCATCTTATCAAGACGAGCACGCTCGATGTTAAGGATCTTGCCGCGGAGTGGAAGAATAGCTTGAGTACGACGATCACGGCCGGTCTTTGCAGAACCTCCTGCAGAATCTCCCTCCACAATAAAGATTTCTGATTCAGCCGGGTCCTTTGTTTGGCAGTCTGCCAGCTTACCTGGAAGGGTCATACCTTCAAGAGCTCCCTTTCGAAGCACAGAGTCCTTTGCGGCCTTTGCGGCCTTACGCGCCTTAAGTGCGAGCAGCACCTTGTTTACAATTGCACGACCATCATCTGGATTCTCTTCAAGGAAGGTGTTAAGTGCTCCACCAAATACTGTTGCCACAGCACCTTGCGCTTCCACTGAACCAAGCTTGCCTTTTGTTTGTCCCTCGAACTGAATTTCGGGCATTTTAACTGAGACCACTGCAGTGATACCTTCCAGCACATCGTCACCCGTGAAATTCTCTTCACTTTCCTTCAGTATTCCTGCAGTGCGTGCGTACGTGTTAAGGGTACGAGTTAGTGCCGTCTTAAAACCGGTTACGTGCGTACCGTGTTCTGGATTGTATGTGTTGTTCGCAAATGCAAGAAGTCGAGGTGAGATATCATCAGTGTACTGAAATGCCACTTCAACCATCACTTCATTCTCAGTGGCGTCTACATAGAAAATATTCTTGTGCGCAGGCGCTTGATGTTTGTTGGTGAAGGCAACCAGCGAGCGAAGACCGTTCTCGAAGAAGAACGTCATGGTGGGTACTTCCAGACCAAGCTCGCGAACGTACGCAACCTCTTCGGAATCCACCATACCTGCTTCACGTGCATCAATCACACACATACGTGTTCCCTTTACGAGGTATGCTTGCTGACGAATATGTCCAACAATTCGGTCCCAGTTCCAATTGATACCGTCTTTAAATATTGAAACGTCTGGTTTGAAGAATACGACCGAGCCCTGATGTTTGGTTTTACCAATCTGCTTTACCTTAGCCATTGCCTTACCGATCTTGTATTCCTGCATGTGCGTTGCACCCTCTTTATGTACGATGACCTTCGCGTGTTCAGAGAGTGCGTTCACTACAGACGCACCCACACCGTGTAGACCACCAGACACCTTGTATCCAGAATCTTCACCACCAAACTTACCTCCCGCATGGAGCGTGGTCATAATCGTCTCAAGTGCTGAGACCTTTGTCTTTGGATGAATGCCGACAGGAATACCGCGACCGTTATCTACAACACGCACATAGCCACCAGGAAGAAGGGTGATCTCAATATCATCAGCAAAACCACCCATCGCTTCATCACGTGAGTTATCGAAAATCTCCCAAATGAGGTGGTGGAGACCATCGGGACCAGTGGTTCCGATGTACATACCTGGGCGCTTACGCACAGGATCGAGGCCTTCCAGAACAGTAATGGAGGACGCATCGTAATCGCCGCTCTTAGCGGCCTTTTTAGTCGTTTTATCGCCTTCCTTAGCCATACTTTGTTACATGAAGTATAGCATATTCATATGTAAACCGGTCTTTGACGAAGCATACTATTAAGGGTATAACGCAGATAGACCTCACATCAGGTTTAGGAAAGCAGGCAACCAGTGAGCAACGTAATTAGGACCAGAAACCCGATCATGATCGCATTGTCAGCAATTGGAGATGCGCTGACAGTAGCCATCGTACTATGCATCCTTATTCCAGCTTGGGTATGGATGAGTAAAGTAGAGCGTACCGATGATGACTGGGACTAACCCACTAGATCGCCTCGTAAAGAAACGGGGCGATCATTGCGTTATGGCTAACGTACTTCCCAACCCTCCTGCGCGTTAAGAATGTTTGTCACACGTTCCATGATTGGATCTAGATCCGTGTCTGCAAGTGTGCGATCGCTTGCTTGGAACACAAGACGGAATGCGTATGAAGTACGTCCATCCTTTTCGAAACGATCGAAGCGATCAATACGCGCAAGGAGTTCATCTGCCTCCTGCGCAATAAGGAGGGACACTTCTGATTCTTGAGTACCCTCTGGAGTCCATACGGCTATATCGCGAAGAGCAAATGGGTATATTGAGTATCCGTGATAGGGGCCGAGAGATACGGTTCTTGGAGCGTACCCACGTCCAAGTAGAGAAAGAGAGATCGCCTCGATATCGCACTCTCCAACGTGCTCGGTAAGGATTGATGTATGAAGAGCGAACTCATCACCAAGTGCGGATGCGGCTTCAGAAACAGCACCAGGATACTTCTTTCCACTAACCTGCTGAATACCGTAACAGAGTGAGAGATGTTCACCATCATTTGTGAAGACATTTCCAATTTCAAATAGTTTTACGAATGGATCTGGCCCAAGCACACGTGGTGCTACAGACACCGCATGTGCGAGTGCTGCAGTCATGTTTTCTGAAAGAGTGGTGCGGAGGGCTGGTTTCGTTTGATCGAGGGGATTTGCAAGATATATATCTCCAGCAACGGCAAAGCTCTGTGTGCTGATTTCAGTAAAGCCACGCTCCACCATGAAGTCACGAATACGCTCAATCCCATGGTATCGATCTTGATCTGCTGCAACTCCTTGTGGCAGTTCTTGTGAGGCAATGTGTTCATACCCAAGCACACGTCCCACTTCTTCAATGAGATTCTGTGCGATGGTGATATCACGACGCTCAAATGGTGGCGTAACGGTAAAGGTGTCTCCATTCTGTTTGAGTGAGAAACCAAGACGATCAAATACACGTACTACATCTTCAGCGGTGTAATCTGTTCCAAGCAGACGATTTATGTGAGCAACCTCAACGGATACAGCTTCTATCTTTGGAACATTCGGGTACACATCAACTACCCCTGTGACTTCCCCACCCGCAATATCGGTAATCATAGTGAGCACGTCACGCATTCCATATGCAGTGAGTTCTGGTGAGGGACGATTCTGATAGCGAAGTGATGCATCAGTCCATAGTTTGAGTGCCTGTGCCGTTTTGCGTACACTCGTCCCTTCAAAGTTTGCAGACTCGATGATGAGATCTGTTGAAGACGCATCAATCTCAGCATGCTTCCCTCCCTTCACACCAGCAACACCAATGGGTAGATCTGCGTGTGCATCTGTAATAAGGAGTGTTCCTTCCGGGAGCGTGTATTCATCTCCAGAAAGCGTGGTGATCTTCTCACCAGTTTTTGCAGCACGAACTGCAATGGAGTACGCATCATCTATCTTTTGAAGCTTTGCTGCATCGAATGCATGGAGTGGCTGACCCACATTCAACATCACGTAGTTCGTGGCATCTACGACGTTGTTAATTGATCGCTGACCAACAGACTCAAGCGCCTCTTTAAGCCATGCAGGTGACGGACCCACCTTCACACCACGCACAATGGCACCCATGTAACGAAGACACTTCTCTGGGTTCTCAATGGAAACCGTAAGCTCAGAAGTCTCAGGATGTGTAGGAAGTTCTTCACGTAGAGGATCATATGCAAGAGGCAGATCCATCACCGCACCAATCTCACGTGCAATACCACGATGGGAGAGACAATCTGCAGCACGGTCTGGAAGAATCTTCACATCAAGCATTTCACCCTCGGTCTCCTCAATCTCAAATGAGTGGAAGGTAATGGCGTCAGCAATCTTCGCTACTGAAGGAAGTGGCTGTTCAAAATATTCCTGGAGCCAGGTTCGTGAGACTTTCATATTATTGTGCTGTTTGATCGAAACCGTACGTAAAGCGGATGTCACCTGAGTGGAGTAAGCGCACATCGGTAATGCCGTGCTTAATCATGACAATACGTTCAAGACCAGGACCGAACGCAAATCCTTGATACACCTCCGGGTCCACTCCCGCATTTCGTAGTACGGTTGGATGCACCATCCCTGCACCACCCACCTCAAGCCAACGGCCCTCTGTTCCTTCTGGCTGGAACCACATATCAACTTCCACCGAAGGCTCGGTGAATGGAAAGAAGCTCGGACGAAGACGGGTCTCAATATCAGTACCAAAATATTCACTAAAGAAACGGTCGAAGGTTCCCTTCAGGTGTGCAAGCGTAATATCTTTATCGATTACTAGTCCCTCAAGCTGATAGAACTGGGCTTCGTGCGTTGCATCGGTCGCTTCGTTACGGAACACTTTTCCAGGAACAATAATGCGGTATGGAGGAAGGATGTTGTTTTTCATCTGCTGCTCCATATAACGAACCTGCACTGGTGAGGTATGCGTACGCAATACACCTCCCGTTCGGTCCTTCACCCAAAACGTGTCCTGCATGTCTCGTGCAGGATGATCAGCAGGCACATTGAGAGCACTAAAGTTGTACCACTCGTCTTCAAGCTCGGGGCCGTGAGCGATAGAAAATCCCATACGGCCGAATATCTCGGACACCTCACGAATCGCCACAGTTATTGGATGAAGTCTCCCTTCAGGCATATAGCCGAGTATACCCTCTGTGTCATAGAAAAAATAGGCTATTTTTGCTAGACTGCTACTACGCTCCGGGCATATGCAACTTGAATTCTTCGTATACCCCTTTCTCTTTCTTGGCCTGTATTTCCAGGTGTTTCTTCTCGTAACCTTCCTTTCAACACCCACACGAGAGAGACGCGAACGTACTGCGTCAATCGCGACCCCAAAGGTTGCGATTATAGTTCCTTGTTGGAACGAGCAGGACACCATCGGTGGTACCGTGAAGTCTCTTCTTGCTCTCGACTACCCAAAGGACAAGCTTGAGATCATTCTTGTTAACGATGGGTCAAAAGACAACACTAAAGAAGTGATGGACAGCTATATTGACAATCCTCAAATCACTGTATTGCACAAAGAGAACGGAGGAAAACATACTGCCATCAACGCAGGTATTGAATTAGCAAAGGATGCAATCTTTGTTGGTTGTCTTGATGCAGACTCATTTGTTGCACCTGATGCCCTTCGTGAGATTGTTTCTTGTTTTGATGATCCTCAAGTGTCAGCGGCAACTCCTGCAATGAGCGTACACAATCCACGCAGCCTCCTTGAGCGCATGCAGAATGCGGAGTACATATTTGGTATTGCGGTGCGTCACGTGCTTTCTGCAGTGAATGGTATTTATGTGACGCCTGGTCCGTTCTCCTTCTATAGAATGTCTGTTATCCGTGAGGTGGGTGGATTCCGTCACGCACACCAAGCAGAGGATATGGAGATGGCTCTCCGTATGCAACGTGCCGGGTATCTTATTGAGAACGCGCCGCGTGCTCGTGTATATACAAAAGTGCCCCGCACTATAAAGACATTGGTAAAACAACGCACACGCTGGACCACAGGATTCCTTCGTAACGTTACACAGGAATACCGCGACTTGGTAGGTAACCCTAAGTACGGCATTCTCGGTCTCATGGTGCTCCCTCTCGGCTTTGTTGCAGTGATTGGCGGCGTGGCGCTCTTCCTCCTCGCTATTGCCATGATCATTCGTGAGATCGTTCGTACCTATTTGATAACAAATGGCATTCCCCTTTCGTACACACTCATGCCCCACTTCACACTTGAAGGTTTCTACCTTTCCATAACCTTCGTTACCCTTCTCTCCTTTATCACAGGAGCTGCATCGGTTGCATTTATTATTATTGGCAAAAGAGTATCTGATACTCCCGGTGAACTGACTCTTGGTATCATCGGCTACGCACTTGTCACGGGTCTCATTGCACCGTTCTGGCTTATGCGGTCCCTTTCAGACCTTGTTACAAACACTAAGCGCAAATGGCGCTAATTCGTTATACTGTCTTCTATATGAAATCCCTCGCAACGCGTAACGCAGTCCTAGCACTTGTTATCACCCTGCTCATTATTGGTTCGGTGGTATATGCAGTTAACTATCTTGATCGTCAGCGGGTGGCAGAGCTCTCTGCAATACAAAACCAGCTCGCAACAGACACCCTCTCTGTTGAGACCCAGTTTGCACTTCTTGAGACGGCCGCATGTGAGGACATCTCTGAGGGCAATACCCTTTCACAGGAAGTATCAAACCTCGGCGAGAAACTTGCCAATGCAGAGGGTCGTCTTGGAGCAACTGACGAACAGGTAATCCAACTTAAGAATCAGTACACCCTTCTTGAGATTCGTGACTATCTTCTCACCAAGCGTCTTGCAGAAGCCTGCAACTTCAAACCAACCGTTGCACTCTACTTCTATTCAAACGTTCCAGGTGCATGTACGGATTGTGATCGTGCCAGCTACGCACTCTCCTACCTCCACGACCAGAACCCTAACCTTCGTGTCTACTCCTTCGACTACAATCTAAACCTCGGTGCACTGAAAACACTTATTGCTGTTGAGAAAGTTAAACCTGAGTTCCCCGCCTTTGTTATTGAAGGAAAGCGCACCTACGGCTTCACCACTATCGATGAGTTCAAGACTGCCTTTCCTAAGGATTTCTTTGCAAGCTCAACAGCAACCACCACAAAGAATCAATAGTATTGTTTGACAACGATTCTACGCGTTTAACCACAACATAGAAATAAAGCCGCAGAGCCTGGAGTTACCTCCGGGCTCTGGTTCCTTTGGAGCCGCCTCCCGGGCTCGAACCGGGGACCTTCACTTTACAAAAGTGTTGCTCTACCAACTGAGCTAAGGCGGCACTTTATAGTTCTACCACATCCTCCACATCTTGCGTACGGGTGCGCTTTGGCGTACGACGTGTGCGCTTGAGTGTGGACTTCAAATACAGAATAGTACCTGCGATACGGGACTGCTTTGGCATCATCGCTTCTGCGGGAGCCACCTCACCGAGACGACGCATGCGAAGTGAACGGACGGTTCGGGTAAGGATACGCTCTATGAAACGAACAACAATCAATGTTCCGTGAGCTACGTCATGCAACAGTCTCTCAAATCCAGCGCGAGCAACATCATTGAAGAATGCTCCCCAATCAACGTGTCTCAAGATAAATGCCGTGCGTGCAATACGTGCATCAAATCGATCTCTGCTCGCTGCAAAGAAACGTACTCCACGACGATCCTCCACTGCGATAAGCAGTATGAATGCTAAGAGCATTGATATCGCGATGGGGATGGGAATGAAGTACAGCATAGGTATGCGAGCTGTGCTCGCAGGCAAACGCGCTACCGTGCAGAAAACCGCGCGAACTTAGTGATCTCAACACGCTCACCAAACTTCTGAGAAGCTTCGGTGATGAGATCGCGCACCTTCTTTGAATCATCCTTGATGTATGGCTGATTCATAAGCACCTGATCCTGGAAGTACGAAGCCATCTTGCCTTCTAGGATCTTTTCCTGCATCTCTGCGGGCTTATCCTTAACTTCCTCCATAAAGACCGCCTTGGCTGCCGTAACGGCCTCAGGAGCGATATCTGCCTCATTGAGGTACTTAGGATCAGTTGCAGCTACTTGCATAGCAATCTCACGTGCCAGTACTGGAAATTCATCGTTGCGAGCCACAAAGTCTGTCTCGCAGGAAAGGAGAATCATTGCTCCAATCTCACCTCCATGAACATAGGTACCGACAGCACCTGCACCAAACTCACGATCACCCTTCTTCTCTGCAGCAGAGCTTGAGCGCTTACGGAGAATTACCTCTGCCTTATCAATATCGCCACCAGCTTCTTCCAGCGCTTTCTTGCACTGCATAACACTAACGCCGGTCTTTTCGCGTAGCTGCTTCAGAATGTCGGTGGTGATTTCCATGATGATTTAGGTATAAAGATTCAGCGAAATAATCAGACGCACAGAAGCCATGCATGACTCCTATCGCACGAAAGGGTTATCCCTTTAGTCCTGCTTCATATGCAGAAGCAAGTTCATCAAGCACGAGTGTTACCGTTGCACGAGATGCATCGTTGGTAACGATCGGGAATGCTGCATCCTTAAGGTCGCAGTCCGAGCTCATAACACCGATAACAGGGATGCCTGCATCCTTTGCCTCCTTAGAAGCATGTGCCTCTGCTTTGGTGTCTATAATCACCATAGCGTCTGGGCGCTTCGAGAGGTTGCGAACACCTTCAAGGCGTTCGGTGAGACGATCGATCTCACGGTCGATGTATACACGCTCAAGCTTTGTATAGAGCTTGCTGAGTTCACCTGAAGAACGCTTCTCAGTGAGGTCTGCAAGACGATCGATACGCTTCTTGATCTCAACAAAGTTAGAGATGGTACCGCCAAGCCAGCGACCCGCTACATACGGCTGGTTAATGCGCTTTGCAGCTTCACGAACCTGATCTGATACTTCGCGCTTACCTCCTACGAAGAGGATCGTCTTACCATCGCGTGCAAGTGCAGCGATAGCCGTCTTTGCCGCAGCAAGCTGAGCATCGGTCTTAACGAGATCAAATATCTCAACCTTGGACTTAGAGCCAAGGACGAACGGTTTCATGGTTGGGTGACGGCGGCTTTTTACCTGGGCAAAGTGAGCACCCGCCGCAAAAAGACGGTCAACGCCAGGTCCAGCCGAAGTTTCGGTAGTCATAGACAGAAGATACCACAGGGCCTACTGAGGCGCAATTACCCAGTTCCTCCTTAGAATGGGGTGAATATCGGATTAATATTCACCACCACCGTTGCTGATGTCGCTCCATCCAGACAATCAACGCGATATACAGACTGGGTGATTATCGGAGGAGTTGGGATGTTGGTTGGGTTAGGGTTTAGGTTACAGGAATTTGGAGTGAGAATTTGATTCACACCTGGTCCCGTTACGGTACAGGTTTGTGTGAGGCCAGTTCCGTTAACCACCAGAGTCGTTGGGGTTCCTGAACGTACACGCGAAGGAGTGGCAACAATAGATACCGTTGGGGTTCCACACGTAGGCGGTGCAACTGTGCAGGAGCCTCCTGTCAGGGTTCCTGAGTGTGAATATCCGCAGGAGTCAGTGCAAGAGAATCCAGTACAGGTGCTTGCCGCACAGGAGTTGTCTGGGGTGCAGCTTGGGTCTGGATCAGTGCACGCAGGATAGATTCCAACTTGTCCCGTATCTGCACATGTTGGTGCATCGTAGCAAGCAGGCCAAATACCTAATTGCCCACTATCCGCACAGGTTGGTGGTACTGGATCAACACATATAGGATAGGTACCTACCTTTCCAAAATCAGCACACGTTGGATCAGGGCCTGGAGGATCTACCGGAGGAACCACAGGCGGTACCACGGGAGGAACAACGGGCGGCACAACTGGGCAGAGTGCATCAGACGGTGTTGATGCCGAACATGACCCGTTACATTGAATTGTCCCTGACCCTGTCATCCCGCATGAGTTACCCTCTGAAGAACAGGAGTCACCCTCATTCGAAACACAGGAAGGTGGGTCAATAACGTAGACATCCCAACAGTAGTCAGTTGGACAGAATCCTGGGAGAGAGCCCGAACAGCTTGGGGAGCATTCGGAACCAGGTGGTGGTCCTCCGCATTCAGGGTGCCCAATAAACAGTCCAAACCAAGTGAGATAGCACCCCTCCCAATGGCCATGCTCATCAGCACGTGTCATATTTCCACTTATAAGAGTTGCACTCAAAACAATCCCAATAGCAACTACATACATCCATGTTCGAAGAGACGAGAGTTGGGAAATCATAGGGCAATGTCGATTAATATTCCTGCTGATGGGAGTCCCCGCACTACACTTCCAGTACTCTTTGCATCAAAAGGATACTTCCAAAGAGTCTGACTCTCTGCACCACGCTGTATAAAGTAGAGCGCGTTGTTCCCAAGAACGAGCGAGGGACTCTTTGCATTCTTATACGTCACGGTCTCTCGTACACCCTGCGGCGCGAGCGATCCAAGATGAACTGTTCCTGAATCTGGTGTAGTCCATGCAATTAACGTTGCATCCCTTGAAACTGCCGGTGCTGGGTATGGGGGTGGTAACGCAATTACATTGGGTGCATAGACTACACTGACACCTGTATTGAGATTCTGCTTAATAATTCCCTGTTCAGAGAACCACGCCACTTCAGAATCACTAATGAAGAATGGTGAGAAGCCCGCACCAAGATAGCGCGGTGTGGTTGTCCCCTCTGACATAAGAAATACACGAGTTTTGAATACCGCTTTATTAGCTGCATGCGCTGCTTCTACCGCACTTCGATCTGCCTGTGTGAATGCAACCTGAGTACCATCAGGAGATATCGCAGCACTTGTCTTGATGTCTTCAGAACTGTAGCGAAGAGTGGTATCACCTCGCACCTCATAAGTATTTAGAGCTCCAAGCTGAATGGAAGCAAAATGGTCCGCACGCCGTGAGATAGCAACGGTAGGAAACACACTTCCAAGGCTTACCGGCGCAAAATCGGAATCGGTTAAGTGATAGATGGTATTCACTTGAGCCTGCTGATATAGGAAGTATCCATCCTTTAGTTCATCGGGTAGCTGGCTATTAAAAAACGGTGCAAAAATATTAGGCAGATAACTACCCAGCATTATGATTATTGCAGTTACTAGAACAACAACTGCTCCAACAACAAAAGCCCATTGAGAGAAATGACTTTTATGTGGGGAAGGCTGTACGGGAGCAGGCGCAGTTCCTTGTATTTCTTCAGGCATATACCTAAAGCCTAGCACCCTCTACAGATATAAATTGCAGTACTGTGAATTACTCCTCCTCATCTGCGGCTCCCACTCCCCCATTGTCTGCAGCAGTCTGGAGTGCCTCAACAATTGGATCAAGGTTTCCGAGCATAATCTTCGGTAGATTGTGCCAAGACTCTTTGAGACGGTGATCCGTTATACGGTCCTGAAGGAAGTTATAAGTACGGATCTTTTCCGAACGATCTCCGGTACCGATCTGACCAGCACGAAGTGCTGCATGCTTCTTAGCTTCCTCTTCCTCATAGAGTGTCTCAAGCTTCGCAGAGAGAATTTCCATCGCTTTGAGGCGGTTGTTGAGCTGTGAACGTTCACTGGTAGAGCGGACATCAATACCCGTTGGTTTATGGATCAGACGTACAGCAGATTCCACCTTGTTAACGTTCTGCCCTCCTGCGCCACCTGAGCGTGAGAACTCCATCTCAATATCGGTGGGGTTAATCTCAAACTTTGGTTTTGTACGGATTGGGAGTGCGGCCACCGATGCAGTGGAGGTGTGAATACGTCCAGACTTTTCCGTAAGAGGGACACGTTGTACACGATGCACTCCTGTCTCATAGCGCAACGCCGCATAGGCATCTGGACTCTCCATTTCAAGCGTGAGCTCATCAATCACGCGAATACGCCATCGCTTAGATTCAGCATACTTCTGATACATCTCTTTTAGTTCTTGGGCAAACAGTGTTGCCTCATCACCACCAGCACCAGCACGGAACTCTAGCACCACTGCTTTAGGGGTACTTTCCTCTTCTTTCTCCTTATTCAAAATATCTTCAATGGTGGTGAGGATTTCTTTCTGTCGTATATCAATACGATCCTCATCCTCAGCTGCCATTTCAAGGAGTACGGCATCCTCACCTGCGGCTTCACGGCCACCACTACGCTCTGCCTCAAGACGCTCAAACTCCTCCGCAAGATATGCGGTTTTGTGATTGTTCTTAAACTCTGATGAGTATTCGATCATAGGTATATGGTATCAAACTACAAACAAAACGAGAGGTCCTGTCTGAGACAGGACCTCTCGTCACAAAGTCGTTACTTTGCTTTTGCTGCAGCAACACGCTGCTTAAACCTCTCAACGCGACCTGTCTTATCAAGTGAGCGGTCCTCTCCGGTATAGAACGGATGAGACTTGCTGGAGATCTCAACAACCACCTTCGGGTACTCCTTGCCCTCATACGTACCAGTGTCATTAGTACGGATAGTGGAGCCAATAAGGAAAACCGCCCCTGAGGACATGTCCTCAAACATAACGGTGCGGTAGCCCTCTGGATGAATATCTTTCTTCATAGTTGAATGACTATACCAAACAGAGCGCCGCCAGGCAATGCCTGGCGGCGCTCTGTGCTGAGTGCCTAGAATGGCGTGAATACAGGATTGATATTCACCACCACTGTTGCTGACGTTGCTCCATCGAGGCAGGTTACTCGATATACAGACTGCGTAGTGATCGGAGGAGTCGGTATGTTTGTTGGATTAGGGTTTAGGTTGCAGGAATTTGGGGTGAGGACTTGGCTAACACCTGGTCCTGTTACCGTACAGGTTTGTGTGAGGCCTGTTCCACTAACCACGAGTGTCGTTGATACCCCAGAACGAACACGAGAAGGGGTGGCATTGATGGACACAGATGGTGCTCCGCAGGTAGCGGGAAGAGCGGTACATGAACCTCCTGTCAGGGTTCCTGAGTGTGAGTATCCACAGGAGTCGGTGCATGAGAATCCAGTACAGGTGCTCGCAGCACAGGAGTTATCGGGAGTACAACTTGGATCTGGATCACCTGGACCTGGATCAGGTATACCTGGATCATCGTAGCAGAATGGGTATGTACCAAGCTGTCCAACTTCACACTCCGGAGTAGCAGGAGGCGTACACAGGGGAGGAGTTCCCTCTAGACCCAGATCAGCACATGTTGGATCTGGAGTTGGATCTGGAGTTGGATCTGGAGTTGGATCGGGAGTTGGATCGGGAGTTGGATCGGGAGTTGGATCGGGAGTTGGATCTGGATCGGGATCGGGATCTGGATCGGGATCGGGATCTGGATCGGGATCTGGATCGGGATCTGGATCGGGATCGGGATCGGGATCTGGAGTTGGATCGGGAGCCGGCTCAAATGTCGGCTGACATCCTTGACTTGCATCGCAATAGTAACCAAAGCCCCAGTCTCCACAGACTGAAATGCAGTAATATTCTTCTCCCACCGGGCAAGCAAATGGAGTTGTGGCACCACAGGGATCGCTCGTTTGCCCAAACGCTATTTTTGGGGCAGTCGAACTAAACGCAAATGCAAACAGCACTACGAGTATTGCGCTTACGTAGAGCGCTATAGGTCCGTACGAAGATATATTAAGTCGTTTCATATTATGGGAGTACTGAATTAACCTTCAATGAGGCTGGTATGCTGTGAACTTTCTCCACAGAACTTCCATCAAACGAGAGCCTCCATATCTCACTATCGCCAAGAGTTTTTCGTACATGATAGAGACTTGTGTTGGTTAGGATTGGATTCGCTACTCTCTCGAAGGTGTGAATGTTCGTGAATGCAGTAGCGCTAATTTCACTAATGATGATGTCACCCGCCACTGCGTTGGACCATAAGACATGCGTACGATCTGGAGAGTACTGAACCTTTGAATCAAGCACGGTGCCAGCAGGATAGCGGAATATGAGAGCCGCCTTCCCTGTTGAGGTATTGAGAACTACAACACCTGCATCTGTGAAGTAACTGACATGCTCATTATCAAGAAACGCTGGTGCATATCCACGCGCTATAACTGTTCCATTCTGAGAGTCTGCTGCGCGGACCGTTACATTCCATTCGCTTGGCTTTACTGCCTTTCCGGTAAACAACTGAGTGACCGTATCTGCAGGACTCTTGTAAGACATCACTACCCTGCTGCTGTCTGGCGAGATACTTCCAATTGACGTAAGTGGACCTGAAGTTCCATCAGGAATAAGTCTAAGTCCATTGAGATGGTGAGAGCGACTCTGGACATTGGTACCAATGAAGAAGTGCGCTGTTTTGAGATCTTCTGGCAGTCCTACTACAAAAACTGCAGTGTCTATTGTTCTAGTAAACGGTGCGTAATACAGGTATGCAATGGTCGCTACAGTAGTAAGAAACATCACCACCCCTAACGCTATTGCTCCCGCAAATAATAATATGTTGGGTTTTGTAGAAACAGATGGCAGTTCGTATGCCGGCTTTATAGTCTCATCCATAGTATGCATATACTCAGCATACCCCGACCTCACAAACGGATCCGGCTTATGTGGGGAGAAGTCGGTACTTGAACTATCCGCCAAGAGTATCGATGTCGCTCTGGAACTGGCTTGCAAAGCCCATCACCCCATCACCATAGAATGAGTACGCAGGGTTACTCGCATTACCCCATCCGGCGAAGTAGCGCTGTGCCGCAAGTCGTTCTGCTGCAGGAGTTTGTGCAGTTGCCCCGTTATCTGCCATAAGAAGCGCTGTTGCGGTAAAGGCATCGAGGTTATTCCATGGACTTGCTGGGGTGCTTGGATGCCCCGCTAGCTGTGCAACTCTGCTTTCATAAATTACCCATGTTGAAGGGATGAACTGTGCGGGACCCATTGCGCCACCGTATCCATAGGAAGGTGGACACGAAACTGGCTGAGAATATGGATCAAGTCCAAGCTTGGCAGTTATCGCAAGGAATGGATCAACATCACGCGTTGGTTTCATAACACCTGCAAACGGTGTACCGGTGTTCTTTCCCTTTCCGTCACCCTTTGCTGGAGAGTTTGTGAGGAGACACTGCCCTACGTTCTTACCAAGATCAGTTTCCTGTTTAAGGATTGCGAGAATAAGTGCAGGTCGTACACCTGTTGCCGCACCAGCTTGTTTTGCGAGTGTGATAGCGATAGGCAAGGTGATTGCCCCGTTACCGCCAGCAAGAGCGAAGAGTTCTGCACGAATTTGTGCAGCCGTCTTCTGCTGCGCTGCAATGATGCTCTGATACGTTGCTTGCTGACTCTTAGTCTGCGCAAGCAGCGCTTTCTTTTGATCCTGTTGATTTTTAATCTTCTGCTGCTCCGCTGCCTGAATTGACTTCAAACGCTCCGTCTCTATCTTCTGGTCTTCTAGCTGGCTCTTTTCGGTTTCAGTCTGAGCTTTTGTGCGCGTGAGTTCCTTTGAAGATTCACCAAGTTGTTGCTTAAGCACCGCAAAAGAATCAAGGTCTCCGAAGAAACTTGAAAGGTCTTCTGAAGAGAAGACGAGTTCAACAAGTGAGAAGTCGTTCACCTCACGTGTCTTCCGAACAATCTGTGCAAGGGAATCACGCTCGTCAGAAAGACGACCGGTGAGGGTACCAATGGTGCTTGCATGCACGGTAATATTTTCTGCGAGTGCCTGAATCTGCACCTGAGTTGCTCTTATCTGAAGCTGAGACTTCTTAATACCTGCATCAAGAATATTGATGTCACGCTGAATGGATTGAGACTCACCATTGAGCTTTGTGAGGACACCTTGTGTCTGTGCTATCTGTCCTTCAATCGTATCTAGTTGGGACTGGAGTGCTGCGCGTCGTGCGCCAATATCTGTTTCTTGGGCACGTGAATAGTACGGAGCTAGCGTACTCGCTAATATAGCGAGTACTGCAGTGAACACTACAAATATAGGCCAATATCGTCGCAAGAACATGACCGAATCAGTGTACCACGGCATATAAAAGAAGAGACGCGCTCGTGGCGCGTCTCTTTCTTCATAAAACTAGCGTAGGTTACTCAGCTGCTGCCTCTTCAGAAGCACCATCTGCCTTCCCTTTCTGCTCAACTTCAATTGCGTCCATGTTTGGAGCCTCTGTTGATTCCTCCTCTTCAGCAATTGCCTGTACAAGTACCACCACTTCGTCTTCTTCAAGCTTAACCACTACTCCTGTAGGGAACTTGATGTCCTTGATGTGGATCTGGTCACCAATTGCAACGAGTGAAGAGATATCAACTTCAATCTCATGAGGAAGCTTTGAAGGATCAGACTCAACCTCGATCTCATGAAGTACCTTAACAAGGTTTGCACCCTCCTTTACCGCCGGAGACTCACCAATGAATGAAATAGGTACGGCAACCTCAACCTTTGCACCCTTCTCGATAGCATAGAAGTCTGCATGACGAGGCTGGTTAGTTACAGGGTCACGATCTACCTCCTGAACGAGTACCTGCATTGATGCACCGATTCCAGTGATATCAATGACAGATGACTCACCACCTTCACGGAGAATGCGCTTAAACTCCAGGAGTGAGATTGTTACAGGAGTTGCCTCCTTCTTAGGGCCATAGACAATCGCAGGCATACGATCCTGCAAAAGCAGGTCCTTAGATGCCTTGCCGATAATGCTGCGGGGTTCTGCTGCGAGCGTGTTCATAGTACGGACAAGTATGCCTGAATACGCCACTAAATGCAAGAAACGGCCAGTCTGAGCCGTTACGCAGCGAGTGCGTTAGACACCTTCTTGAGACGGTCTAGAAATGCTTGGCGAGCGGCTGGGATATTCTCATCTTTCCCTGCCCAGGTGGCAATTGCCTCCTCTTGAAGGGCACGAGCAAAGGAGAAAGTGATCGGCCAAGGAGCAGTACGCTCCTTTGCGAGCCTACAAATGGCAGCAAGGTTTGCAGTTGCCTGCTCAGGACTCTGACCACCTGAAAGGAATACAATGCCTGGCAGAAGTGCTGGGACTGTGTCCATAAGTACACTGAGCGTATCCTCTGCAACTTCCTCAGGTGAATCTATCTTCCCTGTATCTTTCCCGGAAACTACCATTGAGGTCTTAAGAATCACTGCGGTCATATCAACAGCATGGTCTTCCATCACTTGCATTAGGGTACCGAGCGTATCTGCAAGAACTTCCTTTGCGCGCATACGGCTGTGATTGCCATCAAGGAGCATTTCAGGCTCAACCATCGGTACCATACCCGCCTTCTGCACTTCAAGAGCATATTGCGCGAGACGCTTTGCATTTTCATGAATCGCCTGTGCAGTTGGAAGTCTCGTACCCTCAATCTTTACCACTGCACGCCACTTCGTGAAGCCGGTATCGTATGTCTTAACGTAATCTGCGAGTCTCTCAGGAAGACCAATGAGACCTTTGGTGATGGTTTCATCCTTGCTTTCGGGAAATGGTTCAAGGCCTTGATCCACTTTAATACCTGGCACAATTCCCTTTTGTATTAAAAGTTCAGTAAACGGAATACCGTCAGTTGATTTCTGGTGGAGTGTCTCTTCGTACAAGATTACACCCGTTAGGTATTGCTCAATACCTGGAGTTGCAAGAAGCAGATCACGAAAGATTCTTCGATTCTCTTCACCGGGCTCAATACCATAGGGTGTGAGGCGCTTTCCATCTGCACTTTCGTTGCTTTCGTCCGCAGCAAGAATTCCTTTCCCTGACACGACGAGCGAGCGAGCGATATCATTTAGATCATGCATGCGTCCAGTATAGCGTACCGCAATACACATACCCGGGTATTTGTGTGCGTTATACTTTCTGCATGACTCAAATCGACTTTCTCGCTATTGGCGACATCGTGTGCGAACCATTCATCCGCTTGAAGGAAGCAGAGACACACTGCGAAAAGGGAGCAAACATCTGCACGATCTGCATGCGTTGGGGTGACAAGATCCCGTACGAGTACTCGATATTTATGCCTGCGGTGGGCAATTCAGCAAATGCAGCTGTTTCTGCAGCACGTCTCGGATTGAATTCGAGTCTTCGTGCGTACGTAGGTTCTGATCGCTATGGCGAGGAGTGTATGGAGCGTCTAACTCAAGAAAAGGTGGACACCTCGTACATGGTCACTGAGTCTGGGATGAAAACAAACTATCACTACGTTCTTTGGTATGAAAGTGAACGAACAATTTTGGTGAAGCATGAAGACTTCACCTATACCGTTCCAGAACTAACGAGTATTCCTAAATGGATATATCTATCATCTCTTGCCGACCACACTCTTCCATATCATATGGAGCTCGTTAAGCTTCTTGATGCGCATCCGGAAATCAAGCTCGCCTTCCAGCCTGGCACGTTCCAGATGTCACTTGGCGCAAAAGCTCTAAAGGGTCTGTATGAACGATCTGAATACTTTGGATGCAACAAGGAAGAGGCAGGACGTATTCTTGGTATCGATGATCTAGAGGATATACGTGGTCTCCTTGTTGGTCTTGCAAAACTTGGCCCGAAGATCGTTGTTATAACTGATGGCACAAATGGCGCATATGCATTTGATGGTTCCCGCACGATGTACGTACCCATGTATCCAGATACACGCGGTCCCTTTGAACGTACTGGTGCAGGTGATGCCTTTGCATCAACGGTTGTTGCGGCTCTCTCTCTTGGTGAACCGCTTGAAAAAGCACTGTTGTGGGGACCAATCAACTCGATGAGTGTGGTGCAGCAAGTTGGTGCACAGGCTGGCCTCCTAACACGTGATGAACTTCTGGACTTCCTCAAAAAAGCTCCAAGTTCGTACGTGGTGCGTGATCTATAGCATAGACATAACACAAACAGCCGAAGCGAAATGCTCCAGCTGTTTGTGTTATGTCTACCTGCTACTCATCAATACTTGCTACTAAGTATTCAGCAGGAATTGAGTTAATAGTATTCACGATCATATACGTGCCGAAGCATCCTGCAACTAGTACGAATAGGATTCCAAATACAGTATCTACGCGACGGATTTTCATAGATGTATCTTAGCTGATTGCCTTCCGAGCAACTTCGGCAATGTGTGCGGCAGAAAGTCCATAGTGCTCAAGCAATTCTTCAGGAGTACCCGATTGTCCGAATGAATCATTAATACCAAGACGTGTTATGGGTGCGGGATAGTTTTCTGAAAGACACTCGGCAATCGCACTACCAAATCCTCCTGCAATCTGATGCTCTTCAATTGTTATTACGCGGCCAGTGCGCTTTGCTGCAGCAACTACTGCGGCAGTATCAAGTGGTTTGATAGTTGGTACGTGCAATACGATTGATTCAATACCATCTGCAGCAAGTGCGCGTGCAGCCTGAAGTGCTTGATACGTTAATGCGCCCGTTGAGAGGAGAGTAATCTTTGGTTTATCTCCTTCCCATACCGTGAGTGCTTTGCCGATAGTGAATGGCGTTCCAGGTGTAGTAAACACTGGGACAGGTGCACGACCGAAGCGTATATATATAGGTACACCCGCCTTTGCTGCAGCTACCACTGCTTTGCGCGCTTCTTCCGCATCTCCTGGATTAATGACGGTCATGTTCGGGAGCATGCGCATCAACCCAATATCTTCAAGCATTTGGTGTGTGGCACCATCTGGTCCTACCGATACTCCTGCATGCATGCCACAAATAATAACTGGCTGCTCATTGAGTGCGATGGTGGTACGGATCTGCTCGTAGTTACGACCAGGGTTGAACGCTGCATAGGATGCAATGAATGGCACCTTACCCGCAGCTGCAAAACCGCTACCAAGTCCCGCCATATTTTGCTCACCAATCCCCACTTCTATGAAACGATCGGGAAACTCTTTTTCGAACCACTCTGCACGAGTACTCTCCTTTAGATCAGCACAAAGAACTACAACATTCTCATCTGTATGCCCTGCTTCAATGGTTCCTGTACCAAAACCATCACGCGTTGGTTTCTGCGTAATGTCTTTAGCGAACACATCTTCAACTAAGTGAATTTTAGGGTTGATCATACTTATGAATATTCGTGTGGAAGCTTCCCTTTCATTGAACGTAATTCTTTAAGAAAAGCTTTTCCTTCTTCCTTGGAGGGTGGTTTTCCGTGCCAGTGGTAGTCATACTCAATCTCTGCAATACCCTTACCCGCAATGGTGTGTGCAATTATCACCGTTGGTTTCTCAACGATAGCCTTTGCTTGATCTACCGCTTCAATGAATTGACGAATATTATGTCCATCTACTTCAAGTACATGCCATCCAAATGCTTCCCACTTTGCACGTAGTGATTCAAGCGGCATAACATCCTCTGTAAGGCCATCGATCTGTATATTGTTACGATCAATAACCGCAGTGATGTTCGAGAGTTTGTATTTTGACACCCACATAGCAGCCTCCCAGACATTGCCTTCGTTCAACTCTCCATCACCCATCAATACATATATATGGTTCTTTTTCCCATCCATACGAAGTGCGTATGCCATTCCTCCTGCTTGTGAGAGACCTTCGCCAAGCGGTCCGGAGGTATTCTCCATGCCAGGCAATTTAAGACGTTCAGGGTGCCCTTGCAGTCTTGTTCCAAACTTACGAAGTGTTAAACACTCTTTCACGGGGAAATACCCAACATGTGCCATGGCCGCATAACGTACGGGAACAATATGACCATTAGAAAGAATAAGACGATCACGCCCTTCCCATTCAGGATTCTTTGGATCGTGTTTAAGAATATGGAAATAGAACGCAGTGAAGATGTCTGCCATATCAAGAGGTCCAGCAGTGTGCCCTGAACCTGCCTCAACAAGCATCTCAATAATCGTTTCGCGAATCTCCTGCGCGTCTTTTTCTAGCACCTTTACTTGTTCGTCGGTAATAGCCATTAGTGTGTTTGTAGGTTTCTCAACTGAGCTTTCATGGGTGCTATTTCAGCACGGTCAGCCTTTCTCTCCATAATGACATCTATTTGGTTCTGAAGCTTTGAATCGAGTCTATCAAAACGAGTATCTATAACCTTGAAGTTTTCATCTATTTTCTGGAACCGCTCATCAATTTCTAGGAAACGGGCGTCAACTTGCTGAAAACGTGCATCAACTTCCCGAAAGCCTTCAGCGGTAGATCGAGCAAGGCTTTCAATTGACTCCTCTATCGTATCAAACCGCACATGCATATACGTAAGTTCACCATGGACGTTCTGAAACTGAGAATTGATCTTTTGAAACTCAGTTTTAAGCTCTGGATCCAACATTTCTTAATTATATCACCGGCTCAAGTCGTGTCGAAACTGAACTTCAGGAAAATCTTATATTCCCTTTATTGATACTGGATTGCTACGCGTACAACCCATACGTATGCACCAAGCCCTGAAGCCTTTTTAGCTCCACAGTAAGGTCCGGTGCCTTCCAAAGATCAGAACCCACCACGAGCCGACTAACTCCCGCTTGGAGAAGTTGTGGTGCAGTCTCAAGCGAAACACCTCCATCAATCTGTAGTGGCATGTTTGGATACTTCTTTCGGAATGACGAAATCTTTGCCAACACTGATTTATCAAAAGGTTCACCTTGTTTCCCTATTTTTGCGATTCCCATAAACTGCACGAAATCACACTGGTGCAAAAACGGCTCAATGAGTGCAACATCAGTGCTTATGTTTACGGCAAGACCGAACGCAAGGAGACCTGGTGTGAAATCCTTATCATGTCCGTAGGTACTGGCGAGCTCATTCATAAGCTTCGGTAACATATGCGTGGTCTCAGCATGAATAACAATGCGTGTTGCCCCTGCTTCTATCCAGTGCCGAATTACTTGCTCTGGCTCTTCAACCATTAGATCTACCTCGTATGAAATTTCACCTAAATAGGGAAAGGTATCCCCACTTGGCTCACGCACTCCTTTTGCTTGATCCTGATAGGGCCATGTTGCAGGTACCACGAAGCGCCCATCAACAATGTCTACTTGAACAGCATCAACTAGACCGTGAAGCCTGAGAAGCTTCTCATCAAGATCATCACGTGATTTAGGAAGTATGGCTGGTACGATAACGCCCATAGCAGTAAGTATACTCTCTGATTGTAGAAAATATCTGCTACTTCACACTACTTACTCATGAAGAAATACGATGCGTAGCTACTGTCCTGTGATACACCCCCTTCAGCGGTCAACGCGCCGTTATGTATCCCGACTACGGAAACCTTCTTTCCCGTGTCACCGACTTTCTTAAGAAGAGAATTATAAAATGTTTCCGCGTTGGTTCGTGCAGGTTCTTCTCCGCAAGAACCATATTTCCCTAGTGAATTCAGGCCTGCGGTGTCTAGGCGTACTGCAGAAAACGAGCTGCAACCTGCGTCTCCCCATCCCTTGATGAAATAGAACGCTGATTCAGCAGCATTATATCCAAGAATGAACCCTGCGGGTGTGCTTTTTTGTACCAATGATTGCATACCACCTTCGACAGGTGAGCTATAGAAGTCTGAAGTACATTCACCATATCCATCAAGACAAAGACTGAGAGACGACGGTCCCATAGTGTAAAAGAGGGTTTTGTCGTTATGCATATAAAGAGATGAAATGTATGTATCAGGTCGATTCGTACCCGTAACAACTTCATCGGTACCAGCAAAAGGATCTAGCACACGGATTTCAGAGGTGAACATTTGTGAATCGTTGTATTCATGATTTAAGTAATACAGTTTTGTACCTACCACATAAATACGTCCTGAAAAATCAGCACCCCTCGGAAGTTCTTTCACGAGGAAATTATCTTTTGTATTCTCTGGATTAAATAGGAAGTACACGTTCGTTCCCCTCCCCGTGTCGTCATCATGATGATTCTCGATGTAGAGGGTTCCTTTTGATTCCATGGTGAGCTCAATGCTTTTAAAATATGTTTCAGTGGTACCAAGCATCGTATCGAGATCACTATTACAGTCATCTGAAGGAGCTTTTCCGCTTACGTCCCACAACACGAGATGCTTGGAAACGCGAATTTCGCCTGGAAGGTAATCTCTCTCATATGTAACTTCTCTTTGTTGCGCATTTGTTTGAGTACTTTTGTGAACCCACCAATTACCATCCTCAGCAAAGGCAAGCTGAGTATATGAAGCAAGCTCTAGGGATTCGACATCCCCAGCTCGACATCCTGATCCACGCTTCTGTAAGATAAATTCTGCGTTAGAAGCTTCTTTAGGAAGTTCAGTGGTTAATGGTGCAACTTCCCAACCGTAAGGAATACGGAACTTAATATTTGAGCTATTTGAGTATAGTATTCCTTCTTCAACAGTAATTTCTGCAACCAGATCCTTCTGAGCAAAGGCACCGAATGTAACAAATTCTTCTAATGACTCAGCATCGGAGTGTGTATAGAAAAAGGTTACTGCTAAAGATATAAGCAGCAATATAAAAATAGCCCCCGCAATACATAAAATACGCTTCTTCATGAACGCACTATAGCACCGATCTAGAACTTACTGATGCGACGTGCGTGACGCGGATCTTCTGAGAATTCTGTTGAGAGGAAGATGCTAACTGCTTCTTCAGCATCTAGAGGAGAAACAAAACGTGAACCAATTGAGAGAACGTTGGCATTATTATGCTTGCGAGGGAGTCGTACTGAATCGAATCCGTCTTCAGAATGTGCTCCTTCATTATCAAGCGCTACCGTTACCGGCATTTTGCCGTAGAACACAGCAGCACGTACACCGGGGGTACGGTTTGCAGCCATTGCT
Organism: Parcubacteria bacterium C7867-007; assembly: GCA_001189195.1. Lineage (GTDB taxonomy): Bacteria > Patescibacteriota > Minisyncoccia > Phycocordibacterales > Phycocordibacteraceae > C7867-001. The sequence goes on from LFCQ01000003.1 coordinate 292,288, forward strand.
TCTCCTTGTCCACTTCCTGCACAGATAATTCCAAAAGAATCCGTATTCTCTGCAACAGCTTTGGCAAGAGGGATTACATATTCAGGATAATCATCCTCTGGATCAAGTTCGAATGGACCCATATCCTGCACTTCATGACCATGGAGGGTTAGTTGTTCTATTAGCGCACCCTTAAGACGGAATCCTGCGTGATCACCTGCGAGAAATATTTTCATAAAATAAGAATGTAACGAGAACGATTAAGCACGAGTGAAGTTATTGATTTCCAGCCTTAATCGCGTGCTCAACAAGCGTATGTGTATACCCTGCTTCATTGTCATACCAAGCAAGCACTTTCACCAGATTACCGTCTACCACACGTGTCATACCGAGGTCTGCGATTGAAGCAAAGCGCTCTCCAATTATGTCACTAGAAACCAATTCATCATCTGTTGCAGAGAAGATACCTGCCCATCGAGGATTCTTTGCTGCAGTGCGAAGAATGTCATTCACTTCTTCTGCAGTCGTAGGACGTTTTGCAATAAAGGTTATATCTGCAATAGAGCCTGCAGGAACAGGAACACGTAATGAGATACCATCAAACTTTCCTGCGAGTGAGGTATATGCCTTTGTAACGGCAACTGCAGCACCTGTTGATGTGGGGACAATATTCTGTGCGGCTGCACGTCCCTCCTTCATATCTTTTTTTGAGGGACCATCCACAATTGACTGACTCGCTGTATACGCATGTGTTGTGGAAAGAATAGCCTTCTCAATACCAATTGCTTCATCAAGGATTGCAATCACGGGTGATGCTGAGTTAGTGGTACATGATGCATTACTAGTGATTGCACAGGTACCAAGCTTTGATTCATCAAGTCCCATAAGAACGGTTGCTCCTAATGGATTCTCATCTTTCACAGGTGCTGAAATAACCACACGGCGTGCACCTGCAGTGATATGTGCATTCGCTTTTTCATAATCGGTAAAGAAACCGGTGGATTCAATCACTACATCGATATGTAAATCTTTCCATGGAAGCATTGCTGGATCTTTTTCAGAACAGAACGCAACTTCCTTTCCATTAACCATCAACTTCCCTTCGGTAACTGAAACAGGAAACGGTGCACGCTTGTACACCGTGTCGTACTTAAGTAGGTACGCAAGATTCTCAAGTGAGCCGAGATCATTTACGGCAACCAACTCAATCTCTGGACGATCAAAGCTCTGACGAACGAAAGCACGACCGATGCGACCAAATCCATTAATTGCAACGCGAACTGGTTTCATACGTAATGATATAAATTAGCGGATATTGAATGAGCCTCCGATAATTCGGAGCACTCCACCAAGAGCCTTAAACTTCGAAGACACCACCGCTGAGTCTGGAGCTACTGCACTCTTAAGAGCAAGAGTTATAACACCTGGGAGCACGGTAACTGCATACGACCAGCTCACAGATGACTGAAGCCCTGCAGTATCTTTGATTTTGTATACGGCATTCTGTGGTTGATCAGTTGAGCGTTCAATGAGCCCGATAAATGAATCGGCGGGCATTTGTGTTGCAAGTGTTGCAGTACCTGTATCTATACCCGAAACGCTGAGTATTAGAGCTCCATTTGTTAGAGTCGTGATTGCTGTACTTGTTGCAGCTGCACCACCAGCACCGCCTGTATATGAGAAGGTGCTATTTGAAGGTGCAACGTCGTATTTATTAATTACATCAACACCACGGAATGTGGTACACGTGATTGTCCATCGGTCACCACCACTAGAACTAAATACGTATGAGGATGGTTCTGAACCACCTGCGTACCGTGAAAATACATACATATTTGCACTACCGTAGTTTGGACTCGTATAGTCCTTTGTAAAAGGTGTCGAACCGTTGTTATCACTCAGCACTGCCGAGCCACTGTTAAAATTAATCACTGCAATGACAACGTCTTTAGCAATTGTACCTGTTGGTCTTGTGCATGATGGTGCAGAACTAGCGCCTGAGCCGCGAGTTGATCCCACCACTGTAATGCCTGTCGTTAAGGCAGGGATATACGTTGAACCACTTATACGTATGAGAGATGGTACAGCTGGTGATCCAGTAACCTGAGTCAACCAGTTTACGAGGTCTCCTGCAGCAACTGAAATAGTATTCGCGATATCGCTCGCAGTTGTTTCCGCACCGGTAGCAGTAGCGGAAAGTGCTGTGCTTGCAGCATTCTTTCTAAGAGTTACGTTACGCGTTGTTATACCACCTGGCGCAATGTTATAGCTCGCATAAAGATTCTTTATGCTGTACGCAATTGGTGCGGATGTTGATGCGGTGCCTTCTGTGGAAACATCCAAACCATTACCGAGCAGCGCGTTGTAGCGGACTCCGTTGGAAATAGTTGCAATGCGTGTCCAAAATGGTGCCTCACCATCGAGTGTTGGTTTAAATCGCATACCCCACAAACCACCACGAGCTGGCACAGCACCTATTGGAGCAGTACCTACAGATAACGTGTCTCCTGCGGTCACTGAAATACTATTAGATAAATCTGAACACTGAAGTGTAGCTGATCCTGTGACACTACAGGTAAGTGTGGAAGTCGCACCATTGTGGTACACGTATGCATTGTATCCAACCGACGCACCAGGAGCAGTACCTAGTTGGAAATATAGTTTATCAACAGTACCGCTAGACGAAATAATTACTGATGATGATGCTATTGTAGTGAACGCTGCCCCTCCATAGGTGGCGAAATAATTGTATGCCGTGGTTGAGAGAGTTGCTCCTCCACCAGAAAAGCTTGTCTCTTTGGCCACACCATACGTCAACTCTGCAGAAATATTACCCGAACTTGCAGCTGGTGTACCAACTGGTGTTTGCTGCCATGACAAAAGATCTCCTTCGAGAAACGGTATTGTGTTGGCGGTATTTGAACAGGTTGATGCCGTACCCGTAATGGTGCAGGTTAGTGCTGTTGCTACGGCGTTTCTATAGAGTGTAACTGTTTGAGTGGTGATTCCACCAGGCGGTACGTTGGTACTAACATAAAGATTTTTTACCATACCTGAAGATGGTTGCGGTGCTGCAGCTCCTGCAAATCCTGATGAGTTTGCTGAAGCATTACCGCCATCAAACCCAAGAAAACGGGCACCTCCAGTGTTAAAGCTTAGTTGTATAACACCGAAAAGGGGTCGCCGCATCGCATCTGCTGGTGCAAGGGGTATGAACAAAAATAGCGCCAGAAGAGCTATGAAATATGTTTTGCCTGAAGGGGGTTTGATCATATAAACGCTTGGTAATTATAGCATTACTACGGTGCTGAAGACGCTATGGGGACAGGCTCTGGAGTTGGCTCGGGTGCCGGTATTATTTCTGGTTCCGGTGCAGGTTCAGGAGTTGGTTCTGGAGTTGGTGTTGGTTCTGGCGGTGCCCCGAGTCCTGGTGCGGCTACGTGAACAATACGAGAAACTCCAGCACTCTGCCCCACTCCATCAACGACAGAGTAATTTAGGGTATATAGACCGGCAGTATTTGTATCTACCGTACCGGTAACCACAATTTCTGAAGTAAGGTCAGTTCCTGTTGCATCAGATGCAGTAGCTCCTGGATCTGCCCAGTATGCACCTTGTGCAATATCAACTGCAGCATCACCATTCAGGGTGATGGTTGGTGCTCCTGGTGCAGGGGGTGTCGGTTCAGGTGCAGGGCTGTCTGGAGTTGGTGCGGGTGCGGGTGGAGGAACTACTATCGGCGCCCCAGCACTGGCAAGTTGTGACTGCCCTTCTGTCTGCACGATGAAGTAGTCGAAGGTCACATCCTGATCTTGCACTGAAGAGAGTGCGATAGTGAAACTTCCTTCTGTCTTCTCGCGTATGTACCAGCTACCTGAAAGTGGTGACGTTATGGTAACGAAGATCTTTGAACTTGGGCGTGTGAATGGATTTGATACAACCATCTCTGTTTCACCAACGGCGATTGTGCTCGTTGCTACAGATGAAGTACCGTCTGCTGCGGGAGCAGCAATAAGGTTAGTGAATGCGAGCGAACCAAATCGTGCAATACCATCTTGGATAAAGATACCCGCCTGCTCAAGCAAACCTTTGAATGCAGCTAACGTTAACGTGCCACCGGAAGATGGAGTGCTTGAGGCAATTGCTTCGAGCATCGTTACGCGCAACTCAACGGCATCAATACGATTCGCAAGCAGTGCCGTCTGTGCGCTGAGCGATTGCACACCAGTGATTGCATAGGTTGCCGCTTTGTAGAGATCAACGCCACCGGAAACGAGTATCTCTTCTGGAAGAACTCCGGTTGTTGATGCGATCGTAAAGGTAATTGGTGTTGCAGGTGCAATGAATGTTGTGGCAAGTGCATTACCTGAAACATTCAAGCTCGTTGCGTTTATATCGGATACATCAATCGCTACAGGATCACCTGTCCCCTCAAGACTATCTTCAATATCACTAATACGAGACGCAAGAGTCGAGGTTGAAATACTTAGAAGATCCATCTGACTCGCGAGATCCTTAATAGCGTTAACGCTTGCTGCAAGGATAGGACGATCAGAAAGACTCAGATATCCCTGAGGACCCATATCAACTGCTTCAGGAATCACGCCCTGCACATTCTGCGCACTAAATCCTGCATAGAGTGTTGAACGATCAAGCGTACTGGTTGCGTTCCAGTGATAGAGAATTGGATTAAGGCCACGAATCTCTGCGAGACCACGCGTGAATGTTCCGTTTATATCCTTGAGTCGCTCATCTGAAGAAACTGAAAGGTTGCCGAGTGAGTCAGTTTGAAGCGTACCTGCACCAAACGTTGCGAATCGAACACCACCGGTGCTGACGAGTTGCGTTGTTGGAGTCGTAGTTCCAATACCCACACTACCGCTTGCACCTATATAGAAGTACGTTGAACCAGACGTTGTGGCCACTGAGAATATTGCATCTGCACTATCAATGGTACTGAAGCTGAGTGACGATGATCCTATCGAATTTTCAACAACGAAGGCATCTGAAACGTTACTGGTTGTTTTGAAGCGAACTCCTGCTGCACCTGAAACACTTAGGAGCCAGTTTGGCGTTGTGGTGCCAATACCAAGACGACCATTTGTGTTATCCCATTTCAATATGCTCGCTCCTGAGTTAGCTGCCTGAGTTAGCTTGTTACCATCGCTAAACACGAGACCGCCATCATAGAAGGTGGTGGTTGCAGTGCCTCCGTTTGCAAGGGTGTTGGAGAAGTTGGTGAGACACGTACCGTTCACTGCATAACATCCTGCACTAATATTGATACCCCCTGTTCCGTAGAGCGTGCTGGTTGCCGTAGTGAAGTTAGCGATTCCTTGGATAGAGAGGAGCGAGCCTGGAGTTGAGGTGCCGATGCCGATGTTTCCTGCATTCGTGACCACGAACTGGGTTGCCGTGGATGAACCGATGACGAATGAGGGCGCAGAACCATTAGCATCAGTTGGGTTAATTGAGAGTTGTGCCCATGGAGTGGTGGAAGAAAGTGCAACCGTTGAAGTGAAGTTGTTTGCTGCACTCCAAGTGTTTGCGGTGGTAGTGCCGAATGCGAGTGAAATCGTATCTGCGGTATTTATGAGTGGGTACGTAAAGGAAAGATTACTGCCCCCCACACATGTTCCATTGATCGCATAACAACCACCCCCTGTGAGATTGATACCCCCTGTTCCGTAGAGCGTGCTGGTTGCTGTGGTGAAGTTCGCGATTCCCTGAAGAGAGAGGAGTGAACCAGGGGTTGAGGTGCCGATGCCCACACGTCCTTCGTTTGTAACAACGAATTGGGTTGCGGTTGAAGACCCAACAACAAATGATGGTGCTGAACCATTGGTATTGGTTGGATTAATTGAGAGTTGACCCCATGGTGTTGAAGAACCAAGACCTAGGAAT
>LFCQ01000006.1 GCA_001189195.1 Parcubacteria bacterium C7867-007
GACATCCAGGTATCGATCTCTTAGAAGATTACGCCCATACATTCAGCTAAGAGAACCTGAGTGTATGAACGTCGCTAGGCGAACGTGCCGTTAGGCAGTCGCGTAGGCGAACGCAAAGTCGTTCTTCGTGAAAAACGGAGAGACGAGGCTCTTTGCGCTTGCAACGGTTTTGTTTGCAAGTATTGGTTACCTCCGAGATTTAGATGGTCTGCAGGCTTCCATCGCGTCGCACGTATCTCAAGGTTCAGACCGTCAAAGCCGGTCACCCCCAGTCCGGACACTATCAGGAGATGGTGTCCGGACTGGGAAAGGCCCGCTAGCGCTTGTCTCGTATGACACGACCAATTTCTCGTTCGTCGTCACGGCGCTTGATGTCTTCACGTTTGTCCGCTTTATTCTTTCCGCGGACAATCGCAATACGCATCTTTAAATATCTCCCACTATTATACACTTCAAAAGGCACTACTGTCAACCCTTTCTTTGATTCTGCCTCAAGGATTTCTGCGATCTCTTTCTTGTTTAGAAGAAGACGGCGTAGGCGATCTGACTCATATCCTGCTGGGGTGTTCGCCACCTGATAGGGAGAGATGCTCATCCCCACAATGTATGCTTCGCCACCACGTACGAGCACACGAGCACCTTCAAGAGACCCTTGGCGAGCGCGGAGGGATTTAGTTTCGGCACCGGTGAGTTCAATACCTGCTTGAAAAGACTTCAGGACTTCGAATCTCAAGCCAGCCTTTTTGTTTTCGATGAGATGCATAAAGTGAAGGGGGTCTGAAGCGATTAACCTATAAAGGTATCGCGCTCCAGCCTCCTATTGTATAGTGTGCTAGATATGGCACCTATCAGCAATACCACACCGCCGGAAGGCGAAAAGAAGCCCAAGAAGCAGTCTATTAAAAAGGTAATGGGCAAGAAGGATGAAAAGGGAAAGAAAGGCCCTGCGTCTTTCTTCTCGCCTGGCGGTTCAGGGTTCTTAATGAATCTGCTCACGACGATCGTCATATTCTTGCTGCTCATCAGCGCATACTCTTTCATCACCGGCATGATGAAAGAGAAGCAGGAGATCTCACTCTCACAGGTTGCTGCGGATGTGCGTGCGGGCAGCGTGAAGGAGATTGAGGTTCAAGGAAACGATCTTGATCTCACATACACAGACGACACACACAAGAAGGCAATGAAAGAGCCGGGCACAGGCCTCTCTGAAACACTGACCACACTTGGCGCAACTCCCGAACAACTCTCAACAGTTTCTATAAAGATTGCAAATGAGTCGGGAGTTAAGTTCTGGGCAGTCACGCTACTTCCCATCTTGCTTCCACTGATTCTCCTTGGTGTGCTGTTTATCTTCCTTGCGCGCCAAGTGAAGGGTGCAGGTATGCAGGCCTTCACCTTTGGACAATCGAAGGCAAAGATGACAGATCCGTCTGATGCCGCTACACGCGTAACATTTGCTGACGTTGCAGGTGCAAAGGAAGCAAAGGAAGAACTTCTTGAGATCGTTGACTTCTTGAAGAATCCTAAGAAGTTCTTGGACATTGGTGCACGTATTCCTAAGGGCATTATGCTCATGGGTGCTCCGGGTACCGGAAAGACCTTGCTTGCCCGTGCAGTGGCTGGTGAAGCAGGTGTCCCATTCTTCTCCATCTCAGGTTCTGAGTTCGTAGAAATGTTTGTGGGTGTGGGTGCATCACGCGTACGTGATCTCTTCCAGATGGCAAAGCGTGCAGCTCCTGCAATTATCTTCGTTGATGAGATTGATGCTGTGGGTCGTGTACGTGGTTCAGGCGTGGGTGGTGGTAACGATGAGCGTGAACAAACCCTCAACCAGATCCTTGTGGAGATGGATGGCTTTGAGCCAACAGAGAAAGTTATTGTTATGGCCGCAACCAACCGTCCTGACGTTCTTGATCCTGCGCTCATGCGTCCAGGACGTTTTGATCGTCGCGTAACGATTGATCTCCCAGACCGTAAGGATCGTCTTGAGATTCTCACCGTACATTCGCGTAAGAAGCCATTTGGTCCTGATGTGAATCTTGAGGTGGTTGCAGAGCGTACCCCAGGATTCTCTGGCGCAGAGCTGTACTCACTTATGAACGAAGGTGCAATTCTTGCTGCACGTGAAAACCGTACAGAGATAGCACAGTACGATCTCATTCGTTCCATTGAGAAGGTGATGCTTGGTCCAGAGCGTCGCAGCCATCTCATGAATAAAGAAGAGAAGCGTCTCACTGCATATCATGAAGCAGGTCATGCACTTGTTGGTTCGGTACTTCAGTACGCAGACCCGGTGCACAAGATCTCAATCATTAGTCGTGGACGTGCAGGTGGATACACTCTCAAGCTTCCGTTCGAGGATCACAAGATGCAGTCTCGCAAGGAATTCCTTGATGACATTGCAGGTACCCTTGGAGGGTTCGTTGCTGAAGAGATGATCTATGGGGACATCACCACCGGCCCATCGAATGACCTCGCGGTTGTTACGGCACTCGCACGAGACATGGTGTCTCGCTACGGCATGAGCGAAGTAGTGGGTCCTGTTGCATTTGCAACCGATCACAGCTATCGCAACGAAACATACTCACAAGAGATAGCCGCTAAGATTGATGCAGAGGTCACACGGATTATTGAAGAAGGGAAGGAGCGTGCACGGCAGGTTCTTATGGATCATCGAGGTGCCCTTGATGCAATTGCAATGAAACTTGTAGAGGTTGAAACACTTGAACGCGAGGAGTTTGAGAAGGTTCTCATGGCTAACGGTATTACGCCAAAGAAAAAGAAAGAGGAAGAACCGGTGACTGCAGCGGTATAAAGCTCAAACGGCGGTCCTAGGACCGCCGTTTCGCGCTCTTGTCTCAAGCAAGAGGGGAATTGTTGCTGAACTGGACTGCTCCGTTCTTCGTCACTTTCGACCTAAAGCCAGTTCCTTTGAACAGGCTATAACCACTCTTGCGAAGATGTGCCACTTTTCGAGGACCATCTTTCAGAATGTCCCTTGCGGCAGCCATGGTTAGAACACCGAAGAATGCGGTGACCAGTGCCCCGGCGAGGTACAGGATCTCTTTAACTAGTTCACTCATGTGCTGCTCCTTAATCAGTCTAGGTGAAAGTATAGTCCTGAAATATGTCTTGTCTACTATCAAAAATACAGCTGCACGAGAGCTGGAAAGAGTGTAGAGTATCAGGGACGCATGCGTAGCTCAGTTGGTTAGAGCTCGGAGCTTATACCTCCGCGGTCCCTGGTTCGAGTCCAGGCGCATGCACTGATTAAGGGTTCGAATCCTAGTCTCCCAGCTCGCTAATTTGCTATCATCATGGAATGAAATTGATTTCCTTAAATACTTGGGGAGGTAGGGTAACGCAAGACCTCATGGCCTTTATTGAAAGTCATAAAGAGGTTGATATTTTTTGCTTACAGGAAATTTATCACAACAGGCCAAATGATTTACCAGTTGAAGAGAAGATGTCTCAGTGTGCATTCAACCTGAATAGAGACATAGCGGAAAGGTTACCGCATCATATAAATTACTTTAAACCACATATAAAGGACTGGTGGTATGGGCTTGCGGCCTTTATTAAAGAAGATATAGAAATTGTTAGAGAGGGTGATATTCCGATATACGATGTTCCAGAATATAACGGCGGAGGAAATCATGCCCGCAATCTTCAATATATTGAATTCAAAAAAGAAGGGAAAAATATAACAGTCATGAATGTACACGGTCTTTGGAACGGTAAAGGCAAGGGGGATTCAGAAGAAAGGCTGAAGCAATCAGACGCCATACTTGATTTCGTTAAAGGACTGAAGACACCGTATGTGCTTTGTGGCGACTTCAACCTGCGACCCGACACCCAGAGTCTTAAGAAATTTAAAGAGTTCGGCATGCGAGATCTTATCGAGGAATACAATATTACCTCAACGAGAACTAGCCTATACGGAAAGGAGGAAGGGTATGCGGATTACGCTTTCATTAGTGAGGGAATTGAAGTAAGAGATTTCAAGGTACTTCCTGATGAGGTTTCAGATCACGCGGCGCTATATCTAGATTTTGACTAATAAAGTTCCCACGTCGTACCAAAACCCCAGCTCGACAAATTTACACACAGTGCTACCGTATACGCAGATCGGAAATGCTGTCGCTCATATCACTGGCATGGTGCCCCACACGGGTACGGGCAGCAGAAAGGGATAAACCCTAACCAACAGCTAAGGTCCATAAATAATGGCTAAGTATTGCTTCTTCAAGCACTCCACGCGAGCGTTCTGGAAAGGCATGAGAACTAAGGAGTAAAGCCATTTACCGAAGCTTTGGAGACACAATCTCTCGCCAGCGTTCTGTGAGACTCGTGGACGCGGGTCCTCGAATCACCTCATAGACAAACGGAGAGATTTTAGTGAGCATCGCTCATGGTCTGGTACGATCCAGCCCGCCGCAAACTATCGCGGCGGGCTTTCTATATAGAAAGGTTCCCACGTCGTACCAAACCTCCACTTTCAGCTACTTAGGCAATATATCGATCAATAGATCCGAGTTATAGAAGTCTTCAGCAAGACCACCGAAGGAAAAGGTTTTATCTCCTGCAGTGATAGCAGCACCGCCAACCTTAGGATCTGGGTTTGGATTTGAGTGTGAGAAGCCAATGTTGTAGAGAGTGGAAAGTACCCCGATGTTCCCAGTGATAGGAAAACCTGCAGTCTTCCATTGAGCTTCAATCTGTTTTATATACAGACCTGCATAGAGATAGCTCCAGTAGTGATTGTGTTGGTCTGTCATGCGGGTGAAGCGCTCCTTCTCAATATCAGTAGTCTGGAAATCTAGAAGATGCTCATACTGTGCTCCAGGATAGAAGGGAGAGGAAGGATCCTTAAGATGCTGCTCAACTTTAATAGCAGTATCCTCTTTCATGCCCATAACACCCCATGAGAATTGTGTTTGTGAACCAAGAATCTTAAGAGGGTAGAAGAACTGCTTGTAGTATTCGCGCTCGGTAAAGAAGAGACGAAGCTGCTCTGCAACCAGGTTTGCAGTAATAAGTCGTGCAGAAACACCAGAATCTGTAGCAGCTTTGTTTAGTACGGCTTGGTCACGGGTGATTGCTGCTGAGAGTACCTGCCACTCTTCAGACTCTTTCCAAGGTACCTTTGGTCCAGCTTCCTTGGTTGGGACTACCTGTGCACCTAGGAATGCATCGCGTTGAATATCAATGATTCCAGTTTCATTAGTGAACCCAAGTTTCACTGCGAAATAGCCGACCATGAGGAATAGACCGATCGCAGCAAAGACATAGAGGAACACATTGAAGCCCACTTTAAAGAACTTTTTAGCCATAATTACCCGTACTGTATCGTGCGGGGGAGGGGATGTAAACAAACTACTCCATATGGAGCCGTTCGTCTGAACGTATAACAATAGCCTTGAGAAGTGGGTACTTAGATAGTTCAGGATCCTCCTTAATTAGCCTTCCTGCTTCAGTACGAGCTGCCTCGACTAACCGCATATTCTTGATAGCCTCCATGGCGATGTCAGAGATACCCCACTGGCGTCCTCCCACCAGTTCGCCTGCACCACGAAGCGCAAGATCATACTCAGCAAGCTCAAAACCATCTTTGGCAGTGGTGAGTGCTTTTAGACGATCTTTGGTTGCTGGCCCATATGATTCAGGAAGTGCGAAGCAGTATGCTTGATGATTTGAACGGATCACACGACCACGTAATTGATGGAGTTGAGCCAACCCAAATCGTTCTGATCCTTCGATAAGGATCACTGTTGCGTTCGGTACGTTCACTCCAACTTCCACCACGGAGGTAGCAACAAGAATATCAACCTCTCCGCTACTAAATCGTTTCATAACATCCTCTTTTGCTGCAGGAGTCATCTTGCTGTGAAGGATGTCGATAGTAGCGTCCTGAAAGACATGCTCCTTTAAACGTTCTGCTTCCGCTTTTACACTCTTTGCTTGCACCGCTAATTCCTTCGTTGGATCTGGTTCATTGATACGTGGGCAAATGACGTATGCTTGTCTTCCTTTTGCCATCTCCTCACGTACTCGTTTGTATGCCTCTTCACGCTTTTCTGGCCCAAGTATTTCAGTAATGATTGGTTTGCGTCCCACCGGCATTTCATCAAGCAGAGAGACATCAAGATCTCCGTAAACAGTGAGTGCAAGGGTGCGGGGAATAGGCGTCGCCGTCATGGAAAGGAGGTGGGGAGAGGTATCACCCTTTCTTGTTAGTTTCTGACGGTGCATCTTTCCGAAACGATGCTGTTCATCGATGATTGCGTACGCGAGGTTCTGAAACTCTAAAGACTTATATATGAGCGCATGGGTACCGATAACAATAGGGATCTCTCCATTTGCTACCCATTTAGCAAACTGTGCGCGTGATACCTTTGCTGATTCTTCTCCACGAATCTTTGAAGGAAACTTCCTGCATTCACTACCCGTCATAAGACCAATCGGGATCGGATGATCTTTGAAATAGGAAACAAAAGTAGAGAAGTGCTGCTTAGCCAGGATTTCTGTGGGACACATGTATGCAACTTGAAGTGTCCCAGAGTTCCTTCCGGGTGGTTGTGAGGTTGCAACCATGTATGCGGTTGCTGCTGCAACTGCGGTCTTTCCGCTACCCACATCACCTTCCAGCAATCGACGCATGGGATGGGTCTGCTCAAAGTTCTGAATGATGCTTTCTATCGAACGCTGCTGTGCACCCGTTGGAGGGAAGGGGAATGAATCAATAAATGCACTCAGTGATTTTCGGTCCACATGTACCTGTAAGGCTTTCTCTTCAAGTGTTTGTGCACGCTCACGCTGCATAGCAAGTTGAATAGCAAACACTTCTTCAAAGGCAAATCGTTTGCGAGCGGCTTCCGAATCATTCTTCTTTAGTGGTGCATGAACCCATACCAGTGCGGTTGCAAGAGTCGGCAGATTATATCTCTCAAGAATATCTGCAGGAATCGGATCTTCTATTGCCTCGTGTACGTGTGCCTCAAATAGTTTCTTCTGTGCATGCAGGAGCCACAAGCTAGAGATACCGCGACTCTCAGGATAGATCGCATAGAGTGCATCCTCAATAATTGCTGGCGTACCTTCTGTTTTCTTGAACAGAGTATCGTGAACATCTTCTGGTGCAGCAGGTGTTTTATCAATCTCAGGATTCGCTAGGTACATCTTCTTATCCGTACCCGCAATGCGTCCTGTTGCTTTCACCACCATGCCGTCAGCGACCATCTTTGCCATGTATGGTTGGGAGAACCACATAAGCTTGATGCGACCACTCGCATCTTCAAGCCATGCCTCTGCCATGGGCCGCTTGCTCTTCCATGCTTTCTTTGTCTCTGGTTTCCGTATTGTTCCGTATAACGTCACCTCAGTTCCAGGGGTAACGGCGGCAACAGTACCTGTTGGACCAGCTGCCTCATAGCGTGCAGGGAAGTGATAGAGAAGATCACGAAGCGTGACGATACCAAGGCGCGTTAGGGCGGACTTCTGGTCTGCCCGTAGGCGGGTGAAGTGTTTGGTGACGAGATCGCTCGGGTGCATCATCTAATTATATAGAGAAAAACCCAAGCTTGTTAGCGTACAGGATATACTCATTAATAATTTACCTAGTTCGCTATACTATCAATATATGAAGCGAATAATTTTCTCTCTCACGCTCTTGTCGGTATTGTTTGCCGTTACTATCCCTGCATTAGCAAAAACCCCAACGGGTTTTGAATCGACCGTATCAACCGCAGATCTTCGTGAGGCATATACCACTGCTTCCATAGGAGAGAAAGTACATATTCTTGTGGTACCAGGTCATGAACCTATGTATGGCGGGGCTGTGTATCAAGGTATCTACGAGCGTGAACTAACGGTTGAGATTGCTGATTCACTTGCAAAACTACTTGAACAGAACCCTCGTTATGAGGTGACCGTCGCACGCACCAATGATTCATGGAATGGCTCTCTAGAGAGATACTTCGATAGAAATATGAAATCCATAAAGAAGTTTGTGGATACCCAGAAGAAATTAATGAAGAAACTCGTACGAAAAGGTGACGTTGAGCAACGGGGTGATGAAGAACAAGTAGATCATGCTGCTGCGCCAACGGATGTTGCGCTCCGCCTCTATGGCATTAACAAATGGGCAAATGAGAATGGAGTAGACCTAGTGCTAAGCCTTCATATAAATGATGCACCTGACCATGGAGAGAATACTCCTAGTGCATATGCAGGATTTGCTGCATATGTTCCTGACCCACAGTATGGCAATGCAGCACCATCACGGGCACTTGCTGAATCTATCGCAGCACGTCTCAGCACCATGAACGCAACCTCAACGCTTCCAGGAGAATCAGTTGGAGTGGTTGAAGATCAAGAACTCATCGCCATTGGTGCGTATGGCACATTGCATGTACCAAGCGTGTTGCTTGAATATGGATATATCACTGAACCAAAGTTCTTGCATACAGAAGTGCGTAAAACGGTAACGGATGATTATGCGTATCAAACGTATCTTGGTGTACAAGACTTCTTTAAAGACCCGGTCACGGTGAAGTACTCAACGCGTGCGTTGCCAAGGTACTTCACTGAAACTCCGGGAGTGGGTAGCTCAAGTCCTGCAGTGTATTCACTTCAAGCTGGCCTTCACACCCTTGGCTTTTATCCCGCAGCAACTTCCACCTTTGCTATTGCCACTCACACTCCTTCACTCGCACGCTGTACTATCTCAGGACTTATGGATGGCTGCACCATTGATGCAATTAAGGTATTTCAAAAGAAGCACATGTTAGAGCAGACAGGGGCACTGGGACCAAAGACTCGTGCACTTCTTAACTCATTGATTGGTATATAAATTCAAAGCCCCCAACCGAAGTCGGGGGCTCGTGACGCAGGATGCGTCGAAGAAGGTGCTTAGCCGAAGATCCAGTCGGCGCGGAAGGTGCTGCTGAGGATCACGACCTGATGGTCGCCCTCGTCTCCGAAGACCAGGGTGCGGCCGTTCAGCTGCACGACCCGATCGTCGTAGTAGAGGCCGGAGAGTTCGATGTAGTCGCCCTCGTCCGGATTGAAGTCCAGCAGCCTGATGATGCCGTGGTCGCCGTCGTTCAGCACGATGCTGAAGACGTCGGCACCAGGTCCGCCCATGGCGGTGTCGCCGAGACCGACTTCGATGAAGTCGTCGCCACGTCCACCGGAGAGGGAATCCCCGCCGAAGCCGCCGATCAGAGCATCATCACCGTTTCCGCCGACGAGGGTGTCATCACCGTCGTTGCCGAACAGGTTGTCGTTGTCGTCATCCCCGAACATCTGGTCGCGACCGGAACCGCCGATGGCGATGTCGTCACCCTCGTTGCCGAAGAAAACGGTGTCATTGTTGCGGCCGAGCTCGTTGAAATCGAAGTAGTCGTCCCGCACCCCGCCGTAGAACGCCACCTCGGCGAGGAACGGAGCGGGCGGGCTGATGGGTACGATGACGGATTGGCTCATGGAAGCTCTCCTTGTTGTTCCGGCCATACAATAACACTATATCAATATAAAGTCAATAGCTGGGTAACAATGCACTATACTGAGGTTTCTAGCCCTATTTCCATGAAACAGACCAAGAAACAGATCGTTGCAGCCTTTAAGAAAGCAGGAGCTCGTATTGAAACAAAAGGGCGTGTGAAGTTAAAGAATAAGGATGATATTTCCTTGTGGTATACACCTGGCGTGGGAGCCGCTTCAGAACACTTGGCTGCACATCCAGAGGATGCGCGCAGTATGTCTGTGAAGAGAAACTCAGTTGCTGTTGTTTCTGATGGCTCTGCGGTACTTGGTCTTGGAAACATCGGACCCTATGGCGCACTTCCTGTTATGGAAGGGAAGGCACTGATCTTTAGAGAAATGGCAGGCATTGATGCGTGGCCTATCGTGCTTGATACACAGGATCCTGATGAAATCATTCGTACCGTTCTGGCTATCGCACCGTCATTCGGCGGAATCAATCTTGAAGACATTAAAGCCCCCCAGTGCTTTGCAATTGAGAAAGCACTCATTGAAAAACTCTCTATCCCGGTGATGCATGATGATCAGCACGGAACTGCAATCATCGTTCTTGCAGCTCTTATCAATGCGACAAAGGTTGTACAGAAGAAGCTTCCTTCACTACGCGTAATTATTTCAGGAGCAGGAGCCGCTGGCACCGCTGTTGCAATATTGCTTCGTGCTGCAGGTATTAGCGACATCATTGTGCTCGATCGTGCAGGCGCACTACACGTTGGTCGTGCGGGTATGAATACGGACAAACAAGCACTAGCGTTAGACACAAACCCACGAAAGGTTGTGGGTGACCTAGCAACCGTACTCACAGGAGCTGATGTGTTTATCGGTCTTTCAGGTCCAGATCTTCTCACTGCTGATCATGTTCGTCTTATGGCAAAGCATGCAATCGTTTTCGCACTCTCCAACCCTGTTCCTGAAATCATGCCAGATGAAGCAAAGAAAGGTGGTGCCGCTGTTATAGGGACAGGCCGTTCGGATTTTCCTAATCAGATAAACAACGCACTCGTGTTTCCAGGCATATTCCGAGGTGCCCTTGATAAAGGGGTATCAAGCATTACACAGGAGACAAAGATACGTGCTGCAAAGGCAATTGCTGCGCTTGTCGCTAAGCCCACTGCAACCAAGATTGTTCCAGATATCTTTGATAGGCGCGTGGTCCCAGCGGTTGCCAAGGCCGTTCGCTAGTATCCGGTATACTGTGCGCATATGCACATCGCGCGTCGTGTCTACAACTTCTGCGTCAGGATTCCTGACCACCTATATCCCTTTAGTGAGCTTATAGAAGGGAAGCGCGTACGCTGGAAGACCGCCTATGACTTAGCACTTGCACGTATAAACGAAGTTCAAGGGTTTGGACATTATGGAGCAAGGCTCATTGCATACCGCAGCTTCTTCCACATTCTTGGTTCATTCCTGTTTATCTTCTTTGCAACACTTGTTTCGCAGGATTTATTTGGAAGTCAGATAGCGCTGTATGTGCTTCTCGGTATGGCAGCATTTGCACTTATCTATCAGGAGTTCTTCCTCCAACCCAAGACGTTTGGGCAGCTTCGTCTCCATAGTGTTATTGATGTCCTTTCTTGGACGATTCCATTCGTGATCTACGTATCTTTAACGATTCACTAATCTCGTTGCACGGCAAGACGTACTCGTTCAAACACACTTACAAACCATGCACGATCTTTAGGGTCTTCCAGTGATGCACTAACGCGCGGTAGGGGGATCCATGCAGCTTCTTGTATCTCCATAGCAGGAGAAAGTTCGCTGTGTGGCTCAGTGGCAAAGAGGAACATGTGAATCTCTTTGGAGGTATTGGGATCGTATGTTCCATCAGCCAAAATACCTGGACGTATATACGAACCAAGATCATCAATTACTTCCAGATTATCGAGTCCAGCTTCTTCTTCTATTTCTCTCCGTGCTGCCGCTTCATCGGTCTCACCGTCTTCAACTCCACCTTTAGGAAAGAACCATTGAGATTCCTTATTTCTGCGCACCATTGCTATGGTGCCGTGGTCTCCGAGAACAATGCCCCCTGCAGTTCTTCGAGTATTAGTCATGAGAAGGCTTGGGAATAAATAGGAGTGCAAGAGCGGCAAGAGCTATGGACACATCCCGGAAGAGAATAGGGAATTGAGCACCATTGAACACCACGATTGCGAGAAGCAGTATGGCCGCAATGACTGAAGGAATGCGGATCTTCCATCCTGAAAGAATCCACAACCCTATGATCACTTCTAGTACGCCGAATCCATGGAGAAGAAGCATTGGATCAACAGGTACGGTGTTTATGAATGCAGGGAAGTATCCAATCCAAGAGTCTGGATTGGAAAGTGCATCAATGGGTGGATAGAGAAATGCGAACGCAACACCGATGCGCAACAGAAGATGCCCGATTGCTTCAGGGGTGCGGGGCATACTACTGACTTACCACAACGGTACCTGCATCAGATGCACGCGCATGGTTGTGATAGTCGAAGGAACCTGCCTTGGTGAAGGTGAAGCTGTATGTGGTGCCTGCAGGTCCGCCAGAGCACTGATCAAAGGTTCCACCCGTCGCCTTACCATCGCTGCAGTGTTCTTGCGTGCTGGTACCGTCATATCCGGTGTGTGTTGGGTGTTCGTCCGCACCAACCCACATGCGGTTTGCTGAGTTGTTAACAAACTTTACCGTGTCCCCAACCTTTACATTGATTGTTTTAGGAGAGAATCCCGCATCAGTGTATGAGACTGTAGCACCACCTGAGGTATTAACAGAAGAAGGTGCGCCGCCGTCACTGGGTGTCATTGCGCCCATAACACCAGTGGTGGTGGTTGAAACCACATCGGTAGCGGTGGGTACGGGTGCTGCTGCGGTATTTGTAAATGCAAAATAAGCTATTGCAGCAAGAACAATGAAAATGGCAATGGCGATAAGGGTTTTCTTTTGAGACATACAGAATGGATTAGCTTATACCTCTATTCTACTACCAAGCTTCCACAGTCTTGATGGGAACAGTATAGGCAGAACAAGTGAGTATCGAATGAAACACTGGTTGAATTGGCGGAGACGGAGGGATTCGAACCCTCGAGGGGCTATTAACCCCTGCCTCGTTAGCAGTGAGGTACTTTCGACCACTCAGCCACGTCTCCAATGTCGTATAGCGTTGCTCCTGAAGTACGTACATCGTCCACTAATACATATATGGTATGTGTGCTCGGAGATCTGGAGGCTAGAAACGCACCCTCCATGTTGCTGCGGCGACCTGCAGCACCCAGAGATGTTTGTGGTGGAGTGTCTTTGATTCGGCAAAGAAGGTTTCTTTCTATTGCCACGCATACCCCAAACTCCTTTTTAAGTACTTGTTGTGCGTGTACACAGATACGATCAACCTGATTGTATCCACGAGCGTGTAAACGAACTGCTGATAACGGAACGGGGATCAATACAATCTTGGTTGTATCGGGCTGTTGTGAAAGATAGGTTGCAAGAATGGAACCAAGTATTCGTTGTGCGTGATGTGAATCGTTATATTTCGCTTCCGTTATTGCTGCCTGCACAAGAGGGTCCTTATAAGGAAGAAGAGATGTGCAGGTAAGGTGTTCATCCACGTATTCCTTAGGAGTAACTAGGGTGTGTAGCGCTTCGTATGAAAGAGATCGAGCGCGAAGTGCTCGATCTTTGGGAGGGAATACACTATCAAGAAGTACCGAAAAGAGCTGCATATATCTATACTGCAACCGAGATCCCTCTATAGCAGTGAACTACACCTGCACCACATACCTGCTGTACAGGCATTCCTCTACGTTTTATTCAGTATTTCTTTAGACTGTGCACCGTAATGTTACAATGCAGGCATGTCGTTATTTGGAAATCTATTCGGCAGCAAGAAAAGCAGGAGTGTACTTGGAGTAGACATAGGCTCCTCTTCATTGAAAGTGGTACAGCTGCGCCGTGACGGAGAGACTGCGGTACTTGAAACCTATGGAGAACTTGCACTCGGCCCCTACGCGGGTGGAGAAGTGGGGCAGGCGACAAACCTGCCAGCAGCAAAGATTGCAGAAACCCTCAAGGATCTTCTGGGTGAATCGAGTATCACCACTGCAGATGCAGGTATTTCTATTCCATTCTCCCGTTCACTTCTAACTCTCGTAGAGTTGCCATTCCGTGAGAATCCTGAGGAACAGAAGACCATGATAGAGCTCGAGGCGCGAAAGTATATCCCCGTACCTGTTTCTGAAGTTCAGTTGGACTGGTTCATCGTGCCCGAGCCTGCTGCAGAGGGTGCTCCAAATCCAACGAAGATGAAGGTGCTTATCGTTGCAGTCCATAACGATCAACTCGCACTCCTGCAAAGTGTTATCGCAGGAGCGAACCTCACCGCGACATTTTATGAAATTGAGATCTTTAGCACTATTCGTTCAGTAGTTGATGAACCAGTTCTTCCGGTACTTGTTTTGGATATCGGTGCATCAGCAACAAAGGTGTATGTGGTTGAGCACGGGGTGGTAGCACTTTCACATAACATTCCACAGGGAGGTCAGGATGTAACGCGCACCATTGCAACTGCTCATGGATATTCAGTATCTAAAGCTGAAGCACTTAAAAAGGAGCATGGCTTTATCGAAGGGAAGGGGGTATATGATCGAAAGACGATTGAGCTTATCTTCTCGCGCATATTTGACGAGGCAAAGCGTGTACTTACACAGTTTGAGACGAACCATCAAAAGACTATCTCAGCGATAGTACTCACTGGTGGTGGGGGTGTAACCCCAGAGCTAGTGAAGTACGCCAAGGAATTCTTCTCTCTCGATGTGAAACTTGCTGATCCTTTTGGAAAGACACAAGCGCCTGCCTTCATGCGCCCAGTACTTGAACAAATTGGTCCAGAGTTTGCTGTTGCAGTGGGAGTTGCACTTCGTAAGCTTGAAGAAACAACCTAACTTCATCTCCTGTGCATAACCTCACGCGTAAAGACTGCATAAATACCGTATACTCATAACGTGGCTATTTCTCCAGGCATCCCAACTTCATTTGTACCGAAGCTTCCGGTACAGGCACCAAAGCGTCGCATGAGTTTTGCGAACAACTTGTTCTTTTTAGTATCGATCGGTATTGCAGCATTTGCAGTGGTAGCATCTGGACTCGTACTTGGGTACAGCCAGTTCCTTATGCATATAGAAGACACTAAGGCCGCTGAACTTAAGAAGGAGCAAGAGGCAGTGGTTGCTGAAACATTGAAGGAATACGTTCGTCTCAAGGATCGTTTTAATGCTAGTGAACAACTTCTTGCGAACCACATCACCCTTTCACGATTCTTTGATGAGCTTGAATCATTAACACTTCAGAATGTGCAGTTCACAAACCTCCGTCTTTCTATTGCGGGAGATGGTACTGCAAAGATCGATCTTGACGGTATTGCAAAGAACTTTAATGCGCTTGCGGTGCAGTCTAATCAGGTTGCAAGCAACAAGAATATTAAGCGAGCCATCTTCTCAGGTATTCGCTTTGATTCAGGAACAGAGAAAGGATCACGTATTCTCTTTAAACTCACAGCAGATCTTGAGGCAGACCTCGTGCATGGAGCACAGCCAACCGTTGTTGCCCCTGCCCCTGTAGCACCGGTAGCTACCACCACAACACCATGATGACCCGACTCCTTCCATTTGCTGCATTGGTACTCGCTGGAGCCTTGGTCTTTGGCTATATTGTCCCTACATATAAGAATACGATTAGCACCACACAGAGCCGTATTGATAGCTATGAAAGTGCTCTTGCGGCTGCAAAGCGCTTTTCTGCAAAGGAAGCAGATCTTGCACAGCAACGTGCAGCGATTGATCCTGCGAGTATTGCACGACTTGAAGCATTCTTGCCTGATGGTGTGAACAATGTGCAGCTAATCCTTGATCTTGATGGGCTTGCGGCACGTTCGGGTATGACTCTTTCAAACTTTAATATTGACGTTAGTTCAGTAACAAATGGTGTCTCGGCTACCGACCCAACTGCTCTAGTGCTTGAAACTGGGGACCCTGTTGATTCTATTGAACTCTCCGTTGAAGCTACAGGCACCTACTCTGAATTCCGTACGTTCATTGATGGAATTGAGCGAAGCCTACGACCGCTTGATATTGTGAACATTGAAGTATCTAACGGTGCAAATGGTATTTATCGGTACACTATGACCATGCGTATCTACTGGCTCCACTAAACACATATGCACCTCACCAAAAGCAACATCATACTCGCTATAGCTGCAGGCCTCACGTTTGTTGCGGCAGTGTATTACTACTTCTTCTATAACCGCGACACCGGACCAGCAGTGGTTGCAACCGCACCCGCGAGTGCTGCAGAGCTCGACTTCTTGAACCTGGTGGTACAGATCGATAGCATCTCATTCAACACAGCAATCTTCTCCGATCCTCGTTTTACCTCCCTTACGGATATCCATACCATTGTTGTTCCAGAGGCTGCAGGACGTCGTGATCCCTTTGCAGCGCTTCCTGGTGCAGCAGTGCAGTAATGTTTCTGGGTACGTCACGTACGTACGGGGTGAGGTATATGTATAATGGGTTTATGATGCGCACGCGTTCCACTATTGTCGTATGAACGTACTTTCTATACTCACTGATGCGGGCGTACTTAAAGCAGAAGAAGCAACCGCAATTGCGGAAGAGTCTCGCACTACCCAAACTCCTGTTACCACAATTCTTGAAAAGCGCGGTATCACCTCGGAACAGATTCTTGCAAAAGAAAGTGAACGATTTGGTATCCCAGTACGGGCAGTCCCAAATAGTGCACGGGGAAGAGAGATCCTAGACCGCATTCCGGAGGAATCTGCACGCCACTATGGATTTGTACCACTCTCCGTTGTTGATGGTGCCCTAGAAGTCGGAATCATTGATCCAGACAACATTGAAGCACTTGATGCACTCCAATTCATATCAAGTCGTGTCGGGCTTCCGTACAAGCTGTTCCTTATAAGTCAGGTTGATTTCGACCGTGTACTTGAAGAGTACGGCAGTCTTTCTGAAGAAGTGGGTACCGCTCTTTCTGAACTTGAGCCGGCAGCAGAAACAGAGGAATCAAAAGGCAAGGATGGTGAGGTTGAAACCGTCATTAAGGAAGATGCTCCGGTCACAAAGATTGTGGCAACGATCCTTCGGTATGCAGTGGAAGGAGGGGCAAGTGATATTCATATTGAACCAACCATAGAGAAGACACATGTGCGATTCCGTATGGACGGCGATCTGCACACCTCCCTCGAGCTTCCAGTTAAAGTACATCCTGCGGTTGTTGCGCGTATTAAGATTCTTTCGCAGATGCGTTTGGATGAAAAGCGTAAGCCACAAGACGGTCGTTTCTCTGCACAGGTGGAAGGACGTCGTATCGACTTCCGTGTATCAACATTCCCTACGCAGGGAGGAGAGAAGGTGGTGATGCGTATTTTGGATCGATCGAAGTCGGTAGCAACACTAGAGAGCCTCGGGTTCTCTGCACAAGACTTTGCAACTATTAAAGAATCACTCGATCGACCATATGGCATCATTCTGATTTCAGGACCAACTGGTTCGGGTAAGTCGACAACGCTCTTTGCCATGCTTTCTGCTATTGATCGCGAAACACAGAATGTGGTTTCACTTGAAGATCCGGTTGAGTATGAGGTGCCTGGAGTAGCGCAGTCTCAAGTACATCCTGAAATCGGCTATACCTTCGCTTCAGGACTGCGCTCTATCTTGCGTCAGGACCCTGATGTGATCATGGTGGGAGAGATCCGTGATAAGGAGACAGCACAGCTTGCTATCCAGGCAGCCCTTACCGGTCACTTGGTGTTCTCAACCATTCACACCAACACAGCAGCTGGTGTTATTCCACGTCTCGTAGATATGGGTGTTGATCCGTATCTTATTGCGCCAACACTTATTGCAGCTATTGGTCAGCGCCTTGTGCGTAAGTTGTGTCCTGGGGCAGGGGTGCCTCAGCCGATTAGCCCGAGCATCAAGCTACTTTTGGAAAAGGAGTTTTCTGATATGCCTGCAGAATTCCGTCAGAATCTTCCTGCATTTGATACCTACTATGAAGCAACCACAACACCAGACTGTCCAAACGGTACCCGTGGTCGTCTAGCAGTGTTCGAGATTCTGCGTATGGATAAGGACCTCGAGCGCGTAGTTCTTGAGGATCCTGTTGAAGAGAAGGTATACGCAGCAGCACGCGCAAAAGGCATGTTTACGATGCGCGAGGATGCTATCATGAAAGCACTCGCCGGTCAGATTCCGTTCGAGGAAGTGAATACGCTTGGCGGTGCGCTGCTTGCGGAGAGTGAACCGGAAACGGAAGAGAATCCAGAAGCAGCAGCTGCCGAAGCATCCTAGCAATTTTCATATTAATTCTTATGGCATCCCCGTACCGTATCTATCTCGTCGATGACGATCGTTTCCTACTCGACATGTATGCCGTGAAGTTCAAGGCAGCCGGCCATGAAGTTACTGCTTTCCAGGGCGGAGCACTAGCACTCGATGCACTTCGTACCGGTACTGCACCTGATGCGCTTCTTCTTGATATTGTTATGCCGGAAATTGATGGTTTCGGTGTACTTGAGACCATTCGTAAAGAGAATCTTATACCAAGCACAAAAGTTATCGTTCTTTCTAATCAGGGGCAGGAGTCTGATATTGAGCGTGCAAATAAGCTGGGTGTTGCAGGATACATTATTAAGGCGTCAGCAATTCCTTCAGAAGTGTTCTCTGAAACTATTCGCATAATCGAGAAGACAGCATGAGTGCAGCTACTGCAAAAATAGGACCACTTCTCGATACGGTTATCAGCGAAGGAGGATCAGACCTTCACCTTTCTGTTGGGTCACACCCGATCATTCGTGTGTCTGGTTCACTCGTACCATTGCTCCAGCATCCAATTCTCACCAATGAGGACACCATGGACATGCTTAAAGTTATGGTGCCTGCAGAACGTCTTGAGACGTTTGCTAAGGTGCAGTCTGTTGACTTCTCATACTCACATAACGAGCAGTCTCGTTTCCGTGTGAACGGATATGTCGTACAGGGCCGCGTCACTATGGCGCTGCGTCTTATCCCGCACGAAACATTTACATTCGCAAATCTAAACCTACCTCCAATTCTTGAGGTATTCACCCAACGCACCCAAGGATTCTTCCTTATTGTGGGACCGGTGGGGCAGGGAAAGTCCACAACCATGGCCGCAATCATTGACCGTATCAATGAAACACGTGCCGAACACATTCTCACCATTGAAGACCCGGTTGAGTATCTCTTCGAGCAAAAGAAGTCTCTTATTCATCAGCGCGAAGTGCATGTTGATGCACCAGACTTCCAAACCGCCCTTCAAGCAGCGTTCCGTGAAGACATGAACGTGATCATGGTGGGTGAGATGCGTGACCAAGAAACTATCTCTTCTGCAGTTACTGCAGCTGAAACGGGACACCTTGTGCTTTCAACACTGCACACCAACAACGCTGCTCAGACCATCGATCGTATTATCGACATGTTCCCAGCAACACAGCAGGATCAAGTGCGCGTGCAGCTTGCAGGCTCACTTGCAGGTATATTCTCGCAGCGTCTCGTACCGCGTATTCAGGGTGGTCTTATCCCTGCGTATGAACTTCTCATCAACAACAACGCGGTTGCAAACCTTATTCGTGAGGGACGCACCCATGAAATCACCACGGTCGTGCAGACTAGCTCACAAGAGGGAATGGTGGATATGGACCGTTCGCTTGCTGAACTCGTACGTCGAGGTGAAGTGACTATCGAGCACGCATACGAACGATCGCTCGACCCTAAGACGTTCGAACGCTACCTATAGTCTATGCTTTTTGCCTACCGCGCTCTTGATGCAGATGGACATGAACGCTCAGGAAGCGTGGAGGCTCTTTCTCAGGATGTTGCAGTCTCAACCCTGCAGCGACGTAACCTGATTGTTTCGTCTATTGAACCCCTGGTTAAGGAGAAGGGGCTTTCAATGAACTTGGATTTCATCTTTAATCACGTCTCAAATAAAGAGGTGGTGATTCTTTCACGCCAGATTGCAACACTCTTCGAAGCGCAGGTCTCTGCACTTCGTATCTTCCGTCTCCTCGCCACTGAAGTGGATAACAAAGTACTGGGTGAGATCATGACGCAAGTTGCAGATGATCTGCAGGGAGGAAGTCCTATTTCTAAAGCACTGGCACGACACCCTAAGGTTTTCACTGGTTTCTACGTAAACATGGTTCGTTCTGGCGAGGAATCTGGAAAGCTTTCTGAAACATTTGGGTACCTTGCAGACTATCTTGATCGTACCTATGAAGTGATGAGCAAGGCTCAGAACGCCCTGATATACCCAGCGTTCGTGATTGGTGTGTTCTTTGTGGTTATGGCTCTTATGCTCACGGTGGTGATCCCTAAGATCAGTGTGATTCTTATTGAATCTGGCCAGGAAATCCCACTCTACACAAAGATTGTTATTGCTGTATCGAGTTTCCTTGTGCAATACGGATTCCTATTCATTATTGGAATGATTGCTGCAGTCTTTGTGGCATACAGAATGCTTCAAACAGAGAGCGGCAAACTATTCTTTGATAGCCTTAAACTAGATCTTCCGTATGTGGGTGATCTATATTCCAAACTGTATCTTTCACGTATTGCAGACAACTTTGCAACAATGCTTGTGTCAGGTGTTCCACCTGTTGAAGCAGTGGAAACAACGGCTGCAGTGGTGGGGAGTGCAACCTTTGAAGATCTCCTTCGTGAAGCAGCTGAAGAGGTTAAGGGAGGCGTGCCGATATCAGAGGCATTGGGCAAGCACCCTGAGATTCCGGGTATCATGGTTGCCATGATTCGTGTGGGTGAAGAAACAGGAGAGCTGGGTAACATCCTAAACACGCTTGGTAAGTTCTATCGTCGTGAAGTATCAAACGCAGTGGACACACTGGTGGGTCTTATTGAGCCGCTCATGATCGTATTCCTCGGTCTTGGTGTGGGAACACTCCTTGCGTCAGTGATGATTCCTATCTACAACCTCGCAGGTGCTATTAACTAAAAAGCGTTCTTATCCACACGGTACCGCAGCTGCAGGTATTCTTCACGTACAATACAGAGAGCGGAACATTACTCGTAACCCGCATAACTTACTTAATCACACTATGACATCTGTATCTTCTGCGGCACGACGCGGTTTCACTCTCATCGAGCTCCTCGTCGTTATCGCAATCATCGGCATTCTCTCGTCCGTAGTGCTCGCTTCTTTGAATACTGCACGTAACAAGGGAGCTGACGCATCGGTTAAATCAAACCTCGGCGAAGCACGCGCTCAGGCTGAACTCTTCTATGATGCAAACGGCAACCGTTATGTTGTTACTGCTGGAGGTACCACAGACGTTTGTTCCACTACTGCTCTCGTAGGAGGCGTTAAAGGTATTGCTGCATCTGTAAGCGCGGCAGCTTCTGCAGCAGGAGCTTCGTACACAGGTACACTTACTAGCCCTAGTTCTGCTACGGTTGCTGCATGTCATGCAGCAGCTGACGGAAGCGCATGGGCAGCGTCAGCACCTCTTAAGGCGACTACAGGTACCTACTACTGTGTAGACAGTACTGGTAACGCTACTAGCACCACTTCAGTTCTTGCAGCAAGTGCTACTGTTTGCAGCTAGTCTCTCACTAGTAATTGTTTGGAAGAAAGCGCCCCTCGGGCGCTTTCTTCATTTGTATCCCCATGTATGCGTACAAAAGAATGTAAGTATCGGTATACTAGAGCCTATGACCTTTCCTCGCGCAACTAAGCGCGGTTTCACCCTCATTGAACTTCTTGTAGTCATCGCAATCATCGGTATTCTCTCTTCAGTTGTACTTGCGTCACTAAACACTGCACGCAACAAGGGCATTGATGCAGCTGTAAAGACAAACCTCGGCGAAGCACGCGCTCAGGCTGAACTCTTTTACGATGCAAATGGGTATCACTATGTGGTAACAGAAGGCACTGTTACCGATGTGTGTAATGAAGCTGCATCAGTTAATGGAGTACGCGGAATCTATGGTTCTGTATCATACTCAGGAACCTCGAGCGGCGGATCACCAACTGTAGCACTGAATGCATCACCGAGTTCTCCAACTGAAGCAGCCTGTCATGCAGACATGAACGCATGGGCAGCATCAGCGCCGCTGCGCCAGGAAATTAATATGTATTACTGCGTAGACAGCACTGGACTTGCCACCGTTACCCCAAACGTCCTTCCTGCAAGCCAGATGTACTGCAGCTAATCCACATAGTTCCCAGACGTAACGTACATATCTACGTATAATGGGTTTAATGATCTCTTCTCGCGCATCCAAGCGCGGCTTCACCCTCATTGAGCTTCTTGTAGTCATCGCAATTATTGGTGTGCTTTCGAGTATTGTCCTTTCGTCATTGAATCGAGCACGTAGCAAGGGTAGTGATGCTGCAGCGAAGTCTAATCTTGATAACGCACGCGCTCAGGCACAACTGTTCTATGATTCCAATAATAATCGCTTTGTTATAACTCCTGGTTCTGCAACAGATGTATGTTCTGTATCAGGATCGGTAGGGTCACCTGCAGTTAAAGGGGTGTTTGGTTTTGTTGCTGAGGCAGCACGAGCCTCCGGGTACTCTGCGGTGAACAATACAATAACCGTTACGGGAGGAGCTGGTGTGGTAACGTGCCATGCGTGCTTCACTGGCCAGGCAAGTACGGATTGCACCACAGAAGGACGTTGGGCTGCAGAAGTGCCTCTGCGTGGGACCCCGGGATTCGTGTATTGTGTGGATTCTTCCGGTACTGCCAGCACCACTACTACGACCCTGGGGTCGGGTGATACTCGTTGCGCAGGCTGATTCTCCGTGATTTCTCCTCCACTTATTTCTTTTTCTCTGTTTGTACTAGGTGCACTCTGCGCCAGCTTTACGGGTGTTATTGCAGAACGCATTCATACAGGACAGTCGTGGGTTAGTGGCCGTTCTCGCTGCAACTCGTGTAGGGCACTGCTTGATTTCAGAGATCTCCTCCCAATTGTCTCTTGGTTTGTTCATGTGGGACGTTGTCGTGTATGTCGTGCACGGATACCGGCTGCATATGCGATCGCAGAGCTTATCTTAGGTACGGCATTTGTACTTGCGTATCATGCGCTCGGACTGGTATCTGCACTGCCATTTTTCCTTGTTGCACTTGTGGTGCTTTTATTTATTGTTCTCTACGACCTCAGGCACATGGTCGTACCCACCAATGCATCAAATGTGTTGATTGTACTTGGACTCATTGTTGCCTTTCTTCGTGCACCCTCTGTTAAAGAGTTTGGACTAGTGCTTGCTACTGCTGGCATAATTGCACTCTTCTTTTTCCTCATGCACGTACTTTCGAAGGGTAGGGCAATGGGCCTGGGTGATGCACCTATTGCACTTGCGCTCTCCTTGTTGGTTGGGATCTATGCATTCGCAGGCCTCCTGTTTTCATTCTGGATTGGAGCGTTGTACGGCATAGCTGTATTGAGTACGAGGCGTGGAGGGCCTAGAATGGGTATAGAGGTCCCGTTCGTGCCTTTCTTGGCACTCGGCTATCTCCTCGCCTTTTTCTCTACATGGAATCCTTTCGTATTCGTACTCTAGTACCGCATCCTCGCAAGCAGGGCTTTACGCTTATTGAGCTTCTGGTATCGATGGGTATCATCTTTCTCATCTCAGCCATCGCCATTACGGGACAGTCCACATTCAATCAGACAATTCTTTTGAATGACACCGCATACAGTCTTGCTCTCTCGACTCGTCAGGCACAGTCCCTTGGTCTTTCAAGCAGAAAGTTTGCTGGAGTTCAAAATGGTGGCTACGGTATTTATGTCACAGACACCAACCCAACTACGTCGTATACGATCTTTGCTGATGTGAGTACCCTCACATCAGCACCAAGCTGGTGCACCGCCATGGCGAGTACCACTCCAGAATCAAAAGCAGGCAACTGCTTATATGATGGGGTGGGGGAGACATTTCAAACGTACTCACTCACGCGGGGGTTCACTATTGGTGATTTCTGCGGCAAAACAAGCTCAGGTTTGCAGTGTGCAAGTACTGATGACATCTCTGCGCTGCATGCCGTATTCCTTCGTCCTAACACCAGTTCTATTCTCACAGGGATAACACCAGGAGGAAGTAGGGTGCAGTTCTCGTGCGTACACATGTCCGTGCGGGCACCGGGGGGGACAGCAGTACAAACGGTACGCATCTCACAGATTGGTGAGATATCCGTTGGCCAAGTATGCTCATAAGTATGAAGAACACACGTAAAGGATTCTCACTTATAGAACTCGTAGTATCCGTTGGCCTCTTTGCCGTGGTGATGCTGCTTTCAACAGGTGCATATCTTTCATTGATTAGTCTTGATCGTAAGGCGCGTGCCACAAATGATCTCGTAACCAATCTCTCCTTTGCTATCGATACTATGGAGCGATCGCTCCGTACCGGTTCTGAATTCACGTGTGGTGGGGAAGATGTTGGCGGATCAACATCAGACTGTCTTTCAGGAAGAGAGTCTATTTCTTTCGTAAATGAACAAAACCAAACTATTACGTATAAGCAAATTGAAACAACGCTTCAGCAGTGCACCGGTCTTGTGTGTGATTCGCTAACCGATCCGCGTATCACTATTGAAGATGTGAGGTTTTTCGTTCGTGGAACAGGCACTACGGGACCTGCTGCCACACAACAACCATGGGTCACATTCAGTATAAAAGGAACTATCACCCCTGATTCAACGAACGGACCGATTACCTTTACTATTCAGAGCACCGCCTCACAGCGTAAAATAGATCTATGATCAAGGCCCGCCCAGGATTCACGCTTGTTGAAACACTTGTTGCAATTGCAATACTTACTATAAGTATTGCGGGGCCGTACTACTCCATATATAAGGCCGTGCAAACTACATACATTGCCCGCGATAAGCTGATCGCCACCTCACTTGCACAAGAAGGTGCGGAGTATGTTCGAAACGTACGTGATAGTAATTTTCTCTATAATATTGCGAATATATCATCTCCAGTGAACTGGATGTACACCCTTACTCCGTGTAGGGGTGTAGGAGTGAAATGCACTATTGATGTTACCGGATTCGAGCCACCTACCGTATGTGCCTCAACCTGTGCACCGCTCAATCTCACTACCTCAAATCTCTATAGCTACAACACGGGCACTCCAACCCGATATACCCGCAGCGTGAATATTACTGATGTAAGTGCTGCAGAGGTTACGGTTACCGTCACCGTTACCTGGAAAACAGCCAGTGTCGATAATTCACTTGTGGTGACACAGCATTTATATAACTGGTTATGATTCACACACCTTCACCACGAGGCTTCACGCTTCTCATAGCTATCATTCTTTCCACCGTCGTTCTTACGGTTGGTCTCTCTCTACTTGATGTTGCGTATAAGCAGGTGATTCTTGCATCCACCGCCAAACAATCACAAGCAGCATTCTATAACGCAGATTCTGCTCTTGAATGTGCGCTGTATTACGACCAGAAGTTTAATGCGTTCGCTGCTGGTTCTGGATTTCCTGCAGCCTCAGTTACCTGCAGCAGTACTCCGGTAACAAATTACACGACAGATGTGAGTGACCCAACAAAGCGAATTACCATATTCACCCTGCCGTGTGCTGAGGGTGGTGTCTATGCGACCACTACCATATATAAATACCCTAGTGGTGCCACAGCACTGTATGCGAACGGTTTTAATACGTGTAACGTAAATGATCCTGCACGCATTGAGCGTGGATTGAAGGCAACCTATGGTGACCCCGCAGCTGCAGCGCTACCAGGACCAGGAGGGAACGTCAGTTATCTCATCGTTGGAGGCGGCGGAGGTGGAGGCACCACTGGCGGAGGCGGCGGAGGTGGAGGTGAAGTAAGTACGGGCTCAATAGCGCTTCCTGGAGGCACTACCTATCCGATAGTGGTTGGTACAGGAGGATTAACGGGCGTTTCTGGAGGTGTTGCTGCAAACGGCACATTTAGCTCTGCATTCTCTATAACAGGCCTTGGTGGACGTGGCGGAAGCTTGGTAGATAGAGATGGAGGTGCTTCTGGTTCTGGTAATGCTGGGGGTCTAACGGGTCCAATAGGAAGTGGTGCAGGTGGTGGCGGTCAAGGTGGGGTGGGCCAAGATGGGCCAGTATTTGGTGCAGGTAACGGTGGTCCAGGAATCACCAGCTCACTCTCTGGTTCCTCGGTTGGATATGGAGGCGGGGGTGGAGGTGGAACGGGTGCTGGAGGTGGTTCGGGCGGATCAGCAACGCACGGAGGAGGTTCAGGCGGTGCTGGTGCAGTATTTGGTCTTCCTGGCACTGCAAACACTGGAGGAGGTGGTGGTGGTGGTGGTGGAAGTTTTGGCTCTGGAGCAGGAGGTACCGGAGGAACGGGTGTTGTTATTGTGAGCTACCCAACAGGCTCACTTATCGGTGCAACGGGTGGCATCATGAGTACCTCTGGTGGAAACACCATCCATCGTTTCACCACAAGCGGATCATTCATCGTGCCATAATTTCCTGATTTAGCATTTACGCATACAATGAGTAGATGAGCGTTCCAGAGGATAAAAAGGTCCGTGCCACTCAGCTTCAGGAGACTATTGCCAAATATCGTACCCTGTATCACGAACAGGACGAGTCTCCCATTTCCCCGGAAGCACTTGATTCTTTAAAGCATGAGCTTGCTTTGCTTGAGGCGGAATATCCTGAACTGAAAACCTCTAATTCACCAACACAAACGATTGCAGGTACGGTCCTGCCAGAACTTAAGAAGACCAAGCACCAGGTACCACAGTGGTCTCTCGATGATGCGTTTGGTGAAGAGGAAGTACGTGCATTTGATGAACGTGTGAAGCGCGCACTGGCTAAGGTGTATGGGCACGAAGTATCTCCATCCTATATATGTGAATTAAAGATTGATGGTCTTCATATCGTCCTTACCTACGAAAAAGGAAAACTTGTTACCGCTGCAACACGCGGGGACGGAATTATGGGAGAGGATGTTACCCATAACATCCGTACGATCAAAGAAATCCCTCACATACTCCCGTTACCTGTGGATTTGATTGTTGAGGGTGAAGTATATCTAACCCGCTCTGGTTTTAAGAAATTGAATGAACAGCGTGAGAAAGATGGACAGCCTCTCTTCGCGAACCCACGTAACGCAGCGGCAGGTTCTGTGCGTCAGCTTGATTCTTCCATTGCTGCGAAGCGTCCTCTCGGTGCGTTTCTCTATGATGTTGATGCAGTGAGTGAGACGTTTCCAAGCACGCAGTTGCTTGAGCTTGAATACATTAAGAAGATGGGAATACCATCCAACCCCAATGCCGTTCTTGCGACAAGTGTTGAAGAAATAATGGCTCTTTGGAAGAAGTGGCAGGGTGCCACTCGGGATAAGGCAGACTATCAGATTGATGGTCTCGTTATTAAGGTTAATGAACGGGAATACCAGGAAGCATTGGGGTATACCGGGAAGGGTCCACGATTCTCTGTGGCGCTTAAGTTTCCTGCAGAACAGGTAACGACCGTGGTGGAAGATATTGTGTTGCAGATAGGACGCACGGGTGTTGTTACACCGGTTGCACACATGCGCCCAGTGTCTGTTGCAGGAACCACGGTTGCCCGGGCAACACTCCACAATGAAGATTTCATAACAGAGCGAGACATACGTATTGGAGACACCGTCATCCTCCAGAAAGCAGGAGATATTATTCCCGAGATTGTGCAGGTGCTAACGGAATTCCGTATAGGAAATGAGAAGAAGTGGAAGTTTCCAAAACGGTCACCACTGTGTGGAGGAGACGGAACCATTGAACGAGTACCCGGTGAAGCGGCACATCGCTGTGCAGTGCGAGGTTCCTTCGAAGAGCAATATCGCAAGCTCGCACACTTTGCCGGACGCTCTGCACTTGATGTTGATGGACTCGGCAAGGAAACAGTAAAGCTCCTAATGGAACATGAGTTAGTGAGTGCATATGATGACTTCTTTGATCTCACACGAGATGAACTTCTTGCTCTTCCAGGCTTCAAAGAGAAATCAGCCGATAACCTTATCGAATCTCTTGCTGCAGTGCGTACTGTTTCAATGGACCGACTGCTTGTGGGTCTTTCTATCCCGCATGTGGGGGAGGAAACGGCATATCTTCTTGCGCAGAACTTTCCTTCAATAGCTGCGCTCCAGAAAGCAAGTGCGGAGGATATTGCCGCAATATACGGTATCGGAGATGTGGTTGGAATGACGGTACACGACTGGTTTGCAGATAAAGAAAACAAAGAACAACTCGAACGTCTCTTTGCACACCTAAAGGTGGAACGTGTATCCGCGCCAGTACAGAATTTCCTTAATGGCCAGACGGTGGTTGTAACAGGAAGTCTTGAAGGGTTTAGTCGTGAGGGCGCAGAGGCTGCGGTGCGTAGTGCAGGAGGTAGTGTATCAAGCTCTGTTTCAAAGAAGACCGCGTTCGTGGTTGCAGGGGAGAATGCAGGTTCCAAGAAAGATAAGGCTGAGGAGCTGGGAGTGCCTGTTCTCACTGAATCTGAGTTCCGAAAGCGCCTTGAATTGTGATAGAGTACCCGCATGACCGCGCATGCAACTCCTGACGAGGTAAAGAAGCTAGCTGCACTGGCACGCCTCACTGTTTCAGAAGAAGAACTCCCTGTGTTTGTTGCAGAGTTTGAGGCTATTCTTGGGTACATGGGGCAGCTTGAAACGCTGGATATTGCTGCGGGTACCGACATCCTTCCCTATGCAAACACCTTTCGTACTGAGGGTGCACCACATGAAAAGGGTGCGTGGACTCGAGACATAGTGAAAGCATTTCCCAACAAGGAAGGGGACTCACTTTCTGTGAAGAAGATTCTCTCCAATGATTAATATGGAATCAACTCTTGCATCACTTTCTATAACAGAGGCAGCACACAAACTTCGTACAAGGGAGTGTACGGTGCGTGAGCTTTGGGATGCATGTCATACGGCAGCACAGAGCGATGCGCTGCATGCATACCTAGAAGTATTTGCTGCAGACGAGGCTGCAATAGTATCAGCGCAAGCACGTATTGATGCAGAAGGAGAGAATGCTCCGCTGCTTTGCGGTATCCCACTCGCCATCAAAGACAACATTCTTATCAAAGGAAAGATTGCGAGTGCGGCATCAAAGATGCTAGAGAACTATGAAGCAACGTATGATGCAACCGCAATAAAGAAACTACGTGATGCAGGCGCACTGTTTGTTGGTCGTACCAATATGGATGAGTTTGCTCTTGGTGGTTCAACCGAGAACTCTGCCTTTGGTCCAACCATGAACCCGCATGATGCAGGACGTGTGGCAGGAGGTACGTCAGGTGGTTCTGCTGCAGCTGTTGCAGCAAACATTGCTATTGCATCACTTGGTTCTGATACTGGTGGTTCTGTTCGCAACCCAGCCAGTTATTGTGGTGTGGTGGGATTCAAGCCAACGTATGGAAGTATTTCACGCTCCGGTCTTATCGCTGCAGCATCTTCTTTTGATCAAATTGGTCCAATTACAAAAACGGTTGCAGATGCAAAAACACTGTTTGATGTATTAAAGGGAACCGATACACTCGACTCAAGCACTGCTCCAGAAGGGAGCTACCCAACGTTTTCCAAAGAAGTATCTACTATCGGTGTACCGCGTACTCTTCTTGAACAGGGTCTTGATCCTGATGTGGTACAGGCATTTAATGCAGCACTTGAGGCAACAGGCTGCAAGATTGTTGACATTGAGATTCCTTCCAACAAGCCAGCACTTGCCGCCTACTACATCATTAACTTCGCAGAAGTATCAACGAATCTTTCACGTCTCGATGGAATGCGCTATGGGCACGCAGCACGTGGTGCCACACTCCTTGATGACTACGTTCTCTCTCGCACTGAAGGGTTTGGAAAGGAAACAAAGCGCCGTATCCTTCTTGGCACCTTTGTACTTTCTGCCGGTTATATTGATGCGTATTATCGAAAAGCCGTTGCAGCACGAAGTGCACTCATACATGAGTTTGATGAAGCGTTTAAGCAGGTAGATGTTATTGCCACTCCAACCATGCCTACCCCGGCATTCAAGATGGGGGAGAAGTCTGATCCGCTATCGCTGTACCTTGAAGATGTGTTTACCGTTACCGCCAATCTCACGGGTATGCCTGCTATCTCTGTACCCATGGGAACCGTTGATCGTGAGGGAACCAAGCTCCCCATAGGTATACAGTTCACAGCACCCCGTGGCGCCGATGAACGTCTGTTTACAATCGGTGCGGCAGTGACCGGTGAGCAGCTATACTAAGTAAATGGAGAATAGCGGACCTGCAGTCCATTTCATTAACGTAGAGTATTTCTTCCGTCTACTCTACGATCTTATCTTTGGCACCCACACGGTATCAGGAGTGAATGTAAGTGTGGGGAATGTAAGCGGACTGGTTACCCTTGCTGGCCAGATCTGGCTACTGGTAAGTATTATTTCTTGGATTGCAGTATTCGCTGCCTGTTGGGCCATCATCTACTACACCACCCGCTATTGGCAGGTGCTTGCAGAAGATGACGAACGATATAAGACCGTTTCTGCAGAACAAGAACATAGAGAAACTGAGCAGTCTCGTTGGACATACATTAAACAACTTATTGAAAGTGCTCAGCAAAGTGACTGGCGTCAGGCAATTATTGAAGCAGACATTATGCTTGATGAGATACTGATTCGACATGGATACCCGGGGGAGACACTGGGTGAACGCCTTAAGGCGGGTAACCCTGCACGATTCATGACACTCAATAACGCATGGGAAGCACATAAGGTGCGAAATGATATTGCACACCAAGGATCTGCATTCCAACTCACTAACCATATTGCATACCGTACGATCCAGAACTATGAAGCGGTGTTTAGGGAGTTTAATGAAATCTAAGTTGCAATCTTCATACCTTCCTATATAATCCCAAAATAGCGGGGTAGAGGAGTGGTACCTCGGGAGGCTTGAATTATTCGGGCGTGCGTAGAAGCAATTTTACGTAAGATCATCTGCCAAATTCGGTGAAACCCTCACGTCAGAAATGACGAAAGGCAATGCCGAGCCAAGCCTGCTTCGGCAGGAAGGTGTAGAGACTAGACGGTAGACATCCCTATGGGATGAAGGCATAGTCCAGACCACAAATTCGTCCTCGGACGAAGCAACGAAAGTTGTAGCGGCAAGCATAACCTCCAGACGCCGGTTCAATTCCGGCCCCCGCAACACGATTAAACACAAAAGCGCGATTACTCGCGCTTTTGTGTTTCTAGGCTAAATTTAAATACTGTGCTTAAGTGACTCTAGAATTCGAAACAAGGAGAATCACCATGAACACAGGCAGGAAGGGTCCTGTTGCTAGGGATCTGCACGGTCTCCCCATTACTGTCGATGATCTACCCAGTCCTGATACGAGGAGATGGGTTCCAAACCGAAAGGCCATCGTCGTGAATGCTGTTCGTGGCGGCCTGATCTCTCTGGAGGAGGTCTTGATTCGCTACAACATGACCGAACGAGAATTTCGTATCTGGGAACAGGGGCTTGAAGATGCGGGCGCAGAGGGACTTAAGACTACGAAGTTCCAAAAGCGAAAGCGGAGAGCATAGAACAACTAAAATGGCGGAAAAGAAAATGGCCCGGTCGTCGCAAGACGCCGGGCCATTGAATTTTGCTTTTAGGGAACGCTCGTTAAACAGCAGTTTGTACAGGTGGTTCTTGACGCTGCGTCTCAAGAAAACTCTCAATTGCCTCCCGGATCAGCAGCGAAACTGTTGTGCCCTGGTTATCCGCGAGCTTTTTCAGTCTTGCCTTGTCCGTGGTGCGGAATGTGAGAACTTCATTCAGTTCTGTGTCCGTTGCTTCAGATTCTTCAGGGAGCTCAAGAGTTTGCGAGCGATTTTGTGCATCCCCATCAATAATCTGGTAGCCACGCCCCCAGACAGTTTCGATGACCCGACCCGCATCCGGATGAATCTCATCGAGCTTCTTGCGGATCTTGCAGACGAAGACGTCGATGATCTTGATCTCCGCCTCGTCCTCAATGGCCGAGTACAGATTCCCAAGAATCATCTCTTTCGACTGCGTACGCCCTCGATTGGATGCGAGCAGTGAAAGAATGAGCATCTCCTTTCCGGTGAAGTGAACGAACTGACCGTTCACGCTCACCGTTTGTGTGGAGAGGTTCATGCGAATCAGAGCGTCGCCGATCTTCAACTCGCGAACGTCAAGTACGAGACCTTTCCCTCGGCGTGTCGTTGCCCGAAGGGAAGCCGCAAGTTCTCGCGGGTTTGCCGGACTGCGGATAAAATCGTCGCCCCCATTCTCAAGGAACGACGCACGCTGTTCCGACCATGATCCCTCCCGGTTCCCATTGGAGAGTCCGATGACCGATGTAAGCACGTTCTTGCTCCGCAGGTAGCGGACCGCGAAGATGCCCCAATTGGTCTTGTCGAGATCGACCACGATTGCGTCGTAATCGCCATCGACAATCCATTCGTATAGGTCTTCAGGTGTCTCCACCTCATCTGTGACCGTCAAGAATCCCTTGCCTCTCAAGAAGGCCAGGGTGGTCTCATCGACCCCACTTCAAAGATCTTCATTCCAGCCTCCTCTCAATGCATTCGTTGGTTGGATTACTTGAAGTAAACTGTTAAAGGTATTTTCTGTCAAATAAAAGAATTAGGACCCTCCTGGAGGAGGGCCCTAAACAAGATATCCTGTTTACTGTTTTTCGTTGATCTTGTCGCGGAGCTTCTCAAGCACGGAGATGATGGCATTGATTGTTATAGTATCGTTCTTTCGATCCTGCTCATCATCGTTGCGGTGTAGATAGAGATCGTCGATGTCGAGGTCGTTGAGCATGCGGCCGGCTGTCGTGCGAGCACGTCCCAGGAACGAGGTGAAGACATTGTAGTCGTCGCTGGGTTTCCTGAAACGGCCGCCAGCACGATAGCCGCTGCTACCAGACCGATGTTCTATCAGTGCGCGCGTTTCCACCACACCGAGATTCCGTTCGATTGCTTCCTGCGCAACAGTAATCCGAAGATCTGGTGCGCTTTCAGGAATTCCCCGAACGATGTCGATGGCTTGCGTCACTGTCAGTTGGGTGTCCTTCGAACGATTCGGATCCATCAAGGTCTTCGCCTTGTCGGGCAAGGTGTTGAGCTTCAGGTAGTTCTCGACATACGTCCTCGACTTGCCACGAAGGCGCATTAGGTCTTCGATAGTTTCGCCATCTTCGCGAAGTCGATGATAGGCCGCCGCTTCGTCCAATGGCGACAGGTCTTCACGGTGAAGGTTTGCGAGAGTGGATTTCCTGAAGTGCTGCTTTAGGTCTTTCACCACCTCCACGAAAGCATCGATTATGGGCTCTTTACCTGTACGCTCGAAGATAAGTCCAAAGGCTCGGAGACGTCGTTCACCGTCGATCAGGATGAACGCGCCGGGCTCTCCCGGCTTCGTAGTCACTTTGATTGGTTGCTCCTGACCATCAGTCTCGATGCTGTCCGCAAGGGCTATGATACCCGACTCGATGAAGAAGGTCCGGGGCTGACCCTCGAACCGTTCGATGCGGCTGAACCGGATTGGCAGAGGCCTGCCAAGGTTTTCTTCAGCCACAGCTGCTGCTGCGTGTGCCATGGTAACTCCTTGGCTAGGTGTTTGAGATCAAGGTACACAACTGGCGTGATAATGCCGCAAATCTGTAATTTAAGCAAACCGTATCCTACCAATTATATTTCCTCGTCATTTATGGCGATCGATCCTTAAAATATTCAAATAATCGTGTCAGATTATGTTTCTTTTTCACGAGACGTATGCGCCTTAATACCGTACACTTAACTCCAATGACCCCTTTCAACTCGACCGTAATCATTGTGGTTGCGCTCCTGGCCCTCTTCCTGATCAGTATTACGGTCTCTAAGTACGCTATGCATGATAACTTCCTGCGTACGCGCTTCATCATGAGTGCATTATTTGGATTTATTGTCCTTACGCTAACCATCTCTTTCTGGAAGTTTGCCCTGATGACACTGCCTTTCACTGTCCCTTCAATGCTTGTTGGTATTGGTCTCGGATACCTTATCGGTGTTCGTACTGAACAACAGAAGATTCTCACGCATGGCATCGAGCACTATATGGAACGCTTTGCTCGTATTGAACACAAAGATGTGAAGAACCTCACGTGGTGGAGTCTCATTAACTTCTATTCAATTATGTGCGGTCTTATCCTGATCAACCTTATCGGTTTCACCAACGTCATCCTTCAAGGATCTCCAGGCTTTATTATCGCCACCAGTGTTGTGGGGGCAGCTTTCATTGGTTCGATCCTTCCATACCTGTACCACCTCTGGACTCTTCCTTGTGGTGAACGCTGTTAAGAGAGTGCGAGGGAGATACTAAACACAACAAGGAGGATAAGTGAGTACAAGAAGGTTTTGCGTGCCCACCGTGTTTCATTTTGTACAAAGAACCCTGCAGCTGACATAAGGACCCAGACAATGGTGAGGATCGTCATGGGGATGGTGTACATCAGACCAAGATTATTCACTAGGTACAATGCGTAGATTGCCACAGCGAAGAGAAGAGTGTATACGAGCATCAACACCTTGGTGAGAAGCATACCTTTAGACACCGGCATCACAGGAAGATTCGCGTTGCGATAGTCCTCAAGACGGAATATTGCTATAGCAAAGAAGTGCGTCATCTGCCACGTAACTAGTATAAGAAAGAGGAGAATTGCTGTTTCATTAACAGTGTTCACCACTGCCACATACCCCACAACAGGAGGTACTGCTCCTGCAACAGCACCAATAATGGTGCTGTGTGATGTTATGCGTTTAGCTGGCGTATAGAGCGCTATGTATGCAAACACTCCAAAGAGGGTAACGAGGAAAGTGAGTAGGTTGGTGAATAGGTAGTGGGTACCAAGACCAACAGCTATTAGAGCAATACCAAAGATGAGAGCGGTACGAACGGGAATCTGTCCTGTGGGAATAGCACGTCCTTGAGTACGCTTCATGCGCGCATCAATATCTCTATCAATAACGTTGTTTATCACGCACGCACCAGCGATAGAAAGCGAGAGACCAATAATAGTGGCGGCAAGAAGAGGGAAGGATACTGAGAAGCCTGCAGCAAACACAAAGGCAGCAAGCGCTGTCATCGCATTGCCGTATACCATCCCTGGCTTGGTGAGTTGGTAGTACGCGTTCATTAGTGTAGTTCGTGCTCCGGTGATACCACGCCACCCTCATAGAACTCTGTAGAGCCATGCATATGAAGTTCTTCCAGGTTACTCATGATCCAAAGGGTACCCACAATAACGATCGCCATAATCACACCGGTGAGTACGAAGATAAGAAGATTCCATCGTGGCTTTGATTCACTTCCCATGTGAAGGAAGAATATGAGTTGTACGAATAACTGAATGAGTGCGGTGATAACAATTGCAGGAACTGCGAGGAGGCCCAGGGTTGGTGCAACCCAGAAGGCAAGAAGAGTGAGTCCTATGGAAAGGATAAAGCCGATCACGTATGAGCTAAGAGTTCCGTGCGGAATGATGTCGTGAGTGGGTGTGGTCATAGAGAGCCGAGTAAGTATACGAGAGAGAACAGACAGATCCACACGATGTCGAGGAAGTGCCAGAAGAGGGAGAAGTATACGATTCGCTGCATGGTCTTTTCGGTAAGGCCACGCACACCTAGATAGATAAAGAGTGCTATAAGCCAGAGAAGACCAACGGCAATGTGTAGTCCATGTGTGCCAACAAGGGTGAAGAATGCAGAGAGGAAGGCACTGGTTGCCCAACTATGTCCTTCTGCAACTAACATACTGAACTCGCTCAGCTCCATACCAAGGAACACAGCTCCAAGTGCGAAGGTGGCTAGAAGAGAGAGCCAGACCCCAACGCTATTCTTAGCGCGTGCCGCCAAGAGCGCTAACCCACACGTAAAACTGCTCGTAAGCAGGATAAGTGTTTCAACTAATACAAATGAGCGATCAAAGAGTTCCATACCACTCGGTCCTCCCGCTGTTTGTGTATGGAGTACTGCATATGCAGCAAACAGGGAAGCGAACAGAATACAGTCGCTCATGATGTATACCCAGAGACCAAAGTGAACCTGTTCGTGTGAGTGGTGCTTTTTCATAGCTATTTTCGTAGACGTTGCTCCGTTGCTTTCACCACCTGTGCTGGCACCACATATTCAATTTCGTCATTAAAGGAACGAAGGATAATAGTGACGAATACTCCAATCAAAGAGACAGGAAGGAGCCACCAAATATGCCAGACAGTTCCAAATCCAAAGAGGAACGCAAAGGCAGCAATGAACAGACCAACGCTACTATTCTTTGGAAGAAGAATATCTTCATAATGGGTTTCTTGTGTCTGCTTCTTTTCTTTCATCGTCCACCATGCATCCCGACCAACCACTTTAGGGATATGTGCAAAGTTATAGAACGGAGCAGGGGATGGTACCGACCATTCCAGAGTACGGCCGTTCCAGTAATCACCCGTGCGATCGCGTCTTTGTTTTCTCTGAAGCACGCTCACAACATAGCAGAGCAATTGTACGGCAACTCCAAGGGCAATGATGCCAGCACCAACGCCTGCCAGCACTAGCAGGGGATGGAATCCACTTGCCGCTTCAACGAAGTTCACGCGGCGTGTCATTCCCATGAAGCCCAGAACATAGAGAGGAATGAATGCTGCTGCAAAGCCAACAATCCAGAACCAGTATGATACTTTGCCAAGCATCTCATTGAGACCAAAGCCAAAGATCTTTGGGAACCAATACACAAAACCGCAGAAGTATCCAAAGAGTACACCGCCGATCACCATGTTATGGAAGTGAGCCACGAGGAATAGACTATTGTGCAGTTGGAAGTCCACTGCAGGTACAGAAAGAAGTACCCCAGTCATACCCCCAATCGTGAAGCTAAAGAGGAATCCCATGAACCAAAGCATAGGAACAGAATACTTAATGCGTCCACGGAACATGGTAAAGATCCAGTTAAATACTTTTACGCCTGTTGGAATCGCAATCACCATCGTTGCAATACCAAAGAAAGCATTCACATTTGCTCCTGCACCCATGGTGAAGAAGTGATGCACCCATACACCAAAAGAGAGGAAAACAATTGCCATAGTTGCCACCACCATGGACGTGTATCCAAACAGTCTCTTTTGTGCGAATACAGGAACAATTTCAGAGAAGATACCAAAGGCAGGAAGGATAAGAATATATACCTCTGGATGTCCCCATGCCCAGATTAGATTCACATACATCATCACGTTGCCGCCAAGATCGGTGGTGAAGAAGTGCATACCGAGTACGCGATCCAAAGAAAGCATGGCGAGGGTACCGGTGAGGATTGGGAAGGCAAAGAGCACCAGAAGCATTGAACCAAGTACCGTCCATACAAAGATTGGCATACGCATAAGGGTCATACCGGGAGCACGCTCTTTAATGATCGTCACAATGAAGTTCACCGCAGCGAGCAAGGTACCGATACCAGAGATCTGCAGTGCCCATATGTAGTAATCAACACCAACACCCGGACTGTATTCAATACCTGAGAGAGGTGGATAGGCCAACCATCCGGTTGCTGCGAATGATCCCACGACCAGTGATAGATTCACTAATACTGCACCGGTAGCAGTGAGCCAGAAGCTAATTGAGTTAAGGAGGGGAAAGGAAACATCACGGGTACCAATCATTAGTGGCAGAATGCAGTTGATGAGACCGAACATAAATGCCATCGCCACAAAGAAGATCATGATCACTCCATGTGCAGTGAACACTTGTGCGTAGTGGTCAGGTGAGAGATATCCCGCACCCTCTCCCACTGCCACTGCTTGCTGAGCACGCATCATGAGTGCATCGATACCTCCACGCACGAGCATGAGGCCCGCAAGAATGAGATACATGATGCCGATCTTCTTAGCATCAAGAGTAGTGAGCCACTCGGTCCAGAGCCACTTCCAACGTTTAGTTATGGTGAGGAGGAGTATTACAGAAAGCGCACCACCCACCACCACAATCTGTGCACCAGTCTCTACTGGACCGTGTATGAATGCTTCAGGTGTAAGAAGACCAAACATATTAGTGAGGGTGCTCTGCCTTTGATGCAGGCTTGAGATAGGACTGGATGATCGCTGAGAATGGCATGGTTACGCTTCCATAATAGCGTACCGGGCCTGCGTTGCTTGGTGCTGAAAGTGCCTCATAGCTTTCTGGTGTGAGTGCAGTACCTGTTTCTTTTGCGTCTGACACCCAATTCTCAAAGTCTTCACTACTCATGGCGCGTGCCGCGAAGGTCATTTGTGCAAAGCCGTCACCACTGTAGTTTGCAGAACGTCCAGCAAATACCCCCGGCTCAGGGGAAATAAGATGTAGCTTGGTACTCATGCCAGTCATGGCGTACATTTGTCCGCCAAGTGACGGAATCCAGAATGAGTTCATAGGCGCATCCGCGGTGATACGGAATTCAATGGAGCGATCTGCCGGGAATGCCACTTCATTTACACTGGCAATTCCTTCCTCTGGATATATAAACAGCCACTTCCATGGCAGAGCCACCACCTCCACCACAACAGGAGGTTCGGAATGATTCAGTGCACGCATAGGATCTAATTCATGAGTGCTGCTCCAGGTGAGGGCAGCAAGTACCAAAACAATTTCTAAAGGAACAGACCACCAAATTAACTCCTCCATCGCAGAGTTCTCCCAATTTGGCGTGTACTTTGCTTTTGTATTTTCTGCACGATAGTACCAACCAATGAAAATGATCAGTATGAATACCGGTATGACGACAATAAGCATTAGGAGGGTGGTACGTATCATCAGATCACGTTCCAACACAGCAATAGTCCCCGCTGGATCAAGCACAGGGAATGATCCACCACTTGCCAGTGCAGCAACAAGTACGATGAATCCAATAACACTGAGAGCTATAAGTGCGAGGAGATAAGGCTTCATTGCAGGCTTTTATGAAGTATAGCAAATACCGCACCGTATTTGCTTCTTATTTCGCTAGAGTATTGAGAAACGCACTAAATTGCTTTCCACTTTGAGTACTAGCTTCCATGATCTCTGCTTTCTTGTAGGTGAGGTCGTATGCGGTGCGCGTATCCTCTTTAGAATCATTCACTTTTTCAATAAACCCCTCCTTCATGAGATATAGGTCTGAATAACCCGTTAGATTCCAAGAGATGTCATAGGGAAGAGTGCCAGGCGCAAGATCGTTCACTATATGTGCTAGCGCATTAGTGCAGTTCTCCGTTAGGGTGTTAT
Organism: Parcubacteria bacterium C7867-007; assembly: GCA_001189195.1. Classification (GTDB taxonomy): domain Bacteria; phylum Patescibacteriota; class Minisyncoccia; order Phycocordibacterales; family Phycocordibacteraceae; genus C7867-001. The sequence continues at coordinate 38,866 of LFCQ01000006.1, forward strand.
AGAATCTCGGTTTAGCTGCAACTTCATTTGTTTGCTCGATACTTCCACGAAACAGTGCCTCTGCGGTAGTAGAACTTATGGAGAGGGGGAAGCGACGAACAGGATGGTCTAGATAGATAAGACGACGTGAAATGAAGTCTCGTTCCGTACCCCATTGATTCGCAAGTTCGTAGTTGTTGAAGAGTCCGCGAATAGCCGAGTAGTCTTCTCCCTGTTCACGACGTGCCTCTATAGAGAAGGAGAGTGCTGTGCCGTCCTTAAATTCAAAAGTCAGGAACGTATGCCCAACCGCTTTCCAGTCTGAGAAGGGTTCTGTTATAAACCACACCTTGGTGATGGAGTTTGGATCAACTTCAACCGTGCGCCAATCCTTTGAAACTATAGAGCTGCCTTCATAGGTCCAATCGCGAACGTTTGAGATAAGGATAGTGTCTCGTGATGTATTTGTGGCTACTACAGTACGAGAGAATTCCTCAGACCACGTACGATCAGTGCGAGGCTGCTGAAAGATAACGACCAGTAAGCTAGCAAAGATAATGAATGCAACGAGTCCCGCAAGTACCTTTAGATACATATATAGGTATTGTACCTGCTACAGATTCTGCTTTTCCCAGAGCTCATAGAATCGACCTTTCTTTTTATGTAGCTGATCAAAGCTTCCGGACTCCAGGATCTTTCCACCCTCCATAACAATGATGCGATCCATTTCACGAATAGTGGTAAGACGATGTGCAATAACTACTGCGGTAACACTCTGGAAAAACTCATGCAGCGAGGAGCGAATCTTTTCTTCAGACTCAATGTCTAGGTGTGATGTTGCTTCATCTAGGAGTAGAAGCTGAGGGTTCTTAAATACAGCACGCGCAATGCCAACACGCTGGCGCTCACCACCAGATAGACGAACACCTTTCTCGCCAATAGGTGTCTCTATGCCAAGAGGTAGGCGGCTCATAAAGTCTTTCACATGAGCAACACGGATTGCCTTCTCTAAGAGGTGTTGATTATCTCGTTCTGCACTATTGGCAAGAACTACGTTCTCTCGAAGACTTAAGTTAAATACTTCAGTATCTTGCAGCACTACTGCTGAGTAGTTGAAGTAGTCTTGTCGGGAGATATTAGAAAGCAGCACGTCATCAATACGGATAGAACCCTCGTACGACTCATACTCCTTAAGAAGTAATTTAAAGAGAGTGGATTTACCAGCACCAGAAAGTCCAACGATACCAATCTTCTCACCGCGATTAATTTCAAAGGAAACATCCTTTAGTACTTGTGAATCACCGTATCCAAAGGATACGTTCTCAAAGGTAATTTTCTTCCAGTCACTTGGGAAGGGGAGCTTATTATCCGTACGATCGATATTCACTTCCTCGTGTAACACCTGGAATAAACGACCCACGCTCAATCGTGCCACTACGTAATCCTGTGCAATATCTGCAAGCTCACCTATAGATTGAATAAGGTTTCCAAAGTATCCGGCAAAGAGCACTAGGAATCCAACCTCGTACTCTCCCTTAATAATTCCCCAAACAATAAAGCCAAGGATGATGGTTTGGAAAAGATATGCAAAGAATCCGCGTGAATAACCGCTCGTTTGGAACCAGAAGATACGAGTGAGTACCTTCTTATATAGTTCATTAGATTCTCGATTCACGAGCTTCATGAGTGCAGGCGCCATGCCTAACACTTTTACAGTGCGTACGTTATTAAGTGATTCAAACAAGGTCCCTTGTAACTGTTCGTCCTGAAGATTGGCCGCAACCGCTGCACGGGCACTTTGTTTTCGCATCGTATGCGCAAAGCCATAGTACAAACAGATGAATACTGCGGTAACAAAGGCAATACCAGTATCAAACTGCCAAAGCACTATTACGATACCAATGAGGTTAATCGCGATTGGCACGAAGTTGTTGATCCAAATGCGTAGCACGCGATCCATGCTGTCACCACCACGAGAGATTCTCTTTAACTTATTTCCTGTGTTTTCTGCTTCATGCCAGCCTATGTCTAACTCAAACATGTGAGCGATACCTGCACGTTGAGAATCAAGTGCAATTCTCTCACTTATGGAGAACATGATTGATTTTGCCCAGTACCCACCACCGAAGCGTAGAACACTCGCGCCTACGAATGTTGAGAACACTACCAGTACTGGTTCAATAGAAGTACCTGGCTGGTATGCCGTGAGGTAGTTCACAAGGAGGGACATACCGTATGCCGGATATAGCCACGCAACATCGCCAATAATGCGAAGTAGAGTAGCGAAAAGAAATCGCCACTTGTAGTCCTTCAGGAAGGAGTACATGTCTTTTATGAGTTCAAAGGTGGAGTATTTCTGATCCATTAGGAAACTTTAGCACGCCATATATACTTACTTTATATGGCTGAATACATTCCGGGCGTTTGTAACATTGGGGAAGAGGAGATCAGGGGTCGCGTAGTGTCTGGTTGGTTTGGGCTCGTCCTTACTATTATCGTTGCTGCACTTCTAATCTATCTTCAGGCGTCAAAGTGGATGTATTTTATATTGTTCTTCCCAGCATTTATTGGTGCACTCGGTTTCCTCCAAGCGGCGTTTCACTTCTGCGTTGCATTCGGTACGCAAGGCCTATTTAATGTTTCCCAAGAGGGAGGACGAGTGGAATCAGTTTCTCAAGCGGAGTTTCGTATTAAAGATCAAAAGAAGGCTGTTTTGATTTTGGTCTATTCGGTAGTGGTTGGATTTGCGGTTACAAGTTGTGCCGCACTATTCACCCTGTTTGTTTAATGGTTCGAGTCCCAGACAGCCAGCCAACAACAGCTAGCACGAGTCCGTCGCCCTTCTCGGGCGCACGAGACCGTTCAGAATAATCGAATTAAGATCCACAAAGATTGTCTTTTTGAATTGTTCTATAACACAATCTTCATGATACAATGTGACTGTCTCGCATATGAATAATTCCGCGAAAAAATTAGGTGAGAATATTCGCAGGATCAGAGAAGAAAAGCAGATGATGCAAATCGATCTTTGTCGAAAGCTTAATGTCGACGGTGCATATATAAGCAATATAGAAAATGGAAAGAGTAATCCAACGCTCTCAACCATTGAACGTATCGCAAGGGCGCTTGATGTATCTGTGGAGGATTTGATGAAATAGTTTTATGAAGAAAGATTATTCACAACTTAGTAAAGAGGAACTGGTAAAGCTTGTTGAAAAGCTTGAATCTCGTAAAAAATACGGGTTGATTTGGGATGAAGAAAAAGTCCAGGAAGAGTTTGAAAAAGAGGCACAGAACGCCCTACCTATCCTCAAGGAAATAAAGTCAAAAGAAATAACCGATCGTAAGCCTGCTCCTAACCACATCCTCATCGAGGGTGATAACTATCACGCTCTTTCTGTTTTGAACTTTACCCATCAGGGAAAGATTGACCTCATTTACATAGATCCTCCATACAACACAGGTAATAAGAGCTGGAAATACAACAACGATTACGTAGAGAAAGAGGACTCATATAGGCACAGCAAGTGGATCTCTTTCATGAGCAAGCGTCTACGGCTTGCAAAAAATCTCCTCAAAGAAGGCGGAACGTTGATGTGTGCAATCGACGAGAACGAGCAGGCGCAGCTAGGTATGCTGCTCGAAGAGATATTTCCGTATCCGACGCACGAAGTGCACTGTATTGTCATCATCCACAATCCTGGTGGCGTGCAAGGAAAGAACTTCTCCTATTCACACGAGTATGTGTATTTTGTTATTCCAGGAGGGAAGACGGCAATTGGCTTGCAGAATAGAGACGAAAATCCAGACGTTCGTCCTCTAAGAGATGTTTCGACAGGGAACCATTTGCGAGTTGATGCAAAAAATTGCTTCTATCCTATCTATGTTAAAGATGGAGAAATTATTGGATTTGGAGACGTTTGCCCAGACTCTTTCCATCCAAAATCTGCAAACATACAGAGAAAGGATGGTGTTCTTGAGATCTATCCAATCGACACACAGGGTAATGAGCGTAAATGGGTATTTGCTCGACAGACTGTTGAGTCTATTCACGGTGAGCTTTCTATAGAGTATAACCGACAGAGAAAAATCTGGGATGTGATCAGAAAGAAGACTCGTTTTACCTATAAAACTGTTTGGGATGATAAGCGTTTCAACGCAAATATTTTTGGTACTAAATTGCTGAGTCAAATCATCGATATCAAATTCCCGTTTCCTAAATCAATGTACGCAGTCAAAGAGTGTATACAGGCTGTTATTCATTCAAAGGATGCAATTGTCCTCGATTTCTTTGCAGGATCTGGTACTACAGCACACGCTGTTCTTGATTTAAATAGTGAAGATGGCGGACAGAGAAGTTTTATTCTAACGACGAATAATGAGAGTAATATCTGCGAAGAGGTAACCTATCCTCGGGTTAAGAATATTATTAAGGGCTACACAAACCGTATTTCAGGGAAGCCTGTAGACGGCTACGGTGGTAACTTAAAATACTTCAAGACAAAGTTTGTAAAAATGTCAGCCGCTAAGGATGAATTAAATATTCGCCTTGCAAACGAGTGTACTGAAATGCTTTGTTTGAGAGAGGGAGTGTTTGAAGAAGCAAAGAGTACTTCTGACTATAAGATTTTCAAACAAGGAGATAGAATTCTTGCCGCTTACTATTCATTAGATCGAGATGCACTAAAAGATCTCAAGAAGGATCTTGATAAGATTGAAGGTGAAAAAATCCTTTATTGCTTCACCCTCGATCCTCTGGGACTAAGTAAGAGTGATTTTATTGGCTGGAGCAAAGTGAGACTTGAACCGATTCCGCAAAAGATCCTAGATGTGTATAAACAAATTTATGAGTATTAATCTTAAGCAATACCAAGAAGATGCAGTAAACCGCTTAATTGAGACGGCGGTCAAACTATTGGACTACGATGGTCCCGGTGAGGTCTGCGTATTCCAATCTCCTACAGGTAGTGGGAAGACGGCGATGGTTGCTAAATTTATCGAGGGATTAATCAAGGAACTTCCTGACGAGGATCTATGTTTCGTCTGGATTACCCTCGGAAAGGGGGATCTCCATCTCCAAAGTAGACATAGTCTCAATAAGATTTTTGGAGGAGCTCCGAGAGTTTCTCTTGTTGAAGAAGAATTTACTGGTGGGCGCGAACGTATCGTTCAAAACGAGGTTGTTGTCGCTAACTGGGAGAAGCTTCGCAACAAGGATCGTTCAGGTGATTGGAAGAATCTTTTGATGAAAGATGGTGAGAAACTTAATTTCAGGGATGTACTCGAAGAGACGAAGGAGCAGCGGAAAATAATTCTCATAATTGATGAAAGCCATGTAAACGCAGATACAGCGCGTGCTAATGAGCTCCGTGAACTTATTGGGGCAGATATTGTGCTCGAAATGAGTGCAACTCCGCGTCGTCCTCAACAGGAAATTGGGTTTGCGCGCGACTTGGCTACTGGTGGTGCTGGATACATTGTTGTTGATCCAAAGGACGTGATCGAAGAAGGAATGATTAAAAAAGAATTAATCATCAACGAAGAAATTGAAAAGATAGCTACATCTGAAAGCGATTCGCAGCAGGTGGTGCTTGAAGCGGCATACAATAAGCGCCTAGAACTTAAAAAAGCCTTTGAGAAGGAGGGGGCACCAATAAATCCCCTAGTCCTAGTACAAATTCCCACCGCCGAAGCGGGAGAAGTAAAGATTGAAGCAGTCAAAAAATTTTTGTCCGAAAAGGGTATTACAGAGAAGAACGGCAAGCTTGCTATTTGGCTCGCAGAACAAAAGTCAGACACGATTGATTGGATAGCCGAACCTGATAACGAGATCGAATTCCTTATTTTCAAACAAGCAATCGATACTGGCTGGGACTGCCCGCGAGCACATATCCTCGTTAAGTTCCGTGAGACCACAAGTGTGGTGTTTGAGATCCAAACTGTTGGGCGTATTTTACGCATGCCCGAACAAAAACACTACGCAACTGAGATCCTCAATAAGGGGTACATCTACACCAACCTTAAGTCTATTGAGGTAAAGAAGGAAGAATACAACCCCAACATAATCAAGCACCTGAAGGCAGAACGAATTGAGGCATACAAGCCGATCAAGCTTAAGTCATACTACAAATCTCGTGTTGATTACGGGGACGTAACTTCGAGTTTTGCCAAGGTATTTGCTGATGTGGCAAACCAAGAATTCACCATCAAAGGCACTAAGGTTGCTGATAACCGGAAGTCGGCTACTGCCCGCGGTATTGATCTTGATATCAAGAAGTATCAACAGGAACTAATCGCCGATACTGCAATTGATGCCAAGGATCTTGATGACTTGAGCAAGATCAGCCCTGATGCGATGGCTAAACTGAGTGTGGCCGCAGACGAACTCCAGGTATTTTTCGAACAATTTATTAAATCAAACCTTGGATCGTTTAGAAACGTAAAGCGTTCAATTCCAAGCGTGAAGTCTGCTATTTACCAATGGTTCAGGAAGTACCTAGGTTCTGAGGAGTGGGCAGAAGAGATCTTGCTCATCCAACGAGTGTTTTTGCATGCAAAGAATCAGGTGCTATTTAAGCGAGTTCTTGAACGGGCTATCGAGCAATACCGTATTGTGAAGGAGGCTGAGGTACGAGAGAGGGTGGAAGAGAGTGAGCAGTGGACTGACTTCGAGCTTCCTGTCGAGCAGTTCTATAACGAGCACGCTGATGAGAAAATGAAAGCGCGCAACTATGCTTACGAGCCTTGTTATCTTAATCGTGACCGATCAAAGCCCGAAGAAGATTTTGAGGATTTCTTGAACTCAAACAGTTCAGAGGTTTTGTGGTGGTGGAAGAATGGAGAGAATAAACTCGAGTATTTTGGCATCAAATACGAGTATGAAGGACAGATTTTTACGTTCTACCCTGACTACCTTGTTCAATTCAAGGACGGCCGCCTTGGTATTTTTGAGACAAAAGATTCAGGTGATCGTGACGGCAGAACATATACCAAAGCAAAAGCGGAGGCGCTTCAGAAATACATTCTGGATTCGAAGAACAAGAAAGTGTTTGGAGGTATTGCGATCAAGAAAGGTTCTGATTGGTATCTGAATCAAGACCCTCAGTACGAGTGGTCTGATGTTGAGAGAGGGAACTGGGATAACTGGACTCTCCTGGAGAAGATAATTTAATCTTCTTTTTACACAACTCAATTTTCCCGGTAAGGCATCCTAAAAGTTCTCGCTTCTCAAGCTCGGTGCCTTCTTGAAGGAGAAATTTCGCATAGTTTCGTATATCGATCTGCTCTACGTTCACCTCTGTACTGCTGCCTATTAGCATTTGCTGAAATTTCTTGAAACGCTCAACCTCAGATCAAATTTTTGATCTTGTGCCGATTTCATCAATTGAGATATCGTCAAACATCTGAGTTAGCTGACTGATTAGGCTGGTCTCGTTTATGTAGCCGCACTCGCAATTGCGGTCTCGAACCTTTGTGCATCCGTAGTATATATGGGTGTTTGTTTGTCCGTTCTTTAACTTTTTGTACTTTTCGTCAGCTGTAATTCCTGATCCGCACAAACCGCAGATCATCAAGCGCGCAAACGCAAAGTCTTTCTTCTCGCCTCTATGAGTATCACGCTGAGAATCCATTTTCTCCTGAACCCGTTTGAATAGCTCTGTAGAAATAATTGCTTCGTGCCTTCCAGCGGTACCATTTGCCCGCAAATAAAGTAGAAAGTCACCAGCAGAATGTTATCTGTTGGTGACTTGGTGTGCTTTCGTAATTGATTCTATCTTGGATCCGAAGCTATGAGTGCTCCGTAATCACGGCTCTCAATATCTGGCATATATTTGTTAACAACTCTCAATAAACCAATTGGACTTCCTTTAGAATGGAATTTAAATACCGGATCAGGCTTTAAGATGTTTGGTAGTTTCAGAGAGGGTTGTTTTGGGCAGTCTTCCCAAACTCTCAATGAAAGAAGTTTTGAATTCTCATGCGCATACCACAGAGCAATCTGGTCCTGTGAATAAGGAAGACCTCCATACATGCTTTCAAGCATAGTTAGGTACTCATTCAGGCCATTTAGACGCGTAAAGCCAATGCATAATTTAATATTATTCACTGCCCAGATCTGCTGAGCATGAATACTCATAGCCATACCTAGTCCTGGAACCGTAGATACTGTTGATACGCCAAAGAAAGTTTTAGCATTATCGCTATGACGACGTCGGCCATGTACCGAGTCACTGGCAATCCGTTCACTCGCTATGAAGTCTTCCGTATCTTTAGAGGAAAAATTTATAAAACGTCCAAAGTAGTATCCAGAAACTTGGCCTTTATATTCTCCGACTAGAAACAATGGTGACTGTTCTTCGTACCAGATTGCTAATTCAGAGCGTGAAAGTATAACCGCACCCTGAGATTTCCAAACCTCTGCTTCAATCTGTGCAAGGCGTTCAAGATCATTTGAGGTTACTGGACGAATATGGATTGGCGAATTCATTTACGTGCACCCTAAGTTGATTAAGATCATTCTGACCTAAACCTTGCTGGTGAGGTCAATCTATTAAAGTTTCTACCACGAACAAGTGTTTGTGTCTCGAAGAATTCAACTTGGAATGCTTTTTGTAAAAGAGAAGCCGCGAGCTCTGTATTAAAATCTTTGCAAGAATATATATCAATCGTCACAAAACCCCTCTCGCTGTATGTATGTATGCTAATGTGAGACTCCATAATAAAAGTAAAGCCAGATATTCCTGCTATACCTGGTTCGTCTACAGAGACAATATGAGGCTTGCCTAGTGCGCGCATTCCTATCGCAGGAGGTAAATCTTGAAGCAGTTTGTATAAAAAGTCTTTATTGTAAGTTATTTCCGTTGGGGAACCATAGCCATCAAAAGTGAGTAAAAGTCCGTATGGAATTTCAGACATATTTATTTTCTTATTACTGGAACCATAAGTGTGTTGCTGTTCCAATATTTACAGTTTAACGGAGGTTCAACATCACAAATAGATTTGTCAATTTGTTTAAATCCTGCAGCACGTAATTTTTCTGTATGTTCATCACTGAAATCTTGAATTTCGTCTGAATAATATGTTAAGACTCCACCTGAAACCAATAACCTATATGCATCAGAAAAGAAAGAAAAATGATTCTTATGAATTTCTTTTTCTGAGAGTGGATATGTATCAAATAATATTCCATTAATTGAATTATCTGGAATATTAGTAATACATTCTTCCCAAAAACCAAAAATAGTATCAGTTGTTACTTTTGAATTACGACTAAAATCTAAAAGACGCTCATACACATCTCTATTTGCTTCGATAATTATATGCTTATCAATATGCTCTTTTTGAATATATGACGCTGATATACCCATTCCATAGCCCACCTCTAAAATAATGCCACCTTGCGAGCAAGCAACCTTTGCAAGTTGCTGCATGTAATTATCTTCCCAGTCCTCCATGACTGGATGTCCTTGTATTTGAAGTGTGTGATCATCAAAAATGGCAGATGAATCCTTCCAAGTTTCTCTTTCTTTAAAGCCAATAGTAATGCGAGATTCAACGGTATCTCTTTTTGACGATAAATCTTCTTTATTGCTAATCGCTAAATTCGGCATCTTTAGTTAAATTAAATTTTCTTATTTATTTAGTTTATGATGCACCACAACCCGCCACTCTCTCCAAATGAAATACATCACCACAATATCAAAGATGGTTATCGCAATAACCGCTAATGAACCCTGCGTGGCAATTTGATAAAACTGATACACCAAGAATAGTGAAAGTACGATAAGGGATGCTGGATACGCCCACAACCAATTCTTTAGAAGGGCACCAATAAGTACGCTCTTAATAAGTCCACGAGAAAGCAGATACACTGCAAGAAATACTGCTGTACCTGCGCCATACGCTCCAGCTTCCTCAACTAAGTGCTCGTGGATGAAAGGGAAAGGGGCTGTGGCATCAATAAGCATGGTGAGTAGGGAAAGAAACAGACTCACCGGAATAATGAGGATGATAATGCCCACAATCACCTCTGCAACCGATATCGCACCCTTTAAAAGGACGCTAATAAGGAAGAATTCGTAGATCTGTTTCTCCTCTGCGGGGGTCTCAACATGCGGCTCCATGGCTGAAGTATACTGTACTCATGCTTCTTCCAACCCGAAGTACCAAGTCCCGCCCATACTTCTGGCTAACAATGTTGCTTATTATCGCTGCGGGTATCGCAGTTTCTCTATATGTGTACGCGCAGGTAGATCGGACTGGTCGTCAGCACATTATTGAACGTACTCTCACGCTCGCCACCGCTATTCCGGTTGGCCATGTACAGACACTTAGTGGCACAGAAGAAGATCTAACACGTCCGGAATACATTGCGCTTAAGTCACTCCTTATGCAGGAGCGTGAAGTGAATCCGGACATTCGCTTTGTCTATATCATCGGTCAGGCACCCGATGGAGAACTTTTCTTCTACATTGATTCAGAAGATTCTTCCTCTGATGACTATTCACCTCCAGGCGAGTTGTATCCAGAGGCAACACCCGCCATGTATACGTTCTTCGATAATGGCATCAGTCTCGCAGAGGGTCCCGATCGTGATCGTTGGGGGCTTTGGATTTCTGGCTACGCGCCCGTACGTGATGCCGATGGAAATCTCATTGCAATGTTGGGTATGGATATGCCTGCCGGCCCCTATATCACCGACCTCATAGTGTATGCGTCACTGCCACTTTTATTCACACTCCTCCTCATCATTCTTTTGGTACTAGACCGTACCCGCCGCAGACGCAAGGAAGATGCATTGGCTCAGCGTGCAGAGTTTCTATCAATCGCATCGCATCAGATCCGAACCCCTTTAACCGGTATGCGCTGGGCGCTGGAGCAACTTCTTGCCTCAAAGACTTCAACACTTAGCGAAGCAGATCGTCACATTCTTTCCCTTACTCACGAAAGTAGCTCGGACCTTATCGCACGCGTTAACAACCTGCTTGATGTAACAACCATCGAGCATCGTGGGGGAGTGAATGAACCAAATCAGTCGGTACTGATGCGCCCACTATTTGAATCAATTAAAGATAGCTTGATGCTCAGTGCAAAGCGCAAGAACATAACTATCGTTCTTGACGACACTCTGCCAAACGATCTCGAACTAGTATGTGATCGTCAGGCAATGCAGCATGTCTTCTTCAATCTTATTGGAAATGCCGTGAAATATACTCATCCAGATACTGACGTTACCGTCTCATACGGCTGGACTCCAGAAGGGCATACGTTCTGTATACGGGATCGTGGGTTGGGTATTGCTCCATCAGAACAGGAACTTATCTTTGCAGGATACCATCGTACACAGCAAGCGATGGATAGCGGAGAGGCAGGTAGCGGACTTGGTCTCTATCTCACCAAGCAACTCATTGAGCTGCAGCACGGCAGCATCAGGGTGCATTCAAAAGTAGGGGAAGGATCAACCTTCACCGTTACACTTCCGAACTAAACTGGCTTCGCTTTGTTGAGGTGTTCGTTTATAAGATTCACCACCGCAGTGATCTGAGGATCAGACTTTATAAGGTATGCGATAACCCCACTGTCTGCAGCACGTGCAACATGCTCAAGTTCATTTGAGTTGCTCAATATAACAAAAGGAGTAGTGGCAAGGGGAGCCATGGCGCGGATCTCTTCCATCATTTCAAGACCACTTTTCTTTGGCATCATCACATCCAGTACCACCGCATCTGGCTTCTCTGAGAAGTACATCTCCACACCTTCCTCACCATTCTGCGCCGTAACGACTTCAAATCCAGAAAGGGCGAACTGGTTAGCCAGTACCGTCCTTAGAAGGGTATCGTCTTCAGCAATGAGGACCTTTTTCATGGAGTGAGTATAGCACCAGAGAGCCTTCAAATTCATGAAGAGGGGCATTAAAGAGACTTGCCAAATATACTATATGTGATATAGTATTATCAGATTGTTGAGGGGTCAGAAATGGCTCAACGGCAACGTTTTTTGATTCTCACCTCAAAAGGAGGCTGCAATGGTACTCACAGGAATTATCCTGGCCCTTGCAGTCGCCTTCACGGCTGCAGGTTTCATAATCTATCTCGCTGATCTCCGGAAGGATAGCAACAAACCAAATCGGTGGTCGTGGCTTATCTGGAGTGTAAGCGCGTGGGTAGAAGCCCTGACCTACCAAGCAGAGAATACTGACTGGATCAAAAGTTCGGTCTTGTTTATCTCTGCAGTGGCGTGTATGTACATTGCACGTGCCATCTGGAAGGGTGGTAAATGGGAAACGCCCGACATAACCGAAGGGTTCTCGGTCGTGGCTTCACTCGTAGCGCTGGTACTGTGGCTCTACTATGGTGAGACCCTTTGGGCACACATCATGATGGTGGTTGCTCTTCCCATCGCATTTCTGCCGACTTGGCAGAAAGCATGGAAAGATCCAGCGTGTGAAGATTCCCATGCCTGGTGGGTTTGGACCGTTGGAGATTGCTTCACTCTGGCACTCGTGTTCACGAACTACGAGTCGCCGACGGAACTTCCGTACATGGTGATGGAGCTCGTCTGCCACGCAGCCGTCTGGGGTGTGATTGCACGCAAAAATATCGCGCGCGTCGTTGCTCGCATCTGAAGGGGGGAGGCCACGGCTATCCCCCTTTCTTCTTTAGCTACGTATTTAGTCATATAAAATGAATACAACCGTAACAAAAAAGACTATGAAAGTTCTTGTACTAAATAACTTTGCTGTAGGGCAGACCCACCTCGGTCAGTCTGTATTTGCTGCGCGTTCATTTCGTGTTGGTGATGTGATTACACAGTTCACGGGAGAAACTTTTCATAAATCAGAAATACCGAAACGCTATAAAGGAGAGGATGATCGTTTTGTGCAGATTGGGCAAGATCAATTTATGGGTCCTTCAGGAGGGGTAGATGACCTTATAAATCATTCGTGCGACCCTAATTCAGGACTTAAATTCAATTCCGAGAATATATACCTTGTTGCCCTTAAGGATATTGCGGAAGGGGATGAGATTACCTGGGACTATTCAACCACGATGTTTGAGAATAATTGGAAAATGAAGTGTGACTGTAAGAGCGGTAGCTGTCGGAAGATTATTGGAGACTTTTCACTCCTTGATCGAGAGCTCCAGCAAAAGTATAAGGAATTGAATGTTATACCCCAGTACATCAAAGACTATATGGATAGTCCTGAATATCCTGTATATACTGAAGCTATCGAACAGATGAAGCTTCATGGAAAAACGAAACGATAGACTCTTCTTTGCCGTCATCGGCATCAGCTACACTCTTGTAGTTCTTCTTTCGTTTCTTCGAATTTATGTATTTGAGGCATATCCAATATATACGGATATGGAGAACATGCCGTCTCTCACTACCGAGCTCTTTAATGTCCCTAATTTCTTACATCCATGATTTGCGAATGGGACATCGCTCAATACCTTATTTTCTCCGGTAACGGTGAACCATTGATCTATTACTCGCACCTCACCTCAATTGCGATATTCATAGGACTACTTGGTTTTACGTTTCTAAAACTGCGACAGTGGCCGAAGAACACATTCCGTTTAATGGCGCTGGCATATATTGTGTGGCTGTTCTGTGACCTCGTACTTTGGGCAAATGAAGGTATTTCAAACGTTATGTTCTTCTGGACAATCATTAACTTGGTTGAGCCACTCATATTCGTATTTGCATACGCATACTTTGTCCAGTTCGTAGAAGGGCGTTCTATCTCAATGAAAGGTAGATGGCTTATTTTCTTATTGCTTGTGCCTACCTTAATAATGGCGCCAATTGGTCTTTCTGTGATCGGTTTCGATTACACCGATTGTGACCGTAATGTGGTTGAAGGTATTGCTGCGTACTATAACTACTTCCTCGAGGCCCTTTTCCTTACACTAACTGTAGTTAAGACAGTGAATCTCTTCCTTACCAAGAAAGTGGTAGCTCAGCGAAATAAACTACTTGCTGTATCTGTTGGTACGACACTCCTTATGTTCTCGTTCCTTGTTGCAAACTATCTCGGTACGGTCACGGGTGATTACGTAACAAGTCAGTATGGTCATATTGCCGTGCCTTTCTTTGCTGCCTTCCTTGCCTTTATCACTATCAAATATGAATCATTTGAGCCGCGTATTTTGCTTATTGATACGCTCGTAGTCGCACTCTTCATTGACCTACTATCACTCTTCTTTGTACGTGTTGAGAACTACCAAATCTACGCAAACGTAGTGGCTATTCTCATCATGATTCCACTTGGCTACACCCTCCTTACGGGTATACGAAGAGAGGTACGTGCGCGAAAAGAGATTCAGCAGCTTGCGGAAAACCTTGAGATCGCCAACAAACAGCAGGTAACCCTCATTCACTTCATCACACACCAGATTAAGGGCTTCGTAACAAAGTCACGCAACATCTTCTCCATGACCCTGGAAGGAGACTTTGGACCTATTTCGGATCAACTCCGTCCTATGATTGAGGAAGGATTCCGTTCAGATACTAAAGGTGTGACGACTATTCAGGAAATTCTAAACGCAGCGAACATCAAGAGTGGCAAGGTGACGTATCAACAGGTACCTTTTGATCTCAAAGAGCTGATTGAAGAGATTGTTAAAGATATTAAATCAGCAGCTGACGCAAAGGGTCTCGCACTTACCTTTGAAGCAGCAGGTGATTCATTCACATTCAACGGGGACCGCCAGCACATGCTCAACGCACTTAAGAACCTTATCGATAACTCAATTAAGTACACACCAACAGGTACCGTGGCAGTAACCCTTACAAAGGAGGGAAGCATCTTCCGCTTCACAATCAAAGATACGGGTATCGGTATCACTCCTGAGGATATGGCACACCTCTTCACTGAAGGTGGTCATGGAAAGGAATCCATAAAAGTGAATGTTGAATCAACTGGATTTGGTCTGTACATCGTGAAGAACATCATTGATGCCCATAAGGGAACGGTACGTGCAGAATCTGAAGGTGCAGGAAAGGGTTCAACCTTTATCGTAGAGCTTCCGGCATAACGAATAGAGAAAGAAGATTTACGAAAACCATAATATGTATTATGGTGTTCTAGCACTCCGGGTCGCAAAAGGTGGAGATATTCGTAATCGAATTCTTGCATCTATTAATCGAGTTTCGGAGGTTATGTCGATGCCGGCGTAGCTCAGCTGGTTAGAGCGTAGGAATCATAACCCTAAGGTCGCAGGATCGTCCCCTGCCGCCGGCACCACTATATTTTCACGTTGATATGCAAGTAATCATCCTCGCAGCCGGACGCGGCACCCGTATGGGCACCCTCACAGACTCTGTTCCAAAACCCATGCTTAAGGTGCACGGTAAAACGTTGCTTGAACATAAGTTCGATATCCTTCCTGCAGACTGTGAGGAGATTATCCTTGTAGTAGGGTATAAGGCAGAAGTAATCCGTGACGCGTACGGAGATTCGTATAAGGGTATCCCCGTCCGATATATTGAACAGGAAACACTTGATGGTACCGGTGGAGCGGTGTGGCTCGCACGACCGTTCATCAAAGATCGATTTGCCGTTCTTATGGGGGACGACATCTATGGTGCAGAAGATCTCGCCGCTACTCTCGCAGCGCCAGATTGGGCCCTTCTTGTGGAGCGTACAAAGAATATGGCTGAGGGAGGAATCATGGTGGTGGATGAAAACAACCATGTGCTCGGTATTGAAGAGGGAGATCATCGTGGCAAGGCAGGTGTGATGAATACCAATCTCTTCGTGCTTGATACTCGTGTGTTTGAATTTCCACTTGTTCCAAAAGCAGCAGGCAGCTCTGAATTTGGTCTTCCGCAGACCGTTGTTGAGGCCTCTAAAGCCTTTGGTATCCCAGTTCATGCTATAGATTCAACCTCATGGGTTCAGGTCACTGCCCCTGAGGATATAGCGCGTGCAGAATTGCTGGTACCCGCTCCCTTGAACTAGCAGAGAAAACAGGCTATATTCGATGAGTTCGCGGTGCCTCAGGCGTGCGCGGCCTGAGGCAGAAATATACTGCGGTCGTAGCTCAACTGGTTAGAGCACCCGCCTGTCACGCGGGAGGTTGCGAGTTCAAGTCTCGTCGACCGCGCACTATAGACAAATACAAAGACCGTCCAAAAGGACGGTCTTTGTATTTCAGCATCAGAACTTTTTATACGTACCTTCATCTCTTCGACCCACCTCAAGAACAAATAGTTCCTTTCCTTGTTTCTGAAAGATCACACGCATATCTCCAGTCCGTACGCGGTATACGTCGGTAACACCTTTTAGCTTCTTGATGTCTAGGGAAGAGGTATCACCTGAGATAAGTAGCGTAAGTACTTCTTCGAGACGATCCCGGTCATTCTGGGAGAGTTTCTTAAGGAGCTTACCAAGCTTATCCATGCATCTTACGAAGCGAAGCCAATATGTCTCGAGCAGATACCCCCTTATCATCGAGAGCAGTGAAATTTGCCACGGTCTCCCAGCCGACTTCCTCAGCATCTACCGGAGTGAGACGGAACAGGGGAGTGGAGCGACGAACAACCGTTATTGATTCACCACGGTTCACACGTTTTATATACGTCTCAGTATTCTCACGCAGCTCTTTAAGTCCAATGATGTTTTTGGATTGCATACACAAAGATTATCTTAAGATAATCCTTGTGTCAAACAGTTCAAGCATTCTAAGGACTTTCTGAGCTGATAGACTATTTGCATGAATGAATTAACACTGGCGCAAAAGGAATCACTTGAGTGGATTATCTCAATTCTTGAGAGGCATAATATTCCATTTCAGATTTCAGGAGGTCTGGCCGCTAAAATATATGGATCAATGCGCCCACTGAATGATATTGATATCGATATTCCTGGAGATCGTATTGTTGATATTCTTGATGATGTAAAGGAGTACATAACCTATGGCCCTATACAGCACAAAGATGAGAAATGGGATGTGTATCTAGTGGCTTTGGAACGTAACGGGCAAGAATTTGATATTAGTGCAGCAGACAATGCAAAAGTACATGACGACCAGACTCAAACCTGGATACCCATTCCCACCAATCCTGAGCAAGGTAACTGGGTGGAGTACTCAGGTATGCGACTACCGGTCATGCCAAAGGATGAGCTTATTTCTTATAAAAGCTATTTAAACGGGGACCATCAAGTTGAGGATATTGCAGCTGTTCGAGGATCCTAAGGTAATGGTATTGTTAGTGGACACTTAACTGAATATTCATGAACGATTCATCTTTGATAGCATCTGCGGCGGGTAGTATTGAAGGACTTGATCCAAGTATTCTTGCTGCGATGCTTTTTGCAATTGGGATACTAATTGTAGTTTGTCTTGCTATTGGAGTGCTGCTCGTCGTTGCGAACTGGTTTATCTTCCGTAAGGCAGGAAAGCCAGGATGGGCATCTCTCATTCCGTTCTACAACAATGTGGTGATGCTTCAGTTCACTAATCTCCCCCTCTGGTGGATTGTGCTTATGTTCATTCCAATCGTAAACATAGTAATTGGATTTATTATGCTGCGTCGTCTTGCGGGTGTATTTGGAAAAGGAATATTGTTCACCATTGGTTTGATTCTTCTCCCATTCATTTTCTGGCCAATTCTTGGATTCGGTCGCTCGGTATATGCAAATACCTATGCACCGGCAGGACCAATGTCTGAGGCAGTTAAATGGTCACTTATCGGTCTCTTCGCCTGTCTCCTTATCCAGACTGCATTTATCGTGCGTGTGGACTCATTCGTCACTGCAATTGAAGAAGCAGATCCTGCGGCTTTTGAGACCACTGACGGTTCGGACGCAATAGACAACAATAACCCCTATTACGAAGGCGAAGCTACAACAGAAGAAGAGGTAGCAAATCCCAAGAAATAGTAGGGCAAGGTATACGTACAGCCGCAGGTTCCATAGCTGTGCCATTCCTGCTATGGTGGTAGCAGATTGGGAAAGGGCTGAACATGCTTGTTGAAATCTTCCGTAATGCGATCTACGTCGCAGTTGCGTTGCTCCTGTTCACTAACGGAGGAGCTACGTTTGCTGGGTACGCTCTCTCGAGAGAACGCACTCGAGAGAAGTATATGCACATGGAGATATGGGGAAGGACCTCCTTCATCTACAATCTTCTCCTGCTCATAGTGGTGGTGAGTGCGCAGTATGTCATCGTACAAGGCAGACCCTCGACGCTGTTCTGGGTGCTTCTTGGGTTTGCGACCATCACGGTGATCTTGTCGTCAGTCCTGGTGTTCTTCAAGAAGTGGGCGGATCGAAACCGTCTCCACAGAAAAGTCGCTGTTCCCTATGCGCTCATTGCGCTTGTGGCGGCCATCACGGGAGTGATGTTTGCATACCGGCTCTGAAAGAAGCCGCCTGCGCGTAGCGCAGGCGGCTTCAAATCATTTCATACTACTTACTTCTGCTCTTCTTCGGCAGCAGGTGCAATGATCTCCTCATTAATTGTTTTGCGGAGTTCATTAAATTCATGGGTTAGCATAGCGAGCTTTTCATCTGTGCCGTCTTCAATATCAATGAATTCATCACGTGCAGGACCACTAGCACGAATGATCTCATCAAGCTTTAGATGAATGGCATGAGCATCACGGTTCTGTGTGTTCTGAATAAGGAACACCATAAGGAAGGTGAGTATGGTCGTTCCGGTGTTAATCACCAGTTGCCACGTATTTGAGAAGTTGAACAACGGACCACTTGCTGCCCATATCAGAACAAACAGAATGGCAACAAAGAAGCCCATGGGCGAGCCGGCAATACGACTCGTCTTCTGTGCAGCTCTCCGGAAGATGTCATTCATGATGTTGTCAGTACCGTGCTTAAGATCCGCGCTCGAAACACTTGCAGCTTCCTGCAAACAGCTTTGCCACACCAATCAAGATGATAAGGGTTGGCCAAACGATACGAATGATATCTGCACCAAGGTACCCCATGTTTCCTGCAAGGAAGGAACCTCCAAATAGGATGATAAGGATTGGCTGTACTAAATGGTGAGGGCAGCGGCACGCAGAGGTCGTATTGAGATGGTTCATGAACTGAAATTATGTGGGTATACGCTAAGAATAGCAGGGTATGAGCTGCTGCTTCTGAATCAGGTGGATAGTCTTTAAGATTGAAAAAATGACGGAATTGGGTAGGATGAGCAGAACGGACCAAGTTGGTTCGTTTTCGTTCGCCGATGTAGCTCAGGGGTAGAGCAACTCCATGGTAAGGAGTAGGTCGGCAGTTCAATTCTGCCCATCGGCTCTCGTATGACAGAGCCTAAAACAAAGGAGCACCCATTCACTGGTAAGACTGGAAGGATCTTGGTGTTGGTATTCACCCTCCTCTATATAGCTGCAGCCGGTATCTATTTCTTTACGACCGGTGTGCAGGAATTTACTCTGTACCTTGCAGTGCTTCTTGCGCTGGTAGGACTTGTTGCATGGACACTTCCCAGAACTAAGTTGCCGGTATGGGCCCTCTGGTTACTCTCGATTCTAGGGCTTCTCCATGCACTTGGCGGAGGTGTGCAAGTGAACGGTGATGTACTTTATAACCTCATTCTCATTCCGATCATAGATAATGGTTTGAATGGAATCACCATCTGGCGCTTTGATCAGCTGGTACACCCTTATGGCACTGCGGTCGGTGCACTCATTGCATACTTTTTCATAGCTCGACACGCAACCCTTCCGCGCCTCTGGATGGTACTTCTTGCCGTATTCGTTGCAATGGGTCTCGGTGCACTCAATGAGGTGATCGAATTCATCACCAAACTCAGCATCCCAAATACCGATGTGGGAGGATATAACAACACGGCAATTGACCTCTGCACTAATGCCATCGGTGCGGTTATCGGTGCTGCGATAGCGGCACTTACGTGGGGAAAGAAACCACCGCTTGATACTTAAGTATTTTCTCGGTACATTTTGAAAACACAGTAGATATGCCGAGGTAGCTCAGTTGGTAGAGCAATTGCATCGTAAGCAATGGGTCGGGAGTTCAAGTCTCCCCCTCGGCTCCAGAAGAAAAACTGACTCTAATTAGAGTCAGTTTTTCTTTATCTCCACCACACCGTCCTCTGATCACTGTTCCGCTATTCTGCTTCTACGCCGGTGGCAGGTTTGCAGTGGTCCCCCTCATCAAGGTACCTTTGAGGGTTCAATTCCCTCCACCGGCACAAGAATGTTGACGAATTTATCATTGAGCAATAATATTATTAGCGATGAGGGGCACCTGCAAATAAGCAAGAGTACTGGGAAAGGCGGCCGAAAGGTCGTTTTTCTTTTTTGCTATACTCACCCCATGAGTCCTGAGGAACGCCTAGCAGAAATAGAAGAGCTAATGATGTCTCCAACTTTCTGGAGCGATAAGGAGGCTGCACAGAAAGTAGTACGTGAATACCAATCCCTTAAAGAGGGAGGTTCTGGTGATGGACATGATGGTGGTTCCGCAACCCTGGCTATTCTTGCGGGAGCAGGGGGTGATGATGCTGAAGACTTCGCACGCATGTTACGTGGGATGTATGAAGGCTATGCAGATGAAAAAGGATGGAGTGTACGTGAGCTCCATGCCAACGAGAATAATCATGGAGGGTACCGTAACCTACTCCTTGATATAGACGGGAGGGGTGCATACGGACGCTTGAAGCATGAGTCTGGGGTGCACCGTCTTGTACGTATCTCCCCCTTTAATGCCAACGATAAACGACAGACATCTTTTGCGCTTGTGGAGGTCTTGCCCGTACTAGCACCAAACGAGCAGACAGCACTCAATCCAGAAGATCTTGAGGTCACCTTTGCACGTTCTGGTGGAGCGGGAGGACAGAATGTGAACAAACGAGAGACTGCTGTACGTATTACCCACACCCCAACAGGAATTTCTGTACACGTATCTAGTGAGCGTAGTCAGCAAGCAAATAGGGACAAGGCTGTTTCACTTATCCAGGCAAAGATATTCGCACGCGAAGAAGAGAAACGTGATGCAGAAGCAAAGGGACGTTCTATCGCAGCAACCACAGCGAATGAGTGGGGCAGTCAGATACGTTCCTATGTATTGCACCCATACAAAATGGTAAAAGATCACATAACCGGCCACGAATCACATGATCCAGAGGCTGTTTTGGCGGGAGATCTGGATGCGTTTATTGACGCATCCACAAATTCTGGGCAAGAGGGTGAAGGGTAGGGTATAATGACCCGGTCATGATCTATTTCGACAAGGTGACCAAGCTATACCGAGACGGGACTCCCGCTCTTGAAGACATCACCCTATCGATTGCTCCTAAGGAATTCGTTTCTATCGTTGGTCACTCAGGCGCAGGCAAGACCACTCTCCTTAAAATGCTTCTTGCAGAAGACGCACCGACAGAAGGCACGGTCTATTTTGAATCAACAGATGTGCACTCGCTCCCAAAGAGCCTTCTGCATCACTACCGTCGCAAGATTGGTATGGTCTTCCAAGACTTCCGTCTCATTCCAAACAAGACTGCGTACGAGAACATTGCTTTTGCTATGGAAGCAGCAGGTCGTCATGATGATGAGATCGCTTCAGATGTACCTCATATTCTTGATCTGGTAGATCTTGGTAGCAAGGGAGGACACTTCCCGCACCAGCTTTCAGGAGGAGAGCAACAGCGTGTGGCTATTGGTCGTGCAATCGTAAACCAGCCAGATGTGATTGTGGCTGATGAGCCAACGGGGAACCTAGATCCGGTAAATACCTACGAGATCGTGGAGATTCTAAAGAAGGTTAACGAACTGGGAACAACGGTGCTTATCACCACACACAATAAAGGTGTGGTGGACGCGATGGGTAAGCGCGTTATTACTATGGAGCGTGGACGCATAACCCGTGATGATGCGCACGGCCAATATATTCTTTAGCGTATGATGATGACTCTTAAGCGAATCTTTTCAGCAGGCGCGACCTCCTTTACGCGCAGTGGTCTCGTATCCTTCGCGACAGTGCTCATCATGACGGTGACACTCATCATAATTGGGTCACTTGTTCTTCTCTCAGCCGTGCTTAGCGACACCCTCAGTTCTATTCAAAAGAAGGTAGATGTAAACATATATTTTCTAACTACCGCAGAAGAAAGTCAGGTGCTTGCCGTAAAGACTCGTCTTGAACAGCGCCCCGAAGTAGATGAGGTTACCTATACTTCCCGAGACCAGTCTCTTCTAGATTTCCGTAATGATAATAAAGATGATGTTCTCACCCTCCAGGCACTTGATCAGCTGGGAGACAATCCACTCGGCGCAGCCCTCGCTGTACGTGCAAAGGATCCTACCCAATACGCAGCACTCGTACAATTCCTTGCAGATGATGCAGCCGCAAACAGTATTATTGATCGTATTAATTACGGTAGGAACAAGGTAGTTATCGAAAGACTCAGCAATGCAATAGATGCAACGCAGACGGCAGGTTTTGCAATTGTTCTCCTCTTTGTGATCTCTTCAGTAATCATCGCGCTTGCGACCGTTCGTCTCGCTATATATAGTGCCCGTGATGAAATTGCTGTCATGAGACTCGTGGGTGCTTCAAATATGTACATCCGTGGCCCATTTATTGTTGCCGGAATTATTGCTGGCCTTATCTCTGGCCTCATTGCACTTGCATTCTTCTTCCCAGTTTCCTGGTATGTGGGGCAGGCCTCTGTTGGTTGGCTTGATGGATTCAATCTCTTCACGTACTACGTGGTTAACTTCCCGTTCCTCTTCTTCGTTATCGTAGGTTCTGGACTAGGGCTTGGTGCAGTTGCTTCATTCTTAGGAGTGCGTAGGTATTTGCAGGTGTAAGGTATGGCACTCGAAGGACACAAATACATATTCGTTCTCGGTGGCGTCATGTCGGGCGTTGGTAAGGGGGTCGCCACCTCAAGCATGGGACTTATCCTGCAGCAGCGTGGATACGGTGTGAACCTCGTAAAGATCGACCCGTATCTAAACGTAGACGCGGGTACCATGAATCCAACAGAGCACGGAGAGGTGTTTGTACTCAAGAGTGGTCTTGAGACAGATCAGGACATGGGTAACTATGAGCGCTTCCTTAACCGTGATCTAGGGCCGGAAGACTATATGACCTCAGGTATGGTGTACCAGACGGTTATCAACCGTGAACGGGCACTGGGATATCACGGAAAGTTTGTTGAAACTATCCCCCATGTTCGAGATGAAATCATTGATCGCCTAACCACAGCTGCGGCACATAACGGAAGCCGTATCTCTGTGATCGAGATTGGAGGAACCGTGGGTGATTTTCAGAATGCTCTTTTCATTGATGCTGCTCGTGTGATGCGTCTCAAGAATCCTAACGATGTTCGCTTTGTCCTTGTTTCGTACCTTCCGGTACCAAACACCATTGGTGAAATGAAGACCAAACCAACACAGAGTGCAGTGCGTGAACTGAACTCATATGGGGTGCAGCCAGATTTCATCGTTGCTCGATCTAATCATGCGATGGACGAGAAACGCAAAGAGAAACTAGCTATATGGTGCAACGTGCAGCCTAACCACATAATCTCTGCGCCGGATGTGGACTCTATCTATGATGTACCACTCAACTTTGAGCAGGATAACCTAGGAGACCTCCTTCTAGATGCGCTCTCTCTTTCCAAAGAGAAGGTTGCTGATTTCACTGAATGGAATAAGTTTGTCGCAGGAACAAAGGTAAAGGACGCAGAGGTTAAGATAGGAATTGTTGGTAAGTATTTTGATACGGGAGACTATATTCTTTCTGATGCATATCTCTCAGTTATTGAGGCACTTAAATTCTCTGGTGCAGAACTAAAAGTGAAACCAAAGATTGAGTGGATCAATGCAAAGAAGCTTGAAAGCGATGAGGATCTTGAACAGCTCAGCCAATACGATGGCATTATCGTTCCCGGTGGATTCGGGGAGACTGGTATTGAAGGGAAGATTCGTGCAGCTCGGTTCTGCCGCGAGAAAAAGATTCCATACTTTGGCCTTTGCTATGGAATGCACATGTTAGTGATTGAATATGCACGCAATGTTCTGGGTCTTGAGGGTGCACATACGGTAGAGATCAACGCAGAGACAAATTATCCTGTGGTGGATGTGATGCCGGATCAGAAGGCGCATATCTCTGAAGGGAAGTACGGAGGTACCATGCGTCTTGGCTCATATACAGCAAAGCTTGGTGAAGGAACCATTGCACGTGAGGCATATGGAGCCGATGCTGTTGAGGAGAGACATCGTCACCGATACGAAATCAATCCTGAATACGTACCACAACTCATTGAGAAAGGTCTGGTGTTCTCTGGTACTAGTCCCGATGGGGTGCTTATGGAAATTGCTGAACTCCCAAAGAGTGAACACCCGTTCATGCTTGGGTGTCAGTTCCATCCTGAACTCCAGGCTCGTCCTCTTGCACCGCACCCACTCTTCACTGCCTTCCTAAGGGCATCCATAGAGAAGAAAGGGTAGCCGTTGATTTTAATAAATATAGTGTTATAGTTACGTTAGAGTCGTATCAGTTCGATACGAAGTATTTGGGGAGAGTGTCTTGGACGAAATTGATATCAACCTCGGTCGTCGTTTGCGTCGCCGTCGCCGTCTGTTGGGTCTGACCCAACAAGAACTCGCACATGCAAGTGGGGTTCGATTTCAGCAGATCCAGAAGTATGAGTGTGCCGCGAACCGCATGAGTGCCGCTCGTCTCTGGCAACTCGCTGAAGTTCTGGAGGTCCCGGTCTCCTACTTCTACGAGGGCCTCACCCGTAATCAACGGGAAGCTCTGGAACAGGAGACGGTCTCGTCAGCGAACGCAGCCATGGCTAGCAAGGAGACGCAGGACCTGATCCATGCGTACTACAAGCTCGGAGAACGTCCTCGGCGACGCCTCCTCGATCTTGCTAAAGCCATGAACGGCGAGGTCGAAGCGTAGAACACCCAGAAAGAAACACACCGGCGGCCCCAAGGGTCGCCGGTTCTTTTGTGAAAAGAAGGAATCATTGCTTTGAGCAAGAAAAGTGTTACAGTCCATTCAGGTTTTACATCAGTTCGATGTGACGAATGAGCGGGAGAGTGTTTTGGAAGATATCAATTTGCATGTCGGAAGGCGTATGCGCATACGCCGTCGTCTGGCAGGTTTCTCTCAGCAACAGGTTGGGGCTAAGTGTGGGGTGACCTTCCAGACGGTCCAAAAGATGGAATCTGGTCAGGTCGACATTTCGATAAAGCGACTCTGGAAACTCAGTGAGGTATTGGGTGTCCCCATAACCTACTTCTTCGATGGATACGGTGAAACTGATGACGGTTCTCC
Organism: Parcubacteria bacterium C7867-007; assembly: GCA_001189195.1. Lineage (GTDB taxonomy): Bacteria > Patescibacteriota > Minisyncoccia > Phycocordibacterales > Phycocordibacteraceae > C7867-001. The sequence continues at coordinate 64,133 of LFCQ01000006.1, forward strand.
AGTAACCTCCTCGTAACAGCGGTCTTCAAGAAGACTGTGCCGGCGGCCCCAAGGGTCGCCGGTTCTTTTTATGGGTAACAAACCCCTCCCACATACGTCTTATACAGTGGATCCCCATAATGGGGGATAATCCAAACTTCATAGTTCACATTGCTATACTTATTAGTATTAAAAGGTTTTAACAGAATCATCCATGTCTCAGAACACCAAGGTAGCGGTGGCGATAGCAGTGATAGTAGTGCTCGGGGTTGGTGCCTATTATTGGTACCAGCAAATGATGCCGCAGGAGGACAGTACGTTCACCACGGCAACCAGTACCGCTCCTTCAGGTACGAGCACCACCGATGACAGTCTTCTTGAAGACACCGCTGCTATTGATGCCGAACTTAAGGGTCTCACCGCAGACCAAGCAACGGTAGAGAGTTCAGTGGATGATTCAGAGAAAACCTATTAGCAGTCGCTAATCCACATTCTATATATGAAAAACATAACCACTCCTGCAGTAGCGCTCGCGGTACTTATTGCCGCAACTCCATTCGCTGCATTTGCAGAAAGCATGGTAGTAGAGGGTAGTGCGGGCGGAGATCTGCGCATAGACCAGCCGATTAAAGGTGAAAACATTGCCCCGCTATATATACAGGGGAAGCCAATTATAAAGGTTCGTGAGGGCGCATCTTCAACCATTCAGATACGAGGTGCAGAGAAAGTTGAACAGAAGCGTCCAGAGCCTGCGATGGTAAAAGCAAAGGTTGCTGCAGCTGCAGATACTGGAATCGATGCACGTATTCAGAAGCTCAATGATGTACTTATCCGTTTAGATAAGACTGAACGTCTTTCAGACAGTGCACGTGCATCTATTAAAGCAGCCGTAACTGGCCAGATTCAATCATTGAAAGATGTGAAAGTTAAGATTGAGACAAACAGCACTAGCACGGTGAAGGAAAGGATGAATACCGCCAATCAACCCTTCCGTGCTGCGGGCCTCATCCTGCCAAAGGCAGCAATCACCGCTGCAGCAGATCGCATCATGACGATCGCAGGACAGATGGAAGTATTCTCAGCAAAGATCGAAGCACGTATTGATGCTGCGTCTGCTGCAGGTACCGATGTATCAGCGGCACGTACGGCACTTGCAAACTTTGATGCAAAGGTTGCTAGCGCAAAGGTGAATGCACAAGCAGCTGCAAAACTCGTTGCCACTGTTTCTGCGGACAAAGAAGCGGATGAAGCGACCTTCAAAGCAAATGTTGCAGCACTTAGAGAGGCAAAGTTAAAGATTGATGCGGCACAAGCAGACCTAAAGGCTGCGCGTACTGAGATCGGTAACCTCCTTAAGAGTATTAAGGGCAAGGGAGAAGTACGTGCTGATGCGTCGGTTAAAGCATCCGCTCAATAACCCCACTCATCCATGTTGGACCTCGCCATAAACTACTACGCGGTACTCGGTGCAGGAATTCTGGGAGTCGTGCTAGGTATGCTTTGGTATGGTCCAATCTTTGGAAAGACCTGGATGAAAGAAATGGGCGTAACTCCTGAAGAGGTGGCGGCATTCCGTTCAGACAAGAAGAAGATGAACGAGATGAATCGCAACTATGTTATTGTTGCAATCTCATCATTCGTACTAGCGTTTGTCTTGAATCTCATCCTTATACTCACCGCTGCATATACGCAAACCTTAAGTCTAACGATTGGTTTGACCGTGTCTTTCTGGGTATGGATAGGGTTTATTGTCCCCGTTACGCTTAACGGAGTGCTCTGGGAGGGGAAGAGTATTAAATACTGGATCATTGTATCTGGGTATTACCTCGTCTCGCTCACTCTCATGAGCATGATTCTTGCGTACTGGATGTAGTGCGGGTGGCTTGAAAAACAGACCTTTTTCAAGTATCGTCTGTATACCTTCGCGGCTTCGGCCGCGTTGGCATTGCGGGATCGTCTAATGGTAGGACTACGGTTTCTGGTACCGTCTATCTAGGTTCGAGTCCTAGTCCCGCAGCCAGTGTTTAGTGCTACTCTTACAGCATGGAAATTGATCAGCACAAGAATAAGTTCGGGAGCCAGGCTGAGAACTATACAAAATATCGACGACCATACATGAGTGAAGTGTATGATCTTCTTTTCTCATTAGTACCAGAAGACAGTAAAAGGATTCTCGATATCGCATGCGGTACCGGTAAATCAACTGAGCCACTATTACGCTCGGGCCTTGCAGTTGATGGGGTCGATATTGATCCGTTGATGATCGACGAAGCAAAGGGTCAGGCTAAGGTAAAGAATTTAGATATTACGTATGCGGTTTCAGAAGTTGAGCACCTTCCATATGAAGACGGAAGCTTTGACGTGGTAACGGTTGGCACCGCATTCCACTGGTTTGTAAACGAGACGGCAATGAATGAGATAAAACGAGTATTGAAAAAGGACGGTCTGCTGTTCGTGTACTGGACTCTCACCACCAAGGATGTACCAGAAGAGGATGCGATACCTGCTGCAATCTTTAGGGAATTTAATTGGGAGAAAGTTCCATCGGAATTACGTGATCTTGAATACATATCATCTTTTTTCAAGGAACAAGACATGCAGAATGTTTCCACTGAACGCCTCCCATTTACGCACAATGATTCAGTAGAAGACCAGGTCGGACTTATGAAGACTGCCTCAAGCTATGAGGTATTGCCCGAGGAAGACAAAGAACGCTTCATAGCAGCAATTCAGGCAGCTCTTACTGAACAGTTGGGAAGTCGTCCCTATTTTATCTATGAGGAAGAAATACAGGTTTGCTACGGGTACAGGTAGATAAAAAGATCCCCACGTCGTACCAAACCCCACAGCTCGCTAACTATAGTCATCACATTTAAATAAAAAGAAGCCGCCCGGAGCGTGGCGGAGATACTCCGGACGCTTCCAAGCGGCTAATCAAAATCATTCTTCAGCCACCCATCTTGTTCGCTGAGGAATTCGAATTCTTCCACACCGACTCCGATGGTGACCTCAATGTGTGGGTTTTCTTCATCAAATTCAAGGTGGTGTGCAATGGCCTCAACCAGCCACCCAATGATGCCCTTGAGAAAGATCGTATCTCCTACCCGAGGCAGAACGGGCCACGAGTAGTCTTTGGTGAGATAGCGATCCGAACCCTCAGGATCCGGAACAACGAGAACGAATTTAATCATGGGTCAGACCCTTTGTTTCCTAAATAATTTATACACTATTTAAACTAATAAGTCAAATACAGCCTAGATACTTGATTTTGGTTCGAATATCGTCCTAGACTGCCAGCTCGTATTTTTCATACCTTTATGTTTAGATTCCTTTAGAAAGGAACCATACGATGCACACACCTCCCGAGTTTGACGAAGCTATGGTTGAGGCACCAAAGCCGGAAAAGTCGCCGGAGCCCGGGTCTGACGAATATTACGCAGTGCTCGGAAGAGAGATCGACAAGGGCCCGATCGGTGTTCCTCACCACCGAGGTCCGTTATCGGGCCCAATAGATTGAACTAGGAGCCGCCAGTACCGAAAGGGAACGGCGGCTCTGCTACTTAAGCAAGGTTCCCACGTCGTACCAACCCCCAGCACGTCATCTGTGTCATAATCTTTTAATGCGTGTAACCATTCTCGGACTTCCTGGAAGCGGCAAGTCCACTTTGGCTCGAAAGATTTCAGAAAAGCTAAATATTCCATATATACATATAGATCGTTTCTGGCTTGAAGCGGGAGGTGGGCACAATAGCAAAACTACACCTGATCCTGAAAAGGCACATGCAAATGTACGAGAGAAAGTCCTTGAAGCGATACAAGCTGAGTCGTGGGTATCAGATGGGGTATATCGCCTTGTACAGCCAGAGATAGCAAATAGGGCAGATGCAGTTGTATTTCTTGATATTCCGCTTTGGGAACGATTACTTAATCACGCGGCCCGCACCATACACAGAAAGAGTCGACATGATGAGATGACTTTCTGGGGCGATATGAGTTTCTTTCTTGAAATAGTAAGTCGTGATTTACGGAAGAAAGGGAAAATACAGAGTCTGGTTGAAAGCTATAAGTCTAAGGCAATCATTCTGAAATCCCGTAAGGCGATAGCAAACTACCTTGGAACTCTTTGATTAGGGTTCCCACGTCGTGCCAAACCCCCAGCACTTGACTTTTAATGCATTTAGTGCTATTAATAATACAGATCAATCGGCTCGTTGAGCCCACTACTGGAGACTTCAAATGAATCCTCGAAATACAACGCTTCTTGCGCTCTCGGCAGTTGCAGCGGCGGTGTTTGCTCTGGTCCCGATCATCGGCATCATGTACAACGGAGCTACGGCCCAGCTTCTCGAGATGTTCGGTGAAGCTATGGGCTGGGAGTGGCTCGATCACCGCCATCCACACAGCCTTGCCGTCGCTTGGGTGATCTTCACCCTGATCTTCTTCTTCGCCCTCAAGCTGTGGTTGAAGTTCGGGAAGCGAGAAGACCCTCTCGTTCGCCTCTTTCGGGAGGCAGGCGGGGAAAAGCGTCAGTAGCGCGAATCCACCAGCTAGCATCAAACGGCTCACCCAATATGCCGAAATGGGAGCCCCGCACCAGTATGCGGGGTTTTACATACATCAGTGCTCGAGTATCGTACCAAACCCCCAGCAATTGACTTTTATATAATATCGTGTTATTTAAATAGAACCAGTTCTTTGCGTATCAAAAAGAGAAGGAAATAGACCATGTCAAAAGACATGCTCGGCCCGCTTCCGCGGGCTCTCGTTCAGGTGCCGAACAGGCATCACGGTCTCGTACTGGACATTCTCCACAAGCTCGCAGGTGGGCAGGGGGATTCCGTGCGAAGTAATCTGAGTGCGGCACTTCGGGCACCATCTGAACCTGTGCGGCAGCAAGCTCCGCCGGTCGTACCTATTACGGATGTACCTGCGGAGTATCGAGCGTTTTTCGAAGCTCTGCCGCCGCTGGATCGTCAGTGGGTGCTCGAGAATCCCCGTACTGCCGTTCCGCTATTCGCACGAGCTGTTGCTACGGCGCATATCGAGAGCTATCCCTTGGTGCTTGTCGGGACCGCCGACTTTGCTGAAATCAGTGAATTCCGTCCTGCTGAGAAATATCAGCCAGGACAGCAAATCGACGGCATTCTAATATCACCGCAAATGCATAAGAGCTTCAAGGAGCTTTGCCAGACGGTTGAGCACAACACGCCTGCTGCGACACTGAGATTCCATTCCTCAAATACCAAGGCCAAAGCATCCAGAATTCTGAGTAGCTTCGGCGACAAGGCAGACACCACGCTCGGCCAGCTCTGGGAATTGATCCAACGGGAAGAGAAGGATGATCTCCTTCAGGCCAGCCTGCACACGACCATCTACATGTGTTTCCGTAAGGCCGACGGCAACCGTTGTTACGTCTCTGCTTCGTACGCACCAGACGGCTGGTACTTCCGGGTGAGGTTTGGTGAGACTGGCTACCATGGGAGGCCCCCGAATAAGGTCGACCGCTTTATCACTCACTGAACAAGGAGCCGCCTGTTTCCGAAAGGGAACGGCGGCTCTTCTACTTAATATAGGTTCCCACGTCGTACCACACCCCCAGCTCGCAAACTATAGTCATCGTAGGTAAAAAGAAACCGCCCGAACCGTAAGGAACGGGCAGTTCCTTTGGTTCGGGCAGTCATGGTGCCGGATCGGCAAGTGCCTTAGGTACCCCATACATGTTCCACTTGTCGTCGAAGCGGATGGCGAGGTTCGTCGTCTGTTCGGGATACGCTCTGTGGACGGACCACTTCAGCATCTCGAACAGTATCGGGGTCATCACGTGATTTCGGAAGTGAGCGAAATTCACGTATGGGTTGATCCCCATGGGCATGTCGTTCGCTTCGTGCATCCCCTCATGTTCAGTCTTCACCTGATCGTAGAGGATAGCGATCGCTTTCTGTTCAGTCGTCGCCACGCCGATCAGGACGGAGTTCGGCTGACGCTCCAGCAGACGCTTCGGGGGCGGACCCAGTATGTGCCTAGAGGACATGAGCCCCGATAGGCGCTCATGCATCTCTGCAGTGATTAGTTGCATATCTTCTGCCAACGTACTCTCCCTAATTCAAATTCAACCTAAGTGTATTTTAACATCTATTGTATAAAAATCAAATATGGCCTAGACACTCGATTTCGGTTCGAATATCGTACCACACCCCACCTCGTCATCGTAGCTGTATAATTTAGGATATGAACAAAACATCTAAACTTATTCTCGTCGCAGTAATTGGAATAATCGTTGGTGCCGGAGGTACTTTGGCTCTATCACCAAAGAATAATACTCAACCTGAAATGATTTCTCATGGAAACATGAATATGCAGGGAGAAATGGGGAGAATGGCTCAGGTCCTCGAAGGGAAGACCGGTGATACGTTCGACCAAGCATTTTTAAGCGAGATGATCGTACATCACCAGGGCGCTGTTCAGATGGCTCAAGCTGCACTTCAGAACGCAAAGCATCAGGAGATTAAAGATCTCGCTACAAAGATTATCTCGGCACAAGAGTCAGAGATTATCGAAATGCAGGGTTGGCAGAAGAGCTGGTACGGACAGTAGGAGAGATTCCCAAGGGTAAGGCCGTCTCAAATGAGACGGCCCACGTACGCTTTGGTTTGTACTTGCTACTCGATACGGATTGGTCGAACAATAGGTATTCGAATCCGTAGCATATTCTCTGCACGTGCACCGAACTGAGTTCGAAGTCCACTCACGCCATCGGTGAAATACTTAGCATACACATTCACGGCATTGAAGTTGAGTGCATATGCCCACACCACAAAGGTGAGATGGCTTTCAATCCGATCGTTGCTTTCCTTCGTCCACGTCAGGAGTGCCTGCATGCATTCCTGTATGAGACGTGGAGCAAGTCCTTTGCCTTGGTGTGCGGGAAGGATGCCGATCTGATCCAGCTCTATAACTGGTTCAGCACGGTGGAATCCTCCATGCAGTTGCCAACCTGCGTATCCCACCACCACGTCATCTTCTTCAACCACAAAGTACTGGTAGAGGGGGAATGCATTGAACCAGCACGTAGCCCATCGCTGGGCTCCATCAAACTGGTCACGATCTCCCAGGAAGACGCTTCCGTTGATGAGGCCAATGGCCTCGAGGTCCCGTTCTTCGGCACGCCGAATATTGATGGTGCTCATGATTCTTCTCCCTGCTTCTATTCTCTAGAACCGCACATACACCTTTTGGTTACTATAAATAAAAAACCGCCCCCTCGCGCCAACGAAGGGGTTAGGCTTCGTTGCAACAAAGTGACGGATACGCTATCTCATTGCTGAGGGCACCAAGGACACAAGGTCCTGGGCGGTCATGCCCAGAGCGTTGGCGAGGTTGAGTGTGTTGACCAACATCTTCGTAGTCGCCATGCGCAGAGCTTCTGGATCAAGCTCGCCGCCGTGGTCGTAGTTCTCAGCCTGCGCAGCAATTATGCCTCCGGTCTTGGCTATGTGCGCACTGCTGTGCCGTACAGCGAAGGCCAATGTCTTTTCAGGTGTGCTGAGATCCCCATTTGGGTACTTCTCTTGGGTGAAGGGGAATCCATCCCCGATCACCTGCATCAACGAAGTGAGATCGGTAGTTGGTGTCATGGTCATGGAACGCTCCTTGTCTGGATGGAAGGTACCACAAAACTATCTAAGCCTCCAACATAGATAAACAGGGATGATGGTGTCGTCTCTGTGCATGTATTCGCACATGCATTGCGGAGGATATACACTAACACTATGCCTGCAGAACTGCGTAAAGCGCTTACTCTAAATCCTAGAGCAAAAGTGAAGTGGGATCTCCTTACCCCAATTAGCAAAAGAGACTTCATCACCTGGATAGAGTCTGCAAAACAGGATGCTACTCGTGTTCGTAGAGTGAGCAAGGCAGTGGACATACTTATAAAAGGAAAGCGTCGTCCTTGTTGTTATGCAGTGGTGCCGATGAATCTGTACAAGACTCTTAATGAGCTCCCAAAAGCAAAGGCACAATGGAAAGATCTCACTCCCGATGAGAAACGAGACTTTGTTGCCTGGATAGACTCTGGAAAGGACGCAGGGGTACGTGCACAGCGTATTGAGAAAACAAGCATTCTGCTCCTTAAAGGGAAACGACGAGCATCTATATAAAAGAAATCGCCTGGCGTGTGAGGATGCAATCCTCACACGCCAGGCGATCAGTCCCAACTCCCTATTTCGGAGTACAGATGTGGATGTAGTCTCCATAGCCGGAATCGTGATCCGGCCAGGGTTGAATGGTGATCACACTGCCGAAGTGGCGTTGAAGCGGCTCAAGCCGTTGCTTGAGTGATGTCTTGAACTCTTCCTTCAGGACATCGTTGTACAGGATATCTATCGTCCACTTGATGACTTGATCGGTGGCGCCATTCCTGATGGCTTCAAGCAGATACTCGTACCCCAGCCTGCTAGCAGCGAGCCTCCGTTCAGTTTCCGTGTTGAAGTCTTCGACGTAGCAGTCGGAGATCACCACCACGCCACCCGGCTTAACCATGCTGGCGATATTGGCGATTGCCGCTTCCTGTTGCGCATACGGTACATGATGCAGAGAGCCCGTGCAGACCACGGTGTCGAAGAGTCTCCGGGGTTGCCAGTTGAGTACGTCACCGACGAAAAACTCAACTCCCAGATACCGATCTCTTCCGAAACGGACGTATCGCTTGTCCAGATCCATGCCTGTCAACCACAGATCCGAACGACCCTCCTGGAGCTTTCCAAGCAGATAGCCGGGTCCGCACATAATATCGAGTACGCTTCCGTTCAAGGGAGTACGTTCCAAGACCTTCGCGGTGACAAGTTCTAGCGAGAGCCTATAGGGCCAATACCCAAGACTTTCTTCGTACAGTTCGGCTTCTGGTAGGGGATTCATTTGGGGACCCTCCTCAGGTCTTACTATGAATGACAAATAACGTTCGAGTGCAGAATACCACTTATTTCAGATATATCCAGATTATTAAGAATTGCTATAGTTTCACTATGAAGCAGCAGGATTTCACAAAGCGACTCACCATAGTAGTTCGTACGGATATTGAGTCATGGCAGGGAGCAAATACTATTGCCCACATTGCGGGATATGTAGGAAATAAGTTAGGAGAAGCTTTTGATACAGGAACGTATTTCATCACCGCAGATGGTGTGGAGCTTCCAAGAAATTCTCAGTATCCAATGATAATTAAAGCTGCTCAATGCGCTACAGATATACGGGATGCGTATGACATTATTCGTACTCACGATCTAATACACATCGGATTCATACGGGAAATGATAGAAACTAGTGATGATTCTGAAATAGAAACCATCCTTAAGGATAAGAAGCATAAAGATATTGAGTTGCTAGGTTTCGGGGTCTTTGGAGAGAATGAGACCGTGAAAGAACTTACCAAACAATTTACGCTTTGGAAGTAGTTGTTCAATTTTCCTAAAATCAAGCTATAGTGCATCTATGATAAAGGCAGTCATATTTGATTCAGACGGGATGCTCTCGCACGGCCCAAGGTTTAGCGATACGTATGCGAGAGAACAGAATATTCCTATTGAGGAAATGATCCCTTTCTTCACAGGCCCTTTCAAAGACTGTCTTATCGGAAAAGCAGACCTAAAAGACGAGCTTGAAAAGGGAGACTGGCTCCAAAAGTGGGGTTGATCAGACTCCGTTGATGCGTTTCTTGCATACTGGTTTTCGGTCGGGGACCAACTAGATGAGAAGGTGTTTGCTTCCATTCAAGAACTCCGTAGTGCGGGGGTTATGGTGGTGCTTGCAACGAATCAAGAGAAATACCGCACCGCATATCTTTCTGAGAAGTTTAATTACGAATCTGCGTTCAACAGAATATTCTCTTCGGCACATACCGGACACAAGAAACCAAGTGCGGAATTCTTTCAGAAGATTCTTGAATATCTCCAAGAGCAAGATGCTTCAATCACTAAGGACAATATTCTCTTTTGGGATGATGATATAGAAAATGTAGAGGGAGCTGCTATGTTCGGTATTGTGTCTGAGCAGTTTCTAGATGAAAAGGGGTATCGAACCAAAATGGCTGAGTACGGAATACTTAATTAGGTTTTAAATTTGAATAGAGGTTTCTTAAGAAGGTACATAACTAGAATCGCACTGACTATTCCAACAACACCCCCTGCAATCATATCGGAAGGGTAGTGAACGCCTGCAGCAACTCGGGCTGCACAAACGAGGACCGTACAGATATAGAACACAATACCGAGGGTTCGGTTATAGAAAAAGACTATGGTTGAAAATCCAAACAGGAACGATGCGTGTCCTGATGGGAAGGAGGGTGCTTCGATAATAAAGAGATGCGTTATATCCATTGCTGCTAAAGGGCGGTCCCGAGGAAAGAAGAATCGTATGGGACTCGTAACAGCAAAGCGAGCAATACTGCCAGCAAGTAGTGCAAGTAAAAAGGCGACTATCTTCGATCGATGTGAAAGTTCCTTTTTATATACAAGATAGAGTGCAAACCACCCCACCAGAATAAAGGGAAGGTATGTAGCAAAGAAGACAATAACAGCATCAGATACCGGACCTTGCCCAGCAAAGGAGTTTAATACATTGAACACATATAGATCCAAAGACATAAATGCAGCGTACTACAGATTTGTGTATGAGTATGCCTGTATAACAAAACACCCCGCTGTGCGGGGTGTTTTGTTATGAGTGTGCCGGTACCGGTTTACGAACGCTTGTGGCGTACGGCCCTTTCAGGCTCTTCGTAACGAGGAAGGCGAGCTTGTCACCGATGCGTAGATCCGTGAAGGAAACATCAATGAGATCGCTTGCGTCGAAGAATAGTTCTTCGTCTGAGCCCTCCTGCTTTATGAAGCCAGAACTCCGTTCACTGAAACTTGAAATGGTTCCTGTGCGCATGAGATGAGCATTACACTGATAAGAGAATAAAAAGCGTCCATGAGGACGCTTTTTATTAAACCTTGCTAACGTTTACTGCGTTCTTCTTTGCAGGATCGTTCTTGCTTGGAGCGATCTCGAATTCGAGAGTGTCCCCAGGGTTGAGGTCATCAATACGAACGTTTACGAGCTCGTTAGCGTGAAAGAAGAGATCTGGCTCTCCTTCGATCTTGATAAAGCCGAAGCCTTTTGGATTAATTCCTGCGATAGTTCCTGTTTGCATAATATGTATGAGCGATGCACCTGATAACAATCAAGTGCAGGAGGTTCAACTCGACGAGTTAGACTCATACCGATACTGCCCAGCGCTGCGATTGATATTCCCAATTTACCATTTCAGAGATCGATTGTCAATTTAGGGTCGTACTCCAGTCTTTGTTTTGCTATAGTGTGCACATTATGACCTATCAGGTGCTGCTTTTCTATAAGTACATAACCATTGAAGATCCAGCAGCTCTGGCGGATCATGTGCGTTCCCTTGCGCAGAAACATTCACTTCTTGGTCGTGCACTTATTGCAGAAGAAGGTATCAATGCCACTTTTGAGGGAGAGGTCTCAGCTACCGAGGCATTCGCTGCAGAGTTTCTCACAGACCCACGTTTTGCAGACATGCAGATAAAGCGGAGCGAAGGGGATGGTGCTGCTTTCCCAAAGCTTGCGGTGAAGGTACGTGAGCAAATCGTAGGAACACGTTTTTCAAAGGAGAAAGCAGATCCTCGTGTACAGACTGCACCACGTATTCAGCCTGAAGAACTTAAACGGTGGTTTGAAGAAGCAGAGGACTTCACTATCATTGATATGCGCAACGACTACGAGTATCGTTCCGGTCATTTTAAGGGATCGATAAACCCTGAGCTTGAGAATTCACGTGATCTTCCCGATGCGATGCCAAAACTCATGCCACTTAAAGAAAAGAAAGTCCTCACCGTGTGTACCGGGGGAGTACGCTGTGAATCAATGAGCGCATACCTTATGAGTGAAGGCTTCACTGATGTGTATCAGCTTGAGAATGGGATGCATGGCTATATGGAGAAGTACCCTGGAGAGGATTTCCTAGGAACGCTCTATACTTTTGATCGTCGCAAGGTGATGGACTTCGGTGGTGAGAGAGAAGTGATTGGTACTTGTCATCGTTGCCAGGGGAAAACAGAGAAGTATACAAACTGTGCAAATGATCTGTGTCACCTACATTTCCTGGTGTGTGACGATTGTTCCCGCGAGGACGGAACGTATTGTTCTGAGAGCTGTGAGAAGATGCTTTCATCAGCTGGAAAACTCGAGTCTTAGCCCTTTAGCAAGTATGTTAGTCTGAAAATATGAAAAGGGTATTTATAGTACTCATAGCCTCTCTACTACTTTTAGTACTCGGTTTCTTTGTTATTAGCTCGTATATCTACAATAAGAAGCAGGATCCGAGTGAGTCTTCAGGGAACACCTCATTATCTGAGGGGTGCCCTTATGGAGATTACTACACTCTTACAAAAGGGAATGAAGAGTATAAAAACAGCAAGCGGGGCTACAGTCTTGTGTTGCCAAAGGATTATTATTTTCCTACAAATGAAGAGAACGAGAACGAATCAGACCCGCACTTCTACGATTGCGTAGCAGGAATTGGCTTTGAGTTACAAGACGGTACACGCTCATTTGAAGAGCTTAGCGCAAGGCAGGATACAGAAACAATAATCACTACCTCTGTATTTCCGGGAGCAACAATATCAGGTGGTAAATACACAGGAGATTATACGAAAGGATGGGATTATATCTACACAGTTGTATATTCAAACGAAAAGAGAGGCTTTGTTTTTGCATCAAATCGTCCAATTAGTGAGTATGTCTTTTTAAGTACATTCAAGATTTTCTAAATTAATCTAGTTCCCACTTCGTACAAAACCTCAAGCTTAACTAACCTCTAATACAAAACAAGGAAGAAAAATACTCCCGCAAGCACGATACGATACACACCAAACGGTATAAAGGTATATCGTTTAATAAAGCTGAGGAAGAGACGGAGTACTAACAGTGCGGTGATAAAGGCGGTGACCATTCCGATTGCAAGAACACCAATGTCTGCATCCACAAATGATTCGTAATTCTTAAGCAGATCGTAACTAGTTGCAGCACCCATCGTTGGTACCGCAAGAAGGAAAGAGAACTCAACGATCGCGGTACGACGAATACCCAGAAGCAAGCCACCCATAATAGTTGCTGCAGAACGTGATACCCCGGGGATCACTGCAATGGACTGGAAGAGTCCAACCAGGAATGCTTTCCTATACGGAATAGTTGCAAAGGAATCTGTTTCAGTTGGTTGCACAGGTTCCTTGTGCAAGAGTTCAAATATAATGAGCAGAATACCTCCAACAAACAATGCGATAACCACGGTGAGTTCGCTCTTGAGGAGCACATCTTTAATGAGCGGGTAGAGTGTGAACCCAATAACTGCAGTGGGGAGGAAGGCAACGAAGAGTCGTTTCAAGACCTCAATGTTTAGGAAGGATTTCCAATACGTAATAAGCACTGCAGCAATAGCGCCAAACTGAATGGCAATAATAAAACTAGTGAGGAAGGCAGAGTCTGGAATCGCTAGGAGATCACTGGCTAGAATAAGGTGCCCTGTTGAAGAAATGGGGAGGAACTCAGCAGCTCCCTCCAAAAGACCAAGGATTATAGCGTCTAAGGCAGTCATGCACCCATTCTAATCTATCCTTCAGGATCTGTTGCTATACTTTACGTATGAAAGGATATGTTGGAAATATAGAGCAATTGAGCCTAGAGAACGAACTCTTCAGAAAGGTACTGTATACCTCAAAGCACCTGCAGCTCGTACTTATGAGTATTCCAGTAGGGGAGGAGATTGGGTCAGAGACCCATGAGCTAGACCAGTTTATACGTATAGAGGAAGGAGAGGGGCAAGCAGTCCTTAATGGAGTTGAACATCCACTTGAGGATGGTAGTGCGGTGGTAATTCCTGCAGGTGTGCTGCACAACATCATCAACACCTCTTCTGACGCACCCCTTAAACTCTACTCACTATATGGTCCTCCCGAACATAAGGATGGAATCATTCATGCAACCAAAGAAGAAGCTGAAGCACACGAAGAGCATTTTGATGGAGTCACCAGCGAGTAATTCATACTTTGTATACATACTGGAGTGCGCAGATGGAACTCTCTATACCGGGAGTACGAATGATATAGAGCGAAGAATGAAAGCACACAATGGTGATGGACCAGGTGGCGCACGGTATACCCGTGGGAGACGACCGGTGGTGCTTAGGTATCAAGAGGTATGTGACGGACGCGGCGTTGCACTTACTCGTGAGCATGAGCTGAAGCAATTGAGCCGTATACAGAAGCTTGCCTTGTGTAAATAACTTCAGCATTTCTTTATCTTCTCCTTACGCTCCTCATATCACCCTGTGCGTATAGTACGTGGGTTCCTACTATATACTTTCACTTATGGAACAAACCTACGTAATGACCAATCATGATCTACTCCTTGATGGTAGCGGGAAGCGCTATGAGCTTCGTGTACGTGACTTGCCGCAAGAAGAGAAACCACGTGAGCGCCTTAGTGCGGAAGGTCCTGCTGCACTTTCCGTGCAAGAACTTCTTGCGATAGTGCTCACCACAGGAACGAAGAAAGAAGAAGTTCTTTCTATGGCAACACGCATTGTTAATGAGTATGGAGATCGTAATGCTCTTATGGCAAGCGATGCCAAAGTACTTGCTGCGGATCTCGACATACCGCTAGTGAAAGCGATGCAGATTGTTGCGGTAGGGGAACTCGGGCGCCGCTTCTTCCGAAAGCAGAAGAATGGAGCTGCAATAATCCGTACCGCTCGTGATGTATATGACTACACCGTGGATATGCGTACCCTGCCAAAGGAACATCTGCGCGGCCTATACTTGGATGCACACTATCAGGTGATTCATGACGAGACACTATCTATTGGAACAATCGATGCAAACCTGATTCACCCACGTGAAGTGTTTCGCCCAGCACTCGCACATGCGGCAGCTGCAGTAGTACTCGTTCACAATCATCCCTCAGGTGTTGTTACGCCAAGCGAAGCAGATTGTATGGTCACTCAACAAATTGCTGCAGCAGGAAGAATTCTTGGAATTGAACTTGTGGACCACGTTGTTATTACGGAGGATACCTTTACCAGCATATCTACTGAATTCTCATGAAGACTCTTCAAACACAGTCTCGTACCTATCACCGGGGTTTGTATTCTCAGGCATCCGTTACAGCACTGTATCCAAGTACCCACCTCTTCATTCATGATCGCGGAGTATGGGAAACCTTTGATCGCACAGATCTCACCAACTATCTATTTGATGGCGCAAGCAAAGCCGCAGCACAGATAGAACGCATTGCGTATCTGGACCAGCCATACACCAAGCAGGATGAGGAGAATCTTGCTTTCATGGTGGAAGCTCTGTTGTACGCTCGTGGTGTTGCAGACGAAGTCAAGTGATTAGTGATGTGATAAAAGAGACCTATCACTGATAGGTCTCTTTTATTCTTCCATCCGGTATCCACGTCCAGGAACGGTATAGATAAGCTTCTTCCATTCTGGTCTTTCAATCTTCTTTCGAAGACTCAACATGTGTGACTCAATGGTGTTAGAGAATGGATCACTCGTCATGTCCCACACGTGCTCCATGATCATAGATCGTGAGAGTACGCTGCCCCGGTTACGCATCAGGTACTCAAGCAGCATGTATTCCTTCTTCGTAAGGTGAATCTGTATTTCACTGCGGCGTACCACTTGCTTCTTGGTGTCGAGCGAAAGGGTATCAACGGCAAGAAGATCTCCTTCCATTACGTGCGGCCTACGCAGAAGTGCACGTATGCGTGCCATAACTTCTTCAAAGGAGAATGGTTTAATCATGTAGTCGTCTGCACCTGCGTTTAGGAGTTCAACCTTTCTCCAAGAATCAGAGAGTACTGAAAGTACGAGTATAGGGGTAGTTCGTCCGGTGCGGCGAATATCCTCGCAGACCGCGTACCCATTCTTCTCAGGAAGCATATTGTCTAGGATGATGATGTCGTACGCATTAGTGCGTGCGAGGTACGAACCTTGTGTGCCATCGTCTGCAGTGTCAACGACAAATGCCCGAGCACGTAGGTTCTCCGCCAGAGCTTCACGAATATCTGGCTCGTCTTCAATCACCAGTGCGCGCATATATGTTCATCGTACCAATGCAATTCTTGGAGGTGGCCTTATCGAATAGAAATCGGGGAAAACAAGAAGCCGGTATGCCTTCAAAAGAGGCATACCGGCTTCTTACGTTGATTTCCTTCACTCAAATATGAAGAAAATCTAGAGGCTTCTAGAAGTCTTTTCCGTTTAATTTGGTAGGGGAGAGGGAATCTATATCAACACTTTCAACACAACGGAGATTGATACCACACATTGCGGTTCCTTCTGGACCATTTCCGTACGCATATGGCTGCACACCACAAACACTGCAGAACTGATGGTGGATACTTTTCTTATTAAAGAGATATTCCGTGAGAGGTGCTTCTGGAGTCAGGAGAGTGAAGTTATCCTTTGGTACAAATACCAGTATCAATCCCTTCATCTGGCAGTGTGAACAATTACAAGAAACCGCCGTTGATAGGTCTGCTTCGGCCTCAAACTTAACCGCCCCGCAATGACATGCTCCGTTGTACTTCATGAAGGCAGTGTACCACCTCAAAGATAAGAAAGTAGCCCCACTCTGGGGAGCGAGGCTACTGTGCTTGGACGACCTTCGCATTACGCGAAGGGTAAGAGTCCGTTCAATTCCATGATCGACTGACGGGCTTGTTCTGTGTGTACACCGGTGTCGCGTAGATGTTCCAAGTTGCGAACTCCCCAAGTTAGGGCAGCTCGGCTTTTCTGTGCCCGCGCACGCTTGGCAATGAACGTTACTGCCTCAGGGATCTCGACGGCTGTAACTACTGCCAACCCGTCCACACAGGCAAGCTTCACCGCAGCAGACCTTCCATCCACTACATAGATGAAAGTATCCTCGGGTATTTCATACATCTGCTGCCGTTGAGGAGAGCCATTTTTCCCTGCTTGCCTGAACGGCTGTATCTCTCCGTCACCGCCTGGCCGAAGTGTCAAACCTTCTGCAAGAGGCTCTATTCCTTCGAATAGAAGATTTTCACTGCGTATGTGAAGAATCAGACTCCTCACTTCATCTGATGCATGTACCAGTCGTTCGCCGTTACTCAAAGTGTCTTTAAGTCTTGCGCGCATAACTCGTCCACCCAGCATGCCAGGATAACCATGAATATCGCGTCGATTTCCGAGGAGCACTCTGCAGTCAGGTGCCAGAACTACTGCCGGAGGACCTTCATTCATGACTGCGCCTATGCCGGATTCCATAGGGACTCCATTCGTAAAGCGGTACCCGGCAGCGATTGTGAGACAGTTAGCAAGGGGCATGTCTGCCTCCCATTCAAGAGCGCTTCCACAATTAGGAATTGCATTAGTAATACGACAGGGGAGATAGGGAGTCAATTTCAGTCCTGTACACAGGCTACTGTTGACGTTCGAACAATTGTTCGACTATACTGTTTCTATGGAAATGAGCCGACACAGGAAGGTATTGTCCTTCTATAAGAAACATAAGCGTATGCCCTCTATAACGGAGATTATGGCTATATTTGGCCTCTCTTCACGCAGTAGCGGGTTCTATGTAACAAACCAGTTAGTGCGCGAAGGTATTGCAGAGAAGGATAGTACCGGAAAGCTCATTCCTGGCCCGGACCTATTTACGCTTCCGGTACTCGGTCACATTCGTGCCGGATTTGCTGCACCTGCAGAAGAAGAACTTGCAGACACTATTACCATCGGTGATTACCTCCTAGGACGACCTGAAGCGAGCTACCTACTAAAAGTGGAAGGTGACTCCATGCAAGATGCCGGTATACAGGAAGGAGACATGGTGGTGTTTGAGCGCACCAATGATTACAAACCAGGGGACATTGTTGTTGCTCTCACAGAAGATGGATACACCCTCAAGTATCTGCGCAAGAAACCGAATGGATATTATCTGGAGGCAGCTAACGATAAGTATCCAGATATACATCCGCGAGAAGGTTCTATTATTGGTGTCGTCGTATCAACATTTCGTACCTATGGCTAAACTCTCTACCTTCGATCCGTTCTTCAGCATGTATCTACGTACACCCGCGCGTCATACCACTACACGCCACACATCACAGTTTGCATCCTTCACAGAACGGGAACGGCGATACCTCTCTCCTAAACGTATGATCCCACTATCTCTGCGTTCTGAACGTGTGTCCGCACGTCAATCAGTGGTTCATGAGTGATCTGCTTTCAACACGATCCTTTCCACGCGCAATCGTACACTTTGATGGTGACTCCTTCTTTGCATCAGTAGAGCAAATCATGAATCATGAGTTGCGTGGCAAGCCGGTAATCACCGGTGGAGAGCGTGGCGCTGCGACATCTCTTTCGTATGAAGCAAAGCGTATGGGTGCACATCGCGGTATGACAATGCGTGAAATTAAAAAGATATGTCCAGACGCAATCATTGTTGCTTCGGACTATCTTTCATATTCCATATATGCACGACGCATGTATACGATCGTTCGTTCCTTCACACCCGATGTGGAGGAATACAGTATTGATGAATGTTTTGCAGACATAACCGGACTCAGACAGAAATACCGTATGTCCTATGCACGCATCACACAAATGATTCAGGAGAAGCTCCATGCAGATCTTGGTATCACCTTTAGTGCAGGACTCGGTCCCAACAAGAGTCTTGCAAAGATTGCGTCAAAACATCGTAAACCAGCAGGCTTCACCTCTATTCCTGCAAAAGAAGCACATCTGTTTCTTAAAGATCTTCCCATAAGCAATATCTGGGGCATGGGAGGAAGTACCAGCTTGTATCTAGAGAAGTTGGGGGTACGCACTGCACTCGAGTTTGCACAAAAGGATGAGTACTGGCTTGCAACAAATAAGATTAGCAAGCCGTATCGTGATATATGGCTTGAGATGCGAGGCTCTTTTGTTAAGAAGCTGAACACTGAGACCGATGATTCAATTGGCTCAATCATGAAGACACAAACCTTCACACCCCCTTCGAGTGATCGTGCGTATGTACTCTCACAGCTTGCTCGAAACATAGAGGGTGCCTGTGCAAAAGCACGCAGGCATCAAGTAAGAGCACGGTCGGCATCATTCTACTTAAAGACACAAGATTTCACCTATGGTGGTCTTTCTATAGAGCTTTCAGTGCCGCTTGCAGATCCACGAGAATTCCAGAGACTCGTAGAAATAGAGTTCGATCGTGTATTTGAACCAGGAACACTCTATCGTGCCACGGGATTCACTCTTCGATCCATCACTGCAGAGTATGCAGCCACAAACGATCTGTTCGGAGACATAGAGCGCGCACAGACTAAGGAACGTATTCTAGAAACAGTAGATGGGCTTAATCATAAATTCGGAAATGGTACCGTGCATTTCGCCTCCAGCTTCACTGCGCGTAAAGAGGGCGAGGAGCGTGCAAAAGAAAGGGCACGTAAAGCTCGTCCAAAGATTGGACTCTCTGTTGAGAAGAAACGAAAGTCTCTCAACATCCCATACCTAGGTATTGTTCGGTAGTGCGTTAAGGAGTCTGTGTTTCAGAGAACTTTGCACGAACACTCTTTCCTGGCCAGCGGTAGTAGAGCATAGGGATGAGTACCAGAGTGAGAAGAAGAGAGAAGGCCAGACCGAACATAATTGCAATTGCTAGCGGACCAAAGAATGCAGAGGAGAGTGCCAGTGGAAGCATACCCACTACGGTAACTACCGTTGTAAGAAGAATAGGACGAAGACGCGTTGATGCGGCATCAATCACCACCTCTTCAAGCGTGTGATTTGGGTTCTCACGATGGATGCGTGCAATAGAGTCCATCAGAATAATGGCGTGGTTAATGATCACCCCAGCCAAAGCAATCACTCCTAACATTGATGTGAGAGACAATGGTTGGTTCACAATGGCCAGACCAAAGAACACACCAATCAGTGACAGTGGGATGATAAGAAGGAGATAGAACGAGTGACGGAATGAGTTGAACTCAAGTACAAGAATCGCAAGCATAAGGGCTGCGCCTGCGATAAGGGCGAGGAACATTTCTGTGAAGGACTGCGCGATATCCTCCGTGGCACCTCCTTGTTTCTTCACCACCCCCTTGCCAAGCATGTCGTCTGTAAAGCGCCTTTCGAATTCGTTTGTTACTTCAACCACGTTTGCCGTAGGTGCAACGTCTGCTGAAACAGTAGTGATGCGATCACCTGCCTCATGATTTATAGAAGACTGGGCTGATTCATACGTAATGGTTGCAATAGAGGAAAGGGGAACTGGACCCTTTGTTCCCACAACGGTGAGGTTACGAACGGCGTCGATAGTGGCATGTCGTGTTTCAGACGGATCTGCATAGGCAGGATTAAGATCAAGCTTGGTGAGTACTTCAATATCATCGGTACCTGTACGGATTGATGTTGCCTTGGTGCTAAATAGAGCAGTGCGCAGTGTATCTGCAACGGTAAGGGGTGATACTCCAAGCTCGGTTGCCTTAGCGCTATCAAGAGACACAACGAATTCAGCACTAGAATTCTTAGTACTTGAATTAATATTCACCACACCAGGGATATCTGAAAGTATATGTGCCGCACGATCTGCGGTTGCACTAAGCTCATCTAAATCATCGCCAGAGAAAGTCACACTAACTGCTGAAGACGCAGGAGGACCGCCGGCAGGTTCACCCACCGTAACGAGTGCTGAGGTGATACCAGAGAACTCCTCACGCAGTTCTGTTACAAACCCTGCACTGGTTTGTGCATTGTTCTTAGGCATGTTCACCGTGATGTTTGCCACATTGCTTCCTGAACTTGGACCTGTGAAGCCACCCGCGAACAAACTACCTGAACCCACCTCGCTAACGAACGATTCAACATTCTTATTTACATACAGAATCTCTTCTACCTCACGAACAGAAAGATCTGTTACAGCCAGATCAGTCCCTTGAGGCTTCTCAATCTGCACGTACACATAATCCATGTCCTCACTAGGGAAGAAGATTGACTTCACAATACCGGTTGCAGGAAGTGCCAGTGCTATGAAGAACAGTACGATCATGCTGATAAGGAAGCGCTTCTGATCTTTCTTGTTGTGCAAGAACTTCTTAAGGAAGGCACGATACTTTTCATGCGCAACACGGTTGTAGTGCTCCTGCTTCTGTTCAAGGGGTGAGAGCTTTGCTTTCACGAAGAAGACTGAAAGGATTGGCACAAAACCAAGCGCTACGAAGATCGATGCAAGCAGTACGAAGATAACGGTGAACGGAATAGAGAAGAGGAACTTGCCAATGATTCCAGAGAGGAAGAAGAGGGGTACGAACACCACAATTGTGGTGAATGTTCCTGCAATAAGTGGCCATGCGTATTCACGAATTGCGGCAATAGCTGCATCCATCTTTCTTCCATGCTTTAGCAGATGCGTATGATACGCCTCCACCATCACAATGCCGGAGTCCACAAGAATGCCGATTGCAAGAATAAGTGCGAAGAGCGACACGTTGTTAAGTGTGTTTCCAGAAGCTTGAAGACCGATGAACGCAATAAGGAAGGAAAGAGGGATGGATGCTGCAGCAACTAATGATTCACGCCACCCAAGAGTTATGAGAAGCACGAGCAGGACAAGAATAACGGTTTCAATACCCACACGTGAAAGCTCTACGAGACTTTTATTCACTTCCTCCGCACCGTTATACGAAACAACGATATCCGTACCCGTGAGGGTGGTCGCCTTTAGGTCCTCAAGTTTCTTCTCTACGGCCTGCCCGGTTTGTACAATGTTGCCCCCACGAGACTTAAATATGGAAAGGGTTAGAGAAGGGTTTGCAGGTTCACCGTCTACCGATACTCGTGAATAGCTGGATGCGTCAGCAAGACCATCAACTACATCAGCGACATCACGCACGTGCAGTGCCACCCCACCAGGGCCGGCAATCGCAACACCCGCTACTTCGTCCGTAGTGGCAACACCTGATTCAAAACGTACGGCATAGTTCACACCATCAACGGTGATAGCTCCAGCAGGTGACGCAACACCTGCAGAACGTATAGCAGCCGTTACTTCTGAGAGGGAAAGATTGTACTGTTGAAGACGATCCGCTTTTACAATCACCTGTACCTCACGTGCGCGTACACCAGATACGGCTACCCGTGAGACCCCAGGAACACGCTTCACTTCTTCAGATACTGTTTCGCTGAGCGCAGTCAGCTCGCTTGGTGCAAGGTTGCCAGAAACAGAAACGATAAGGATCGGTTGATCAGCAAAGTTAACATCGGTAACAGTTGGTGCGAGCGCTTCGGTAGGAAGTTCGGGACGCACCTTATCAACTGCATCCTTTAAGAGTTGAATAGATTTATCAATATCAGCATTTGCATCGAACTCAACAGATACACTTGATACTCCATCACCAGACGTGGAAGTGACTTTTGATACACGCTCAACACCCAGAACCCCACTTTCAATCTTGTCTGTGATAAGACGCTCTACGTCTGCAGACGATGCTCCGGGGAGGATGGTGGTGACAATACCCAAAGGGATCTTAATTTCGGGAGTCGATTCCTTTGGAATAGCGTTCACGGCAAATAGCCCCGCCGCAAACAGCACGATCATGAGAAATACCGTGAAGTGTTGCTTGTGAAGGAAGAAGCTCCAGAATTTGGTCATGACGTGTGGCTAGAGAGTTGCTTCAGGAGCTACCTGTACTTTTTGTCCTTCTGCGAGTCCACGTGCATCGGTAACAATACGCATGTCAGTGGTGATACCACTCAGGATCTCAATACGATCACCACGCACGTCACCGATTTGCACCTGGTGCGCAACCAGACGACTTTCTTCACCAACCGTGAACACAATGCGTTGCTTTGCACTCAATTTCACACTTGCAAGCGGAAGGAGGATTGGACCAGCAACTACCGGTTCTGAAGGTGCTGCGGCAATAGCATCAGGGAAACTGATACGTACGGACTGTCCGTTCACCACGTCTACCGCATCATCTGAAACCGCAACATGCACCTCAATCTGTTTGGTAACAGGGTCAAGAGCAGGAGCGATGGTGGTAATCACACCATCATACGTATCCTCTACACGAACCTTCATACCTGCAGAAATGTTTTCACGATCGCTTTCTGATACATAGGTAACAATCTCCAAGGTTCCGTTGTTTGCCACTGTCGCTACGTGCTGGAGCGTAGTTACGTAATCACCCACATGGATAGGGAGGAAGTTAACGGTTCCGCCAATCGGTGCACGTACATACGTCTTCTCAAGATTTGCCTGTGCAAGACGAAGTGTTCCAAGGGCAGACTTTACTCCTGCATCAACACTTGCTGTTGAGGTCGTGCGCTTTGCACGGTATGCCTCACGAGCACTTGCCACTGCAGCAATCAACGTATCAAGACTAGTGCGTGCTGAAGTGAGTGCTGCAATCTGGGCTGTCGTCTCACCCGAACCCTCACGATTTGCCG
The DNA here is from genome assembly GCA_001189195.1 of Parcubacteria bacterium C7867-007. GTDB lineage: Bacteria > Patescibacteriota > Minisyncoccia > Phycocordibacterales > Phycocordibacteraceae > C7867-001. The sequence continues at coordinate 87,648 of LFCQ01000006.1, forward strand.
CCTCAGAAATATCATTAAGGAGAGCGTCAATAGTATCTAGATCTGCCTGTGCTTCAGAGAGGAGGGTGTCTGGACTACGTGATTCAAGAGTTGAGAGTTGAGCACGACGAGCATCGAATGTATCTTCAATCCCATCACGTCGTCGGGACATCTGATCAAGAGGGACACGGCTTTCATTCAACAGGAAGCGAGGGCCGATTGGTGTGTTATCTCCATAGAATGCATCGAGATCAGTATGAAGGAGGCTATCTAGTGATGAATATACGGAGCGATAGGTATTGCGTACGGTTGCGGTTGCATCCGTAGGTGATACTGCGTTGCGTGAAGCAAGAGCAGATTCATATGCCCCCTGTGCTTGGAGTACCTGAGCACGCTCAGTTGCATTATCAAGTTCTGCAATCACCGTTCCTGCAGCAACAACGCTGCCAATCTTTGCACGAAGCGCACGTACCGTTCCTCCTGCCTGTGCAAGGAGATCTGCCTGAGTTACTGAGCGTACAGTACCTATGATACTTACCGAATCTCCTGTTCCACTAAGGCTCGCAACAGACTCCACTGTTACTGTCCGAAGCTGGTTCTCCTGAGTTGTTTTGTTTCCTGAGCGCGCAAGTGCAATGGCACCGAAAAGCAACGCAATGATCAGGGCTACTATTACAATCTGTTGCCAGCGCTTACGACCCTTAAACCAGGACCATCCAGCAGCGACGCGAGTGCGCAGGCCTTTCATTGTTCGCTTTACCCACGTACTAAAAGGTTTCATATTTTTACAGTAAATTCAAAGCAGTACTAAGTCAATTATGAGTATATCGGTACACGACCCCTCATACCTATTTAACTAATGGAGCGTACACTAAAGAGTATGAAGAAAACCTATGTGATCTGCAGCGTTTTACTATTTATATTGCTTGTCGCGTCTGCGCTATATGCGTTCCTGCACTTAAAATCAACACCCACGGAAGTAGTTGAAATAGATACTAATGTGAAAACATTCACTGAACCCAGCAAAACGTTTCGGTTTATGTATCTGGATACATACATTCTTTCAAATACCGATACAGGGTATAGCACTGATTGGATGAACGGATCAGTTGAGATGGGTCGTGTGCTTGCTCGTGTAACTATCCCAAAGAGCTTCCAGCCCAACACGAACTTCTCTGATGCCCGATTCACTGTTGGAACCAGTGCAGATCTCACGGCACTGAAGAATTGTCTGGTTGGTGGAACCAATCAAGTGGATATAAACGGTACACCCTTTACCGTATTCATCATGGCAGATGCTGGGGCGGGGAATCGATATGACACAACCAGCTACCGTACGGTGCGGAATGATCAGTGCTACGTTGTCGAATATACGATTCACTCCACCAATATAGGTAACTATCCACCTGAACTTGGGATAACTGAGTTCGATGAGGTCCAGATACAGTCCGCACTTGAGGCTATGGTGCATAGTTTCGCATTCCTTTAATATAGGTGTATGAAACAACTATATTCATTCCTGATCGTTGGTGCGCTAATCGTTCTTGCGCAGCCTGTTTCTGCGGACACCCTTGCAGGCTGCCCGGTTCTATCACGTGATCTATCTATAGGTATGACTGATAGCGCGACATTGATGGATGTGACGGCACTGCAGAAGTACCTCACTGATACCGGGTACCTAACTCCAGGAACGGCAAATGGTACCTTTGGTCCCAAAACACACGCCGCAGTACAAGCCTTTCAGCGTAAGAATGGACTCTCTGCACAGGGATACTTTGGTCCACGCAGTCGAGCAATACTTCAAACCCTTGGTTGTTCCTCTGTAGCAACGAACGACTCGCTCGCATTTGTTGCCCTCGATGTACCGGACAGCCTTTCGTTTGGTGAAAATGGTGTATGGATCCTACAATTCTCACCTCGCTCTGTTGCACCAAACACTCTCGACTTTAACGCTGACTGGGGTGACGGTACTACCTCTTCGGGACCCATCGTAACGACCGCAGGTTCAGCAACCACCACGGTTGCATACTTCAACCACAAGTATAAGAGGAGTGGTGGATATAAAACGACATTCACTATCGTGCCAGAGAAGGGTGATGTTGTTCGGGTACAGGGAAGTATTCGGGTTTCTCGTTAACCTGGAATTCATACCTCTCGTGTTTTCATACGGACGTTACCCATAACGATCCCGTATGAAGAAATTTACCGTTGGCATATTCGAGAACCGAGAGGATGCAGAGAAAGCAATCAACCGTACACATAATGAGTTGAATATCCCCACGAGTGATCTTTCATTCGTCTATCGCAATAGCGAAGGAGAAGTGAGAGAGGTACAGGCGGCGGACATTGCAACCTCTACACCCGCAGAAGGTGCAGGAAAAGGTGCTGCTGTAGGTGCAACCATTGGTGCTATTGCGGGGCTCGCTACCGTTGCTGGAGTGATTCCAGTAATTGGCCCACTCTTTGCAGCTGGTCCGCTTGCTGTGGCACTTGGTCTTACCGGTGCGGTTGGCGCCACTGCCGCAGCCGCCGCTACCGGTGCAATTGCCGGTGGTCTGATTGGTGCACTCACCAATCTTGGTGTGGGAGAAGAGAATGCCAAGCGCTATGCAGATCGCGTGCAGGCAGGTGATGTGCTTGTTGCTGCATACGCAGAAGAAGAGGTTGATGTGCGCACACTCTTCCTAGATGCAGGTGCAATCGAAACAGAAGGATACGCACTAAAAGTGTAACGAGGTTGAAAGAATTCGCAGTGGATCACGTCTGTATAGATACAGACGTTTTCACTTTTCTTTCATGACCCTTCCTATATTGTATCGAGGTATGATGTACCGAACCGCAAACAGACACAGTGTCCGCTTTATTGTGCGTCGCCTAGCTCGTAAACTAAAGATCACCCTTAGTGAGTTGCTTTCTGACATTACTGCATCTGCAAGAAGTACGTTCGCATAATGCATCCACAGTTTGTGTGTATGCGTAGATGCTAAAATGCATTAATGCCTACATGGGTGCGGGTGCTCCTTATTTCAATTGGGACAATTATCGTATGCGGACTTCTGTACGCATGGCTCTTTGGTCCTACGCAACCTACCGCCGCACGTGAGGAATTTCTGGTACAACCAGGTGAGACAACAGAGCAAGTTGCTTCCAATCTAAAAAACAAAGGGTATATACGTAGCAGTATTGCGTTCCGTCTTGCACTTATAGGCAAGGTGACTGATCGTGGTATTCGTCCAGGTGGCTATGAAATAGCACGAAGTATGGATACGCTATCTCTTGCAGACACTCTTACGCATCCTCCGTACCTTCGGTTTGTCACCTTCCCGCAAGGGGCACGAAAGGAGCAGATTGCAGATATTCTTGCAGAAGAATTATTTTGGACGGATGCACAGAAGCAGGAATGGATACAAGTAGATACTGCCGCAAGTGGGACCCTCGCTGAGGGTGTGTACTATCCAGATACGTATCTGATTCCTTCAGATCAAGCACCAGCGCAGATTGCTGCGCGACTCAGAGGTCGATTCACTGATGTATTTGCTCCCTATGTACAGCAAGCGGAGGAAAAAGGGCTCGAGTGGAGTGATGTGTTAACTCTCGCATCTATTGTTGAACGTGAATCAGCAAAGAATGACCGACATCTTGTCGCGGGTATTCTGTGGAATCGCTTGAATGATGGTATGAAGCTACAGGCAGATGCAACGTTGCAATATGTGAAAGGAAAATCAGGGAACTGGTGGCCCGTACCAAAGAGTGAGGACAAGTATCTGGATTCGCCATTTAACACATACAAACATGTGGGACTTCCACCGCACCCCATTGCAAACCCAAGTCCCGAATCAGTGGCTGCAGTTCTGAACCCTGACAAAACTGACTGCATCTACTATCTCCATGATGAGGATCATGTGATCCATTGCTCCATTACATACGCAGGGCAGAAGAAGAATGTGCAGAAGTATTTAAAATAGAGAAGCAATTGTTTTTGCCAGTGAAGGTGAAACAATAGTCGTTACCGAATCATTCATGAATAGAGCAGTGGTGTCGTCAAAAATCACTAGAGAAGCGGCTGCATCTTTCTTTGTTTGAACATGCACGTTCACGCCCCGTTGCTTTGCATCAGAAACACGTGAACCGTCCGCATCAAATCGCTTTAAGAATTCAGAAGAGGTTGCGAGTATGTAGCATTCCTTTGATCGTGGATAAAGAGCAAGGTCAAACATAGTTTGCATATTCTTAGTACCCGCATAGCTTGTTACAACAATATCCTGGGTACTTGAGGGAGTGTGTGTGGCCAGTTCAGCAATCAACTTTTGAACACCATCTTCTTTCTGTGCAAACTCCTCACGCTGACGATCGAGCCACCCTAAGAGACGGGCTGGAGGCTCCATATGGAAGTGAATCTTGCCGGTGCGGTGTTGTTCAGTTACCAATCCTTTTTCCGTTAGGGTGTGCAGCGCGTGATAGATGGTTGGACGCTTAATACCCGTTTCTTTTCCTAATTCCTGCACAGTGACGGCATCATGCTGAATACCATACCTATATAGGTGTGCTTCGGTCTCGGTTAGTCCAACCTCCTCCAACAGGTTTTGGGTGCTTTTATCTGATCCAGCAGTACTCATGCGTGTACTAATTATAACTCTGTGTTGACACTTATTGACGCAAAGGCCTTTTAAAGGTATTTTAGAACTATCAGCCCGAGGGGCATTTTTATTTTCAATCGCCACCCTTAGTATGGAAATTCGTAACATCGCAATCATCGCACACGTGGACCACGGCAAGACCACGCTCACTGACGCTCTTATGCGCCAGACGGGTGCTGTTGCCGATGGTGTCTCCATGGACTCCAATAAGCTTGAGCAGGAGCGCGGTATCACAATCTACTCAAAGAACACCTCAATTGAGTACAAGGGAACCAAGATCAACATTGTTGATACTCCCGGACACGCCGACTTCGGTTCAGAAGTGGAGCGTGTGCTTCGCTCAATCGATTCAGTGCTTCTTGTGGTGGACGCACAGGAAGGTCCGATGCCTCAGACTCGTTTCGTTCTTAAGAAGTCTCTTGAACTTGGTATCAAGCCAATCGTGGTACTCAACAAGATCGATAAGCCAGCCGCAGATGCAGATCGCGCTGAAGAGCAGGTACTTGAACTCTTCCTTGAGCTCGGTGCTTCAGATGAACAAGCAGACTTCACCTCGGTGTATGCCATTGGTCGTGAAGGTGTTGCAATGAAGAAGCTAGAGGATCCTCGTGTGGACCTAACTCCGCTTCTCGATACCATTCTTGAACTCGTACCTCCTGCAACCACTCCAGAGGCGCTTGCAAAGCCGGCAAAGCTTCAGGCATTCAATCTTGCGTACGACAACTTCCTTGGCCGTCTTGCTATCTGTCGTGTATACGAAGGTGTTATAAAGGCGAATGATAACGTAACAGTTAAGAAGCCCGATGGCTCTACCCGCACTGGCAAGCTCACCAAGATCTTCACCTTTAAAGGTATTGAGCGTAGCGACGTAGCAGAAGCACAGGCAGGAGACATTGTGATTGTTGCCGGTCTTCCAGACATTTTCATTGGTGAAACTATCACCATGGATCCAAATACTGAACCAATGACGGCTATCGCTATTGATGAACCAACCATCACTGTTAACTTCTTGGTTAACAACTCACCATTCGCTGGACGCGAGGGCAAGTATGTAACCAGTCGTCAGCTTCGTGAGTATCTTGAACGCGAACTCGAAGTGAACGTTGGTCTTAAGATCGACTTCGTTTCGCCAGACTCATTCAAAGTATCTGGTCGTGGCGAACTTCACATCGCTATTCTTCTTGAGAACATGCGTCGTTCTGGCTATGAACTTCAGGTATCTCAGCCACAGGTAATTATCCGTGAGGAGGAGGGACAGAAGATGGAGCCATTCGAAGAGGTGATCATCGACACTCCAAGCGCATACCAGGGAGCTATTATCGAACGTCTCGGTACACGTGCATTCGTAATGCAGAATCTGGTGCAGCATGACGATTCAGTACGCCTCACCTTCGAAGGTCCAACACGTGGTCTTCTTGGATACCGCAACCAGTTTGTTATTGATACAAAGGGTGAAGGTATTCTTTCCTCTCGCGTTCTAGACTTCAAGCCATTTGCTGGTGAGATCAAGAAGCGTCAGGTTGGTTCAATGATCTCTATGGCAACCGGCAAAGCACTTGGTTATGCACTCTGGGCTATGCAGGAGCGCGGCGTGCTCTACATCATCCCTGCTACAGAAGTGTATGAAGGTATGGTGGTGGGCAACACAAGCAAGGGAGAGGAAATGGTGGTTAACCCAACCAAGGGAAAGAACCTCACTAACGTTCGTTCTTCAGGTAACGATGAGGCAATCACGCTCGTACCTGCATACGAACTCTCTATCGAGCGTGGTCTAGAAGTGATGGCAGAGGATGAATACCTCGAGATCACTCCACAGAGCGTACGTCTCCGTAAGCAGCATCTCACTGAGAGTGCTCGTGCGAAGAATAAAGGGAAGGGATAATAATTCCAATAAAAGAATGAGGGCGGCTCTCCGGAGCCGCCCTCATTCTTTCTTCAGCATACAAAGTGCATCATCTATGGATTAATCCATAAACCGCTATCCATGCTCTATACCATTGCTGTCATTCTGCTTGTCCTTTGGGCTCTAGGTCTCCTCACGTCATTCACCCTAAACGGATTTATCCATCTCCTCATTGTGGCAGCGGTCGTACTTGTGTTGGTGCGCATCATTCAGGGGAGAAAGATTCTTTAGTTTGGTGAGTGTAAGAATACAGAACCTGTGAACGTCTACGGTACAATATGGATATGAAAAAGATTGCCCTTGGATTGGTTCTAGGAATCGCGGTGCTTATTCTTGGATTCTTTGCTCTCAATTCATACATTTATAATGAGAAGCAGGGAGATCAAAATACTCCAACACAGATTCTTAGTTTTGAGGATTGTGAAAGGGCAGGGTATCCCGTGATGGAAAGCTATCCACGCCAGTGCCGGGTACCTGATGGCAGGGTGTATGCAGAAGAAATTCTTGTATCTCCAACCTATCAAAACGCTTCTGCAAACCTTATTGTTGTGGACACGCCACAACCGGGATCTGTAACAGGGAAGGAGGTTGTGGTTAAGGGTAAGGCACGTGGGTATTGGTACTTTGAAGCATCCTTCCCTGTAGAACTCCGGGATGCTAATGGAAAGGTACTTCAAGTGCTTCCGGCACAAGCAATGGGTGAATGGATGACTGAAGAGTTTGTTCCATTCAGTATTACGCTTAAAGCGCCTCAGTCTTATATTGGTCCTGCAACGCTTGTACTCATGAAAGACAATCCTTCGGGACTTCCTGAAAACGACGCATCGATCAGCATCCCCATAACGATCGAGTATTAAACAGAAAGAGCGCACATTTGCGCTCTTTCTGTTTATTTGGCATACTGACCCCACAACCGTTTTCTAGTTTATTCGTCTTGAGAGGGTAAAAGCCACTGCTTAAGACCGGGTTCAATTGGTTTCCAAGGAACGACCCCGAAACTCTCGAGACGCTTGTTTTACTTCTCCGGCTCCATGCATAGGCGTTCCAGCCGGGACCCAAAACACAACAATAAATGACCACAGTATATATGCGGCGCAATGACGGCCGCCGTAACCCGTTCGACCGCGATGCGAGTCGTTCATCGGGCCGTCCTAATCGTTCAAGTTCTTCAAACCGCTCTTCAGGCGGCCGCCCTTCACGTGGCGGTGATCGTTTCTCTTCAAACCGTTCATCAGGTAGTCGTCCTTCTCGTGGAGGTCGTAACTTCCAGGAAATGGCGGTTGACCTTTCGAAGCTTATTAACAAGGCAGTAGAGGGATTTGTTGCAGAGGTATACGTACCAAAGCACCAGTTCATCGATTTCCCAGTGGATGAGAAGCTTAAGGCAAACATTATTTCTAAGGGCTATGTCACCCCAACTCCTATTCAGGATCAGTCGATCCCGGTAGTACTTGAAGGGAAGGATGTGGTTGGTATAGCTAACACCGGTACAGGAAAGACCGCATCATTCCTCATCCCTCTTATCGACAAGGTACTCAAGATGCGTGCTGCTGGTATCGAAGAGCGTGTACTCATCATGGTTCCAACCCGTGAGCTCGCTATTCAGATTGAGCAGGAATTCTATGGATTCGCTCGTCAGCTCGGTATTAACTCCGTAGTAGTAGTGGGTGGTGCAGGCATGGAGCCACAGGTTCGTGGCCTACGTCGCAAGCCAAACTTCGTGATCGGTACTCCCGGTCGTCTTAAGGATCTTATGGAGCGCCGTGAACTGGATCTTTCGAAGTTCCAGACCGTGGTTCTCGATGAAGCAGACCGCATGCTCGACATGGGGTTCATCCAGGACATGCGTCACATCATGAGTTTCATGATGGATGATCGTCACACCCTCTTCTTCTCTGCAACGCTTTCACGCGACATTGAGAAGCTGATCGGTGAATTCCTTCATGACCCCGTGCGTGTTTCGGTTAAGACCCGTGACACTGCCGCTACCGTTGATCAGGACGTGATTCGCGTTCCTTCAAGCGAGAAGCTCAACACCCTTATCGACATGCTCAAGCAGCCTGAATACGATAAGGTACTTGTTTTCGGGCGTACGAAGCATGGTGTTGAACGTCTTGCTCGTGACCTTAACCAGGCAGGTATCAAGGCCGACTCTATTCACGGAGACAAGACCCATGGCAAGCGCCAGAAGGCCCTTGGACTCTTCAAGCAGAGTCACGTAACGGTACTTGTCGCTACTGACGTTGCTGCTCGCGGCCTCGACATTAGTGGTGTATCGCACGTGATCAACTATGATCTTCCTGCGACGTATGAGGACTACACTCACCGCATTGGCCGTACAGGCCGTGCAGGAAAGACAGGAAAGGCACTTACGTTCATTTAATTGAACGAGTAATACAAAAGGGCCGGCTGTGAAGCCGGCCCTTTGCCGTATACGGTGAACTACGCTGCGGCAGCCATCGGTTCTGCCAACTGTTGCTTGATGAACGCGATGATTTCTCCACGGATGAAAGACTTTGGCATGTCGTCACCCGCGACCCATCGAGCGAATAGTTCAGGGGTGAGTCCCCACCGATCAAGAAAGCGGTTGGTGGTCATGCCGCAGAACAACGCGAATCGGAGGATCAGGCTGAACGTAGCGCGATCGATCTGCCCGGGATCAATTTCCGACCTCTCGAGCAGACCTCTGTAGAAGTGAATGGACTGCGTTGCGATCGCCTCAAGTCCCTTGGCGAACGTTGCGGTATTCAGACGTTCAGATTCAGACATCACCAGACTCCTTTGCGGTAACGCGAGAAATGATGTGAGTTCCATTACTCAAAGTACGCCCATTATAAAAAATGTCGAGGGTGATAAGGATAACAACAAGTATAAAAGAAATCGGCCGCACGAGGTGTGCGACCGACCATTTCTTGTGGGACTGGCCCAAATGCTTACGCGGCGACGAGTTCCTTGACCTCGACAACTTCCAAGCTACAAACTGGACAGGTCGCGAAGAATCCACGACCGGTACAGGTGCAGAGGATAGGTTTCCTTCGGGGGTTTTCCGTTTCCGAGAGAACAGGCCTCTCAGGCTCACGCGCAGATCTAGATCCAACGGTGATCGGAATGCATATCATTCGGAGCTCCTTCTGTTGCAGTCTGTTGGCAATAATGCGCTATACAGCGCCTTCAGTCAACGTTCATATAGTGGGGATAGAGGAGCTTGTAAGCTCAGAAAATCGTTATACTTAAAGGGCGAAGGCTCATGGATCCATTCCTTCAGATGCATATCTTTTTTCTGGTCACCACGATCGTCGTGGTGGTACTTGGCGTACTTTCGTGCGTCGCGTTGGTGTATGTAATCCTGCTCATTCGTACTGTGGAGCGCATTGCGAGCCATGTGAACGAAGAAGCAGAAGAGATACGCGCAGATATAGATGATGTGCGAAGGAAAGCGAAACGTGAGGGGCTTCGTCTCAAGCATTTGATTACGTTCTTTGGGAAAACTGCAAAGCGCACAAAGAAGCGCGCCGCAGCAGATTAATTATTTTTGTAACTCATGTATGGCAACTAAGAAAACTGTTAAGAAGACTGTAAAGAAGGGGAAGAAGCAGAGCGATGTAATGCTTGCTGCAGAAATTGGTGCAGGTGTACTCGCAGCCGGAGCCGCTGCAGGTGCTGCGTACTACTTCTATGGAGACAAGAAGGCAAAGAAGCATCGTCAGGCTGCTGCTAAGTGGGCAAAGGGTATGAAGGCACAGGTGATTAAGGAAGCAAAGGTTGTTGCAAAGATTGATCAGAAAGCAATGGCAGCAATTGTAGACAAGGCAGCTGCAGCATATGCAGGTGTACGTTCTGTTGATGCACAGGACCTTAAGAATGCTGCTGCTGAACTCAAGCGCAACTGGAAGGAGGTAGAGCGCGAAGTTGAGAGCGCTCGTCGCAAGGCAAAGAGCACAGGGAAGAAGGTGGTAAAGAAGGCGACTAAGGTGGTAAACAAGGCGGCAAAGAAGGTTGTTAAGAAAACAACCCCAAAAAAGGCCTCAAAGAAGCGTTAAATTAGGGTGTGATAGGATAGACCAATATGGAAAACACAAAAAGCGCATTTATGGACCGATACCTTACTCCGTTAGCAGTATTGCTTGCGGCAGTAATTATCGCTCTTGCAATGATTTATGGTCAGGGTCTTGGTTCAGGCAACAAAGGGGCTGATGGTAAGGCTGCAGTAGCAGTAGACATCAAAGATGTTAAGACGGACAACAGTCCGTATATTGGAGACAAGAATGCACCTACCACCGTTGCAGTCTTCTATGATTACCAGTGCCCATTCTGCAAGCAGTTTGAGGAGGCAGTAACTCCTAAACTCATCGATGCGTATGTGAAGGAAGGAAAGACAAAGATTGTCTTCAAGGACTTCCAGTTCCTCGGTGAGGACTCAACCACTGCAGCACTATTCGGTCGTGCCCTTTGGGAGGCACATCCTGATAAGTTCCATGACTGGTTCGTTGCAATGGCTGGTGCTCAAGATGATGAAGGTGATCAGGGCTTCGGAGATCTTGCATCTATCCAGAAACTATCGGCAGGTATTCCTGGGATCGATGTTGCAAAGGTAACCAAGCTCATGACTGATAAGAAGGCTGACTACATGAAGGCAATTGAAGCTGATCGTGCAGAAGGTGCCGCTCTCGGTATCAACGGTACACCAAGCGTTATTGCAGGTACTAAGCTCTTCTCAGGCATGTCTCCTGATGCATTCTTCACTGGAATCTCGGCACAGCTTGATGCACAGCTGAAGAAGTAATTGACATGTCATAGCAATTTGCTACGATTGTCTATGACAGTTACCCTCTGGTGAAAACCAAACGAGAGTGGAAGAAAAACACCGACCCATAAAGTCGGTGTTTTTCTTTTTCAGTTGTATTTGATTTTCTTCTTACGCCCTCCATATCACTATTTTTCTATAGTAATCCTGCGCCGGTGGTTTCGGTGACGAGAGGGTAATTGTCACTCCACTCTTGAGGGTTCAACTCCCTCCACCGGCTAAGGATATATACTGAATACATGAAAATAGTCACGGCACATGATCCCATGCAGCCGGGATACTGCTATGAATTAACGGCACCAGAAGGGGAAGGCTTTGATTCAGAGTTCAAACCAGATCTCACACCCAAAGATATGTTTGAACGCGGCGTCTTTGGAGGAAACTATTTTGAAGGACATCTCGACGAGTTCCCCAAAGATTGGCTAAAGAACGCAAAGATCTCTACGGTACACGACAAGAGCTTGAACTACTTTGGTATCGACGCATCACAACCTTATGAAGTCTGGAAGGCAAAAGGATGGATATACAAAGATGATCCACGGGGGTGGTTCCAGTGGTATTGCCGATACTATAGGGGGCGACGTATCCCCGAAGAAGATGCACGCCAAATAAAGCGCTGGAAGCAAATGGTTCGCCATGTTGCTCAGGTACGGTATGGATGCCGCAAAGGTGATTTCACCTGCCGAACACGCCAGCGACAAGCTCTGTTACACTGGGCATACGATAGCGCAGCACTCTAATTATCTACCCATGAATATCCCCACACCTGGTATCTACTATCACTTCAAACACCCAGAACAACACTACCAAGTCCTTGGAGTTGCATTTCATACCGAAACTGAAGAAGACATGGTGGTGTATAAGGCTCTGTATGGAGAAGAAAAACTCTATGTACGTCCACTAGCTATGTTTTTGGAGTATGTTGAAAAACCAGAATTTGGCTATAGTGGCCCGCGCTTTGTACGTATTGAGGCCACTCATGGTTGAAGAAGAACGATTCAAAGTACTTGTTGCTGAGGCATGGGAGCATGTTCCTGAACACTGGCGTGCTCAAGTACAAAACGTTGCACTGTTGGTTGAAGATGAGCCAAGTGATGATGTGCGTGCAGAGGAAGGACTTGGGCCAGAGGATACTCTTCTTGGGTTATATCATGGTGTACCAAATACCGAACGAGGTGAAGGGTATGGAGTGGGATCTGTACTTCCAGATACCATCACGTTGTACCGCATACCAATTCTTGAAGAAGCACGGCATCACCTAGGAGAATCAGATTCTCCCGAAGTATTTGAAATGATTGTACGCACTGTTATACAGGAAACTTTATGGCACGAGATAGGCCACTACTTTGGTCTTTCAGAAGGAGCGATAGATGAACGAGAACAAGAAGGGACAAATTGGTTCGAACCTTAGTGTCTAAATATAAAGCACGTGTTACACGCTTTGAAGCATCAAGTAGTGCGCTGTAATACTATTGCTCCACATTAGAAAATACTTCGTTTGATCCATAGGCTTCACTAAAATCACCAAAACGAACCCATGTTGGGACAAGCTTAAATAATAGTGGCATCGCTGAATCCATGTGTGTTATTGGAGCGGATGGTTCTCCCTTAGGGAAGAGTCGCGCAGTGAGATCGGAGAGGACGGGACCAAAGGTGGCGGTGTCGGTAATTTCTTCAAACACACCCTCTATCTGCAGTGTCTGGTTTCCCTCCAAATCAGTTACTACAAACGCTGCATGAGGATTTGAGTGGATATCATTCACTTTGCGTGTGTTCGCCAGCGTCAAGAAATATACGGACAGTGCATCATCGCATGCGTAATATAGCGTGCGTACGCGTGGAGTTCCTTCTACAGAGACTGTTGCAAGAGAGCCATGAGAGTGTGCTTTAAGAAAGGCGACGGCGTCAGATTTTTGCATTTTGGATGTTTCCATTGCATAAGTATACACCCTGCAAGAGCGAAGGATAATGCTACCATTTCTTCATGTTCGACCTTAAGATTCTACTAGTCATAATAGCCTCTATCCTAGCGGTCATTGGTAACGCCTCTTATCTTAAAGATGCGATTACGGGCAAGGTGAAGCCTCACCCCTACACCTGGTTCATATGGTCCATTGTGTCGATGACTACATTCTTTGGTGGACTCTCTAAGGGTTCTGGGATTGGAGCAATACCCACAGGAATAGCTGAGGTATTCACCATCATTATTTTTCTTCTATCGCTCAAATACTTTTTTAAGGATCGTACTCTACATATACGACCAATTGATAATTACTTCCTCGCCGCAGCGTTGCTAGGACTTATTCCTTGGGTGCTCACTAAGGACCCGACTATTTCTGTGGTTATAGTGGTCGCAATCGATATTGTGGCCTTCCTCCCGACGCTTCGAAAGACATGGATGCATCCTGAAACAGAGAAGCCACTTCTCTACGGTATGAACGTTGGACGCCATGTGCTCACGCTACTGTCTCTGGGTTCATATAATATCGCCACAACCATACACTCAATTGCGATGATTATTACAAATACGCTAATGGTACTTTTTATACAAAAGAAAGGTCATCGCTCGAAGCTATAGAGAGACTTAGTTAGTCCTGAACTAGAACCGGTGTGCCCAAAGGAGTCCATTCATACAGCGCCTTGGCAACATCGGGAGGAAGGTTCACACATCCGTGAGACCGCTGCTTGCCGAACATATCATGCCAGTATGTGCCGTGTATGGCACCACCTTCTTCAGTAAAATAGAGATTCCATGGCACCCCAGGAAGATCGTAGTACTGATCCGATATGCTTGGAAGCGGCCCTTGCATGTAACGACTGGGTGTCTTTCGGTACACTATGAAATTTCCTCGGGGAGTTGGAGTAAGATCAAGTCCTGTCGACACCTGTGTATCAAGAAAAAGTTCATCGCCGTCATAGGCATAGAGCATTTGTTCAGAACGGTCGATACGAATACGCTTTGTCGTTGCAGGAACCACATCATCGGATAGTTCTTGAGCCTGCTCACTCAGGAATGAGTTCGTACCATCGGTGGCCACATACCAGTCGCGTTGCATTCGTTCTGGGTACCGTAGCCATTCACTGAAGACGACCTTGTTCCATTCTCGCCCGGTACTATCGATTGTCGTGGTAGCAGCAACGGCGAGCACTACACCGGATCGGAGCTTTTCGAGTACAGGAGCCGTTGTTGTGGGGGCTGCCCGAACGTTCACACACCCTCCTTGGAAATACGCATCGCAACCGGCAGTCACCTCAACGTATCGAACGGTTGAGGTGGATATCTCTTCGCTCACAAAAGCATTGTTGAACTCTTCCAGTACATCTGACTCTTCTGAAGCTTCTTGTAGTGCGGAGTATCCAATAGCGATTGCAAAGGCGAGCAGAATAAAAATCACCCAGCGGACTGTTAGGGAAAAGGCACTCATACCTAGACTATACTCTGCGGCCCCGTTTTTGCGATATACTCTATACAACCAGATCTCTGGCAAGTAAAGAACCACAGAAACTATGGACAATGATACAAAACTAACGCGCTCCTTCACGGGATACGTCGCCACGCTTTTATTCTTCGGTGTCGGGGCAATAACCACTATTGGTATGGAGTGGTATGACGGCCTGGTGCTGCCTGCGTGGACGCCACCAGAGCTACTGGTCGCATTAATTTGGTTCGTGCTCTTTGTTCTCACGGCATGTTCTGTGGCAGTGTTTTGGGAGAGATCTAAACGAAACGAGCGATCGTTCGCCTCAATTCTCGTGCTCTACATGGAGAACGCCATGCTGGTTCTTCTCTGGAACTACGTCTTCTTTGGCCTCCACAATCTAAGTATTGCTTTCGGTGTAGCAATTCTTATTGGTGCCCTTGTAGTTATAATTATGGCAAAGGTGTGGAATGAGGTTCGTCTTGCGGCCTTGCTACTCATTCCATACTTGCTATGGATGCTGGTGGCACTTGCACTCACGTACCAGATCATGCTCCTAAATCCCTAGTTCAGCTTATATAAAAGGATCGGGGACAAATATGTAAGGGGTTGTTGTATACCAGGAAATATCATCAGATCGCGCCCAAATAGCCTGTCTAGGTGATACTTGTATTTTTATCATTTAGTGATATAATCAACATCACTAACATATTCTCATGCCTGACTACAAGAACAACAGCCGTTTTAAGAAACCCTTTACCAGTGGTGGTCCGAGTCGTGGACCTGCCCGTTTTGGTCGCCCAAACACCGATGGACCTCGTGAAATGCACACTGCAGAATGCAGTAAGTGCCACAAGTCCTGCCAGGTACCGTTCCGTCCAAACGGAACAAAGCCGGTATTCTGTGGAGACTGCTTCACCCGTGATGGTGATTCTCGCGACTCTCGCGATACCCGCGGCTCATACCAGAAAAAGGAATATGGTGCTCCTCGCACAGCAGCTCCCACTGAGGATCGTCGTATAGACGAGCTCAAGCGCCAGCTTATTCAGATGGACAGCAAGCTTGATCGTCTCGTACAGATGATTGATGCAGCAAACCGTGCACCTGCAACAAAGACAAAGACTGCTGCTCCTGCTGAAGCACCTGCAAAGGCAAAGAAAGTAGCAGTGAAGAAAGTTGTTGCTAAGAAAGCAAAGAAAGCCTAACGGTACCTTTGACGTAACGAAGCCCAGACGATGTCTGGGCTTTTGCGTTTAACGGATGATGTTGGTGGCACGGGGTAGGGTAAGTGGATCAGACGAACCCGGGATAGTGCCAGAGATAGAACCTGCGGAGCCAGCTAGTTGTGAACCGACAGTCGCAGAGATTTCAGCAGCGTTCAAGAATGCGATAATCGTACTTTGAAGCTGGAGAAATATAGTAGGAACGAGAAGCTGAAGAATAAGGATGAGAATACCGAGTCCTAATGCGCGAAAGATAGGCATAAGGGTGGTAGTTATTTGATAAACGTGGACTCTAACAGAGCACACACGTGAGACGATGCGGGTCTCAATCAAATCCTTCCTAAGCTCCTTCCATCTCCTATAACCACATCCCCTAAATCCAGGTTACACAACCTTCTCTTTGAGAAGTTGTGCATACTTCTCCTGCACCTTCTGGAGCTTTGGCGCAATGATGACTTGGCAGTATCCCTGCATCTTATTCTGTGCGTAATAGTCTTTGTGGTATTCCTCAGCAGGGTAGAAGGTGGCCCCTTCTTCAATCGTGGTGACGATAGGATCACCCTCACTAGATGAATCACTCAGCTCTTTGATAAAGGCTACTGTCTCCTCCTTCTGTTCTGGAGTGGTGGGGAACACCACGGAACGATACTGCGTCCCAACATCGTTACCCTGACGATTTAATTGAGTTGCATCATGAGAACCGAAGAAGACGGTAAGGAGATCACGATAGGCAACTTGTGAAGGATCAAACTCAATCTTAATCACTTCTGCGTGACCAGTATCTCCACCGCACACCTGCTGGTACGTAGGGTTAGCTGATTTCCCACCGGCATACCCCGGCTCAACGCCAGATACCCCTTTAAGCATTTTAAATACTGCTTCAGTGCACCAGAAGCACCCACCTCCAAATATTGCTGTTTCTGTCATATGAGTAAGTATATCAAGTATCTATTTTTGACGTAATTCCAAATATAATCCCAAATATGTTATGAACAGGTATTTCTCGCTACTGTGTCCACCGCAGGCATATACTCCGAGCAGGTGCATCGAACTTTGATACAAAAGCACCTTGCGAATCATCGCATCATCAGTTAATCAAGGGGTCGATCATGGGTTGGACAGACGAACGTATTGAACTGCTCAAGAATCTCTGGAGAGATGGTCTCTCCGCCTCGCAGATCGCCAAGCAGTTGGGTGGTGTCACCCGCAACGCTGTGATCGGCAAGGTTCATCGCCTTGGACTATCTGGGCGTGCGACACCCTCGAAGCCGCAACGCACCTTCTTCAAGGCGCCGCGGCCTGCGAGACCGGTCACGGCAGCTCCGTCAGCACCGCGTCGGATATATGAGTCGGTTGAAGTGCCGACTCCCGCAAAGAAGTGCGGCACGGTGGTCGCACCCACACCCGTTCACTACGTGGACGAGTCGCCTGGAACGGCGACGATCACCACCCTCGGCAACCACATGTGCAAGTGGCCGATCGGTGACCCGTCACGCGAGAACTTCACGTTCTGTGGCAACAGAGCAGAGAACGGCCCGTACTGCTACAGACATGACGCTTTGGCGCATCAACCAGCCCAGGCCAAGAAGAAGTCTGCTGCGGCTGAACTTGCTCGCTCACTTCGCCGCTACATCTAGAATCTATCCCTCGGGATATCAAACGGGCCCCTCCAGAACAGAGGGGCCCGTGATCTATTTTCCTTATTGTTTCTCGAACTCTAAACAGACTGAGTTAATACAGTATCTCTTTCCACCTTTGTCCTCAGGGCCGTCATCAAATACATGACCAAGGTGACTATTGCAGTGCTTGCAGAATACTTCAGTACGGCGCATGCCATGCGCGTCATCTGAACGGGTACCTACATTTTCAGCTACAGCAGGATCTGTAAACGAAGGCCAACCACTCTTGGAATCAAACTTTGCATCCGAAGAGAAGAGCTCATTGCCGCAAACCTTGCAGCGATACATCCCGTGGTCGTGGTTATCAACGTAGGCACCTTTCCAAGGAGCTTCAGTACCGCCTTCGCGGAGAACAGCATATTCTTCAGGGGTCAATTTGGCACGAATTTCGTCTTCATTTATATCCATATATGAGAATTATACCCCTATGACAAAGCGTTGCCGATAGGCTAGGATTAAGAGACGTATGACCCGAACAGCCCTGCTGTCACTCCTTCTCGTGCTTACCTTCCTAGGCCTTGCAGATTCTTGGTATCTTGCCCAAACCGCACTAGATGGCGCCTCTCTTGCCTGCAGCATTGATGGTCTTGAAAGCTTAAATGGTTGTAACCAGGTCGCACAGAGTGCGTATTCCAAGGTTATGGGAGTACCGCTTGCACTATACGGTGTCTTCTTTTACGGGGTGCTGTTTGTTATCGCATCAGTACTCTTTGCTATGCCCTGGCGTGTACTCTACCGAGCATCAATTGTACTTGGAGTGATTGGTATGCTTCTTTCACTGTATTTCGTCTTCCTGCAGTTCTTCGTTATTAAAGCACTCTGCATATACTGCATGGCATCCATGGTCATCTCCATTTTGATTTTCTTTGTCACACTACGACTGTGGAACCAATTCGCGGTTGTGCGTGTAGTGGAGCCCGTTACACCGGTGATACCACTTGTTTCCTAACGTTTCATGCCTATGCCACGCATCATCTCACTCGCACTTCTCACCCTGATGCTTCCGATACTCGCGCACGCAGCAACGTTTGCTGAAGATAAGACATTGGTCCTCTCAGATGCGCCTCCTGATAACACGTATCTTGCGGGCGTAACGGTAACGGTGAGTGCACCATTGCCTGCAGATCTTGCTGCAACCGGGGGTACCGTAACAACCTATTCTCCTATTACGGGTGATGCCCTTATCGCTGCAGGCACCATTCACATGCAAGAGCGAGTGGAGGGGGACGTGCGTGCAATGGGACTTCGTGTGTTGATTGATGGTGCTGTTAGAGGCGACGTAGTGGCAGCAGGCGCAACGGTTAAGGTTACTGCACCAGCACGTGATGTTCGTCTTTTTGGACTACAGGTACTTGCTACCGGAGGAGCAGAAGGACCGGTAACGATATACGGCACCGATGTAACGCTGGCTGGTGAGTATGCGGGTGATGTTGAGATAATTGCATCAGACCGGCTCACCATTGGTCCAGATACCCGTATTCACGGCACGCTTCGCTATAACGCACCGCAACAGGTGGAGATACCTGCATCCTCGCTGGTTGATGGAGGAATAACCTATACCGGATCGTATGCGTATGTCCCAACGAATGAAGAGGTTAAAAAGTTTGCGATTGCCGGTGCCGGCATCTTCTTTATGGTACGTGCACTTGCGGTGATGGTTGCTGCAGGTCTACTCGCAGGATTGTTCCCAATGTTTAGCACACCACTTGCTGCACGCGTATTCACACGCCGATACTCTCGTCTTAGTCTCATAGCACTGCTTGGTTTCGGTATCCTCATTGCTGCACCTGTCCTAATTCTTCTCTTAAGTGTTTCATTTGTCGGTGCAGCCATCGCTCTGCTTCTTGGATCTGCATATATTCTTCTGCTTATCCTTTCATATCTCTACGCAGGTATTTTGGTTGGTGGGGCAGTGAGGCACTTTGCAACTAAGCGCTCGGCAACCCTCATCTACTGGCAAGACGCGCTTGTTGGTATGCTCCTGCTCTTCATTGCAGGAAGTATCCCCTATGTCGGCTGGATTATTACACTCCTTGCGGTGTGTATCACTCTTGGAGCGCTTGTTTCAAATCTATACCTCTTCGCGTTCCGCCGCACCACCTCTTGGCATACTGAATTCTAATCCTATGGCTATTCCACATGTTGGTTCTGTTGCGCCCGCCTTCACTCTTCCTGATCAGGATGGAGCTCAACATACGCTCTCAGAAGCAAAAGGGAAGTATGCGCTTGTATACTTCTATCCAAAAGATGATACCGGTGGGTGTACCAAGGAAGCCTGTTCTCTAGGAGAGTATTTCCCTGACTTCTCAAAAAGCGGTGCGGTGATATATGGAATCTCTCCGGATAGTGTGAAGAGCCACAAGAAGTTTGCAGAGAAATACAACCTGCCATTCACTCTCCTTGCAGATCCCGAGCACCAAGCCATAAAAGCATACGATGTGTGGGGAAAGAAGAAATTCATGGGACGTGAATATGATGGGGTGTACCGTACCTCATTCCTCATTGCACCAGATGGCACTATTGCGAAGGTATACGAGAGCGTAAAACCTGAATCACATGCACAGGAAGTACTGAACGACCTGAAAGAACTTGGTGCGTAACTATGAATAGTAAACAGGAAGAACGGAAACTACGTGCAAAGAAGATACTCACTTATCTTAAGAAAACGTATCCGGAACCAAAGACAGAACTTGCCTATAAGACACCGGTACAACTTACCGCTGCTGTCATGCTTTCTGCGCAGTCTACAGACAAACGTGTGAATCAGGTTACAGAAACTCTCTGGAAGAAGTACAAGACCGTGAACGATTTCGCTGATGCTGATCTTGCAACTTTCACAAAGGAAATCTCAAGCATCACGTTCTATCGTAATAAGGCTAAAGCAATCATTGGTATGGCACAGCGTGTACGTAGTGAATATGGAGGAACGATTCCCAAGACTGAAACAGAACTTGTTACTCTTCCCGGTATCGCGTACAAGTCCGCTCACGTGATTATGGGTGAGCTATACAACATATACGAAGGTATCCCCACAGACACACATGTACGTCGCTTTGCCCTTCGATTTGATCTCACTGATAGCAAGGATCTCACAAAGATTTCAAAAGATCTTGAAGCGCTGATTCCAAAAGGGGACTGGAAGTATGTAAACAACGGACTGGTGTTGTATGGTCGCTATCTCTGCAAAGCGCTTCCACACGACTGTGATGGCCATCCTCTCACCAAGATCTGGCCACCTGCAGCAGAGCGTTGGCCGAAGAGCAAATAGTTGCGTATTTGATATGTGGGTATATAGTGCCCCCTAGGTTCGGTTCCTTGAAGCCTGTAAGGTCAGATGAGTCCTGAGGGGACGATTCGTAGACACACCTGTGTGTTCCTCGTTGCAGTTAACCAAATGTCAGTTTGGTCCAACGCTCTGCGGCCTAATGGTGTGCGAGTCGTCAGGATATAGCGCAGCTTGCTGCGCACTAACGTCACCCTAGTAGTCTAGAGGGATCGAACCAACCCTTTCTGTATTTCGTAGCCGCCACTTCGCGCGTCGCCCTCCCAGCGACGCGCTCTTTTTATACCTTCCCCTTTCATATCCACAGGATAGACTGTTGATATTGCTATGGATTCTAGGAAGTTCAGGAAAATCATATGGGACTTTTATAAAAAACAAGGAAGGCATGATCTTCCTTGGAGAAACACCACTGACCCCTACCGCATCCTTGTCTCAGAGGTAATGCTGCAACAAACTCAGGTTGAGCGTGTTCGCGGATATTACGCTGCATGGCTCAAAAGGTTTCCAACAGTACGTGCGCTTGCCAAAGCACCCCTCGCTGAGGTCCTCACCCTGTGGCAGGGTCTTGGATATAATCGTCGTGCAAAGATGTTGCATGATGCAGCGAAGAAGGTGGTTATTGAATACAAAGGAAAAATGCCCACTGATCCAGATACTCTTGTATCTCTGCCCGGTGTTGGGCCATACACTGCACGTGCCGTAGCGGCATTCTCAATGAATGCAGACGTAGTGTTTATTGAGACAAACCTACGAACAGTAGTACTGCACCATTTCTTCTCAGACAAGAAGCAGGTCTCAGATGCAGAAATATTGGAAGTACTAAGCAAATCACTTCCAAAAGGAAGATCACGAGAGTGGTATGCCGCACTTATGGACTACGGTTCCTATCTAAAGCGCAGCGGTATACGTGTGAACACAAAGAGCATGAGTTATACAAAACAGACTGCTTTCAGTGGTTCTGGAAGACAAGCACGGGGTGCCATTCTTAAAGAACTTGCACGAAACTCAGTAACGAAGAAACGCCTCCTCGTATTACTTGGTGACGATCGTATTGAACAGATGGAAACACAGCTCAAGAAGCTTATATTGGAAGGAATGGTTGAGAAAACAGGAACATACTATACGTTGCCGAGTTAAGCAGGATCTACACCGGAGCTGATAGCGACCTGCTTAAGACGCATGCCTTGAATCGAGTTAGCTGCAATGACCCCGCCAACCGCAATAAGGATTCCCGTAACGATAAAGAATATAGTGAAGTTGCTGATCATTAGAATGATGGTGCCCACGAGAGGTGCGATGAGTGCGCCTAATGGACGCATCATACGAAATATACTGACCGTGTTGATGTCTTGTTCAGATACCCTACGAAAGAAGTGACCCTCTACCATTGCTTCAACAAGTGCAGCACCGATACGGGTTAGCAGAAGGATGCTCAGGATAATTAAGATAGAAGTTTCTGCAGTGATGAATCCGATAAACGCAAAGGAAATACCGGTGCAGATGAATCCAGCAATGAGTAGTATGCGATCTCCAAATTTAGTGTCTGCGAGTACTCCTGCGGGGTACTCAAGTACCACAAATGGAATCAACATCACCGCAAAGACCCACCCAAGTTGAGACCACGGAATACCTAATACGGTGTGAAGGTATAGAGGAATATACAGTGGTGCGAGATGGAAGAAGAATTGGAGAATACCCATCGCGATTGCTACGGCTCGTAGATCCTTATCCTTTGCAATGCATGCGCAGGCTTCCGTGACATTGTGTATGCCAAGAATATGCTTAGAGGGTAGTTTGCGAAGGAACATCAAGAGTATGACTGGTATGAGGGAGAGTGACGCAACCAAGAAGACTCTATCGTAATGGACATCTCCATCAAGAAGTAGGCCAATGATAAGGGGCGCAATCACCAACATAATATTGCCCGCAGTGAGGAATGCTGTGCGTACACGGCCCGTTTCATCTTCGCTCTCAACAGTAGCTTCAAGAAGAATATCCAGCTGATACACCAGTAG
Organism: Parcubacteria bacterium C7867-007; assembly: GCA_001189195.1. Lineage (GTDB taxonomy): Bacteria > Patescibacteriota > Minisyncoccia > Phycocordibacterales > Phycocordibacteraceae > C7867-001. Next base: position 110,590 of record LFCQ01000006.1, read on the forward strand.
GGGAGAAACGGCACAAGCAAGTGCTGCAAGTAGTACCGCACCGACTGCCGTTGGAATAAGTGCGAGCCATAGCAGGATGCACATCTCTACCAATGCAAAAAAGATCACAAGACGCTGAGCACCATGCTGCGCCACAAGCTTTGGCATGAAAGGGAAGACACCGAGTGTTACCAATGCACCCAAAGCGACCACCAAACCAGTGCTCTCTTTGGGCATGAATATCGCCAGATATGGCGTGAGTATATATATAATGAGGAAAAAGTGCGCTGCAGCAAAGAAATTGCTTAGTGAAAGAATACGGCGCGCTTGCATAGTGATACGAATTGTACCATTTGCATAAAAGAAACGGCCGCACATAATGCGGCCGTTTCTTTGTAAAACTACGTTGCTACACTCCAATCAGTACCGGAATAACCATCGGTGCTTTATTGGTGCGGTTGAAGAGGTACCCACTCATAACGTCTGTAAGATTGTTCTTCACATAGTCGAGATCTACCGGATTCATACCATGGGTAGAATCTTCCACTGTCTTCTTAATGAGCAGGCGGGCCTGGTTAAGAAGATCTTGGCTTTCACGTAGATATACGAAGCCACGAGAGATGATATCGGGAGACTTGCGCAGCTTTCCTGTCTTCAAGTTCACGGTAGCGATGATGACGAACATACCATCCTTTGCGAGGGCCTGACGATCACGGATCACCACCTCCTGCATATCACCGATTGCAAAGCCATCTACGATAAGTGGGGAAGAGGGAACCTTCTCTTTGTGAATATCAAGGCGCTCTCCATCAATGATGTCGATCACCATACCGTTATCAGCAACGATGATGGAATCACGAGCACGTCCCGCCTGTTCCATTGCCTTTGCGTGTGATGCGGTCATCGAGTAGTACCCGTATGCAGGCATGAAGAAGGTTGAGTTAACTTTCTTATTGATCCAGATTAGCTCACCCGTGTTGCCGTGACCGGTTGAGTGCACGTCACTTGAACGATAGTGGATGAGGGTAACCCCATTACGGTATAGATTGTCCTTCAGCTTCTGTACGGCAATCTCATTTCCAGGAATAACTGAAGAGGAAAGAACGATGGTGTCGCGTGGGTTAAGCTGGACATTCTTATGCTGCTTCGTTGCGATACGCATGAGTGCTGCAAACTCCTCACCTTGTGCACCAGTAGAAAGAATAACAATCTTGTCTGGTGAGTAGTCACCAATTTCCTGTGCAGGGATAATTGTATCTTTCTTGATGTTGATAAGATTGGTCTTCTGAGCAATCTCAAGGTTCGTCTTGATAGAACGACCCTCTGTTACCACCTTCTTTCCAAGCTTCTCGCAAGTCTCGATGATGTGAATCATACGTTCGAACTGAGAAGCGAAGGTACCAATGATAAGACGTCCATGTACATTCTTGATGATTTCCTCAAGCGTTTCATGCACTTTACGTTCTGGCATAGAGAAGCCATCACGCTCAGCGTTAGTTGAGTCTGCGATAAAGAAGAGATTCTTCTGTGCAGCGAGTACACCCCAGGTCTTCTCTTCTTTTGCGGTTGGAACACCGTTGTCATGATCCAGCTTAAGATCTCCCGTTACCACTACATTGCCGTATGGAGTCTCAATAGCGATACCCATGGAATCAGGAATCGAGTGAGTAACACCGAAGAACTGAACCTTGGTGGATCCAATGGTCATAGTCTGACCCGCTTCAACCACCACAATGTTTGGCTTAGGCACATCAGGATACTCTTCCTGACGCTTCTGAATCATCACCGCAGTGAGGTTCTGGGTGTAGATCGGTGGATTGCCGAAACGATTCATCAAGAATGGAATACCGCCGATGTGGTCGAGGTGACCGTGGGTGATGAACACACCACGTACACGATCGGTGTTCTTCTCAAGGTATGCCGTGTTTGGAAGCATGTAGTCCACTCCAGGATTGGAATCCTCAGATACGAACTGGAAGCCTACGTCGAAGACGAAGATATCTCCGTTCGTTTCAACGCAGAACATGTTGCGTCCCACTTCCTCCACACCACCGAGCGGAATCACACGAACTACGTTTGATGCCGGAGCAGCAGGGAAGTAGTCCGCACCACGCTTTGGGGTGCTGTTTGGGGCAGGGCGGCGCATACGCATGCGGTCGCGAGATGACCCACGACTTGCTCCACGCGGCCCAGCAGGGCGGTTGTTGCGGGGTCCTTCAGCGCGTGGCGCGCTTCCTTCAGGACGCGGTCCACGATTTTGACCACCGCGTCGTACGGGACGACGTGATGCACCCTCAGGACGTGGGGTGCGTGCTGGGGAATCCTGACGAGGACCATCGTGCGGAGTACGAGGTGCCGGAGCAGGTGCTGGTGCTGATGCCATAATATATTTTGAATTTAGAATAATGTGTTTAGTAAAAACAAACAGTGAGAAGTAGGTGACGCGTGCGTCCTGCCTACTACTTTCTACTTATTTTTAGCGAAGATGGGCCATACCAGTTCCGTATTGCGATACCAGTGTGCTACATCATCGAAACGATCAGATGGTGCTGCAATCTCCGTGATATGAACACCACGAAGTCCTGCAGGAATCGTGTACACGAAGTCGGGGGTGTGGGTGAATGCTGCAGGATAGTCCGCAGCAATCAACACATTCAAGCTCGCAAGGTCTGCAGGATCAGGGGTCTTCTCTTGGCGAAGTTTCTCCAATAATGCATCCACCTCTTTATTAGAATAGTCTGCAATATTAAGACCTGGATTTGTGCGCTCTGTTGAACTCCAGAATGCGAACAAGTCTGGAGTACGTCCAATCACTTCTCCGAAGAGGAGTGCGCCATACGCACGAGGTCGTATCACTTCCTGGGTAAGAACACTTGCATCATGTAGCTCAATTGATACAGGCACACCGAGTGTCTGCCAATCCTCCTGAATCTGTGTGGCGACGGCTTTTAGTTCGGGCACGTTTGATGTCGTGAGAGTTACCTCAAGCGTCACACCACCTTTAGACCAACGCTGACTCGCTTCATCATACAGCCATTTACCTTCTGAAAGAACCTGTCTGGCATCTGCAATGCGTGTTTCTGCTGGGGGCAGGGGAACTGCTGCAATTTCATTGTTTGGAGGTAATGGTCCTGCAATGGGTGTTGCATACCCTCCCAAGGCCTCATTAACAATTGCCTGACGATTAATCGCAACAGAAAGTGCTTTACGCACACTTATATCTGCAAACAGAGGATCCTCACTTGGATTGAAGAATATACCGAACACACGACTATACGGAATGTTGATTGCACGAGCCGATGCAACACCGTATGCGCTCTGGACCTCACCTTTCCGCACCGCTTCTGTTAGTTCACTCTGATCTGAATAGAATACAAACCGAATACTGTTCAGATACGGGCGACCCCCAGCATACCCTTTGAATGCACTTAGTTCGTATGAAGATATTGAACCATCACTCTTGCGGGTCATATTTGAAACTTGGAAGGGTCCTGCTCCGACCGGATTAATCTGGCGAGAAGAGAAAGGGAACTCCGCATTCGAAACGTTCTTCCAGATATGCGATGGAAGAATACCGAGGGTGGCGTCTTCAATAAAGGGTGTGTATGCCTTTGGAAGGGTAAAACGAACTGTACGAGCATCTACCACTTCCGCACGGATATTCGCCCAGTTTGCCAGTGCAGGACTACGTAGTGCAGGATCCTGTGCCTTTGAAACGGTAAACACCACATCACTTGCCGTTACCGATGTATTGTCTGAGAACTTCGCATTCGAACGAAGAATAAAGGTATACGTCTTTCCATCCGGAGAAATCTCATAGGACTCAGCAAGAATCGGTACCAATGCACCGTTTGCGTCATGACCCATAAGGCCTGCGAAGGTGAGTGCGGCAAGGTCTCGGTCTGTATCAGAAATGGCAAGGAGCGGATTTATGAATCGTGGTGTCCCCACAACTCCTTCTGTGAACGATCCGCCGTATGCAGGCTGCTCTATTAGAAAGCGTAGCTGAAAACCATACAGTGCAATGATGCACGCAAGTACAAGGAATCCACCCAGGATACTCGCAATGAGCCGGTCACCAGGGGAAAGGGTACGTAAATAGCGTAGGGGAGACGGAAAAGTCATGGAAGCACAGATGTCGGTACGCGTACGTACCGCACTCCTTATCCGACGAGGAATCCAGCTATAGCACTGATCACGAAGAGAATTGCGATAACAACGGTTGCGTTGAATAGGAACTTCTCCGCGCCACGGCGCTTATAGAATGTCGATGCGAAGTTGTCGCCTCCGAATGCACCTCCTAGACCAGCACCGCGCTGTTGAAGCACGATTCCGATGATAAGGAGGAGGGAGAGAACCAGCTCCGCGTATGGCAATATCGCCTTGAGTGTCTCCATCTCACGAACGCCGGCGCAAATGGCCAGGGCTGCGCCGCTGAGTCCGATGATCAGCAGCGCTTCGTCGCTGAACCCTGGGACCGTCACCAACGTGATGATGCAGCCGACCATGAGTGTCGACATCAGGCCGGTCAGGATCCCGCTGGTGAGCGACCTTTCCTTCAGGAACATGAAGGTCGCAAAAGCATAGCTGATCGCACTGACGCACAGTAGCGGTACTGCGATCGTCATGAGGCCTGGAAAGTCCTGACGGTAGAAAATGATGCCGGGTATGAACCCGCACAGAGCGAGCACGATACCGATGAAGAAAAAGATTGTGCGGAACATGGCTTAATCTCCCCAAAGCCGTTTAATACTAAATACATTATAACCCACAAATAGCATATTAGTCAAATAGTTTGACGCTATTTTTCTATTTCTGGTAAACTAAATGTAATTCCACTACCTGTGGATAACTTTTCGGCAGTGGGGAAGACTCACGTCGGAAAAGGCAAGAAACAAATCGTTATAAGCGTTCTTCATTTATCTAAAGAGCGTATTTCTATGGCTACATCAAAGGTCTCTATTTCACCATTGGCAGATCGTGTCGTGGTTCAACCCTTCCCTAAGGAGGAAATCTCGGCTTCGGGCATTATTATCCCGGACACGGCAAAACAAGATAAGCCAGAACGTGGCACGGTAGTAGCCGTTGGTCCCGGCAAGTATGACGGTGATGAATTATCCTCTATGACCGTAAAGGTTGGTGACGTCGTACTGTTCTCTAAGTATGGATACACAGACATTAAGATTGATGGAAAGGATTACCTTATCCTTTCTGAATCAGATATCCTCGCAAAAATAGCGTAACAACTCCCCCGCTTACTTCCCTTTTATTTTCATTCCTTATATATGGCAAAACAGATTCTGTTCGGTGAAGAAGCGCGTAAGGCGATTCACGCAGGTGTAACTAAGAGCGCACGTGCCGTTAAGGTCACTCTTGGTCCTCGTGGTCGCAACGTTGTGCTTGAAAAAGGATATGGTGGCCCACGCATCACCAACGATGGTGTGTCTATTGCAAAGGAGATCTCTTTCAAGGATAAGTTCGAGAACATGGGTGCAGAGATCGTTAAGGAAGTGGCAAACAAGACCAACGATGGTGTTGGAGACGGTACCACCACAACTGTTGTGCTTCTTGAATCAATGATTGATGAAGGTCTAGAGCGCGTAACCAAGGGCGGCAATGCCATGGGTGTGCGCAGTGGTATGGAGAAAGCACGCGATGCTGCTCTCGTAGCACTAAAGAAGATGGCAAAGCCTGTAGCGGGCAAGAGTGATGTGAAGCATGTAGCCTCTATCTCTGCTGAAAGCGAGCAGCTGGGAAGCATCATTGCTGAAACCGTTGAGAAGGTGGGCAAGAATGGTGTAGTGACTGTGGAGGAATCACAGGGTATGGAACTCTCCTATGAAGTAGTGGAGGGTATGCAGATTGATAAGGGTTATGTATCAGCATATATGGTTACAAACCCAGAGCGCATGGAAGCTGAAATGCGTGATGCACAGATTCTCCTCACCGATCAGAAGATCAGTAGCATCCAGGATCTCCTTCCCCTTCTAGAAAAGGTTGCGGCAGCAGGACGCAAAGAGTTGGTTATTGTTGCAGAAGATATTGATGGTGATGCTCTCACCACGCTCGTACTCAACAAGCTGCGAGGCACGTTCAACGTACTTGCCGTAAAGGCACCTGGGTATGGAGACCGTAAGAAGGAAATGCTTGCAGACATTGCAACCGTTACCGGTGCACAGGTTATCTCAAACGATATGGGTCTCACCTTTGAGTCCGCTACCCTATCAATGCTTGGCAAGGCAACACGAGTGGTTGCAACCAAAGATTCAACCACATTCGTGGGAGGAAAGGGAAAGAAAGCAGATATTGAGGCGCGCGTAACACAGCTTCAAGCAATTGCCGAGCAGAGTACTTCTAAGTTTGATACCGAGAAGGTTGAAGAGCGTATCGCAAAACTCACGGGTGGCGTGGCAGTGATTCGTGTGGGAGCGGCAACAGAGACTGAGATGAAATATCTCAAAGACAAGATTGATGATGCTGTTAAAGCAACCAAGGCTTCAATTGAGGAAGGTATTGTGCCCGGTGGAGGTACTGCACTCGCAAAGGTTTCTAAGATGCTTTCTGATGCTGATCAGAAGGGTATGACCTCAGACGAAAAGTCTGGCTACGATATCGTTGTTCGTGCACTTGAACAGCCACTTCGTCAGATTGCTATTAACTGCGGAAAGGATGATGCCTCTGTAATCGTACATAAGGTACAAGATGCAAAGGGATACGCAGGCTACGACGCCCTAAAGGATGAAATGGTAGATGACATGGTTAAGGCTGGTATTATCGATCCCGTGAAGGTAACCCGTGGTGCCGTTGAGAATGCTGTTTCTGCTGCAGCAATTCTCCTCACCACTGAGGCTGCGGTTGCAGATATTCCTGAACCAAAAGCATCAGCAGGTGACATGGGAGGAGATATGGGTGGTATGGGATTCTAAACAGTTTCACTTCCCTACTACGCAAGATATAAAATGAGGCCCCGTCGATCTTCCAGATCGGCGGGGTTTCTCGTTAATGGTCACAGGGCTGATGTTCGTTCGGGTCAATCACGGTGCACCCAAAGCCTGACGCGCGCGCTACTGAGCCAAGCTTTACCTGGGGTTGTGCATCCCGTGTTTCTCGACGCACATGCAGCACGTATGCCACGCTGCAGGCACCAAAGGGTAGGGATACGAGAAATGCGTCCAGAAGCGTTCTCGCTACGATTTCAAGCATGGGAATGCTCCTTTATTCCTCTTGCACAGTACGCATGAATACATGCTTTTGCAACTATTGAGTGCTTTTGGCAATGCAGTATACTTAGTACATAACCGCAACCTTTATGATGACTCTCTACATTGTGCTCGGCATTCTTGCACTCGTTGTTCTTTGGGTGGTATTTGCATTCAACGGCTTTGTATCTCGTGTTAACCGTACCAAGGAAGCCTGGGCAGATATTGATGTTCAGCTCAAGCGTCGCTATGACCTTATCCCTAACCTCGTTGAAACGGTTAAGGGATATGCAACCCATGAAGCAGCAGCATTTGAAAACGTAACCAAGGCACGTGCAGCAGCTATGGGTGCAACAGATCCTTCTGCAAAGGCAGAGGCTGAAAACATGCTCTCAAGCACTCTTAAGAGTCTCTTTGCAGTGTCTGAAGCGTATCCAGACCTTAAAGCGAATGAGAACTTCGTTCAGCTTCAGAAGGAGCTTGCTGATACTGAAGACAAGATTCAGGCAGCACGCCGTTTCTACAACAGCAACGTGCAGGAACTCAACACCGCTGTTGAATCCTTCCCAGGAAACGTTATTGCGTCTTCATTTAACTTTAAGAAGATGGATCTCTTCCAGCTCACTGACGCAGATGCTGCAGCACGTGAACCCGTAAAGGTGGGATTCTAGTGTATTTATAGGGTTTTCTAAGGCCCAATCTCTGTATGGCAACGCTCTATCAAGAACGATCGAATAATGTGTGGCGAACGGTATTACTCATGTCGTTCTTCTTGGTGCTTGTTATCGCTATTGGATACGCTTTTAGCTGGTATTACGGCGCACCAGAGATTCTGTATGTGGCTGTTGGATTTGCTCTCATCATGAATTTCTGGAGCTACTGGTTCTCTGATAAGACCGTACTTGCCCTTACCGGTGCTCGCCCTGCAACCCGTGAAGAGTTCTTTGACCTCTACACCGTTACGGAAAACCTCACCATCACTGCTGGGCTTCCTATGCCAAAGCTCTATGTACTTGATGATCCTGCACCGAATGCCTTTGCCACAGGACGTGATGAAAAGCATGCGGTAGTGTGTGCAACCACAGGACTTCTCTCAATGATGACTCGTTCTGAGCTAGAGGGAGTGATTGGACATGAACTGTCGCATATTAAGAATCGAGACATACTTATTATGACGGTGGCAGTGGTGCTTGCTGGATTCCTTGCGATTGTCTCAGACATGTTTGTTCGCATGTCTCTTTTTGGAGGTGGTAATAGCGACAACGGTCGTGCAAACATCCTCTTTATGGTGCTTGGATTGGTTGCAATTATACTTGCACCAATTGCGGCACAACTCATTCAGATGGCTATCTCACGTCGTCGTGAATACCTTGCAGATGCCTCTGGTGCGCTCCTCACCCGATACCCTGAAGGATTAGCTTCAGCGCTTCAGAAGATTGGTAGCTATGGCCAGCCTATGCAGCATGCGTCACACGCAACTGCCCATCTATTTATTGGAGATCCGTTTGGTGAGAAGGAGGGTAAGACAGGACAGTGGATCAACGGTCTCTTTGCAACACATCCACCGGTTGAGGAGCGTATCAAAAGACTGCTCGGTCAGAGCTAGGAACCGTGCTATAACAGTGCAATTGGAGGCGTCGCATAGCGGTCTAGTGCACCACCTTGGAAAGGTGGCAGGCTCGAAAGGGTCTCGAGAGTTCGAATCTCTCCGCCTCCGCTACGTTGTTTAAGAAATAACAGTGCTTGCGCCCTTAACCACACGTTGCTTGCTGTTTACCTCAAGGATACACGCAACCTCACCGTCTGAGAGAGTTACGTTTGTAGATCCAGGACCATCGATTGTTACCGTACCTCCGCTATCATTTACCACTTCGCATTCAAACCCGTTTGCGAGCGTTCCTAGAGCAGGAACGGTAATAGTGATTGCAGCAGTTGCAACAATACGCTGGCTGTTGTTTGCAGCAGTTAGGGTGTATCCAGTACCTTTGGTTGATTCAACAAGTTTGCCACCAACATTATTTCCGTCAGCATCGTGTCCAACAAGCAAATAAGTATTAAGGGTGTCTCCCCAGGTTCCTGAGTCTGCGCCCGGTGTTGGTAGGTTTGCCATACATCAGCAGTATAGCAAAGATATTTCACACGCACTCCTGATTATTGTAGATGTAGTAGATATGGTCTAAAATTACCCAATGAACTTCTTCGGCCTAGGTATCCCCGAGATACTGCTCATCCTCTTTATTCTCCTATTATTCTTCGGTAAGGATAAGCTACCTGAACTCGCAAAGAGTATCGGGCACTCATTCAAGGAGCTTCGTGAAGGATTTGAGGGTGGCACAAAGGGCGAACAGAATGGAACCAAGAAAAAGTGATGAAGAGCTGAGTCTCTGGCAACATCTTGCAGAGCTCAGGAATTACTTCTTCATATCCCTTACCGCACTGATTATTGGTGCAGTAGTCACTCATAACTTCAATAAAGAGATAATTGAGCTTTTGTTTGCGCCCCTGGGCACACAATCTCTGGTATTCCTCTCCCCACTGGACCCACTTCTCTTTATATTTAAAGTCGACTTCTTCGGCGGCTTTCTGCTATCCCTCCCCGTTATAGCGTTCTGCGCATTCAGGTTCATTGCTCCTGCGCTTGGAAAGCGTAGTAATTGGCACGTAATAGCATTTTTGATGATCTGTACCGTGCTGGTACTAGTGGCGAGTATATACACCTACCTACTCCTTTTGCCCCTTAGTATTGGATTTCTGCTCTCAATTCAAGTACCTGGTGTAGAGAATTTCTTTACCGCAGACCGTTATATGGACTTTGCTCTCATGCAATTGACCATAATGATCGGTATATTCCAGATCCCCTGCATTATTGCTGCTCTAGCGTATACTCGCGTACTTGATCCTGGTGTCATTGCCCGACGGCGTGGTCTGGCCTATCTCGTGGCCATCATTGCACTCTCCATACTTACTCCAACCAGTGATCTCTATACGCTAGGACTCTTTCTAGTACCAACACTTCTCCTCTTCGAGATTAGTCTCATCATTGGAAGGGCGGTATACTCAATACGAACTAGTGGTTTTAAATCATATGAACAAACAACTCACACGTAAGCAGTTTCTCATGTACGTCGGGTCATTAATTGGCGTCTTTGTGCTATCGCGATTACCAGGCACGTCAACAAAGAGTGCTCCCGTGGCACATACGTATGGCGGAGGATCATATGGAGGTTCTTCCACGTCCTAATCGCCTTGCAGTTGCAGTCCTCGTCCTAATGATTGGCGGGAGTATATTGTGTACCTCACTCTTTTCTCCACTTTCTGCAGCAGCAGATACCGCATATGGTTCAGGTTTGTACGGTGCGGCTCTCTATGGTGGTGTGGTGCTTGATGCAACAGGCCCTGTTATTTCCTCTATTGTCGAAGGAACACCAAGTGACACCTCGATAACGATTACTTGGAGCACGGACGAAGCAGCGAACTCACGTATTGATTATGGCGCTACCGTCTCATATGGCTCTGCTTCTACTTCAGCCTCACTTGTAACGTCACATTCAATTACACTTACAGGTCTCTCTCCATCCACAACCTACCACTACCGTATTCAGTCTGCAGATACGTTGAGCAACTCAACTAACAGTTCTGATGGCACCTTCACTACCTCAGCAACACCAGATGTTACTGACCCTAGCATCTCTTCAATATCTGCACGTACCCCAGATAGCACTGAAGTAACTATCCGCTGGACCACAGATGAATCATCAGATTCTGCAGTTGCATATGGCACAACTGCTTCATACGGTGCCACAACAACCAGTTCTTCACTTGTAACTTCACATTCTGTGGACCTCTCGAATCTCTTACCGCTGACTACGTATCATTATCGAGTTCGTAGTGCAGATGGTTCAGGGAATGCAAGTTTTTCCTCAGACCAGACATTTACCACAGCAGAACAGGGAACCACACAGAATCGTCCCGGTCAGTCTGTATCTATAGCGCGAGGACCCGCAGGATATGCAGGAGGAACCTCAACAGGAGTTTCAGCTGAAATAAGCGCCATAATTATCGCAAACCGAGATGTATTCCTCTTCGCACAAGCACAAGGGATTGCACTTCCGGCATACATTCTCCAAGTCCTGGGCATGGGAGGTACTGCTGCAGGATCCTTCACCCGTGACCTTGAAACAGGCGCAATGGGAGTAGATGTTCGTACCCTTCAGGTATATCTAAATACGCACGGTGCAGTGGTAGCTGCCACAGGAGCAGGTTCAGTAGGGAATGAAACTCAATTCTTTGGCCCTGCCACTAAAGCAGCACTTATACGATTTCAGACAGCAAACGGTATTGTGCCAGCAGCAGGATACTTTGGCCCCAAGACGCGTGCGTACATCGCATCACATCCTTAGCGAGAACGTTTCGGCTGCCACTGGTTTGCCTTTAAGTCTACCGTTGTTCCATTTGTTTTAAAAGAAACTCCCTCCTTCTGGAGGAGTTTCTTTTTTGTGGAGAGTCCATCACCATAGGCATATCCAGCAAGAGTTCCATTCGATGCAACGACGCGATGGCAGGGAACGGTATGTGTATCTTTGTTGTTACGCATACAGGTCCCAACTGCACGTGCCGCACCGGGTCTTCCAGCAAGTTCTGCTATCTGTCCGTACGTAGCTACTGATCCCCTTGGAATGCTTGCGACCACTGAATATACCGTGCTCTGGAAATTGCTTTTAGGTACGTTCTTCATGGGTTGAAGTATATCAAAGCTGCTATGATAGCAGCATGTATCAAGGGGTAGACGAGCCGCATAAAAGACAATATGTCCTATACGGCATAGCGGGGATCGTAGCACTCGGACTTGTTGGAGGATGGCTCTGGCATGCACGACCATTCATGTCCGATAGCACACTTTCTGTATTCCCCACCACTCCCACTACTGCATCAAGTCCCATTTCATTTGAGATAGTAAGCAGTGAGAAAGACAGAGCACAGGGACTAAGCGGGAGAAAGAATATTAAGCCTGATTACGCAATGCTCTTTGTATTTGAAACAGATGGCTCATACGGTATCTGGATGAAAGGCATGTTGGTTCCTCTCGACATACTTTGGCTATCGGACAACGGTACGATAGTCACCCTAGAACAGAATGTTGAACCATCCTCCTACCCGCATGTCTTTTATCCTGATATGCCGGTGCGATACGTGATGGAAATGCGTGCAGGACAGGCGGCGGCGCGAGGATGGACAGTCGGCACTACCGTGCAGCTCCCCTTGCCATACGGGAAATAAATTCTCGAGTGCAGTGTCCACAGTCTGATTCGATGAAGCAGCGGTACAATTCATATACGTCGACATCATCCTCGTTCTTCGGCGCCTATTATCTCTTACCCAAACCCTATGGCTAAAACCACGAAGTCCGCAGTGCTCTCTTCAAAGAAAAAAGTAGTATCTGCAAAAGTAGCGGTACCCGCAGAGAGCAAGGAGACGAAGCGATACCGCGAACTAATTCCTAAGATAGAGAAGCGCGACGGACGGATGGCAGATTTCTCATTTGAGAAGATTGTTTCGGTAACCCATAAGGCAATGGCTGCGGCCAATGAAGGAGGAGAGGATGATGCAGTGCTCGTAGCACACCAGGTAGCAGGCGAACTCGCTCGCTTTGCAAAGAAGTACAAGAATTTCCTTCCAACCGTGGAGGGAATTCAGGATGCGGTTGAGAAGCAGCTCATGTTGAATGATTTCACCGGTTCTGCAAAAGCGTACATTCTATACCGCGACAAGCGGAACCAGATGCGCACAGAGCATATTGAGATTCCAGACGATGTACGTCGCCTCGCAGATGAGAGTAAGACGTACTTCAAGGGAAACGCTCTTGGAGAATTCGTATACCTTCGTAGCTATTCGAAGTGGAGTCCTGCAGAGGGTCGTCGTGAGACCTGGGTAGAGACAGTAGACCGCTACATCGGATTCATGAAAAAGAATCTTGGAAAGAAACTTAGTGATAAGGAATACGCAGAGCTTCGTGAAGCAATTCTCAAGCAGGAAGTGATGCCATCAATGCGTCTTATGCAGTTCGCAGGTGAAGCGGTAGAGCGTTGCAATGTTGCAGCGTATAACTGCTCGTTCATTGCACCATCGAAGATCGCAGACTTTGCAGAGATTATGTACATCTCCATGTGTGGTACTGGTGTTGGGTACTCTGTTGAGAGCGCAAACGTACAGGCGCTTCCACAGATCGGGGCACAGACTGGTGAGAAACTCCCAACACATGTGGTGGGGGACTCAAAAGAAGGTTGGTGCGATGCTCTCACACTTGGTCTCAAGACCTGGTTTGCAGGCAACGATGTAGACTTCGATTTCTCTCAGGTTCGTCCCGCAGGTGCACGCCTTAAGACTATGGGTGGAAAGGCATCAGGCCCTGAACCACTTCGTAGTCTCCTCGCCTTCTCTCGTGAGCGTATCTTGAGCCGTCAGGGCCGTCGTCTTCGTAACATCGATGTACACGACATGATCTGCAAGATCGGTGAGTGTGTGGTGGCAGGTGGAGTACGCCGCAGCGCCATGATTTCCCTCTCAGATCTTGATGATGATCTTGTTCGTGATGCTAAGAAGGGTGAGTTCTGGAACACCAACCCTCAGCGCTCCATCGCAAACAACTCAGCTATTTATAACGAGAAGCCAACAAACGCAGAGTTCATGGATGAATGGGTTGCGCTTATGAAATCAGGTTCAGGTGAGCGCGGTATCTTCAACCGTGGCGCACTTGCACAGCAGCTCCCAGAGCGTCGTGTTGAGTTCTGGAACAAGACCGGATACATCAAGGCAGATAAGGTGGTGGGTCCTGCAGGAACCAATCCCTGTGGTGAGATCATTCTTAAGTCCAAACAGTTCTGCAACCTCACTGAAGTAATTGCGCGTGCAGGGGACACAAAGGAATCACTCGTACGCAAGGCGCGTCTCGCAACCATCCTTGGTACCTATCAGTCCACCCTCACCAGCCTCAACTATCTTTCTAAGGAGTGGACCGAGAACTGCGAAGCAGAGCGTCTCCTTGGTGTATCTGTCACTGGCCAGTGGGACTCAAAGGCATCACGTACAGCAGACACTCTTAAGGCAATGCGTCTTGAGACCATCAAGACTAACAAGAAGTATGCAGAGAAGATGGGTGTGAGTGCGTCTATGGCAATCACCTGTGTGAAGCCATCAGGTACCGTATCGCAGACCTTCGATGTCTCTTCTGGCATGCATCCTCGTCACTCACCGTACTATGTTCGTCGTATTCGTATTAGTGCAACCGATTCCCTCTTTAAGTTCATGCGTGATGCAGGTGTACCGTTCTTCCCTGAAGTGGGGCAGAACCCAGAGACGGCAAACACCTATGTACTCGAGTTCCCGGTGAAAGCTCCAGAAGGTGCTATCTCCAAGAACGACATCACGGCACTTGATCAGCTTGAGCACTGGAAGCTCGTGAAGCAAAACTATACTGAGCACAATCCATCCGTAACGGTATCTGTGGGAGATGATGAATGGATCAAGGTTGCTAACTGGGTATATGAGAACTGGGAGATTGTTGGAGGACTCTCATTCCTCCCTCGTGATAACCACGTATATCGTCTTGCTCCATACGAGCCAATTACCAAGGCAGAGTACGAAACTCGTATGAAAAACTTCCCAACCGTTGATTATGCAAAACTCATGCTCTACGAGCGCGCTGATGAGACGGAGCTCAAGAAAGAAATGGCCTGTGTGGCGGGTATTTGCGAGATTTAATCTAAGACGAACCAAACAAAGAAGCACCCAATTGGGTGCTTCTTTGTTTGGTTCGTCCCTAGTCCACTAGCTAAAATACTATTTTTGAACCTTTGTTACGCTTGTCCTTGATCTAGAAAGCATCAAAGCGCTAACAGCGATAATAATGGAAACGCACACTAAGGCGCCTGCCGCCAAATCATCTCGTGATTTAATTCTGCGCTCAGACTCACCAAGTTCTTTGACGTGTTTAGAAAACGCCTCCAACTTTTCTGTGCAGTCAGGACCGCGCTTCTCCACTGGAGTATTAATACAGACGCTAACATCTTGGGATGGAGTAAGTGCATACGTCTGACCAGTAGTCATTAGTCCGACACTTATGAACGTAAGTAGCAGAAGTCTTTTTAGCATCTAGTAATCCTATCATTAGGTACGTGGCTATAATCCACGCGGCGAGTAAAGAAGAAATCGCTTTATTTTTCAGATATGGTATAATCCCACCTAGACCGATCCAGACGATCGCTCTGAGTTTCTCAGGGAGGAAAGTCCGAACTCAGGCTAGCAATAGCAGCAGGGTAGCGGGTAACGCCCGTCCGTAGTGATACGCGAGGTGCGAGCAGAGACGCTCGAAGAGAAATCCTAGAGCATCTGACCTCGGTCAGATGAATCCACTTGGCGACTTGTGGGGTGAAACGGCTAAATCCTTACCTCTGTGCAAGGCCGTGCCCAGTAATGGGAGCGCCGCTTGAGCCGTCTGGTAACAGGCGGCCCAGATAGATGATCGTCCGTACTTCGGTACGACAGAATTCGGCTTATCGGATCGGTCTAAATACATGAAGAAACCTGCCCTCTGGGTGGGTTTCTTCGCTTTTTATACGAACGTGTTCTGGTGTTCTATCCCCACTCTTTGCATACGGACCTCCTCGAAGAAGGGGCGGGACGTATACTTATATAGGTATTATTAGGTTTATCAGGGTTAATCCCGTAATTACGGTGTAACAATATGCAAACAGATACAGCTCACACAGCGGTATCCGTCGCGCCTCACCCTCGGCGCTTTTCGTTCGATACGCTAGCTATCTGGGCTCTCACGCTCACGGCTGCGCTTTCGGCGATAGCGTTCATTCCGGTGGCCACGGTACCGTTCCTTTATACGAAAGTGTCGATCATAGCCCTTGGTGGTTTGATCGCATTGGTGTTCTTCGTTCTCGCTCGTCTTACGCGCGGCAACATCATTGTTCCCCCGGTCGCACTGATTGGGGCACTATGGTTCCTGCCGCTTGCGTATGCACTCTCGATGCTCTTCTCTGGCAATAACCTTGCTGCAGGTGCATTTGGAAATGAGCTTGAACCAGACACGTTCGGCTTCATACTTATCCTTGCGTCATTCGCAACACTCATTGCACTGGTGTTCCGCAGAACCAATCACTACCGCACGTTCTTCTCAGTGGCGGGTGTGGTGCTCGCAATTGCGCTGGTAGTGCAGGTTTTGTTCGTGATCATTGCAAAGGTGTCACCAAACCTCATTTCTTCAACCTCTAACCTTATTGGATCGTTTACTGATCTTGGTACGGTGGTTGGTCTTGGGGTGGTTATTGGTCTTCTCGCTATTCGCTTTGTGTCTCTCACCCCGCGTATTCGTACGGCACTCTGGATCTTTGGAGGTCTTGGGCTCGTTGTGCTTGCGCTCGTGAACTCAAAGCTCATATGGATTCTTGTTACCCTTGTAGCGCTCGGTCTCTTTATCGAGGCCATCATGAAGCGTCGCGGTATGGTAGATGAAGATGATCTTGAAGGAGTGGCAACACTTGAGATGACGGCTGGTCGTGAGACCACTGTGGCAGATTCTCGTGCACTTGCCCCTGCACTGGTAACCATTGTTATTGCCCTCTTCTTTATTATTGGAGGGAATACTATTGGTGCAGCGCTTTCAAACGCGCTTGGCACCAACTTCCTTGATGTGCACCCATCATGGCAGTCCACCTTCGCGGTGGGAAGTCACACTTATGCGTCATCACCGCTCTTTGGCTCTGGCCCAGGAACATTTGGTGAGCAGTGGCTTAAGTATCGTCAGCCAGCATTGAATGACACGATCTTCTGGAACATAGACTTCAATGCAGGTATTGGTATGATCCCAACCTCGTTTGTGACCACCGGTATTCTTGGTGTGCTCGCGTGGCTCGGATTTATAGGTCTCTTCTTATTCACTGGTATTCGGGCACTCCTCTTCCGTACCCCAGAGGACGCATACGCACGCTTCGTTGCGGTGGCATCATTTGTGGGAAGTGTGTACCTGTTTACCGTGATGATATTCGCAACACCAGGCCCACTGGTACTTCTGGTTGGGTTCTTCCTTGTGGGTCTCTTCATCTCATCGCTCCGCTATAGCGGTACACGCCGTGAATGGGGAATCGTATTTGCGAAGAACCCTCGTGTTGGATTCGTTATCGTATTCGGTCTCACTATCCTCTTGCTCGCTTCAGTGGTTGCAGCATATACCGTGGTGGAACGATATCTTGGAAACGTATCCTACGCACAAGGAGTGTCTGCTCTTTCAAAGGGTGACATCACCAAAGCGAGTGAAGCAGCACAGCGAGCCATACTCTTTGGAGCAAATGACCGCACCTATCAGTTGGCAGCAGCCATTGGTATTGCGCAAATGAATCGTGTAGCAGCAGATCAATCTCTTGCACCAAGCGATGCACAGCAGCAGTTCCAGGCCGCACTCTCAACCAGTATTCAGGCTGCATCAAAGGCAGTAGAGCTCAACAGCAAGAACTACCAAAACTGGGCAGTGCTTGGCGGGGTATACCAGACGGTTGTGCCACTTAACCTTGAGGGAGCGTATGAGAAATCAAAAGAGGCTTATACACGCGCCATTGAGCTTAATCCTTCAAGTCCAACCCTCCCATTTGCACTTGCACAGCTTGAGATTGCAAAGAGAAATTATCCTGCAGCAGAAGAAGCACTTCTTCGTGCAGTGAGTCTGAAGCGTGATTACACGCAAGCAATCTATCTCTATTCGCAGCTTGCTGTGCAGCAGGGCAAGGCACGTGAAGCACTTGAGGCAGCAGAAGCAGCTGCGTATCTCGCACCAAACGATCCAAATATTCTCTTCCAAGTAGGTATTCTTCGTTCAGGAAGCGGAGATGCAGATGGTGCTATTCAGGCACTCTCACGAGCAGTTGATCTGAACAAAGAGTTCGCTAACGCGCGCTTCTTCCTGGCGGTAGCATATGCAACAAAGGCGCAGTACGCACCGGCACTTGCACAGCTTGAAGCGATTGCCGCGCTCTCTCCAGAGAACGCAAAGATCGTGGAAGCAGACATCGCACAGCTTCGCGCAGGAAAGAATCCATTCCCTGCCTCACGCCTTGGAGCACTTGGTGTAGCTAAGCCCCCACTTCCGGATGCTCAGACATTGCCCGCAACCACCGCGGTACCCGCGCAGTAATACGAGGAAATGGTTCGCGAATTCCTCACAAAGCTAACAGCACCCGTACGCGGCCTACATCAGGCCGCGTACCTGCTTGCCTTGCTGACGCTTGCGTCCCAGCTCCTTGCACTTACACGTGATCGCATCTTCGCTCACACCTTTGGTGCGGGTGAGGTGCTGGATATGTACTATGCGGCGTTCAAGATTCCCGACCTCGTATTTGCCCTGGTCGCATCATTGGTCTCAGCGTACGTACTTATTCCGATGATCTCGGGAATGGAGAAGAAAGAGGCGCGACGATTGCTCTCTGAAACAGCAACCTTCTTGGTTATAACCGGAGGATTCATCTGCATCATACTTGCAATCTTCGCGCCGAACTTCGTCTTCATTTTGTTCCCAAGCTTTGCAAACTCACCCAATGCAGATCTGTTCGTAACATTAGTACGTCTTCTGTTGATACAACCGATCTTGCTCGGACTTTCAGGTATCCTTGGCAGTGTTACGCAGATCAAACGACGGTTCGTACTGTTCGCACTTTCTCCCGTACTCTATAACCTCGGTATTATCTTCGGTACCGTATTCCTCTATCCGCAGTACGGCATCTTAGGTATTGGTATGGGTGTTCTCATTGGTGCAACAGCGCACCTGCTTCTGAACGTGCCTATAGCATTTGGTGCAAAGCTACTTCCGTACCCCCGTATTCCTTCGTATGGAGTGATTATGTCGGTAGTGCGCAACTCAGTGCCGCGTTCGTTAGCACTTGGTATGGGGACAATCACCACTCTTGGTCTCCTTGCAATAGCTAGTCGTCTTGGCCCGGGCTCTGTATCCGTGTTTACCCTTGCAAGCAACCTGGAGGCAGTACCTCTTTCACTCATTGGTGCTGCATATGCAACAGCCGCATTCCCGGTGCTTGCAGAACAGCATGGCAAAGGGAAGAAGGATGAGTTTCAAGCAACCATATTTGCAGCAGCACGCCACATCATTCTCTGGTCTTCAGTGATCTTGGTGCTAACTGTGGTGCTGCGTGCACATATTGTGCGCATTATTCTTGGTTCTGGTGCTTTTGATTGGGATGCAACACGTCTCACTGCAGCTATCCTCGGCATTATGGTGCTTTCTCTCATTGCACAGGGAATAATCCTTCTTGCAGCTCGTGCCTTTTATGCGGCGCACCGGTCGTGGAACCCGTTGTTTGTACAACTTGCAGATTGCGGCATCTCAATCCTCAGTGCTCTTGGATTCTTGCACCTTGCAAGGACCGTACCTGAAGTACGTTATTTTGTAGAGTCTCTCTTTAGGGTTACCGATGTGCCCGGTTCAGAAATACTCTTTGTTGCCTGTGGATTCACGCTTGGTCAACTCATCATGGGAGTGGTGGCGCTCATCACCCTTCGTACAGTGGTACCTGGTGCAGCTCGAGAACTCATCCGACCCATCCTTGAGTCATTCGGTGCAGCACTGCTTGGAGGAACCGCTGCATACGGGGCTCTCTCACTCATGGGTAACATAGCGCCACTCACCACACTTCCCGTAGTGGTTGCAGAGGGCGCTGTGGCTGGTATGGTGGGTCTAGCAGTGGCTTGTGCGGTACTCTTCATGCTCCAGAACAAAGAGATGAAGGCACTCTGGAACTCTCTTTCTAAGCTCCGAAACCTTCGTGCTCTCAAGCCATACGCGCCAATCGGAAATGACCAAACACATACGTAACTTTAGTATTATTGCTCACATCGACCATGGAAAATCGACCTTAGCTGATCGACTTCTTGAGCGTACCGGTACAATTGAAGCGCGTAAGATGCGCGATCAAGTATTGGATAAAATGGATCTTGAACGTGAACGCGGTATCACCATCAAGATGCAGCCAGCACGCATGAAGTACAAAGCTAAGGATGGGGAAGACTATATTCTCAATCTTATCGATACTCCAGGGCATATCGACTTTGCCTATGAAGTCTCTCGCGCGCTCTCTGCCGTTGAGGGAGTGATTCTCCTTGTCGACTCAACACAGGGTGTGCAGGCACAGACACTCACCACACTTGGTATGGCCAAGAAAGCAGGCTGTGTGATCATCCCGGTGCTTTCAAAGATCGACTCACCAGCAGCACGTATTGATGATGTAACCCTTGAGCTCGCAGAGCTTCTAGATGTACCACCAGAAACCGTTATGGCTGTCTCAGGGCGTACCGGGGAAGGTGTTGAGGCTCTTCTGGAAGAGATTATTCGATTAGTACCTGCACCACGCCCGAGTGAAGGTGATTCGGCACGTGCGCTTATCTTTGACTTCTCATACTCTACACATCGCGGTATTGCCGTATTTGCTCGTGTGTTTGATGGCACCCTTAAGAAAGGGGATTTGCTTCGCTTTGCTGCAGCCGGTACGCGGTTCACCGCACTTGAGACCGGTATATTTATGCCAGACGAAGTATCTACCGAATCTCTCTCTGCAGGAGAGATCGGATACATTGTTACCGGAGTGAAAGAAGCAGGAGTGGTGGCTGTGGGAGACACTATTTATGCAGACCGAGCCAATATCCCACCCCTTGAAGGTTTTGATCGTCCGCGACCAGTGGTGTGGGCATCAGTGTATCCAGAAAGTCAGGATGATCTAACTATGCTCCGTCAGGCACTTGAGCGTCTGCGCCTTTCAGACTCCTCACTATCTTTTGAAGAGGAGTCATCAGGTGTGCTTGGCCGGGGGTTCCGTTGTGGTTTCCTAGGAATGCTTCACCTTGAAATTGTTACCGAACGCTTAAAGCGCGAATTCAATCTCACCCTTATTGTTACCATTCCAACTATTGCCTACACTGTTACCAATAAGCAGGGAAAGAAGGAAACTATATACACTCCCTCAAAGTTCCCCGCCTTTGGTGATGTTGCAGAAATTGCTGAACCTTGGGTTAAGGTCATCCTTATCACCCCTGCAGAATCTCTTTCAGGGATGATTCAACTCTTTCATGATCACGAAGGGGCAGTGATGGATACCCAGACTCATCTTGATGGTCGCATCGAACTTGCGGCAGAGATGCCACTTCGGGAGCTTATGCGTGGCTTCTTTGACCGCGTGAAGAACGTTTCTTCAGGGTATGCATCTCTTTCATACGAATTCCTTGATGAGCGTCTTGCGGATGTGGTGAAGCTAGAGATATTTGTAGCAGATGAACCAGTACCCGCCTTTGCTCGTGTGGTGTCTCGACGTCGTGTTGAACAGGATGGTGAACGAATGGTTGAGAAACTCCATGAGATTCTTCCTCGTCAGATGTTCGTACTTAAGATTCAGGCACATGCGCTTGGTCGTATTGTCTCTTCTAAGTCTATCTCTGCACTCCGCAAGGACGTCACAGGATATCTCTATGGAGGAGACATCACACGTCGTATGAAACTTCTTGAGAAACAGAAGAAGGGAAAGAAGGTGCGTGGGGTACACGCAAAGATGGAAATACCCCAGGAGGTATTCATGAAAATGGTGCAGGATAGTGGGCAATAGGGAGGTGGAGTGTCTTGGTATACTCAGAGTATGTCCAGACACAAGACAGTACCAATCAAGGAATATCTGATTGCAGGAAGTCTCATTCTTGTGATTATCTGGTTCGTCTTCCTCATCATGGGTATTGCGCGTAAAGAAGAGATCGCACGCCATGCGGTAAAGGATACACATGCACAACTTGCCGCTCTCGATGAACGCCGTGCCACTCTCCAACAGAACCTCGATGATCTCTCAACAGACCGAGGGCAAGAGGCAGTATTGCGCCAAACATATGGTGTGGCTAAACCTGGAGAGCAGGTGATTATTGTAGTTCCTCCCAAAGCGACACCCCCACCTCCACCGCTCCCATGGTGGAAGGAAGCCCTTATCTGGCTCAAGTTCTAACTTGACAGAACCTACATAAGTACTATAATACATACAGCAAAACAAGGGGGCTACCATGTTGCTGTTCCTTCTACCGTTGGTGTTGATCCTCGTCGCCGCACGGTTTGCCTTCCAGAATCGCTGGTGGCACGCCATTCCCGAGCGCCGGATCATCTTCCTCCTCTCGGTCGTGATCGTCATCATGCTCTACTTCATGGGTTTCTACTGGCGCTTCAAGCCGGTGACTTCTGAAGAGCTGATGGTCTTCGCCGCAGCGTGCTTCATTGGCCTGATCGCCGTGGAGCTGTGGGGAGTGATCCGCAGGGTCACGCCGCGTCTGCTGCGAGGGATCCGCGCCAGGCCTCAGGTCTTGATCCTGGTGATCGTGGTGGGATTGCATCTGATTGCACTCCTTCCAGGATCCGATCCGAGCCTGATCTCTCTGATGATCGGCATCGACTTCGTGTTGCTTGCTCTCTATCTCATCATCACGAGGGGTCTCAGGATCAAGCCACGGGGCTGGCCATAACAAACGGGGTGGGACCCGAAAATCCCAGCCGCTCTTGTACAGAGCGGCTTTTTCGTTATCCCCATAACCAAAATGTTATACTGGGTACATAATCAAACTCTATGGAAAAGAACATCACTATTTACAGCACCCCAACCTGTCATTTCTGCCAGATGGCTAAAGAATTCCTCACTGAGCACAGTATTCCGTACACTGAGCACAACGTTGCTTCAGACCTTGAGAAGCGCCAGGAAATGATTGAGAAGAGCGGACAGATGGGCGTGCCCGTTATCATGGTGGGTGATGATCTTATTGTCGGATTCGACAAGGAGAAGCTCTCTTCACTCGTTGGAATTGCTGCGTAGCACAGAGCAAGTATAAAAGGGTCCGGCTTTTAGTCGGACCCTTTTATATGCTACCCTCGCTGTACCGCCTTCATAGCTCAATGGATAGAGCATCTCACTCCTAACGAGACGATCTTGGTTCGATTCCAGGTGAAGGCACTGTAAGAAGCAGGAATGAGGGTCGTCTCCATATATACTACGTATATGAAACGAACCAGCGCGATGGTGAATATAGGGGCAATTGTCTTCGCAGTAATTCTGTGTGGCGGTGCACTATTCCTCTTTTTCCGTCAGTCTACAAATACCAACATCTCTGAACCTCTTGCGACGTCGACTGTGGGCATGATTTCAACGAGTACTGAACCTGCTACAAAACCAGGTATATCTGTCCCCACTACCCGACCCTTTGGTTCCATAACCCTTAAACTAGGAGAGACTGCACGTTTTGCTGGCCTCTCCATCACTCCTATTTCAATTGTTGAAGATAGCCGCTGTCCGCTAGATGTGGTGTGTATCCAAGCCGGAACCGTTCGTGTATCAGTGCGTGTTGCAGCAGCAGCAGGAACCAACACTCAAACTCTAACCCTGAATCAAACATTCACCACGGAAGCAGAGTCAATCACTCTGACAGAAGTTAAGCCAGCAAAGCGTCAGGGAGATATGAAATCCTCTGACTACGCTCTCACATTTAATGTACAAAAGCGTACTGTACCAAAACCCTGTTACGTGGGAGGTTGTTCATCTCAGATCTGTACGGATAAGCCAGATATGGTTTCCACCTGTGAATACCGTGCTGAATATGGCTGCTACCGCTCCGCAACCTGCGAACGCCAGATAAACGGTATGTGTGGTTGGACACAAACTCCAGCACTGCAGGCCTGTATTGCCAATCCTCCTCAGCTATAAGAAATAGGGAGCACCCAGTGATATAATTGGGGTATATGAAAACACTAATTCATCGTACAAGTCGTCGGCTCTATGATCCGTCACTCGGTATCTTCTTTATCCGCCTCATGGTCGGTCTCATCTTCCTCACCCATGGATGGAATAAGGTGGTGGCTCTTTCACAAACCATGGCTATGTTCTCGAACCTCGGTATGTGGCCACTCGTAGGGGTGTTCATTGGTTGGCTTGAGGTTATCGGTGGTCTCGCGCTTATCCTTGGCTTTGCAACACGCTTCTTTGGTGTCATCTTCGCTATTGAAATGATTGCAGCTGCACTCCTTGTTGGTGCTGCACGAGGTTTCAGTGGTATGGAGTTTGAACTTCTCCTCGCAGCATGTTCACTTGGTATCGTGTTCATCGGTTCTGGAAAGTACTCGGTATATAAGATGGAACGTCATCTTAATCCGGACGTGGGGTAGGCATGGCGCTCACTGAAGAAGATAATGTAGTGCTTGCGCGCCTTGAGGAGTTGCTCGAGGAGAATCTTAAACTTGCAGAGGATACTAATCGTATCCTTCGTGAGGTACGTCGTACCGGTCTTATTTCCTTCTGGGCGAAGGTAATCCTGTGGACCATTGTACTTATCCTCCCACTCTTCCTCATTGGTCCTCTTCTAAGTGCTCTTAAGCCATACTTCAACGCAACGGTTCCAGATGGTTCAGCAGCACTCCTTGGTGTGCCATCCCCAGAGCAGATTCAGCAAGCTGTGGAGCTGTTTAAAGCCCAAAATGGGTCGTAGCGTCAGAGATGAAATACGGCACCTGCTATGGTAGGATAGCCGTATTGCTTGGGTAGCTCAGTTGGTAGAGCGTTCCCCTGAAGAGGGAAGGGTCCCCGGTTCAAATCCGGGCCCAAGCACATTTGGTTGAAGCAACACGAGCGCCGTCTTGCGAGCGTAGTATTTGTAGGGGGTTTTGTTGGTGATCTGCTCACGTTCACGCTCATTGACCTATCATTGGCAAACCTAGTGTTTATAACGTATCTCACGCTTGCTGCGGTGAGCACGTTCTTGGCCCATACCGTCTCTTCACGATTTGATACCGATGATGCGCTTTGGCGTCGGATTGTTTCCGTGCTCGCCCCCCTCGCAGCTCAGTATGCAATTGGTGCGCTACTTTCAGGTATTCTTATCTTCTACACAAAGAGTGCGACACTGGGAGTTTCGTGGCCGTTCCTCCTCCTGCTTGCCCTGGTATTTATTGGGAATGAATTCTTCCGTGGATATCGTGCACATTTGGCATTCCAAACCGTTCTCTTCTTCTTTACGCTCTATGCCTATGCAATCTTTGCGCTCCCTCTTGCCCTTGGAACACTTGGTCCCGTCACGTTCCTTCAAAGCACCGCTCTTGCAGTACTAGCATTTGCTGCTTTTCTCGGCCTCCTTGCATGGATAGGGTGGCAACGCTTTGCAAAGACCTTCCATATGATTGTGGGTGGCTCCATTCTTGTACTCGTCGTTCTTGTCGGCTCCTATTTCACCTCACTTATTCCTCCCATACCACTAACACTGCGTGATAGTGGTATCTATTATTCTGTTAAACACATACAAGGAGGGTATGAGGTTCTTGCAGAGAGTGAACGACAGTGGTGGGAACTCTATAAAACACAAATCATCCACCATGTACCAGGAACACCACTGTTTGCGTTCAGTTCAGTGTTTGCCCCTGGATCATTCACCGCCAAGGTATCTCATGTATGGGAGCGCTATGATGAAAATACTAAGAAGTGGATCAGGCAGAGTATGATCACCTTCCCACTCTCAGGTGGCAGGGAGGGAGGATACCGGGGATACTCAGAAGTCTCAAACGTTCAACCGGGTGCATGGCGCGTATCTATAAAAACAATATCCGGCCAAACGATTGGACGGATACGGTTTGATGTTGAGAACGTTGGAACTGCACCAACCCTACACACAGAGACTCGTTAGGTTGATTTAACTTTAAGCTTTGTTTGACGAGACTTATCAAGCTTTGGCATGACGATGGTGAGAAGACCATCTTTAGCTCCAGCTGATGCATTATCTACATCCACTTCCTGAGGAAGAAGGATGGTACGAGAGAACGAACCCCAGAAGAGTTCACGGATGAAATAGTCTTCGTCCGTTACGGCATCACGTTCCTCACGAGCACCCTCAATAACCACCATATCGCGGCTCAGTGAAAGACTTATCTCATCAGGACGTACTCCTGCAATGAAGGTACGAATAACAATTTCACTAGGTGTTTGATATACATCAACCGGTAGCTCCCCATCACTGTGCTTTTCATCAAGAGCATCAAGAGTGTTGTGTGCGCGTGTTGCAGGCATGGTTGAGATAGGAGAAGAAGGTGTTGCGGACATGGTAGAAGATGACATCTTACGAATGGGTTGCTGCTGAGGAACAAAATCGTCCTCGAACGCATCATAGTCGTCCGCGATCGGTACCGATCCGGAGAGTCGCTCGAAGAAAGATCGTTTTTTCATAAGAATGAGATAAGTATGTTAGCAAACGTTCTTGGCTGCGTGCCGATAGCGGAAATATTTCAAGACCTCAAAGAGTGCAAAGAAGACGATTGCACCGGTCCAAACGATGAAGAAGGCAAGCAGCGTATGTGAACCGCCTCCATAGATTATAAAAAAGTTAAACAGGGCATGCAATGCAATCGCAAGGATAAGTCCTCCTAGTGCAGAGAGGGCACGCAGCCAGCGTGGAAGGGTATACGTGAATGCAAGTGCAAATCCAATAACAGAAGAGGCAATTACATGAAGAAGGGTTGAACCAACAAAGCGCAGATTATCGGTAGCGAGGCCTGCAAGGTATTGACCTGCACCAAATGGCTCAAGCAGGAAGAGTACGTTTTCAAGTGCTGCAAACCCTAGAGCCACAGTGAGCATATAGATCACCAAATCAATAGATTCATTCACTTCACGACGCCAAAGTACAAAGATTGAGGCAAGAGCAAACTTAACGGTCTCTTCTATAGTGGACCACGCAATAATTTGCGGTAGCCCATCAGGCAAGAGAGAGGCGGCAATAGTTTCAAGAGGTAGGACAATAGGAACAGCAAACATACCTGCTATAAACGCGATGGTTATGAGTGTGCGAGGCTCAGGGCAACGCTCATCTTCTTTGAGAAGGAAATGAAGCCATATAAGAGCGGGGAGTACGCCGCCGAGAAAGGCGTATCCAACCGTAACCATCGAAGGAAGCATGTATTGATTATACAATACGGCGTGTGTTGTAGTCCTTACGCGCTAGGCCATTGCGCCACAATCAACATCCCTTCTGTTTCTGGAAGACTTTGCCAGATCTCTTCAGTAACAAATGGCATAAATGGATGCAGGAGAATAAGAAGGTCCTTAAGAAGAGCACGCAGTACCGCCTTACGTGATGCGGCAGCGGCTGCATCATCGCCGCTCAAGATAGGCTTAGACTCCTCAATGATAGTTGATGCAAGCTCGCTCCATGCGTACTGGTACAGTTTATCGGCTGCAAGATAGAGACGATATGCCTCCATATCCTTTGTCACATCAGCTGCAAGATTTGCGAATGATGCCTCTAGGGTAAAGTCAGCCTCCGTACGTGGAGCTTCAAGATCTACGTCCTCAGTGTTTTCAAGAATGAAACGAGTGATGTTCCAGAGTTTATTTGCAAAGTGCTTGTACCCCTTTATGCGGTCCTCTGAAAGCTTCATATCTGTACCGGGAGTATTACCGATCACTAGAGAGATGCGTGCTGCATCTGCACCAAACTTATTGATTACTTCTATAGGATCAATTCCGTTACCAAGAGACTTCGAGAACTTACGTCCCTGCGCATCCCGAACGAGACCGTGAAGGTATACCGTCCTAAACGGAATCTCACCAAGCACGAACTGGCTCATAAGTATCATGCGCGCCACCCAGAAGAATAGAATCTCATACGCAGTTTCAAGTACATCGGTAGGGTGGAAGCGCGCTAGGTCTGGTGCCTCATTTGGCCACCCAAGCGTTGAGAAGGTCCAAGAACCAGATGAGAACCATGTATCAAGGGTGTCTTCGTCCTGAACCCATCCCTCTGCTTTCCAGTCTCCTGCAGGTGCATCTCCCACCACAGATTCTTCACCACGGGTCCATACCGGAACTCGATGTCCATACCAGATCTGACGACTAATACACCAATCACGAAGGTTTTCGATCCAGTGATAGTACGTTTTGTCGTAGTGGTCAGGAAGAATATTGATTGCTCCTGAACGAACGGGTTCCAGCATCAATTCCTTTAGCGATTTATTGCCACGTTCCTTAATGGGCTTGTTAACATCAATAAACCACTGCAGCTTTGGAAGCGGTTCAATAACACCACCAGTACGTTCTGCGGTTGAGATGTTCTGTGTGATGGAAACTTCGCTTTCTAACAGATTCTGCTCCTTAAGCCACTCCACCACTTTCTCGCGTGCCTCAGCAACTTTTAGTCCATGTAGTGGACCCTCAACCATAATCTTTGCACGCTCATCAATAACTTGAGGATGAGGAAGATTATTTCTTTCACCTATCTCCCAATCTATATGTGCATGTGCTGGTGTAACACCAAGTGCACCGGTGCCAAACTCAGGCTCAACACTTTCGTCTGCAACAATCTTTATGTGTAGGGGTGAACCACAGAATTCAAGGTCATATTCATTTCCAATAAACTCCTTGTATCTTGGATCATTGGGGTGTACTGCTACGGCTGTATCACCAACCTTTGTTTCAGGACGGCTTGTTGCAATCGTGATAGGAAAGTCCTTCGCATACTTGAATGTATACAATTTTCCTGGACGTTCCTCGTGCACAATCTCATCATCTGAAATAGTAGTCTGTCCCTTAGGATCCCAGTTCACGATGCGTAGACCTTTATAGATGAGTCCTGCATCATACATATCCTTGAACATCTGATTCACGGCACGATTACGCGCCTCATCAAATGTAAATGCTTCACGGGACCAGTCGCATGATGCTCCCGTTGCACGAATCTGTTTGCGGATCGTGTCTCGACTCCCCTCAACAAACTCATCAATACGACGAACAAGTTCTTCACGACCCAGATCATGGCGACTTTTTCCTTCGTTCTTTGAGATGTCCTTCTCAACGCGTGCTTGGGTGGCGATAGCAGCATGGTCAGTACCAGGAAGGAACAGCGCTTCATACCCTTGAAGGCGACGGAAACGAATCATGATGTCCTGAATCGTGCAGCCAAGCATGTGGCCCATATGGAGTACCCCGGTAGCATTTGGGGGAGGCATCATGATGGTGAACGGACCCTTGGTCGCATTCGGAAGATTGTCTGGGTTGAAATAGCCACTTTCTTCCCATGCCTTATATAGGCGGGCCTCGGTCTCAGCAGGTTCGTATGGCTTTTTAAACTTCTCGTCCATTACATGGAATATAGCAAAAAAGAGCCAATTTAGCTCTTTTTTGAAAGTGAACGGTTACCGTTTGCGGTGAGTGCATCAACCTCTATAAACTCCTTGTGCAGATAACTGTAGTACGCAGCGATGCCAATCATCACGGCGTTATCTCCTGTTAGAAACTTTGGAGGAACGAATAACTTCACCTCAGGATGATCTTCCGGAAGATGTTCTTGGAAGTATCGACGGATATGAGTACTTGCAGACACCCCTCCACCAATGGCAAGAGACTTGGCACCTGTTTCGATAAGCGCTTTAGATGTTTTTGTGTACAGTACGTCACTCACTGCATCTTCGAACGCATGGGCAAGCTGTTGCTTATCAAGTTCAGACAGTTCTTTATCTTTAACCAGATACAGCACAGATGTCTTAAGGCCGCTAAAGGAGAAGTCACAATCCTTTGTATCAATCATTGGACGAGGAAGCGTGTATGGATTTGATCCACCATCCTCACGATTCCTCTCAGCCAACTTAGAAATTTCTGGCCCTCCTGGATACGGGAGATGCATCATGCGTGCCACCTTATCAAAAGCTTCTCCCACCGCATCATCACGTGTCTGGCCAACAAGCCTATACTCTCGCCAGGTGTTTGCTCCAACTATCTCTGTATGTCCTCCAGAAATGAGAAGAGCAAGTAGGGGAAGCTGCACATCCTTCAAATCGAATACTCGTGCGTTGCTATCCGGTACTTCTGTAACGAGGGCAGAGAGTGTATGACCCTCCATATGATTTGTTGAAATGAGTGGTTTGTCCCAGAGTACGGCAAGAGCTCGTGCAAAGTTAACTCCAACCCACAGAGCAGGTTCAAGACCAGGACCCGCCGTTACGGCAATGGCATCAATATCTGGAGTCTCCATCTCAGAAAGGGAAGTCATAAAGGCTTCACCCAGATCGGGCTCACGTTCAAGAATCTTTAGTATTCGTTCCCGAACATCAGCAGGAATAGCTTGTGTATCTTCACGAAGCATTTCAGCCTCACTTAGAGTAGCCTCAAGAATAGGCACCAGATTCTTTGCGTGCTCACGCTTCGCAAGGGCCGGGAATACTCCACCGTACGGTCGGTGTATCTCTATCTGCGAGAGAAGCGTATTGCCCAGAATGGTGAACTGCGCGGCAGTATCATCACCGGTGCATTCCAGTATGGCTATCGCTGTCTCGTCGCACGAGGTCTCAATCGCTAGTAGTTTCATCTTCGATAAGTGTCCACGGGAATGGTCCTTCACGTGGGATAAGGAAGCCAGAAGAGCTTGGGTGTCCGTTGCCACCGAACTTTGCAGCAATCTTGCTCACGTCAACAGTTCCGTCTCCGCGAATAGATACACCGTAGCCATTTGGATGTGCGGCAACAACCAGTGCAATAGGCCCCTTTTTATCAGAGAGTAAATGGCCAACCATTGATTTCAGTGACTTTAACGGATGTGCAGTTGCGTAGTAGCATTCATACCCCTCGAACGAAACTAGTTTTGCTCGATCTACAGACTTGAGAGCAAGTAGTTCAAAGTATTCAGCGTACGTACGTGTCTTCTCAAAGAAGGCGTCACGAGTTTCGGGGTCATCAAGCTTCTTTGCAGTCTCGTCCCATGCCTCAAACGTAAAGGGATGTACTTCAAGGTATGTGATCACTGCACGAGTGTCTGGGAGTGCAAAGCGGAAGAGATCGTCATCCTGCACATGTGCAAGTAGGGTTGGTATTGGAGTGTCAGGATGGAAGTAACGCCATGCAATACCTGAACCAGATAGATCACTTTCATATACGTACTCAGGCATAGACTGAATCACATCAGCAACACCTTCGTGATGATCAAGCACCGTCACCTTTGAAGCAATTGAGACAAATTTATCCATCACGTCTTTCGTGTAGCAGAAGTCTATGAAGTATAGATGTGCACCCTCAAGACCCTCTGGAAGCGGACTGCCACGATGAAGGGGGATATATTCAGCACTATCTCCAAACTTCTTCCACGCTGCATAGGCACCACCAAAGCCATCCGGGCAGCTGCCATGATAGAGAATTACTGTTCGTTCCATATATACGTTATAGCGTATTTGGGGTGTGTGGGCGAATTGATCCGACCCGGACTGCGAGCAGCCGGGTCGGTGTATCAATGCATGGGTCGAGTGAGACCCTTCCAGAGAAGGAGACCGAAAACGACGGTCACAGCCCCGATGGTGAAGACAGGAATTGATACCGTGTCTTCGATAACTTTATTTATGAATTGCCCCATGGCAGTTTCCTTTCCTGTATATATTGTACTGCTAAAACAATACACACCTGCGTATGCAGGTGTGTATTGTTGCGGGTGCGCGATGCAGGATTCGAACCTGCTACCTTTTCTACGTCAAAGAAACGCTCTACCAATTGAGCTAATCGCGCATGTGGGGCAGGATAACGTATTTTGTGCAATCCCGCCACCAAAACTTCACTGATCTGATTCTTAACTAAGTTACGCATACTCCGCGAAGAAGAACGTAATTTGCAGAGTATACTTAAGATATATGAAAAATACGCATGCATGGGCGATTATCGGAGTCGTGTTCGTAGTTGCACTCGGTTCTATCTGGTATATGGTCCAGAAAGTAGGTGAGTATCCTGACGTATCAGACACCGCAACTACCACGGGTGATGCCATGATGGATTCAAAGGGTGGGGCAATGGGTGGTGCAGTATCAAAGCCTGCAACAGGAGGAACCGTTACTCCAGGTGCAACAGATTCTCGCCCTAAGATCACCAAACTTACTCCTGCAAGTGGTCGTATTGGAACAGTCGCTGCTATCAGTGGTATGAACTTCGATGCAACATCGAACGTTATCACCTTCGGTCCCTCAAAGGGTCTCCATCATGAGGATGGTACTCCAGACAATCAGGTAGCGGGCATTCCTTCTGCAGATGGCAAGACCCTTACCTTTAAGGTCCCAACCTCAAAGCCAGGAGGCAATCTTTGTGACATAAACAACAAGTGTGAGATACATCCAACACAGCAGACTGAGCCAGGTACCTATGCTGTTCGAGTCATAAACAAGAATGGTCTCAGCAATGAGATGATGTTTACGGTGGTTGAATAAACCTTCCTTGTTTAATAGAAAAACCCGCCAATGGCGGGTTTTTCTATATGCGTGATCCTAACGGGAAATAATTGGAACCGGTTTCTGAGGCAGATACAGGATTTTAGGGTATTGAAACAGCAAAAACCCCAGACGGATTGTCTGGGGTTGCGAACGTACGTGCAGCTTATCGCTTGAGCCCTTTCGAACCCCACGGCCGCCTTACGAGCGACCAAAGGTAGTAGGGAGTGCTGATCGTGGCGCTCGCCGCTTTGAACTGTTCCCAAAACATGGATTCAGATCTCGGGAAGGTGTAGTGCGGAGGGAAACTAGTGACCTGAAGTTCGGAGAAAGGCCCTTTGTTCAGGTAGGGAATCGTCTTCCCAATGAAACCCCAAACATTCTCCGCAATCTTCTCAGGAGAAGTGCGCTCCTCGGGAGCGTAGAGCTGAGTCATGTTCTTGCAGGTTCGATACCTGAAGTCTGGGAATAGGGTTTCGTCAGGCCCGCAATTGTGGTGCGGAACCTTTCGGTATTCACCGCCCCAAGTATCTTCTCTAATTTCACTGCGGGGGACTTTTTCAAAGACGCCGATTGATGTCTTCATGACGAGCTCGCGAACTGGAAGGAATTCGTAGTCGAACACAGCATCCCAGTGTCCCTCGACAGAATTAGAAGGTTCATTCCAATCACAGGCGTCCTCGTTGTAAGCGAGGGTCACGATAAGGCACGTATTCGGGTAATGGAAGAACAAACGTGTGTCGCGAGCCTGAGTTACAGACACGTGATACTTCACTTCGTCGGTCTGCTCAGTGGTGACGCGGGAGAAGAGCACGAAGCCCTTCTTATTCATTTCCGCGATCACTTGTTCGAAATAGGTTTCATCAACCAGATTCGTCATAGCTTTCTCCAAGTGCAGATGCAGCTTTGCCCGCTGCATAAGGCCGACACACTGTATGTCTGTATTTATAGTAGCACTTTTATATTAAAAGTCAATATTTGTGACCCTACGGGGAATCGAACCCCGATTTCAGCCGTGAAAGGGCCGCGTCCTAACCGTTAGACGATAGGGCCTTGTATGAAGGCAGCACCTGCCTATCCTAGCATTTTTCACCCCAAAAATGCTAGGATACCAAAGTTAATCAAGGGAGAGGTGTCAGAGTGGTCGAATGAACCGGTTTCGAAAACCGGCAGGGGTGAAAACTCCTCGGGAGTTCGAATCTCCCCCTCTCCGCCGGATTGAGCGCTAGTGTTTAGCGTCCGTTTCCCCTCAAAGGGCGATGGGACGCCGAACTAGCGCCAAAAGAAATGACAGCCGACACTGGTCGGAGTAGTCTTTTAAGATGTCTGATGAATATAAGAATCATCACTACGTTCCGCAGTGGTACCAGAAGAAATTCATGCTCCCAGGCGAGCACGAGCTATTTCATCTCGATATGAAGCCGGATACCTTTGCCGACCCGCGCGGCATAGTCCATACGAGGAAAGCGGTTAAACGACAAGGTAGCAAAATGTGTTTTGTCGAAGAGGATCTATACACCACGAGGATTAGGGGCATTGAAACAAAGGATATCGAGAAGCACTTCTTCGGCACTATTGATACAAAAGGTCGCCCAGCAGTTGAGTACTTCGAGAATTTTGGCTATCCATTGAAAGACTGGGGTACGTCTCTTGAAGACATCATGCGTTATATGAGTACGCAAAAACTCAGGACTCCGAAGGGTCTTTCGTTCCTGAGCGAGCAAATTGGTACTTCAGATAGGGACGCAACTCTACGGACGATGCTACGACTCCGGAACATCCATGGTGCCATTTGGATGGAATGCGTGTGGCTCATCGCTGATGCATCGCAATCGGACACTAAGTTCATTGTCTCCGATCATCCAGTCACGGTATATAACCGTGAATGCGGTCCGCGCTCTGATTGGTGTCGCGGGTCGAATGATCCCGAAATATGGCTTCAAGGAACTCACACGGTTTTCCCGCTTTCAATCGACAAGGTGCTTATCCTCACGAACCTCTCGTGGGTCAGGAATCCATATCAAAAAGCGACGAACTTCCGACCTAACCCGAATCCTTTTCGCAACGCCATTTTCAAGTTCACTGATGTTCAGGTGTTACGGCACTTGAGCGAACAGGAAGTACGCGAGATAAATTTCATCATTAAGAGCCGCGCGGCACGGTACATTGCCGCTGCGAAAGAAGAATGGCTCTACCCTGAGCGACATGTGTCAAAATCGAACTGGAATACCTACGGCAATGGGTACTTGCTCATGCCAGATCCGCGCCCAATTCATTGGGGTGGAACCATTATGTGGGGTGGTGGTCCAGGTGGATCGGGAGCAATGGACGAATATGGAAGATTGCCAGGTGATCCCGATTTTGAATCGGAAACCAATAAGGGTACAGAACATCAAACACTTCCTTGGTTCCAAGGAGAGTTTGCGAATATGATCGGTCCGTATCGACGCGGACGCTCTATGCAAGCATTACAGATGGATAACGAACGCGATAGTGACGAATTCCATCAGTATCATCTTGGACTTCAGAAAAAGCGTTACAAGAATCGCAACAGAAAGAACTAACAATTCCTTTCAAGCGAAGCTGTTTGTCCACAAGTATCCGCGCTTCTCATCTAGCACATGTTTCAATGTATCTATGGTCACCCCCGAAGGGGTAACCGTGGATCTACTTTTTCTTACCTGTGTCGCCGTATCCCGGCTTGGGGACACGTTCGACGACATGGGTGTTCGGCTGTGAACGAGCTTCCTTCACAGTAGTGAATTCACCTGTCTTCGCATCACGACCCTTGAGAGTGGTTTTTGGTTCCTTGCTCATGGCAGTCATTGTAGTTGGTTAATAAGTTCGACGTCGACCTCGCCGGGTCTGTAGCAGCAAGAACGTCGAACCTATTCCTTCAGGAGTGCCCATAGGTACACTGATTTTAAGGAACAATTTGAATATATTTTATCAAGCGTATTGAAAGATGCTACTCCTCCAGCTTTAGCATCTTCTGGCTCAAGACCAACCGACTCTTAATACAGAGCAACAACTCACGCTTCTCCGTCACACTACCTTCCTTCAAGAGATACATCGCATACCCACGCAGATCGATCTCCTCATCC
Organism: Parcubacteria bacterium C7867-007; assembly: GCA_001189195.1. GTDB lineage: Bacteria > Patescibacteriota > Minisyncoccia > Phycocordibacterales > Phycocordibacteraceae > C7867-001. The sequence goes on from LFCQ01000006.1 coordinate 146,160, forward strand.
GGCTCAACACCTGATGCTCCAGCAAAGCTCCGCTGGAACTTCCGCATACGTTCGACCTCAGCCTCAAATTTTTGCCTCATCGTAATACGGTTCAGATCGATATTATCCATGATCTTTACGAGTTGTTCGATCAACTCTTCCTCTCGGATATACCCGCCCTTACATGCGAGGTCTCGCGCCTTGGTACATCCGTAATAGACATAGCGGTTCGAGGTGCCGTCTTTTAACTTTTTAAATTTCTCGTCAGCAGAGATACCCGAGCCGCAGTCTCCGCACATCATGAGCTTGGTAAAGGCGAACTCCTTTATGTCAGAACGCACGATGCGGTCTCGCTTTAGTTGCTCTTGAGCGCGGTCAAACATCTCCTTGGTAATAAGCGGCTCATGCTTGCCCTGATACCAGTTGCCGGATTTTTCCGGGTACTCGAAGACACCATAGTAGAAAGGATTTTGCAGAACGAGGTACACGCTAGATAGCGTCATATTCTTATTCGCACGGCTCGTGAAGTTCAAGTCAAACTTAAGCCATTGGTGGATACGCCTGCCGCTCCATTTCTCATTCACGCACTTTTCGAAGATCTGTTTGATGACTGGTGCGCGGAGCGGGTCGATAGCCGCGTGGCACTTCTTGTCGGCATACTTCTCGTTGCTGTATCCCACCGGTGCAACACCTGGGCGCAGACCCATCTCACAGCGCGTCCTCAGACCACGCTTTACGTTCACGCCTCGATTGTCGTTCTCAAGCTTTGCCTGTGAACCCAGAATCATGAGAAGGAACTTCTCACTCGGGCTATTACTAAATCGCTGGCCAAACGTGCGTATCTCATGGAGCTTACCTGCATCCATAAGATCAACGATCTTGCCTAGATCACCGGCGTTACGCGAGATACGGTCTGGTGCCCAGGTAAGGATACCGTTGAATTTCCCTGCATTCAGTTCTTCGATGATCTCGTTGAAGATTGGTCGCTGACCCGTCTCCTTAGCCGAGTGCGATTCGCGCTTCATGGTCACAACCTCCAGTCCTTCGCGATCCGCGAGTTGGAGCATTTCCTTGATCTGACTGTCTATGGATAGTATCTGCCGTTCCTCGCTCTCTGTACTCTTACGGGCATACAGACAGTACGTGACCCTAATAGGAGCCTCTATTTGTTTAGCCGGAAATCCCGTCGGCGCTTGTATCGTATTCATATACTTAAGGCACCTGGGTTTAGTCCAAGAACTTTGGGTTCGGATTTATGCCTACTACTTCTCGCGTATCCTGTTTTATAATCCTTCCACAATCAGCGCAGACATATAGCCCGTCCCAGTCGCTACCGATGAGCGGTTCCATCTCATCCCCGTTCTTGTCGCATGGATAGAATCCTCCGTATGCAGCCATATTGCGACATATACAAATCCAAACCTCCTCATCTCCTGATTCGTAACTAATATATTCCTTGGTTTCCATAGGTTTGGTTCAAATTTTTAATCAAGGGAAAGGCTCCAAAAGCCTCCTCTGCCCTCATATCTAATGGATGACGGAGATTCCCTCAGGTGTCTAGAGCGTCCGACTTACCCTCTAGAGACAACCGATATTAGGCTATAAAATGTCCTTATGGACAGTAAGGCTAACCTTAAATCCTATCAGCACTACGCAGACCTCTACGATCGCTTCACCGTCGAACGGTGCCGCGAGCTTGAAGCACTCTCTATTCGCGAGATAACCGACGAGGAACTACCGGAAGGCATCACTAAGGAGCGAGCCGGAGCAATAATGAAATGGGCGTGCGACATGCGTGTGCGTTTTACTGCTGGAGAACGATATCTTAAGCGCGAAGAAACCATCCGTGATTGGATGGACAGAGATCGGAAGAAAGACGAGCTGTATGAGTCAGCTGAAGCTCCTGAAGACATCCGATGCCTCACATGCCGTAACCGCATGAAGCCAACTTGCAAGGACTTGTGGGATTTGGATGACAAAGAGCGTGTCTTATTCATGTACGACTGTCCGAATCAGTGCATGCCACGTCGGGCATTTTTTAATGATGGAGAGGAATGGCGCACCAAGCCAAAGCTTTGTGTGAATTGCACCGAGCCTGTTATCACAACCTCCGAAGAACGTCCTAACGGATATGCCACAGTCAATACCTGTACTGAATGCGGTCACTTACAGACTGATGAGCACGAATGGCACAAAGAAGAAGATGTATATGACGAGAACTTTGCCAAAGACCGTGACCGCTTCTGTCTCACCGAGGAAGAAGGAAAGAAATTCCAGGAGGAAAAATGGAACTTAGAACGATTAGGAAAGTTTAATAAGGAGTGGGAGGAGAAACAAGAACGCTTAAAGAAGAGACTTGATGAGAACCCAAAGGGCTTCCATCTTGAAGGCGCAGGGTACACCTGTGCCATCTGTCGGACCGATACTCCTGAAGGCGACAATTGGTATGACGACCACGGCATTAAATGCCTAGTCTGCCAGAAAGCTATTGATGAGGGCGAGATACCGGCAACGGTAGCAAGTGACAAGGAAAGTTGGTATTCGAAGTACGATCTTGAGGATCGGTTCAGTCTTAAAGGGGCGACGCTTCGCACATGGCTTAAGGAAGGAATTATCAAGTCCCGCATTGTTTCTCATTACGGCAAAGGCACCCACTACGAACTGTTCCTCATTGAGGATAATAAAGAATTTCTACCGCCTAAGGAGTTAACTAAATCCCAGTTCGGAAATGAGATAATCAATGGAGAGAAACGACAACGGCTTTACCCATGGTACCGCTTTGTCGATCCTTTTGAGCATCTGAAGGACTATGGAATTATTAAGCATATGCGTGTCGTACCAGAAGATGAGATGAGAGAGCGTGAGGAAGCAAAGAAAAAGAAGGAAGAGGAACGAACGAAGAGATGGGAGGAAAAGCGAGCACGAAGAAAGCTAATAAAGAAAGCTCCAAGGAAAAGAAAGAAGACCAATCCTCCAAAGGAGGATGTCTAGGTGCCCAAAACCTGACCGTCAGTTACCTCGTGCTTAGATATCGCCCTCGAGACGCGTCGATAGTGATATACTTATATTTAGGAAGGTTGTCTTGACTACCCTTATTCTCTCCTAACTATAAAATATGAAACCATCCAAATTGATGCATGTGATCAGTGTTATAACAGGTTTCGCAGGAGTTATTACGTTTATAGCCATTGGCTTCGCTTCATTCGGTAAAGGCGACGAGCTTGTATTTGGCGTTACGAAAATAGATGCCTTGCTCTGTGTTGTGGTTCTTCTACTTATCGCAACCTGGCTCCAGATCGCAACCATTCATCACATGATGCTTGAAAAGAAAGGGGAACTTGTCTAAGTGATAGACCTGCCCCGTTTCTACAAATAATATGTGCTTTTCAGCAACCGCGAGTTTTGTGGCAGGAGCGGCCTTAACTGGTACGGGTGTCCTGACTATCAAAAAGGCAGAAACTAAAGCGGAAATACCTTTCGCCAGTATTCCGTTCTTGTTTGGAATCCAACAACTTATTGAAGGCGTGGTGTGGTTGTCTTTCGGAAATGCTGCCGTCAACGTTTTGGCCACCTACTCTTTCTCGTTGTTTTCTCACGTACTCTGGCCGATACTCGTACCGTTCTCTGTCTTGCTACTTGAGACTAATCCCATACGGAAGAAAATCCTATGGATTTTCTCTATAATCGGATTAATCGTTGGACTGTACCTCTTGTACTTCATAGTTACCGAGCCAATTACATCTAAGATTGTAAACAGAAGCATTGCCTACAATTCTCCGCATCTTTTCTTGTATCCAATGCTGTTCTTCTACTTCCTAGCCACCTGCGTGAGTTGTTTCTTCTCAAGCCATAAAATCATTAACCTATTCGGCATAGTCGCACTCGCTTCTGCCGCAATTGCCACGTGGTTCTTTACCGAAACCTTCCTGTCTGTATGGTGTTTCTTTGCCGCAATTCTAAGTGTGCTCGTGTATTGGTTCTTTAAAAAGAAACCTACTAGAGTCTCTTGAGAATCTCATTCATCTGGTCGATTTCCTGTTGCTGGCTTTCAATAATGCCTTGGCAGAGCTGCTGAATTTCAGGATCAGTGATGTTCGCTTTCTCGCACATAAGAACAGCACCTGAGTGATGGGGAATCATAGACTGAAGGAAACCCTTATCTCCCACAAAAGTCTGATACCGAATCATCAGGAAGGACACCACGAGAACAATTATTCCGATAAGAATCACAAGCTTGTTAAGTTTTTTGTCCTTGTACATCATGCCCATGAGCATCATCTCTAGAATGAGCATCGGCGCGGACATCATAAAGCCCATGTACAGGAAATTGATATTCGGAACGGCGTTTGCAAACGTGTTTACCATGGCGAACATAAGGACGAACATGGCGACAACATGGAGTCCGGCCATGAGGGCTAGTAGCTGGTATGGTGAGTGTTTCATATTCATAAGTATACCCCGGCCATTTTTATAGAGTACAATTTTCGTATGCTCAGCATACTTTTCTTAAAGATAGGTCTCGGGGTAACTTTTGTGCTTACAGGCTTGCTAATATTAAGTAGTAAAGATCGGTGGGTACATATGTTGCCAGGGTGGTTCGCTAGTCGTTTGTCTTCTACGCGTGGTTTTATGATAGTGACTGCTATTGCCGACATTACTCTTGGGGTGTGGCTCTTAACTGGAATCTTTACAGCCATTGCGGCTATTCTAGCGGCCATACACCTTCTAGGTGTCCTTATAATTTCAGGCAAGCATGAATTCCATGAGGTCTATCGTGACATAGGGCTCTTATTTGCTGCTGTGGCCTTGGTATTTTCGGTGTAAATGACTAGAGGAGTCTAGCTACCAGAACCCTCTTGATTAGGTATACCCCTTAGGGGTATCATAAACTTATGAAGTTAGAAACTAAGAAGCCAATACAGAATCGTCTTCGCCGCATCGAAGGCCAGATCCGAGGCCTCCAAAAGATGGTTGAGGAAGATACGTACTGCATCGACGTCATCACGCAGACCTCTGCCATCAAAAGCGCGCTTTCAAGCGTCGAAGATCTGTTGCTTGAGAACCATCTCGATACCTGCGCTTCTGACCAAATGAAATCTGGGAACGTCACTAAGGCAAAACAAGAGATTCTTGCGGTATATCGGCTTAAACGTAAATAAATATGAACGACTCTCAGACCTACCGTATCAAAGGAATGCACTGCGCCTCTTGCGCAGGAATCATAGAGCGTACGGTTAAAAAGGTTGATGGCGTAGAACACATTGAAGTGAACTATGGTACTGAAACTGCGAAGATAGCTTTTGACTCAACGAAAACTGACCCCCATCAGCTTTCAGGCCACATCAAACCACTAGGGTATACGCTAGTCGTACCCACAGCTGAATCAATGGACATGTCTGCGGACGAACACGCCTCACATACAGGTCTGAACCAATCGAAGACAGAAAAGCTAGCTGAACTTAAAGAGATGCGATGGAAGATTCTTTCAGTTATACCCCTGGCAGTTTTCAGCATATTCGTGATGGGTTGGGAAATTCTCGCGCAATTTGGCGTGACAGGAGCTATCCCTGAAATCCTGTACGAGTTCTTCCATCACCTGCTCCCGATCTTTGCTACATATGTGCTTATAGTAGTCGGACAGCCGTACCTCCTTGGCTTCTACCGCTTCCTTCGCTATGGCAAGGCGAATATGGATACTCTGATCGGTATCGGTACCTCCGTTGCCTTCGTGTACAGTTTTATACTTACTGCTTTTGAAGAGCCATTAAGAGCTTTCCTGAACGTCGACCAAACGTATTACGATGTAACCATCGTCGTTATCGTGTTCATCGCGCTCGGCAAATATTTAGAAGCTCAGTCAAAACTTAGAACCGGAGACGCAATTGAAAAGCTGCTTGGTCTTCAAGCAAAGACCGCTCTGGTGATGAGAGACGGCAAGGAAGTCGAAGTGCCAATTGACCAAGTTACCCATGGGGACCTTATCGTCGTGAAGCCAGGCGGCAAGATTCCGGTTGATGGCGTAATTGTCGAAGGAAATTCGTACATCGACGAATCTATGGTTACGGGAGAACCCATGGCTGTTGAGAAGAAGACTGGAGACAATGTGGTCGCTGGAACTCTTAATACGAAGGGCCACTTTGTATTCAAAGCGACTAAAGTCGGCTCTGAAACGCTCCTTGCAAGCATTATAAGAATGGTCGGCGAAGCTCAAGGCAGCAAGGCACCGATCCAAGGACTTGCCGATAAGATCTCTAGCGTCTTTGTGCCTGTAGTTCTTGTGTTCGCCGTACTTGTCTTTATTGCATGGCTCGTGCTCGGCATTCCAACACTCGGTCTCGCACAAGCACTTTCTCTCGGCCTCACGTCATTTGTCGGCATTCTTGTTATCGCATGCCCATGCGCGCTCGGGCTTGCCACACCTATTGCCGTTATTGTCGGTGTTGGAAAGGGAGCCCAGGAAGGCATCCTCATTAAGGACGCGGCAACGCTTCAAAAGCTCAGGAGCGTAAATACTATTGTCGTAGACAAGACGGGTACGATTACGAAAGGAAAGCCCGAAGTGATTGAGCTACAGACCTTTCAAGGAAAATCAGAGCAGGAAGTTATGCGTATCCTCGCATCGCTTGAGAGTAAATCAGAGCACCCGCTTGCAAGTGCGATACTCGCGTATGCTGAGGGAAATTCTATTCGTTCGTCCGCCTCAGAGCAATTCGAGATAATCGAGGGAAAGGGGCTCAAGGGGACGATAGGAAATACCGAATACTTTGCAGGTAACGCAAAGCTTATTAATGATCTCGATATTCCGTTCGATAGTGGGGTCTTAGCTTCCCATACCAGCGAGGGAAGAACACCTGTCTTTCTTGCTACGAGCAAAGAAGTGCTCGGGCTGGTATTTATTGCAGACGCTATAAAGCCTGAAGCAATAGATGCCGTTAAGAGGCTTCATAAGATGGGTATTAAGACGGTCATGCTCACGGGTGATAATCGGCAAGCGGCAGAAGCGATTGCGAAGCAGGTTGGTATAGACGAGGTCGTGGCAGAAGTCTTGCCAGGAGAGAAGCTCGACAAGATTAAAGAACTCCAAGCAGAAGGCCGAATAGTCGCCATGGCTGGTGACGGCGTGAACGATGCCCCCGCACTTGCTCAAGCTGACGTAGGTATCGCTATGGGAACGGGTACCGATGTCGCTATCGAAACGGCTGGCATAACGCTTCTTGGTGGAGACATCGGCAAACTGGTGAAGGCTATTCGACTTTCACGATTCACCATGAACGGAATTAAGCAAAATTTGTTCTGGGCATTTGCTTACAACATCATCGGTATTCCAATTGCAGCAGGAATACTCTTCCCGTTCTTTGGATTGCTTTTGTCGCCGGTGATTGCGGGACTCGCCATGGCGCTCTCGAGCGTTTCGGTGGTGCTCAACTCGCTTCGCTTAAAAACTGTAAAACTGTAACCCATGGAAACCTATACTTTTCACGTCCAGGGAATGCACTGCAAGTCTTGCATCGCGCTTACAGAGGGCGAGCTTATGGATCTGCCCGAGGTTACCCACGCGGAGTCCTCGCTTAAAACCCACACGGTTGATGTTGTGGGAGAGTTTGGTGGACGTACTCAAGACGAGATCGTGGCGTATCTCACCGAACCGCTCAAGAGGCATGGCTATAGTCTCCATCTTGAGAAACAAGCGCATAAGGTCAAGTGGGCAGACTTTACCTATGCCATACCAGTAGCCGCAGTCTTCATTGCGCTGTTCATCGTTCTACAAAAGCTCGGCATCGTTAATCTGGCTGGTTCTGGGGAAATGACCTATGCAACCGCGTTTGTCATTGGACTCGTCGCTTCAGTATCGACCTGCATGGCAGTAGTTGGCGGGCTCGTACTCTCCATGTCAGCGAGCTATGCAAAGGAAGGACAAGGAGTGCGACCGCAAATACTATTCCATGTTGGCCGTCTCGTATCCTTCTTCGTTCTCGGCGGTGTGATTGGCGCGCTTGGCTCAGCTTTCCAGCTCGGAGGTACTGGCACATTTGTCCTCAGCTTTATAGTAGCCGTGATCCTGCTCATACTCGGACTTAACCTGCTTGACGTGTTCCCATGGACGAAGAAATTGCTACCAACCCTTCCAGCTTCGTTCAGTAAGCATGTTACTCGTTTCAAGGGAGTAAACAGTACGCTTACGCCTCTTCTTATAGGTGCGGCGACATTCATTCTCCCGTGCGGCTTTACCCAATCGATGCAGCTCTACAGTCTTACGACAGGCAGCTTCCTTCAAGGCGCGCTTACCATGACAGTCTTCGCTTTAGGAACGCTTCCGATCCTCGCGCTCCTCAGCTTCAGTTCGCTCAGTATCAAGAAGCTGCAGACGGGTGTGTTCTATAAGACGGCGGGGCTCGTCGTTATATTCTTCGGACTTTTTAACCTCATGAATAGCTTGGTCGCCGTCGGCCTAATTCCGCCATTATTTAGCTTCTAACGTATACTATTCTTATGAAGAAATTACCTATTGTCGCTTCAGTGCTCCTCGCTGCTCTAATCATTGGCGGGGCAATAGCCTTTGGTGGAAAGTCCACATCGTCTAATCAAATGGTTCAGAATGTCTCGATGGAGGGGGAGAAGCAAATAATCGAGATTGATGCGAAAGGGGGCTACTCGCCCAAGCTCACTACAGCGAAAGCCGGCGTACCAACCATTCTTCGTTTGAAGACGAATGGCACTTATGATTGCTCGTCTGCGGTGTCGGTGCCAGCCCTCGGATTCCAGAAGACATTAGAAGCGACTGGCGTCACTGATATCGAAGTGTCTTCTCAACTGGCGCAAGGAACCCTCGAGGGAGTCTGCGCGATGGGAATGTATAACTTCTCAGTGAAATTTCTCTAACAAAAAGTATGCGTTCTCAATCGATTACAACTCGAGAAAAAAAATCACGATTGCAAACTGTACTCAAGAAGTTTAGTGCAATCTTGATTGGAAGTTTTCTTACGCTTGGAATATTGCTTTGCTTTAGTTTCGTATCAGGTATCTCAAATCATTCCATAGCTGAAGTACCGGACCATTCCTGCACTTCTTCTGAAGGATCAAGCCCATGTGACTCAATCAGCGAACATATTTCATATTGGCAAACAATTTCAACGGCAGTTTTCACTGACAATTTTCTTCTACTTTTAGTTAGTGCCGCATTGTTATTTTTGTGGATTTCTCATCGCACTAAATTTACACACAAGGGCTACGCCCTATTCCATCCGACTAAGCCGAGTATAAACCTTGGTCTGATACTCTCACGCAACCCCCTTCAAGAGGCATTCGCATCGGGCACCATTCATAGTAAGGCTTTTTAATTACACCGAGTCGTATTGATTAGCGTTAATTTAACTACTTATGGACATAAAGACGAATACTAAAATAGTAATTTCAGCAGTCGTGGGTATTATTCTGGGTGCTGGAGGTGTGATGGCCTTTTCTCAAAAGAATGAGATTGCCATGCCATCAATTTCTGGTGACGCAGTGGTTGGTCATAACACACAACAAGATCCTATGATGTCTTCACTAGCAGGAAAGAAAGGAGAGAGCTTTGATCGTGAGTTTATTATTCAGATGATTGCGCATCATCAAGGAGCAATTCAGATGGCAGAAATGGCACTTGAAACCTCAAAACGACCTGAAATTAAAGAACTTTCAACGGAAATTATCGCTGCTCAGAAGATGGAAATTCAGAAAATGCAGGAATGGCATCTGGCGTGGTTTGGTTCGTCAGTACCAGTAACCCCTACGGGGCAATAATTGTAGTTAACAAATGTATGGAAACAGATAATAAAATAGAAGTCGCATCTGCGCTGAGTAAGTACTCAACACCAATCTCAGTGTTAGTGGGTGCAATTATTATTGCAGCTGCGCTTACTTTCGGTGATGGAAAACTTCCTCAGCAGGACGTAGCAGCGAATCCAGGCCAGGCCCAGCCAGACGCTGCGGCACTTCAAAAGCAATTAGAAAATATTGCACCTATCACTGCTGAAGACCATATTCGAGGGAATCCAGATGCACCTGTAAAAATTGTTGAGTACTCAGATACGGAATGCCCATTCTGCAAGAGATTTCACCCTACGATGCAACAAGTAATGAGTGAATATGGTGCAGACGGCAAAGTTGCGTGGGTGTATCGGCATTTCCCTCTTGACCAGCTTCATAAGAAGGCTAGGAAAGAAGCCATTGCGCTTGAGTGTGCTGGAGATCAAGGTGGCGATGATGCTTTCTGGAAATATACAGATCGACTCTACGAAGTGACACCCTCAAACGACGGCCTTGATCCATCGGAACTTCCAAAGATCGCTAGTGAGGTCGGACTTAATGTCACCACCTTCAACACATGTCTTGCAAGTGGAAAGTTCGATGCACATGTTGAAGCAGACGCACAAAATGCTATTGCAACCGGCGGAAGCGGAACCCCGTGGAGTATAGTTATCGGCAAGAATGGCAAGAAGTACCCACTTTCGGGTGCCCAGCCGTATGAATCAGTAAAGCAGATAATTGACCTCGCTTCACAAGGCAAATAAAGATGCTGTTCCAAGCGTTGCAAAAGGTATTGCGGAGGCCGACATACATGCTACTTGCTCTGACGGTAAGTCTGGCGGTCTTTGCACTCGCTGTGTTACTGCCAAACGCTAGTTTAATTGGTATCATCGTCAGCTCGCCTAACATATTGCTCTCCCAAAAGCTTGGAATACCATTTAGTTTGTTAGGTTCTATTATTACTAACTTCACTATCCTTTCTGCGATCTCGACAATTGCTATCGCAACTCTGTTCGGAATAAATGTTGCCATGGTGCTTTATTTCCTGAGGCGGAAAATTAGCGAAGTAAAGAAGATCGGAATTACTACTGGGTTCTTGGGTGTTACCAGTGGGATTATCGGCATTGGATGTGCCGCTTGCGGATCACTCCTGCTTACAAGTATTCTCTCGCTGTTCGGTGCATCAAGCATACTCGCATTCCTGCCCCTCGCAGGCGGTGAATTCGGTATCCTTGGCGTCATCTTACTCGTGATATCTGCTCACAGTATAGCCAACCAAATCCAGCATCCTGCAATCTGTAAAATTTAACTCAACTATATGGAAAATAGTCAGCCTAATGAATATGTAAGTAGCAAAGAACGGAGAGAACGTAAACAGCAAGCAAAACTGGAAGCAAAAAATTCAGTGCTTCAAAAGCGGCGCGCAGCAAAAGTTATCCGATGGATCGGTTGGAGTTTGGTTGGCGCGGCGATTATTGGAAGTTTAGTTTGGTTCGTACTATCCCAGCCTAAGACCTCTGATTCTGAAATCATCTCTCGCACTGGTATTCACTGGCATCCGGAGCTAGAGATCTATGTCAAAGGCGCGAAGGTGGAATTTCCCGCCAATATAGGCATTGGAGTAGCACATCAGCCTGTCCATACTCACGAAGATGCTGTAGAAGGAGTTGTACATCTTGAATTCGAAGGACTAGTTCGTAAAAGCGACACTACGCTAGGACAGTTCTTTAAGAGCTGGGGCAAAGATATTCGCTCACTTGGAGCGAATGTAACGATGACTGTCAATGGTCAGGAAAATATCGATCTTGAGAATTATCAAATGCAGGACAAGGATGAAATTGTGTTGAGGTATGAGTAATACGGAACGACAATGCTCTCGTACTCCACTGAGTATCAAAACGCTAACAGCTTAAGAATATGAAACTGAAAAAGATAGCTTTGATTGGGCTCTTTGTTGTGCTGGTAGGAATTACAGGACTCATGCTTTTACAAAGCATGAAAAGTACTTTGGGAACGCAAACAGAGTCTCAGACTGAAGATGAGGTTGTTCTGGAAGTACCTGCACAGATAGCCGATCAAGAAGTCTTAATCAGTCGAGTTACGATGCCTAGTAACGGATGGGTTGTGGCACGGGGTATCGAAGATGGAAAACTCGGTCAGATTATAGAAATAAGCCCGTTTCTTGAAAAGGGTGAGTATAAAAAGGTAATTATTCCCCTCGGCGAATTCTATAATGGCGAAGAACTCATTGCCGTTATTTATGAGGATCAAAATGCTGACGGTATCTTCAATGGCCTCGATCTCCCCAAACTGGATTCAAAAGGTCTTATGATAGCTCGCAGTGTAAAGACCGGAGAAGAAGTCGAAGGTCTTTCTGAGGCAGGTATGAGTGGGATGCTACATAATATGCCTGGAATGGCAGACATGATCCAGATTCGATATACGAATACTGGCTTCGTTCCCAAGAATATTGAGGTGCCCGCAGGTTCTCTCGTTGAGTTCATTAATGAAAGTGACCGGGAAATGTGGGTAGCATCCGATACTCATCCAACCCATGAACGACTCGCAACGTTCGACCAGTTTAGATCCTATCCTAAAGGCGGAGTGTATCGATATCTTTTTGATAAGCCGGGAACCTGGCCGTATCACGATCACATCAGTCCAGCAGATGAGGGGATAATCACCGTACGCTAATAAGCCACGATAATACTTGACTTTATTACTAAATATGATAAAGTACAATTCAATTAGGATTCTAAGTTATGATTTCCGCACTGAAAACAGTAGGATTCTTTATCCTAACCGCCCTTATCTTCTTACTGTCATTTGCAGTGCTATTTGCATTTGATTTGGTTCCAGAGAGCAAATCCGAACTTACAGCGAGTGCTGAAAAAGTGGTGGACGTTCCAGCTGTAGTTGAAAGGGTTGAAGAACCTGCTCGTATCGTTGCTACAGACATTGGGTTAGACGCTTCTATCGTCAACCCGACAAGCAAAGATATAGCCGTGCTGGATAAAGCGCTCCTCTCAGGAGCGGTGCGCTACCCTGAAACGGCGCTTTTGGGAGAAGATGGGACAGCACTTTTGTTTGGGCACTCCAGCTATCTGCCTTTAGTAAAAAACAAGAACTATCAAATCTTTAACGATGTTCAAGAGCTTGAGAAAGGCAATATTGTGAGCGTGTACTCAGGCACGCGCGAGTATCGCTACGAGGTGGTGAGTGTTGAGCAAGCGAAAGCAACAGCTGATCGTATCAATCTCGAACAGAATGGTCGCTTTCTGAAGCTAGTTACATGTAACACCTTCGGTGCGAAAGAAGATCGGTTTGTCGTGACCGCCAAGTTCGTTGGAGTATATGAAACACAAAGCTCTTAACTTTTAAGATATATCTGTGGCGTCGGCAGGTCGGTTTCAAGGCGGAATCAACTTTGCATATTGAGTTATTAGCTTCTAAAGCAAATAACTAACTCCAGGACGTGTGATACTTTTAGTACGTAATCTATGAACAGACACTCCCACGACAGTCAGGGAAACATAAAGATTGCGCTCTTTCTCAATATTGGTTTTACGATTATTGAGCTTATCGGAGGTCTACTTACGAACAGTCTCGCTATACTCTCGGACGCGCTTCATGACTTTGGAGACACTATTGTTCTCTCGCTCGCGTGGTATGCCGAGAAGAAATCAAAGCAGGGTCCAGACGAGAAGCGCACCTACGGGTATGCCCGACTTTCCGTATTCTCCGCACTTGTTTCAGGTGCTGTCCTAATCGGTGGTTCTCTTTTCATCATCTCTCAAGCCATTCCGCGTCTCTTAAACCTTGAAGCAGTGAATGCGCCAGGCATGATGGTACTTGCTGTCATTGGAATTATCTTTAACGGCATTGGCGCACTTCGTTTAAAGAAGGGAGAAGGTATCAGCGAACGAGTGCTTTCATGGCATCTCTTTGAAGACGTGTTTGGATGGACGGCGATACTTATTGGTGGCGGGTTGATCTATCTCTTCGACCTGCCGATTCTGGACCCCGTACTCACGATTGGCTTCACGCTCTTTATCCTCTGGGGAGTTATCCGCTCAATGGGAGAAGTGAGCAACATTCTGCTTGAAGGCGTACCGCAGCAGGTACACCTGAAGGCGCTCAAGACCGACATACTCCAGTTTGAGGGTATACTCGGTCTCCACGATGTCCATGTTTGGTCTCTTGAAGGCAAGACCAATGTATTGAGTGGGCATATCATCATAAAGCCGCAGAGCGTTGATGAGGGACGAGCCATACAACAGAACGTAAAAGCCATGCTCAAGGAGAAACACGATATTGAGCATGCAACGATAGAATTGGAGACCGATGGAAGTTGCGAAGAGAAGAATTGCTAAGTGCTATTTATAGGCCGTACTTAAGCCATATTCTAGTCCACATTTCTTCATAAAAGCATCATTGACCCGCCATTCTCCCACGCTATACTAGTGGAACTGGTTAGATACGGTTGTACTCAAGAAAAGCCTATACAGGCTTTTTTGTATTATGAAGAAACGCTGAACGTCCCTTTGTTTTCCTATTTTACCTTCCAACTTTTCCACCCGTTCTATAGCTAACGCTAAGAAAAGGGGTACATACAAAGTTTATGGTTCGGTAGCAGCGGTATTCGCTCTATCTCTTTTTATACATACTGTGTCGCCACAGTCCGTGGACAGCGTCTTTCCTTTTCCACATACCGCACATGCTCAAGGAGCAGAAGATGTAATCCTCCATGACCCTTCCATAGACCTTCTTGAGGCAGCTATAAACTCTGACCCAAACCCGGATAAGGGTGATCATGAAATGGAGGTCGCAGGAGGCATGGCGCTTCTTCCACACGGAGACCTTCCCGAAGGCGAAGCTGAAGTTTCAAGCTCGAAAGCTTCTAAACCTAAGAAGACAGGTATTGCTATCTACACAGTGCAGGAAGGCGACTCGCTCTCTGAGATTGCTGAAGAATATGGCGTATCCACAAAGACCATTCTCTGGGCGAACGATATTCGTGATGCAAGCACCATTCGTATTGGGGATGATCTCATCATTCTTCCGGTCTCTGGGGTGCAGCATAAAGTTGCAAGCGGAGATACCCTTCAATCTATCGCCAAGAAGTATGGCTCTGACGTAAGCGATATTGCGCTCTACAACGGAATAAGCGAGTCCAAGGGGCTTATTGCAGGTTCTGAGATCATCGTACCTGGTGGTGCATTCCCCTCGGCTCCTTTAAAGAAAGTGGCGAACTCAGCTTCATCTAAGAAAAGCACTCCTGCGGCTAAGTATTCTAGTCCGTCTAGCTCATCAGGTAAGTTAGGAAACCCACTTCCAGGTGGAGTAATCACTCAGGTAAATCACGGATATAACGCTGTGGACATAGACGGAGAAACTGGAGACCCTATTTATGCTTCAGCAAGCGGCTCGGTCATCATTGCCAAGGGTGGAGGAGGATATAACGGTGGCTATGGAAATTATATCGTAATTGAGCATGGCGCAGGTGTTCAGACTCTCTACGCACATATGTCGAGTCTCGCTGTATCAGGCGGAACGGTTGATAAGGGTGAGGTTATCGGATATGTGGGGAACACGGGTAAATCAACGGGCTCGCATCTGCATTTTGAAGTCCGCGGAGCAATTAATCCCCTATAATCTTGCTCTGTCGGTAAGCTCTTCGCAATTGCCAAAAGTCTGATAGGGTCTTGGGCGATAGCGCATATGGGGCTATCATGTTCCTGTTAGCCAAGACCTAACCCCTAGGATTCCAATCCTAGGATATGGTCGAAAATCCTAGTAGAGATCAAAGGACTCCCAGTCAGAGTCACTCTACTAGGTCATATCTGGAAACAGGTATGGGTCTGGCCGAAAGGTTGGATCGCGATGGCTGGGAGCCTTTTGATTATCTCTTGGGGCTCTCTGCTACTTAAAAACCTAGTAGAAAATAATTACGTATGGATACGCCAACAGCGTCCGCAAAGAAACCTCTTCTTAAGAAGTGGTGGGTCTGGGTACTTATCGTACTCGGCATCTTTATTATCATAGGTTCGATAGGCGGCTCTGATTCTTCAAGTTCAGGAAGCCAGAGCGCGAAGGAGGAAGTGAAGGTCGAGCCAGCTCTTACGGTCACGGCTTTCAAAATGGCTGCCGAGTACAAGGAAAACGAAGTCGCTGCAGACGCAAAGTACAAGGGCAAGCTCGTCGAAATATCAGGCAGCGTAGATACCATCGGCAAAGATGTTCTCGATACGCCGTTTATCGCCTTCTCAACTGAAAATCAGTACGAGATCATCAATCGAATTCAGTGTATGTTTGGAAAGAACGATGTGGAAGTGCTCTCAAGTGTCTCCAAGGGTCAGAAGATTACCCTTCGCGGTACTGTCTCCGGTGCTCTCGGAAACATCATTGTTAAAGATTGCGAAATCATAGAGTAGCTAGAACCGGCTGTTAAATCCGAGTGGATACCACGGCCCTTCGCCATCGTCCCAGATGCTGTTTCTTCCGAGGTCGATAACAGTGATACGTGGTGTCGCTCTTCCATAGTGCTCAAGCCCATGATGGGCGAGAATCGTAAATGCATCGACTAGGTCGTCGTGCCGCTCTATGCCAAACCCTACGAGCTGCCGGATCAGCTCCTCGCATCCATGCTTCGGGAACTTAATCTTTCCGTTCTGGATGAGCGCAGAAACCGTCATGAGTCGGGAACGTTTGTCGCCTGATACTTTTACTCCCTTGGCCCCGTATACGTCATGGGCGAGCTGGTCGAGGACCGCTTTCTGGTATCCGACCTCCTCAACCAAAATCTCGACTCGGTTGTATATCTTTTTGTTGGCGTGATACACCGCTTTGATCTGGTCGATAGTCTGCGGAAACGTAAGACGCTTGTTGATAGGGTTTGGTAGAACGTACAGACAAAACTTATCTTCGTGCCCGCTTATGATGCCGGAGACCATCGCCGTGTAATCAGCGGTCTCTTTCTGCGAGATGGCGAGGTCGATACCTACTCCTATATCGATAAAGTTTCGTGTTGATTCGGGAATCCCATCGTAGTAGTGAATCCAGTCAGGGTGTATGACCTGATCTTCGTCTGGGACGATATTCAGGAGGTACTCTCGCTGCCAAGCATACGGATTGCCGCTTTTCTTCCGCTCTACTTCTATATCGGCCATGGTCGGGTATTTCCCCGGCCAAGCGATCTTTTGTGATTCCGAGAGTAATGGAAACATCTTGAATACACCTTCACGCTGACCTTCATCAATATCCTTCTTGAGATGCATCACGAGTGAATCCTCATGGAGTAGGTTTCCGATAACGATAAGGCGCGTATTCAGTCCGCCGCCTGGTATCACTTCGCCTGTGAGCCAGTGATAGGTTTTCTGCCTTGATTCATAGGTCCGAACGGATTGCAGGTCTTCGATGTCGTCGCAGATGATGAGATCCGGGCGATGCTGATTGTGCCGAAGTCCGCGAATACTCTGTTCCATGGACGCGACCGTAATACGTGCGCCAGTATTCGAGAATACCAAGGACGACGAACCCCATTCGTCGCTTTCTTCTTCAAAGGGCCCCAAGTCACTCTTGAGTAAAGAGTTGCTCTCAAGCTCACGCTTCAAGTTCATCATGTGCTGCTTGGCCTGAGTACGGGTTTGGAAGAACATTAGTACGAACTTCTTTTGCTGGATACCAAGAATTGACCACAGCGAGTACGAGAACGTGACGAGCGTAGATTTACCCGAACCACGGAACGCGACGATGACGGCAAGTTTGTTCTCGCTGTCCTCGGTTATGCGGAAGATGTCTTTCTGGAACTCCGCTATCGGGTACTGGACGTAGTGCGAGAAGTACACGTAGAAAAACATGAGGTGCGATTGCCGCGTGACGTGCTGGCGCACCGCGCGGTTCTTCGTGAGTTCCTCGAATGCATCGTCATCAAGAGGGCTGTTCTGGCTCATGAGGCTTAAGCGTTAAGTTCGCAAGCGACAACGCCTTATGGACGAGTTCTTTCTGCTCGTCCGAAAGTTCCTGAATTGTGTTCACGGTCCCTTCGATCTGCACTTTGGTGCGATACGAAGGATGGTTGTGTTTCAGCCATCCCATAACTGCGGTCATATTCCGGTCTTTGATAGCACCGATGAGCTGACCTTCTGCTAGATCGTTCACCATGAGTCTGCCTTCGAGCAGAGCGTCGTCCACGCTCTTTGCGAAGTCCGCATTCTCCGCTCGCCATCGGTATAAGGTCACACGGCTGATGCCGACCTTCTCGCATCCGACCTGAAGGATTGGTGTCTTGCGGAGTTGTTCAAGAAGCGCGGCTTTTGAGGCGTCCGACTTTTTCATACCTTCACAGCCTTCTGGCCAGTTAGCCTCTCATAGCGGCGAATGATGAGATCTACGAAGATTGGCTCGCGCTCAATCAGGTATGCAGACCGCTTCAACTGCTCGCACGCAATCAAAAGACTGCCTGAACCACCAAAGCAGTCGAGGATGATGTCAGAGGGCTTGGTACAGCGCCTCAGCGCCCTCTCATGGAGCACAGGCGGCTTCTCGGTCGGGTGTTGATATCCAGTCCCATTCAGCCGCTTTACGAGCCAGATATCGAGGAGGTCATAGATGTCTTCAAGAGTCTGATTTCCCGTGCCGATCTCCTTGTTCAGGATTTCGGAGAGATTCAGCACCTTGTCCGAGAGGTACGGCTTGCCGATTGTGCCGTACACGCACGGCTCGTACTGCTTGTTGAACGCGCTATGCGGCGTAGGTGAGGAGTTATTCTTAATCCAGAGGCACACCCGCTTGTTCGCGATGCCGGATTCCTGATACAGGCTCTGCAAGAGCCAGATGTACCGCTGGTCGCAGTAGGTGAAAACGTGCGCGTCTTTCTTGGTAACAGCAATCGCGTTCTTGAGACAGGAAGCGAGAAATGCTTTGTATGCCTTGTCGGTGAGGGAATCATCGACAGTGCCGCCATACGACTTCTTGCCGCCTACGCCTTTGTCGTACGAAAGCCCGATGTTGTATGGCGGGTCGGTCAGGATGGTGTCGGCTTTCTTTCCGGCCATGAGTCGTGCAAACGTATCAGGGTCGGTACTGTCCCCGCAGATGAGACGGTGCGAGCCGAGCTGGTATAAATCGCCGGTCTTTGCTTTTGGTTTCTTAATCTTTGCTAACTCCTTCTCGACATCAAACTCATCATGCTCGACCTCAAGATCGTCGAAGAGATGCGACAGATCGGTATCATCGAAGCCGCTCGCAAGCAGGGTCTCGACATCGAACTCGTCCACGAGTTTTTGCCAGTCCCAGTCTCCGTGGATACGGTTAGAACCGAGGAGGTACTGGTCGTACTCTTTCTTCGTGAGCTTGCGGTTCGGCACACGGACCGAAATAGTCTCTTTCTCGCGTCCGAGGAGTTTCAAAACCATGAGCCGCTGGTGCCCAGCGATCACGGTGTTGTTCTTGTCGATCACAGGAAGTTCTACGAGATCGAACTTCCTGAGACTCTTCTTCAAGTCTTCGATCTGTTTTGCGCTCATAGTGCGCGGGTTTCTGATATTAGGCACAAGGTCGGCGATCTTGCGGTTCTGGGTAGTCCAGGAGAGTTTTGCTGGCATATGAGTAAAATGATGAATAAGCAGATTGCTCTGTACATCCAGCAAACCAACAATTTCATTTGCTCGACACGCCCGTTATCGTGAACGGAAAGAGAAATACCGCTCGTAATTGAGCCGTATTTCAAATCTTATCCACCGTCACGATGGCGTCCGGATGGCCTTAGGTGCGATGGATGAACACTTCGGGATTTAACATGTATCCAGATCCGCGACGAGCGATAACAATCCGCTCCTTAATACCGAGCTGCTTCCTTGCCTCACCGTTGATGCCTTGCACCATCTTTCGTATAGCGTCCGTGCTATTACGACCGAGTTCTTCTCTCAGAGTTTCGGTAGCTATAGGCTGACGAGCACTCATTAGACGTACAAAGAGCCGTCTTCGCCCCTTGTCTTCAAACGCATATACGCGCCGCACATTAGAAACGGTCTTGGAAAGAATGGCCTGACGAGCATCAAAGGTGAGATCCGTGTCGGGAATCCGTACGGTTGTCACCAACTTAGCAGCTGTTACCTCTGGCTTTGATTCAACCTCGGTCTGGGTAAAGATTCTGCTAGGGTATTCAACCGTTGGAATTGAATAGAAGCTCACCGACTCTCGCAGACGAGCCATTGTCTCAAGGGTAGGCCGCATAGACTCTGCCAAAGCCTGTATTGTTTTAAACATTGGCGCATATGACTCATTTATACGATCAGCTAGCTGGGTCATTTGGGCTATTGCCGGGGCAACGCGCATCATCGCTCGCTGCTGCTCTTCAAAAGCTCGCGCGAGGCTATTCTCGGAGATGGTTAGTAATGCGCCTGTCATACCTAAATATTACGCTACATAGTGGGGATAGGGCAACGAATGTAACGCGTACAAACTGGCCCTTTGGTGTTACATTTTATATCAATGAGGAACCCGTCCGACCCCCATCGTTTTGCCGAATCTCAGATTAGCCGTAGGGCCCTTGTGGGGCTTGGTATCCTGGGGTTCTAGTCCGACCCTGCCCGCACTCAAACAGTCATGGCCCACCAGAAATGGCGGGCCATGTGAATACAATCAATGGTCTTTCTCGATGAGCTCTCCGGTCTGAAGAAGTGGATGCCAGGTGATGGTGTGTGACGTGGGTGTACGCACGGTACCGTCCACAACCGAACCTTGCAGTTCAATCGCCCCATTTACATCAGGACGGCTGATGGAGAACACACTGAAGATCACCTCCTCACCATCTACTTGAGTGAACCTGAGAAGCAGTTCTTTGGTCTTTATGTCGAGAAACCGTTCCAGCATACGGTTCAGGCCCGAACGATTAGGACCGAACTTGAGTTTTGTTTTGCGGATCATGACCAGCTCCCGTTTTCTGGTTGAATAGTGCCCTAAGAGGCTAATAACGCAAGGAACACGAAGATGTTGGGTTGCTAGGCTACACTAGTAGCATGATTTCTTCTGTGGAGTGGCTACAACTTGTATTCAGTGTTTTGTTTGTTCTTCTGGCCATTAGGTTCATTTGGGGAATGATGCGTATTGGTACGGTATCGCCATTTATACGAACACGTACTCAAGTGGCAGAGGAAGTTGCTGCAGTATTTGGAACCCTTCCCACAGGAAGTACTCTCATTGATCCAGGGTGTGGAGATGGGCGTGTACTATTTGCTATAGCGAAACAGAATCCACACACTCACTTCATTGGTATTGAGCTTCGACTTCTTCCATACCTGCTCGCTCTGCATAAAAGGAAGAGGGAAAAGAACACAACAATTGATTTTGTACATGGGAACTTCTCTCAGCACGATCTATCCTGCGCAACACATATGTATACCTATCTGTACCCGCATGTGATGGATGACTTGCTACCAAAACTGGAAAAGGAACTGCAGCCCGGTACCCAACTCATTTCACTTGATTTCTCGTTTTCTATGAAGGAGGCAGTACGTACCATTCCACTCTTAAGTGCTGAAGAAGGGAAGCTGGGCAGACTCTTATATGTGTATCAATTCTGATATCTAGTCATATATAGCTAGACAGATTAAGCCGTGTTGCCCTTTGCGTACAGGTACGTATACTGAGACTATCGGTCGAATCATTGCCAGCCAACCCTGGGCTGGCCTTTGCCTTTCAAAGGCCTCCCGAAAAACACCTATGATTGAAGATGAAATCAAGCCTGTAGATGGAGAGGAAACTACTCCTGACATGGCAGAAGACGCTGAAGTTGTTGCTGAGGAAACTCCAGCAGTAGCAGAGGAGGGAATGGATAAGGGCGATGAGGAGGTTGTTGCGTAAGCACTTCAACTCACACCCACATATAAAAACACCGCGAGCATGCTCGCGGTGTTTTTATATATACCCGCTACTGCATCTTCACCCAGAGGTATATATCCTCAAGAGCCTTCACGGCATCCCCTGCAGCAATGTTGTTCTGATGATAGAGCTCATCGGTACAATCCCCTGCAGCCCAGATACCCTCTACGCTTGTGTGCTGATTCTTAGGATCCGTTACGATACGTCCCACAGGATCAAGATCCACAAGACCTGCTGCAAAGCTCGTGCTTGGCATCACTCCGATTTCCACAAATACACCAGAGACAGGCAGAGTGGTTTCAACGCCGGTGGTACGCTCTTTGATCACAAGACCTGTTACAAACTTCTCACCCTTGATCTCAATTGGTTCACTGTTGCAGATAGCCTTCATGTTCGGATGTGCTAGCACTTTTTCAATGGTGATAGCGTCACCCTTAAGCTCTCCATGGCGATGGATAAGGGTTACTGACTTCGCATACGCGAGGAGCTGTGCGGCAGTCTCAAGCCCTGCGTTTCCACCACCCACCACCGCAACATCCATGCCCGAAAAAAGAGGACCGTCACAAGAAGCACAGTATGTGAGACCTTTATGCTCAAAGGTTTCAGCACCAGGAACCTGTAGTTTGCGACGTGATGCACCTGAAGCAATGAGTACGGCTTTTGCATCAAACGCATCTCCTTTCGCTGTTACTGCACGGAATCCACCAGCAATCTTTTCAAGCATCGCAACATTAGAGCCTTCGTGAATAGAAACCACATCACCTGCATATGTCTCAAGGTGTTTCTTAAGAGACTTCTTTAAATCTTCCCCTGAGATAACGGGAGTACCAATCCAGTTCTCGATGCCCTCAGAAACGATAGATTGGCCTCCAAACTCTTCTGTTATAAGAACACTGCTAAGACGCTTACGCGCCGCATATACGCCTGCAGCAACGCCTGCAGGTCCCCCTCCAATGATGATCAAGTCTTTCATGTACGAAGTATAGCAATGTAAAAGAAAAGCGCCCTGTGGAGGGCGCGTTTCTTATTTCTTGTGGCGGCGGAGGAAGCTTGGAATGGCACCCCAGGCGTCATCCTCATCCTCTATAACAGGAGGAGTGATAGGTTGTGCTGTGTCGCGTACCTTTGGCATTGCAGTAACTATAGGTTCTTCACGTTCACGGCGAGGAGGAAGGATAGGACCTTCGTCACTAACAGGTTCAGGCATCGGGGTTGGAAGGGGCACTACTGGTTCCTCACGGCGACCAAGTACGTCATTGAAAATCTTTCCACGACTCTCCTCCTGTTCCTTTGCAGGCATGGTGAAGAGAGAACGTTCGAAACCTCCGCTAAATGCGCTTCCGCCATCCTGTTCTGGGAATCCTGTAGCGATAACAATGATGCGGATCTGGCCCTTCTTGAGTTTCTCATCGCGCATGATACCGAAGATAACCTTTGCTGTTTTATCAACGGACTCACCGATAACCTTAGCTGCTTCCTGCACCTCAAGGATACCCAGATCCTCAGAGCCTGCGACCACGAAGAGGATACCCTTAGCACCCGTGATAGAGACGTCGAGAAGTGGGGAATTAACCGCAGCTGCTGCAGCATCCTTTGCTCGGTTGTCGCCATCGGCAATACCAATACCCATGAGTGCTGGACCTGCACCCTCCATAATTGCTTTGATGTCGTTAAAGTCTGTATTGATTTCACCGGGAGTGGTGATGATATCTGAAACACCTTCCACTGCCTGACGAAGGATTTCATCACAGAGTGCAAATGCATTCTTAGCAGATGTCTGTGCTTCTACAATTGAAAGAAGTTTGTCGTTTGGAATGATGAGATACGCATCCACCTCCTTCTTAAGAAGTGCGAGACCATGTTCAGCGATTTCAGTGCGCTGCTGACCCTCGAAGGTGAAGGGCTTTGTTACAACAGCAACAGTGAGAGCACCGAGCTCCTTTGCAATCTTTGCAACAACACCCGCTGCACCGGTTCCGGTACCTCCACCCATACCGCAGGTGATGAAGACCATGTCTGAACCCTGGAGTGCTTCCTGGATTTCCTGACGAGTCTCATCTGCCGCACGGCGACCGAGTTCAGGATTCATGCCTGCACCCAGACCACGGGTCAGATTCTTGCCAATATGGATCTTTCGCTTTGCGAGGCTACGGTGTAGATCCTGGGCATCAGTGTTGATAGCGATGAATTCTACGCCCTTAACCTTGGAGTTGATCATGTGATTCACAGCATTGTTGCCAGAACCACCAACACCCACCACACGAATGCGGGCGAAGGTTTCTATTTCAGGAGTAACGCGCTTGGACATGTAGTGGTACGGATAAATT
>LFCQ01000002.1 GCA_001189195.1 Parcubacteria bacterium C7867-007
ATTGCTTCAGAACCGTACTCTTGGTCCGGGCGGCGAGGATGCTTATTTTTTAGGGGATGTCGCATGATTAAAAATTAAAGACTATGCCTTTGGCTTCTTAGCACCGTATCGTGAACGACCACGACGACGCTTGTCGATACCTGCGGTATCAAGACGACCACGAACGATCGTGTACTGCACACCGATGTCCTTCACGCGACCACCGCGAAGCATTACCACTGAGTGCTCCTGGAGGTTGTGTCCTTCACCTGGAATGTATGCTGTAACTTCCATACCGTTGGTAAGGCGTACACGAGCAATCTTACGAATAGCAGAGTTTGGCTTGCGGGGGGTCTTTGTAGTCACCTTGGTGCATACGCCACGCTTGAATGGAGCTGGGTAGAAGGTAGGACGGTTCTTCAGCGTATTGAAGCCGCGACCAAGAGCCACCACCTTTGTTTTGCGGGTGAGCGGCTTGCGAGACTTCTTTGTGAGCTGATTAAGCGTTGCCATGTGGTGAATGAAAAACCCGCGCTGCGGGATAGGGAGACTATATAAGAATAGGCCAGATATTCCTTATTTTAAGCCTTTTGTTAGAGGCGCTCGTTCCAATAACTGCTCTGGCGGCACTGGCTCCGTCCCCTACGCCTCCTATATATGCAGAGTTTAGCTTTGCATATCCATACTGGTATCACCCTGTAATAGGAGGGCCACAAGATGCCGTTACCTTCGGAGATGAGATCCAAACAAGCGGGCTTGTGCGAAGCGATGCAGAGATTGCCAGTATCACGATAGAGGCACATGAACTAGGTATCCCTGAACCCATTGAGTATCCACCTCTCTATAATGAGCGCGAGCAACTGTATCCATTCCAGGCCGTCTTGAAAGTTGGTACGCGCGCTAACGGTTCCGCAAAAATACGCGCCACAGTTATTGATGTACTGGGTAACAAGAATATTCAAGTAATAACGCTCAAGCTTGATAACACTCCGCCATCGGTACAGATCACAAATACTCGATACGCCACATCTTCTGGTCCACTAGGAACACTACTTGTTTCAGGAGAACTTGATCCAGCCGAAACAAAACTCTATGCCTTCGACTATCGCTACATACTCTATGACGCAGATCAGAATGAAATAGATTCGGGTAGCTTCGAGCAACGTAGTGATGGTGGTCAGGTATTTACTGATCTTCCCAAAGGAACGTTTACTGACTACCCCGTACGATTGGGTGTATATCCACTTGATCGCCGACCAGAAGCTGTATACGTAGCTACACGACTAACCATGCGTGATGGTGCAGGTAATGACACAACCACCACGGGTCCCAAGACTGCACTCGCTGGTACATCCACACCAAACCTCCCGGACATACCACCAGGAAGTGCAGTATCAAGCGTTCTATTCCTTCCGGGTCTTGAGGGTAGTCGTTTGTACAAGGCTGTTGAAGGATGTTCTCCATCACAGAGCACCTGCGTTGAAGAGAAGCTATGGGATCCAAATGGAACCTCAGATATTAGAGATCTGTATCTAAATCCGAGTGGCACCAGTATTCATACTGATGTGTATACCAAGGTTGGAGACACTATAAACAACGTATCGTTATTTAAGTTCTATGAGTCCTTTGCGCGGGACATGGATTCGTTTCGAGGTGTTGGCTCGATGACAGAATGGCGTGCTGTTGCATATGACTGGAGACTTTCGCTAAGAGATATTGTTTCAAAAGGCGCAAAGCATGATTCACGTATCTATTACACCGAAGCAACCAGTACCCCGTATATAGAACAGACCTTGAACGAACTTGCATCACGATCGAGAACAGGCAAAGTTACCATCGTTGCTCACTCAAACGGAGGATTGGTTGCAAAAGCACTACTACAAAAGATCGGAGATGGAGACACTGCCCGCTTAGTTGATAATGTAATTCTGATTGGAACACCGCAAAGTGGCGCGCCACAATCCATTGCAGGACTCCTACACGGATACGGCACCGCACTTCCTGCAGACTGGTGTTCAACATGGGCAGTGGTTGGTGCACTCTGTTCAAAAAATGTATCTCGCACACGTGCGCGTGCTCTAGCCGAGAATATGCCGGGTGCCTATCACTTACTTCCTTCTCTTTCTTATTTCGATTCAGTTCGCGACATCCTGCATCCGCTCATTGCATTCACTTCTAACAATGCATACCGCGCAGAACGCTCTGCTTATGGACGTACTATTGATTCAGAGAATGAACTGTTTCGTTTTCTCACCGCCCAAGAAGGAGGGAGATCGAAGCCAATCCCTAGCGAGCTATCAACACCAAACGTATTGAATGCAGGACTCCTCGCATACACACACGACGTTCATGCGGCACTTGATGCGTGGGTACCACCCAGCACAGTGAAGATGTATCAAATCGGGGGCTGGGGCGTAGATACTCTTTCGGGTATTGAGTACTACGATCGAAAGAAACCAGGCGGTGGCCCGGGTGAAACCATAGCGGCCTATCGTCCTGCTTTTGTTGAAGATGGGGATGCAACCGTTCCTATTCCAAGCTCGCTACTAATGCCACTTGCCTCGAACATAAAGCGATACTGGCTCGATCTTTCTAGCTCTGCTCTTCTCGCATCTCTTGCAGGTATTCGTCATGCAAATCTTCTTGAGTCTAGTGACGTGCGTATCTTTATTGGAAATATTCTTGTTGGAACACCTGATCGACTCCCTCGATCAATCACCACTACCCAACCAGCAACTAGTAACCCGAAGAAAAAGCTTCTCTTTTTGTTACGCGGCCCAGCGACCTTGCATGCATATGATCGCAATGGAAGGCACACAGGCCAGAATACAGAAAGTTCAATAGAAGAAACAATTCCCGGTTCAACATATGGAGAAATTGGTGAGACTAAATATATTCTCGCCAAAGCAGATGAAACGTACCAGATCGTTGCGCGGGGACTTGATGCTGGTATTGCGAGTCTAGAGATTCAAGAACAGAGCGAAGATAACAACGCATCAAGTACGTATGAAACACCCGTCGCACTAAACACTGAATCTCATCTGGTTATTGAAAACGGTATTGATGGAACAATTGGATTTAAGAACACCGAGGAAGAATCAACTGCAACACCCACTCATGAAGAAGCAGGAATGTCACAGAACCATAGTTCAAGTCATTCGCGATCGTCAAAAATACTTCCGAGCGACATCCCAGAACAAGAAATAATAGTCGCACCTGAACCAATTACTATCGAATTAACTCCTGAACAAGATCCCACCATGCCCGAACAATATACTGAAGCTACTTCTACAGAAACATTCGCTACGACCAGCACAGAGCTTGCGCGATCAAACAAAAATAAAAAGAGTATGATGGCAGCTGCTCTGGTACCGGTTCAAGATCTCATGCATACAATTCTTGCAGCAGTACTAAAACTACTTGCCACTGTACTAGCTCTGATTTCAACTATCTGGAAACACTAGATCCCAACAAGAGCGCGATAGACGAACGTAACAAACATTGAGAATGGTGCAGCAAAGAAATAGCTGAACACGAGTAGTACGACGATGAGTGTAATAAATCCACCTTGGCGAAGTCGCTCCTCAAATTCAAGAAACACCATTGCGTTCTTTGGAGGAAGGATCGCGCGAAGAAAGGTGTATCCATCAAGCGGAGGTATAGGAATGAGATTGAACAGACCAAGATAGAGGTTCACCAGGGTAACGGTTGAAGCAAGGACGGCGAACGTAGTCATGTCGTTTGCAAAAGCAAACCGTGCAAGTAGTGCAAAGATCACTGCGAGCAGCAGGTTGGTCCCAACTCCAGCAAACGCTACAAACGCCTCACCGTAACGTTGATTCTTGAGATTAAAAGGATTATATGGAACCGGCTTTGCCCAACCAAATAGGAAGCTGGAGTTTGTGAGAACAAGGATGGCAGGGAAAATAACGGAACCAAGGGGGTCTAGATGGCGTATAGGATTTAGGGTAAGACGCTTTGCCAGCTTGGCAGTGGGGTCCCCCAGAGCATACGCCGCGTAGCCATGTGCTACCTCATGAATTACGACTGACATGATAAGCACTACAATGGTGAAAATAGCGTCTGGTTGCATGGGAAGAATGATATGGTACCATGCGGAAACTATGGCACGAAGCTGCGCAATTACAGGAAAGACCACTCAGGTAGGCGGACGGTACTCTAACCGTACGCGTGCTACTGAGTTCAACCCAACAGGAAAGGTTCGCCGTCACGCAAACCTCCAGAAGCGAAACATCTTCGTTCCTGAACTTGGTCAGTCCTTCCTTATCGACATCTCAACTTCTGCTCTCCGCACCATCAAGAAGAACGGTGCATACGCGACACTTCGCAAAGCAGGTCTTATTTAAAGACTAACCACAAAACAGGGCGCTCCTTCGGGAGCGTCCTGTTTTGTTTGACAGCGCCACTATCCTGGTCCACAGTTCCCCTAGATTCATAGAACAACCTTGGAGATACCCAGATGACCCAATCGGCTCAAGTCCTGCTGGTTCCCTCGCACCACACATTCAATCATGGGCACGCGACGACGCTTGATGAACTGACGGCCAGAGGGTCAACTACCCTCAGCGAGGAGATGCTTGGGTGGCCATTGTTTCTTGCACCCATCTATCCCTATAGGGCGGTGAGCGCGGAAACAGACCAATGCTACAAGCGAACGCTCACTGCCCTCATGCAGTTTGCTCCTTTCACCACCGTTGTGTCTTTAGGGGTACAAACGTCTGAGAGAGGCTTCCTGTACCTGGATCGCTACACCTGGGGAATGATCTTCCTTGAAGGACGGCGCGTGGCCAGCTTTACGCACGACACGACGAAAGAATCTCACCCTCCGTTCATATGCATGGAAGATTGGGCGGAAGGCGGTGATCGAGAGAAGATCAACACTTGGTCCGCTGAAATGTGGGGGACCTTCTTCCGAGTCTACATCAACCGCATCTGTGAAAGAGAGATCGCAGCAGCTCGAAAAGTTGTGGCTTGCGCAGAGGCAGACATCGCATTCCATAAACTGGTGGCTGAAGCAGTTCCAGCATAACGCCCTGGTTCAACCATCGACGCAGCAAACCGCCCCGGAAACGGGGCGGTTACTTTATCTTTCTGTCTTTGTTTGAATGCTTGTACCGTCACTAACAAATCTAATAGTTCCTGAATCAATAGTGGAATAAATCTTTGCTCCTTCAGCGTGAATGCGCTCAAGTACTTCTGGACTTGGGTGACCATATGTATTTTCCTTTCCTGCAGAGATGGCCACAATACTGGGCCGTACTTGCCCAAGCCACGCCACACTTGTTGAGTGCCTTGATCCATGGTGCCCTGCCTTTAATACATCGCTCTCTATCTCTTCTGCGCTGTATTGGCGTATTAAATAGTTTTCTTGTTCTGAAGCGAGATCACCAGTGAACAGAAAAGAGGTGTCTCCATACACCACACGCATAGCAATGGACCCAGCATTCGTCTCCCCTTTTGAGACATCTCGATCTGGGTACAAAACATCTGCGTACGCGCCACCACCAAGATGAATGCGCATATCTTTGCGTGCAATGAAACTCTTTGCTTTAGTTTCTCGCAACACTGAATCATTTAGCGTAAGAGTAACAGCGGTGTCATTTGGAATCCCAGGACTCATAAAGTATGAAACTCCGTATTTACTGAATACACCAGGGAGACCAGCGATATGATCTTTATCTGGATGCGTCTCAACTACCATATCGATGGATCGATCAAGTATTCCCATCTCTAGTGCAAGCTTACGAAGAACAGAGCGATCCGGACCGCCATCAATGAGCATTTGGATACCGGTAGGTCCTTGTATCAAGATAGAATCTCCCTGACCAACATCAAGGATGGAGACCCGTAGCGATTGGTCCGTATGTGCAAGCACTCCCTGCCATACAAAAATAGTTAGTGCAGCAACTACGAGGATGATGCATGATACTGCGCCACGAGAAACCTGCATGTTTTAGTGGACTGTTTCTCCTGTTGCACCAATTGCATTGAGAATCTCATCCAACACACTCACATCTGAGAGATCAATGTGTTCTGACGCATGCGCCACATCTTCAACATAGGCACGAAAACGCGCAGACAACGCCACACCACCTTCTTCATCGAGCCAACGTTCCATAGCTTTCCCGCGAATCGAACGCTCTACATCCATAGGATGCAACTCATCAATGGATTCATCTGGGTGTAGCCGGTGATAGAACCGGAGAGCAAGCATTGCTTGAAGAGGCAGTATCACCTCTGAAAGCAAGGGGTACCTCTCCGGCATTTCAGTATGCGGAGCAGGACGTTCTGGAAGCGATTCGTTCATGTATATAAGTATATCCTGAGCTACTCCTATACTTTGAATACCTCAGATAGTGCTTAGTTTCCATTGATTTTCTACTTACTTTTAATAGGCGTATACTTAGGAAATAACCAGAACTACCATGACCTACGCCCCACGCACGTTTAATCTTCCAGACCTTAAAGGACTTTCAAAGAAGCAGATAGAGGTTCACCTTGCTCTGTATGAAGGCTACGTAAAACATACGAACCTTATTATGGAGAAAATTGAAAAGCTCCGTGAGGAAGATGCTGAGGGTAACGCATATCTTATGGCTGAGTTGCGTCGTCGTCTTGGATTTGAGTTTGATGGCATGCGCATGCATGAATACTACTTTGAGCAGTTTGAAGGAGACATGACTTCACAAGATTCAAGTCACCCCCTAACCGAAGCAGTAACAGATCGATACGGTTCATGGGAAAAATTCATTGCCCACGTAAAGGAAGTGGCTGGCACGCGTGGTATCGGCTGGACAGTCGTGTACTACGATCCCCGTGGCCGAGTTATTCATACCGCATGGGTGAATGATCATGAGCTTGGTCAACTCGCAGGACTTCCTATCCTTCTTGCGGTTGATATGTGGGAGCACGCATATATGGTTGACTATCTTCCTGCAGACAAGAAGTCATATGTCGAAGCATTTCTTGAGAACGTAAACTGGTGTGTGCCCGAGGGACGATTCCTTGATGCCGTAACCTAATACGCCGTTGCATAAAGATGCCTCGCACGTTCATCGTGTGGGGTATTTTTCTTTTGTCTCCATACCCACCACCCCAATAATGCGTATATGGGGATTAACCACCATGCAGAGAACGCAGGAATGATGCTATTGGCAAATGGTACTGACGCACCTACCTGCGCTATGTGAATTACATACGTAAGGAGAATGTATGCTGGAATTCCTGCAATTAGTGCAAGTATGGGCATGAATGACGATACTGCAAAAGAGCATACTGCAGCGAGTGCCGAGGCAGCCATTGCAGCGGGCAGGACGGGCATAGCAAGAAGGTTTGCAGGTATTGCAACAAAGGAGAGATTGCCACTTTGATACAGCAGGATGGGTAGCACAGCCGCTTGTGCAGCAAGAGTTGTTGAAAGCATTTCGTGCAGCGTTGCATTCTTAATCCACAGCAACCGAGCACCAATAGGAGTTGAACCTAGTATTAGTCCAAGTGTAGCCATAAAGGATAGTTGAAGTCCCGGATCAAATACCAACAATAGTGGATTGATCAATAGCATGAGTGTGAGTGCAAGAAATAGCGCACGCAGTACGTCATAGGGGCGGTACGTACCCCGCGCCAGCAACGCAATGAGTGCCATGATTCCTGCACGCACCGCTGCAGTTCCTGCACCTGCCGCAAGTACGAACAACGTGATAACTACCGCAGCAATAGTGAGTGCAATTCTTTTGCGCACTCTGTGCAGTACCGCGAGTACCCCTTCAGCGACAATCATTACGTTATATCCAGAAAGCACGACAATCTGCAGCATGCCCGTTACTGTGAATGCATCAAGCAGTTCTTTTCCAAGACCCTGCTTCCCTCCTGCTAATATGCCAACCGCAAGTGCACTTTCTGGTTCCGGAATGGACTGACCTATGGCACGTACAAAACCATCTTTCACGTATTCGAGACTTCTAAGAAACGAAAGCCATATGCGTGTATCTCTACCCACTATCTGTACGTCCGCAGGTGAAGCTGATCCAAATACTCCATCCTTCGCAAGAAACTGGTCGTACCGAAACACACGACCTCCATCACTATCAAACGGTTCTGGTGCCTTAATCGTTCCGGTAACACGGACCCTATCTCCAACGTGATAGGTGTCGCGCAGTGACGCACTCGCAATGATCCGTGTACGTTCGGTTCCCTTAGTTATCTCCACTGTTAAACGGTTACTGGATTCACGAATATCAGGCGGAGAAATAATTACTCCTTCGATAACAGATTTTGTATTGAGTACTGGTTGAAATGCCCGTGAGATTTGCGTGGACGCATAGTGGGTGCGAACACTCCCAACACTAAAAGCAACCAGCGCAACTGATACCACCAACACATAGCGCAGGTTCAGTTCTAAACTTTTTCTGAAGACTATTCCTTGTATTCCACAGAAGATTCCTAGCAATAAAATTCCTATACAAACAAGCAGCGGTACCCCGAGTATCAATGACAAAAAGACACCTAGAAGGAATCCGAAAACTGCCGCATAGAAGTAATATGCGTCCATGCACGAAGCATAGACGTAGAGTGTTCAAATCTCAGTAAAGAAGTTTTAAAGAAACTATGACTTTCTGTCCATTGCCCTGTTCGCAAGTTCATCTGCATCCTTATTCTTCTCGCGAGGCACGTGTTCGAAGTGCACTTCTCCAAAGTTTCGAGCAAGCACATTCTTCACTTCCATGTACCGTGGAATTAAATTTGGGTGCTTCACCTTGTATGCACCTTTGAGTTGTTCAATCACTAACTTGCTATCCATACGAATACGAAGTGACATCTGCTGAAAATATCCAGAGGGATATTCTTGATGTAGTTTCACAAGTCCCCGAAGAACTGCTTCATACTCGGCAACATTGTTGGTGGCAGTACCAAGGTAGTCAGCAACTTCCACCACTCGCTTGCCTGCAGTATCAAACACCACAGCGCCTGCTCCTGCATGTCCCGGGTTGCCCCGTGAACCCCCATCAGCGTATAGCGTAAATTCCATGAAACCAGTATACCTGAGCACTCCTATGCTATTGCAATCAACCGCATACGTACCGGCTGACCTCGGGTATAGGTATCTCGCTCAAGCGTACCGAGTAGCGTTGCAGGCTTTCCAATCTCTAGACGCTCATAGTCCTTTCCGAGATCCCTACGAGCAAAGAACGTAATAGCTTCTATGTCCGTACGATTGAATCCATCATCGCGTGTAACACGAACGCGAAGATGTTCCTCTCCTTTTCCGAACCATGAAACCTGTGAGACTTCACAACCCTGCAATGCAAATAATGGTTTTGGGTTATCCATACCAAATGGTGCAAGCTTCTCCGTACGCGAGAGTAGTGTAGAGAGCTGATCCGCAGAACTGATAGCGTAATCAGCCATGGATACTCTATTTGCTAGCGATATCGGTGAGATCTTTCTAAATGCATCACAGAGATGTTCTTCAAAGGTAAATACGGCATCGTCTTTGAGTGTGAAACCTCCCGAAGCTGCATGACCTCCTGCTTCAACAAAAATATCTTCTGCTAGCGTCATCAACTCAACCACCGACACTCCTTTACGACCAGCACGACAAGAACCCTTCGCAGTGGTGGAACCTTCACGCCCCCAAAGAAACACGGGGCGCTCATATTCTTCTGCAAGTGAGTTGGCAACTAGTCCAAGCAAGCCCGGACGCCAGTCTGGATCTCCCATCGCAATCACTGGTGGTAGCTCACCATTATTTTCTTCTTTCTTTCGTTCAAGTCGCTCGTGCGCCGCACGGGTGACCGCAGCACCTGATGCCTTGCGGCTGCGATTTGTTTTCTCAAGTTCTTTTGCAAGCGTATCAGCTCGAGATTCGTCTGAAGTGGTGAACAGTTCAAACGCATCACGTGGATCTCCCATTCGAGATGCGGCATTCACACGGGGAGCAATCATGAAACCAACATCATCTTCTGTAATGTATCGCTGATTCACTCGCGCAACACTACACAGTTTTTGTAGTCCGATGCGTGGAGACTTTCGCATGACCAACAATCCATACTTCGCGATCACGCGGTTCTCACCCGTAAGAGGTACCATGTCTGCGATTGTGGAGAGGCCTGCCATGTCCAGTAGCCACTTCTCCCATCCTATTGGTATAGCATCACGACCTTTGAATCCTTTTGCGAGTACCGCGCACACAAGCTTCCATGCAAGGCCCCCTCCACAAAAATCTCTGTACGCATTGGTCTCTCCCTCTTGCTTTGGATCAACCACCGCATAGGCAGGCGGCAGCTCCTCAGTACCATCTGCATTGCGTCGTGGAAGATGATGATCAGTAACTATGACGTCAATCCCAAGTGATTGTGCAAACGCAACATGCTCCACATCAGCAATCCCGCAGTCTACCGTGATGATGAGTGTCGTACCTTCGTCTGCAAGTTTTTGTATTCCTATTTGATTCAATCCAAATCCTTCTAAGTGACGATGCGGTATGTAGTTGGTAAAGTTTGCGCCCGCCTTCTTAAAGAAGTCATGCATGATGGTTCCACCAGGAATACCATCGCAGTCATAGTCACTCCATACGGTAATACGTTCTTGTGCATCCACTGCATCAGCAATACGTTTCGCTGCGTGACGCATATTGAGTATTAGAAACGGATCACCAATATGTGCATCGTAGTTAGGAGAGAGAAACGCTTCTGCTGCCTCAGCACTATCGATACCACGCCTAGAAAGTAGACCTGCGGTAAAGTCGTCATAGGCTTTAAGTGCCTCACGCTTCAAGCCCTCTAGTGGTTCATGAAAAGAAAGCATCGTCTGCACAGTGTAT
The DNA here is from genome assembly GCA_001189195.1 of Parcubacteria bacterium C7867-007. Taxonomy (GTDB): domain Bacteria; phylum Patescibacteriota; class Minisyncoccia; order Phycocordibacterales; family Phycocordibacteraceae; genus C7867-001. The sequence goes on from LFCQ01000002.1 coordinate 10,820, forward strand.
CAAAACGCGGTATTATGCGCGCATATGGAAGATACTATTTTCACTAAGATTATCCGTCGCGAAGTTCCTGCAGATATCGTGTATGAAGACGCAGATACCTTGGCATTTCTAGATATTAGCCCCAACAGTCCTGGCCATACCTTGGTGATCTCTAAGAAACCGTTTGTAAATATCTTCGATATTGACGATGAGACACTTGCCGCTGTAATGCGAACCGTACGAAAGATTGCCCCTGCCGTGCGTGATGCGGTAGGTGCCAAGGGTGTACACATCAACTCAAACCACGGAGAAGAGGCAGGACAGGTAGTACCACACCTGCACTTCCACATTATTCCCCGCACCATTAAAGAAGAGTTTGTCTTCTGGCCTAAGAAGGACTATGCAAAGGGTGAGGCAGCAGCAATTGCGGAACAGATTCGTACACAACTCGCTTCTTAACCAAGTGCTTCGATACCAGGAAGTGTATCCTTTGCGAGAAAGTCGAGCATTGCACCACCACCTGTTGAGATAAAAGAGAATCGGTCACTTAGACCAAGTTTCTCTACTGCAGCAACCGTGTCACCTCCACCCAAGATGGAATATGCATTAGACTGCGCAACTGCTTTCGCAAGTCCCTCTGTCGCATCCACAAAACCTTTCTCATAGTTGCCCAAGGGACCATTCCAAAGAATGGTCTTCGCGTTTGCTGTCAGCTTAGCGAGTGCCGCTACAGTCTTGGGACCATCATCGAGTATCGCTTCATCTTCAGGAACCTCATTAATGTCCTCGGCTTCTCCACTACTGCGTGTTGAGCCCAAAGGAGCAGTAACTTCATCAATAGGAAGCATTAAGCGCGGATTGGTCATGAGCATACGTATCTCGCGATCATCTGCATCTGAAGACAGAAGTGATGTTCCAACCGTCTTACCACTTACGCGCATAAAGTCATTTGCGAGCGCTCCACCAACAAACACACGGTCATACCGTTCAAGCAATCGAACAAGCACCGGTTCCTTTGTACTAAACTTTGCACCACCAATGATTGCCACTGAGGGAGATGCAGGGCTGAGTGCCTTGGTTAGATGTTTCACTTCTTCTTCCACCAATAATCCTGCATATGAAGGGAGAAGTTCAGGAACACCCACCACAGAAGCATGTTCACGATGACACACATCAAATGCATCCTCCACAAACACGTCTGCTAGTTCTGCGAGTGCCGTAGCGAACTTTGAATCATTCTTTGTCTCACCTGCGTTACGTCGCAAATTCTCAAGCATCAACACATCTCCGGCATTCATTGCACGGACGGCCGCACGCGCCTCTGGTCCTGTAGAAGAAGGACAGAAGGTAATTCGTGGAATAAATGCTTTCATTGCCTCACACACAGGAGCAAGTGTTTCTGTACCCTTCTCACCTAAGTGACCAATTAGAATTACGCGTGCATGACGTGAGCGCAAGTATTCAATAGTTGGGAGTGCACTTCTCAATCTAAAAGTGTTCGCCACCTTTCCATCTGCAATAGGGACATTGAGTGATGCGCGCACTAGTACTGGAATATTTGTTAGCTCGGGAATATCACGGACGCTTCTCATATACACATGATACCGCACCCCACATATTGCTACTTCACCCGCTTTGCAACGTCTTCAAACCAAAGTCGATATCCCTCAGAAGAAGGATGGAGTCCATCAGAGGCAAGATAGATTTCAGGATTATCACCAATTACTTTTGTTGCAGGTGAAATACCAAAGTTTATATATTCACCCACGCCAACGTGCTGAACTGCTTCAGCAAAAATCTGATGATGCTGCTTATTTAGATGAGTGTGGATCCACGTGATTGGTGGTGGGAACAGCGTTGCACCACCCACATCTCCTGCAGAGATAACTATCACCTGCTCTGCATCCGGTAGCTGCCTAAGTGCCTTTTCAAGCAGCTCTCCAGACTTTTTTGCACTATGGAACTGAATAATGTCATTCCCACCAATTTGAATGAGTATAAGGTCGTAGTGCATTAGAGATGCTTGTGCAATCTGCTCTGAAAGAGCTGCCGTTACGGCACCAGACTTCGCATGGTTCTCCACATACGTCATGTGTGCATAAGCACTTAGTCGTCCCGCGAGAGATTCGTCTGGGGTGGTTGCACCAACACCCACTGCAGTACTATCTCCTAATACTAGGAGTGTTTTTGCTTTATCTTCAGATCGTAGTTGAAACGGAACAGCAGCATCTATAAGTTTTCGTGAGGTCTGTACCGTCGTATAAAAACGAAAGACCCAGGCTGCAATGCCGGCCACCGCGAGAACACCAAGTCCAATAAGGATGAATTTCATCCTGTTATGATACCGCTTTTACGAGAGCCGTGAAGTTTTGAACATCAACACTTGCATGCCCGATAAGGAATCCATCTACACCACTTCCTGCTGCAAGCATGCGCACATTCCCTGGTTCAACTGAACCACCATACAAGATTTGATTTGAAGACATATAGTCGCCAAGTACTTTTCGTATATACAAGATCATTTCTGCAAGATCTCCCGGTGCTATAGCATCAGAGGCGTGCAAGCCAATTGCCCAGATGGGTTCGTATGCAACAATGATCTTGATACGCTCCTGCGGTGTTAGTCCAGAAAATACTGCCGCTAATTGTGCGCGTATGAACTGAAGATATTGCGCATCACTATCACGCTCACGCTCACCAATACAAAGGACAGGAGTCATTCCATGTGCAAGTGTGTGCTGGACCTTAGAAAAGATGATTTGATCACTCTCACCACGTGCACGTCGTTCAGAATGGCCAAGGATTACATACCGTGCACCGATACCAAAAGCAGCTGCAGCCGTCACCTCCCCTGTTTCTGCACCACCGGTTGAATTTGATATATCCTGAAGTGCAAAAGAAACTTTTGATCGGTTACCAGGAGCAAGCAATCCCACATGAGGTGCTGACGGTGCGAGGATAATACGAACACCCTTTCTTCCTGCAAGACGTTTTGCGGAAGCAAATAGTGCCTTCGCCTTTTGCGGGCTCTCAATATAGGCTTTCCAGTTACCTACGAATATCATGCTGATAATCGTAGCATGCAAGAACTATTCCTCTTGCCAGTCGACAAACTTATAAATGGTTGAGGTTATTGGTGTGAATGGAGGCGGGTTGGTGGAGAGCCCTCTATCAAAGGCATCAATGCGAGACATATACCCAGACCATCTAAGGCCGCTACAGCCATACCCAGAGTAGTACCAGAGCGTATCGCTACGTTTGTTCGCAACGGTAGTGCCGTGTATAGAAAGAGCTCCTCGAATATCATTCGGTGCATTACCGCATGGATAAAGGTTCCTACCGAATGAACCGGATTGTGCAATGAACACACCACTTATATTCATATTGAATGGTGAGTTGGGTGGAATGAGAACGTCGTTCTCTGCAATGGCCGTGAGCCCAGAGATGCCACTTGGATTACTGTATGTAATATCTCCTGGAAGATAAATGTTCGGTGCAATACCGGGCGTTGTAACATTCGCAGCAATGACTGTTACTGAACTTGGAATCGTTCCTTCAATCCAGGTATTATCTTCAACGAAAATGAGACCACAGCTTGAAGACAGCGGGTAGGTATTCACGAGTGTCTGTGTGGCAATACGTGAATAGTCTGCCTGGAGTGATGTGACACTAGGATTACTTATTGGAATAGAAGGGGTGTTGGTCTCGTTCGTCACACGGTACACCGTTACCGTTCCTGCTGCATTAAATACAAGATGGTATCCCCTACCTGCTGCCGCACCTGTGGTGCCGGAACTCGTACGAGCGAAGTACAGTGCACCGCCCCCTGCTTGAGCAAGTGTTTTAAGACTCGTGAAGTCTGCTGCAATCGCAGCAAAGTCTACCTGCGGTGTTGGATAGCTCCAGTATTCAGGGTGCGGACCAGTACCAAATACCCCTGGTCTAGCCACTGAAGGAGAGCAGCCAAAGCTTGCCGTACAGGTCCATGTTGAAAGTGAGCTTGTTACGGATGAATTCGCAACACCATCTAGACGCACACCACCATTTGTATGGTACGGACCATTAATGATACGTTCGTCGCTTGCCCAGTCACTGCTATTAAGCACATAGGAATACTCCGCTACGGTTGGCTGTGCGTATTTCGCATAGAGAGTACGGGAAACATTTGAACCGTCATTTGGTGACCCTGTTGAGGTGATATCGATAGAACGGATCTGGCCACAAGCAAGATGTCCGGCTATATCAAGCTCAATAGTTCCCGCGGGTCCTCCTTCAGGGTCAACAAATGGAAGTGTGTATGGTCCTGGTACACCCGTACCGTTTTGGAGATCTGTGGGGAAGTGTGCAAGATGCCAGCGGTAGTATTCAAGCCCCGCTTCAGCCATAGCAAGCGCTTTACTACGACCAGTACTCGCGCTTTGTGCATGATTCTCTGTGAGTACAAAACTTGAGAGTGAGCCAAGCACGGTAAGAAAGATTGAACCGAATACAAGTGCAAGCAACATCAAATACCCTCCTCGTGGATGTTTGTGTATATAGTGTGCATTTCGATTCATATTAGTTACGCAGATTACGAAGCGTCGCAGTTTCTGAAAGATTGAACGTGTTCGGTGCACGATTCGGGTTGAGATCTATCCATATCGATATTGTAACCGCTGACACCGCAGCAACATTGGTTGATGTCGCGGACAACGGTACCCCTGCATTGTTGTAGTACGTGAATATAGGTGTAGATGACGAGTTACGCACATGAAACGCAACAGTCGTAGTTGCTTCAGGACGACCTGCATAGGAAGGAGGAAATCCTGCAGAATCAGTCACTCCTCGATAGAATGTTTCATTAGATAGGTAGTAGCGTACTCGTTCAACAGACCCATCGTTATCTAGGTCACTGAAGAAGGTCATGGAGGAAGTCGCTGCGGCACTAATTGGATAGGTGCCATCGTTTCCATATGATGCCTCACGAATAGAATGGATAGCATCCAGAATAGTGCGTCGTGCATTATCGAGTGCCGCTGTTTGTTCAAGCAAGAACGCATTCTTCTGATAGAAGAACTGAATCATACCCGAGAGTGCCACGCCAATGCTGCCGAGCATGGCAATAACAACAAGCATCTCTATGAGGGTGAGCCCCCTTCGCGAGTTAGATCGAGTCTGCATAGAAGGTATGACCAAGGATATTTATTCCGCTGGTGTTAGTTGAAGCGTATCCCGCTTTACTGCTTTGAATGGTGTATGCCGCAGAGGCACCGATATCGCCAAAGTATGCCCCACCGCAGGCACTGGTAGTTACCGTCTCTGAATATCCCGTGCGTGAAAGGGTTACCGATGCCCCAGGTACCGCAACACCAGCGGAATCACGAACAGAAACAAGAAGTGAGTTAGTAGTTGCGGGACCTACATACAACGTAGTTTCACTCGTAGTATTGGGTGGAATAGTGTACGGAGGTGCGTTACAAGCATCAACGGTGTCATACCCAGAAAGCCCAAGCTGGTACGCATCCCACTCAAGAGTGAGCATGGTACTGCCCGTTGAACCCGTGGTGCTAGCAATTGTTGTCTTGTAGAGTGAAACGCTTGCACCTGTTGATCCAATCGTCTTTGCTCCCAAGAGCATGAAATCAACATTAGGTACCGGTACGGGTCCACGCATATAACCAATTCCCCACTCCTGTACTTCGGGAGTTGCCATGATGTCAGTTGAGGAAAGGTCGGCAACGAGAGAAAGTGATGGATAGGTACTCGTTGAAATAGTTGAGAGATCAATCGGGCCCGTAAACCCGGTTGAGTTGCCTGCAAGCACTCCATCAGGAAGAAGTGCGCCAGAACCATCAGCTACACGTACAACTACCGATGTCCCTGCAGGCGTCACAAGAGTGGAACTAGCTGAAGTCCATGAATACAGATACGTGGGGGTCAATGGATGCATACGTGCAGAACCACTAGGTTCATAGGGACCACTCGCGTTTGAAAGCACAATCGACCCGACACTTATCGTTGCATTGGTGAATGAGGAAATATCTGCTCCTGTTGCAAATGAATCAGAGTACGTAGTAGTTGCTATTGGACTAACGGTGCGTACCTGGAACTGCGAAAGGATATCAATGGCAAAAGTATTGGTGGTGGTGAGATCTGTCACCACTGTTAGATACCCTGGATTCGGATTCTGGTTTGTTGCATCACGCAGGTATGTTTGTGCAGAAGAATAGCCAGACTTAGACACATACACCTCGTATTGCGTTGATGTTGCGGCACCCGGAAGATACACAATGCCATCAATATCAGAAAAGGTGGTGAGGTCCACTGTTGGTGTGGTACTCGCATTCACAATGCGTACTGATGCACCTGTCACCGGTGCACTCGCTGCATTCACCACCACCAGCCTGAGCGTTCCGCCACCGGTGGTGGTTTCAAGTCCTATGGGACTGTAGTTTGAAATCATATCAACGGTACGCGTTCTGCCACCGGCCACGTACGTTACCGTTACCTTTATTCGCTTGTAGTCAGTAATGATTCCGTTTGAGTCTGCCCCTCCCAGTCCATCAGCAGGATCATCTTGGTACGCAATAAATGTGCGCACCGCATATGCTGTTCCGTTACTCGTGGTAGTTGAGAATTGCGGTATAGGTCCACCAGGAATACCGCCAAGCGTACCTACGGAGCCATAACTAAGTGAGCGGACATACTCTATCTGGCTATCCGCTACAGCCGTAGCAATTGCTTTTGCTTTAGTGAGCTGAGAAATTAATATGGAAGCGCGCAGCAAACCAAAAAGCGCAAGGAAAATAATAAGTATCAGTGCGGTACCAACAATCACATCGACAAATGACATTCCTCGCATCGGGCGCTGCATATGCAGCTTATGATAGCGCATGATTTATACTTCTATTATTCATAACCATCTTTTATATGTTAAAAGGACTCCGTTCAGTTATCTATCCCTCTTCAGATTTAGAAACAGACAAGAAGTTTTGGGAGGAAATCACCGGCAAGAAGGCTTATTTTGATGAACCCTTTTATGTTGGTTTTGATATAAATGGTTTTGAACTTGGCTTGCATCCTGGTGCAGCCGCAGAGGGTATCACCTATCCTGTTTCGTATTGGCGTGTTGATGACACAAAAGCCGCATCAGAGAAGATTCTTGCTTCAGGCGCTACGCTGCACACCAATCCTGCAGATGTCGGTGATGGTATAACCATGACCACCTTCAAAGATAAGGCTGGGAATGTATTTGGAATTATCGAGCACGCATCAAAATAATGGTCAGACGGTCTTTCTTGGGATACCTATATAGGTAAGGAGATCGTCATAGGAGAGACCTTCAACTCGTGCAACTTCTTCATTGAGGTATGCCATTGCTTCACCAAAGGGAGTATCTTGCTGATCTATATCTCCTTCAAAGTACCTGAACTCTTTACCAATCTCTGCCTTCAGGCTTTCAGGTTCAATACCATCGAGTTCGGCCTGAAAGCGTTCTTTACGCTTCTGCGCGAAGAATGGCTGAAACGTTATGGTGCCAAGAAGTCTCTTTCTATACTCTTCTTCTCTACCATCGACGGTTCCCGTGCGAATTGCTTCAACAATGTCACTGTTATCTTCGATAGCAATCTGCCTACCACTCATCAGTAGCTTCTCAGGTCCATCCATCCCAAAGTCAGCAAGATCAGCCAGTGCAAGAAAACGAGTAGTGAGTGGTGTTTCTCTGGTGAGCAGCTTTTGAGTCACCCCTTCCTCTGCACTAAAACTTGGAATTGTTACGTTGATGTCTTCAATATCCTTATCAGGATCAATAGTGAATATAGGATCCTTCCCCGCTTTGATAAGAGCGTTGTTTGCAGCTTCCTTTACAACACTAATACGTGCTGCACTTCGTACTTCGCCTTCTCCAATCTTTCGCTTACGAATACCATCTGCTTCATAAAACACATGCTCAACATCATGTCCTCCTGCTGCAATAACCGCAGCCGCTTTCTCTGCAGCTGATATGCGACCAGGTTCAAACGCATTGGTGGCATCAATCAGTCGCTCAACTCGTGATGCTACCAATGCACTGTGTTCCCTATTATGAAATGCTAGTTTTACATCCTGATTCTCTGGATTCCCATACTTGTTTTCCACAAGATCCAGAAGAATGTCTCGGCTAATCTCACCAACCTTCTCGATACGTGCGTCTCCTTCCAATCCTTCTAGCACTCCTCCGGCAAATGATTCCGTTATCTTTTCATCAATAGCTTTGGTGAGGGTTTCAATATCACGCTTCTGACGCATATCAGGGTCCTCCAAATACGAGGGTATTGGTTCCGCAGAACGGATAGGTTCTCTGCTGAGGAGTCGTTCAAACATGGCCTGATGGTATCACAATAGGATTCATAGGGTATTGGCAGTCTGGGACGATGTTTGAACCTTTATATTAGTTACAACACAAAGAATGCTCCCAGAATTCCTAGAATGAGTGCCGTCAGGGAAATTAGATTTTGTCCTACTTTGCTCTTTACCAAAACCACGTCACCATTCTTAGATTTCATAGTCAGGCGCGGATTCATCGCTACAGATCCTAAGAAAACAAAGTACAGCACGTAACCAAACAAGAAGGGAAGTAACAGTCCAGAAGTCACGCTGTGCTTAATAAGAAAATAATACGGAAGTAATCCAACCCCAAAAATGATAAGTACCCAGCCTGCAATTTTATTCCACGAATAGTTCGAATTCATACCTGAAGTTAAGCACGTTCACTGGTCTTCAAAATTTAGAGGGTGGATAAATGAGTGCTGGCAGACTAGGGATCGAACCTAAATCTCACTCGAGAGCGAGTAGATTGGTGCGATCATGGCAAGTGCAAACACACCCACGAATGCACCAATGAAGAGCATGAGAATCGGTTCAATAATAGTAGAGAGGTCTTTGGTACGATCCTCAACGTCTACTTCATAGTACTCAGCAACCTGGCCGAGCATGTCTGACACCTTTCCAGTCTCCTCTCCCACTGCAATCATGTCGGTGAAAAGAATCGGGTAGAGCTTTGGGTATGAAAGGAATGTTGCAGAAAGAGGTTCACCTTTTTTAACACGATCAGATGCTTCTACGAGCACTCGACCAAAGATGTTATCACCCACCACCTCTGACGTGATTTGAATTGCAGAGAGCATTTCAACACCTGAGGAAAGTAGAGATGAAAGAGTACGTGCTGCACGTGCTGCCATCGTCTCACGAGTGAGTTCACCAATCACTGGAATACGTAGTGCAATTGCGAGCAATAGAGCGCTTCCCACCTTGGTGCGTATGAATGACATAAAGCCACCAATAACCACAATGAATCCAACAACCACAAGAATCACGTTGTTAACCACAAAATCAGACATATCAATGATGACTCGGGTTGCTAGGGGTAGCTCGCTGCCAAATGATTCGAAGGTACTGGCAAGGGTTGGCACCACAAACATGAGCATGAGTACACCAATAATAGCGATTGCAACAAGAATGATGGAGGGATAGATCATCGCTCCCTTAACTTTCTTGGTGAGTTGCTCGGAACGATCCATCTGACGTGCAACCACTTTCAACGAATCAGCCAACTTTCCAGACTCTTCACCTGCCTTGGTCATCGCAATGAACAGTGGAGAGAATACCTTAGGGAACTGCGCAAGACCTTCATGGAAGGAGAGCCCAGATTTCACTGATGTTTCAAGTGCTGTGGTGACTTTCTGAAGATACTTGTTGTTTGATTGACGTTCAATAACAGAGAGTGCACGTGAAAGGGTGAGGCCTGCTGAAAGCATTGCTGAGAGATTCTTGGTGAATGTAATGCGCTGTTCATTCTTGATGTGACCACCACCAAATTGAATATTTCCTAGTGAGGAGAGACCTCCTCCCTTTGCTTCTTCAACGGTAATAACACTCTCCCCTGCTTTCTCAATTTCCTCGTATACGGCAAATCGTGTCTGCGCTTCAATGATGCGCTTTGATTGCATCCCATCAGCCTGCTTAACAAGGACCTGAAATTTCATACCGCTATCGTAGCACGCAGGTGCACGCTATTCAGAAATAACACGTAGAACTTCTTCCAAAGAAGTGACACCTCGTGCTGCTTTATACAAACCATCTTCAAGCATGTTGAGCATTCCTTCCTTGCGTGCCTGTTCTTCAATAGCATCAGGTGCTGCATTGTGAATAATGAGATCGCGAATAGCAGAAGACACGGTGAGTACCTCATGGATACCGATACGACTCTTGTATCCATCCTCACATTCTGCCGATGCTTTGGGATGGAAGAATGGAATCTGATCAATACCCGTTCCCTTTGGCACTAGTTTCTCTTCAATAAGTGCGCTGAGTGCTGATTCAAACTTATCCTTAGGAGCAATCTTTGCACGTGCTGCAGCGTCAGGAGTATAGGCTTCCTTGTCATCACAAAGGCGGCGTACGAGGCGCTGTCCCACCACAAGGCGTAGGGTGGAAACAAGGAGGAAGGGCTCAACACCCATATCCATAAGGCGAGGAATGGCACCTGCTGCTGAGTTAGTGTGGATGGTTGAAAGCACCACGTGTCCGGTGAGTGCTGCGTTAATCGCAAGCGACGCTGTTTCTTTGTCGCGGATCTCTCCCACCATGATGATGTTCGGGTCCTGACGAAGAAGTGCACGGAGCCCGTCAGCGAAACTGAAACCAATTGCAGGGTTCACCTGTGTTTGATTAACACGCTTCATCTGATACTCGATTGGATCTTCAATCGTGGAGATGTTTACATCTGGTTGGTTAAGAATATCCAGGATCGTATACAACGTTGTTGTCTTTCCAGAACCGGTTGGACCAGATACGAGAATGATTCCTGTTGTCGTCTTCATCGCTCCATGAATACGCTCGAGTGTTTCACCATGGAAACCAAGTGACTCAAGACTAAAACCTTCTCCTGTTTCGCGAAGCAAACGCATAACGATCTTTTCACCGTAGTACGTAGGGAGCAGTGACACACGGAACGATACTTTATCGGCATCTGTTTCCATTTTGAAACGTCCATCTTGTGGAAGGCGCTTTTCATCAAGCTTAAGGTTTGCAAGCACCTTGATACGCGCAGTGATACCGGATGTTGCTTGCTTTGGCAGTGTCATCGCGTCATGAAGTGTTCCATCGATGCGATAGCGTACCAACACTTCCATCTCCATCGGTTCAATGTGGATATCTGATGCACCTTGAATGATTGCGTGACGAAGCAGCGTATCCACAATACGTACGATAGGCAAATCTTCTGCCATCTTCTTGAGTTCGTCACCAGACTTCTCTTCACCATCTGCTTCTCGCACCAGCGTTAGCTTTCCTGCTTCAGTGGTTATGAGATCCCCAAACTCTTCCTTAAGAGACTTCTGATACTGCATCAAGGAGTGCTTGATGGAATCATCATCGGTGAGGCGGGGGAGAATCTTCAGGCCTGTCTTCTTTCGTACCGAGTCGATTGCAACAAGGTCTTCAGTATCAAGCATCGCCACCTCCAAATCCTGCAGATTCCTTCGGAACGCAATGATGTTGTGGGTGCGTGCAATGGGTTCAGGAATGAGCGTAAGTATTTCAAGTGGAATCTTAAGCTCTTTAAGATTCACGAAAGGAATACCCAGCACGTATGCTTTGATACGCCGAAGTGCATCACTAGTGAGTGCACCTTGTGATACGAGAATGTCCCCAAGCGACTGCTTTCGCTCCTTTCCTTCTGCTTCTGCAGCTTCAACTTCCTTCCGTGCAACAAGACCGGAATCAAGAATAAATGCTTTCAATTCGCTTTCAGCAACTTGCATAGAGAGTACGTATGTAAAAGTATAGCGCGCCGCGATGAAATTCGCGGCGCGCATAGTGATGAAATCGGGGGAAATGTTATTTCTGAAACAACGATCTTACCCTCACACTCAAGTCCTGCTTCAAATGTTCAGGAGCGTTTGTGATCCATGGCATTGGCCTGCAGATATCACAGTGCACACTCCAGACCCAAAGACCAATTCCAGACCCGATACCAGCGAACTCCTCAAGCACATTCAGCAGTTCATGCATGCGTTCTCCGAGCAGGTGGCCGATCAAGTCACTTCCTGCGTACGCACAGCTGAGTTGCGAGCGCAGAATATGAAGACGCTCGGGTTCATAGTCTATCTCAAGAATCTCGATAATCATCTGTGATGCAGGCACCTCCGCCCCCAGAGACTTGGCGATGGTCTTATACCCTTCAGGTTCCTTGCGGGAAATCGAAATGAAGAGCTCTTCTTTATCCTTGAAGCTATTGAAGACCGCGCCAGTAGACAAGCCACAGGCTGCTACCACATCACGGAGCGTTACCTCTTCATATCTTTTTTCTGTGAAGAGCTTTCGTGCAGCCCCGAGTACCTTCTGCTGTGTTTCAAGCTTGGCTAATTGCCGTTTCGAGAGCTTAGGCTGCACCTGAGCTTTCATTTGACATTCCCTTTATTTCTGTTGATCTGGAGAAACCATACCCTTTCTCCTTCATTGACGCAATACCTATATATGGTATCTTTTGAGTATCTGGAATGTCCGCTCTTGCGGGCCTTTCTTTTTAGAAAACCAAGAGTATGTGCGAAAATCACTTATATAGGGCGTACAACTAAATAACGAAGGTATGTTGGATCTAAAAACAATAAACTCAGTGTTCGGGGAATTTGAAGACCGCGGTATCACCCGCGAAATCATGATGGAAGCTATCGAAAGCGCGATGGCTACCGCATATAAGAAGGAGTATGGAAAGCGTGGCCAGGTTATCCGTGCCATGGTGGACATGAATAGCGGCACCGTTAACTTTGAACAGGTGAAGACGATTGTGGACGACACACTCGTTCGCTTCCCTGATGAAGAGGAGATCGCTGCAGAAGAACAGGCTCCGGTACGCCAGTACTTCCCTCATGAAGGCGAAGAAGTGGTTCCTGAAGGTGAACTCCCTCGCTATGACGCAGAGAAGCACATGCTTCTTGAAGATGCGAAGCGTATTAAGCGTGATGCAGAGCTCGGTGGTGAAATCGTATTCCCTCTTGAGCCACAAGATGACTTCGGTCGTATTGCTGCGCAGACGGCAAAACAGGTAGTGATCCAGAAGATCCGCGAAGCAGAGAAGAAGTCTCAGCTCGAGGAGTTTGAGCACAAGAAGGGTGAGGTGGTTACCGGTATCGTGCAGCGTGTTGAGCGTGGCGCTATCTTTATCGACCTTGGCCGTGCAACAGGTATCATCCCGTACGAGGAACAGATCCCTGGTGAACGGTACCGTTCTGGTGAGCGTATCTCTGCATATCTGTACAACGTTGATGAGGGATTCCGTGGCGTATATCTTCGCCTCTCCCGTTCACATCCTAAATTCATCATCAAACTCTTTGAGATGGAGGTACCTGAGCTCGCTACTGGCGCGCTTGAGGTTAAGGGTATCGCTCGTGAGGCAGGTAGTCGCACCAAGATTGCTATCGCTTCAGTTGATCCACACGTAGATCCAGTGGGATCACTTGTTGGTCAGCGTGGTGTACGTGTCTCAACTGTTATGGGTGCAATTGGTGGTGAGCGCATCGACATCATTGAATGGTCTGAAGATCAGGCAGCATTCATCAAAGAGTCACTTTCTCCTGCAACCGTTATGGAAGTGGTACTTGATGAAGATGGTCACCGTGCAACCGTTACGGTTTCCGAGGATCAACAGTCACTTGCTATTGGCCGTGGCGGACAGAACGTTCGTCTTGCCGCAAAGCTCACCGGCTGGAACATTGATATCGCCTCAACAGGAGGAGATAGCGTTGCAGAAACTGATCCTAATGAAGGTGCATCCGTAGAGCGTGTTGAGAAGGGCGAAGAAGCTATTGTTGAAGCAGAGGCAGCACTGGAAAAGGCTGAAGAAGCATTCGAGAATGATCCTGCAAAGGAAGCAGGTGTTGATGCAGGTGAAACGGATTCAGTTATCACCACTGAAGAAGACACCACTGAAACAACCCTTCCTATGGAAGAAGAATTCGCCTTCTCAGACAACACAGCACTCTCTGATACCCAGGAGGCACGTGATGAAAGTGATGAAACAGCAAAAGATAACGCCTAACACACATGAATCTTCTTCACGATATTCCTGCGGGCTCTAAGGATGAAATGAACGTTATTGTTGAGATCAACAAGGGTTCAAAAAATAAGTACGAGATTGATAAGGAGACCGGCATCATTGCGCTTGATCGTGTAATGCACTCTGCGCAAGACTACCCCTTCGACTACGGTTTCGTACCGCAGACCCTTTGGGATGATGGTGATGCACTTGATGTGGTACTTCTCACCACGTACCCACTCTTCCCTGGCCTGCTCGTATCAGCACGCCCTGTTGGCATCATGCACATGATCGATGGCGGCGAGGCAGATGAGAAAGTGATTGCGGTTCCTGTGGGTGACCCCCGTTTTGCAGAGGTACAAGACCTTGCAGACATAAATAAGCACACGCTCAAGGAAATTGCGCACTTCTTCGCAACGTACAAGCAGATCCAGAAGAAAGAGGTACAGGTTGGTGAATTTGAGGGTGCAGATGCTGCAAAAGCAGCGTTTGAGCGCTCACGTCAGCTGTATTCAGAAAAGAAATAAACCCGTTCCATTTTGGGTTCGAGAATGATGCCTCTATACTAGAGGCATCATTCTTATATATGGAAAACACACCGAACCCAACACCTGTTACCAATGAGATGCCAGTCGCACCGGTAGTACCGGTGGCACCCATGCCTGCACCAGCTCCAGAGATGAAAAAGAAGAATCAGTCTTGGGGAACTCTTATTGTTATCTTCCTTATTCTTGCAGTCGTAGTAATTGGTGCCTTCTACGCATGGGGAGAGCGTGTGGCTCAGCAGCCAGTTCCTGTTGACACTGAACTTCCTAGCTAATTTGTTTGTACACCTTTATTCATGAAACCCGTCATTTCCTCACTAGGTAGTATGGGTGTGTTCGTTCTGGTTGCGTCAACCGCACCATTCGCTCATGCAGCAATCACTAACTACGAAGTGAACAGTACTGTTCCTGGAGCAGGCATTCAGACCAATGGTAGTACTGCAAACATAAAGATCGATGGTTTGGGTGTCGTAAATACCGATGCCATAGATACTATGGTGAACATCCAGACACCTGGCGTGGTGGTTAAGACTACCGCAGGTACCGATGTGAAACTTGGTTTTGGGGGACAGTCACTGAGCATGGTGGTAGAGACGGGAGTAGACGCATCTAGTGCAAAAACGATTATGTCTCTTGAGGGTAATGCAGCCACATACATACGAACTCAAGATGATGCAGATGCATACGGAACGGTTGTTGTTGAAAACACACCCCAAGTCAAAAGTGTTAAGACTAATAGCAACAACGTACACGTCACGTACACTCAGACAGGCAAGCTCTTCGGATTCATTCCCGTGAATATGAAGGCAGCCGTAAATGTTGATGCAGCAGGAACGGTTTCAGTTAAGCTCCCCTGGTATAAAATGCTTGTCGTACGTGATGACAGTGTTGCTTCTTCTGTGAAAGCCATCATCACTACCGCAAAGACTGAAAACAAGGTGCTAGTATCTGGCGAAGCCACTATCGAGCCTGTTGATCAAGCACGCCTCACACAGTACGTGACACAGGTACTTGTAACCGATAGCTCTGTTGCAGTGAACGTTAAATAGTGAGCAAAGAAACTAAAGAAGGACTCCTGCATGCAGGAGTCCTTCTTTTTTGATACCATTCCCTATTATGGCTACCAAAACATCAACTACCCCGTCTTCGATGCTCGTTCCAATGGTGCTCGAGAAATCACAGTTCGGTGAGCGTGCATATGACATATACTCACGCCTGCTCCGTGATCGCATTATCTTCCTTGGTGGCCCGATCGATGATGACGTAGCTAATCTCATCATTTCTCAGCTCCTCTTCCTTGAGACGGAGGATCCAAAACGTGATATCTGGCTCTATGTGAACTCACCGGGTGGTCACGTGCATTCAGGCCTCGCTATTGTTGATGCTATGAACCATGTGAAGCCAGATGTCGCTACCGTTGCTATTGGTATGGCCGCTTCTATGGGTTCAATCATTCTTGCATCAGGTGCTAAGGGGAAGCGCTTTGCACTTCCAAACGCAGACATCATGATCCACCAGCCACACGGTGGTGCTGAAGGACAGGCTGCAGACATCGAGATCAGCGCGCGCCGTATTCTTTCTCTACGTGAGCGTCTCAACAAAATCCTCGCAAAGACAACTGGTCAACCACTTGAGAAAATAACGCGTGATGTTGATCGTGACTTCTACCTTTCTGCTGATGAAGCGAAGAAGTACGGTATCGTAGATCAGGTCTACAAGACGAAGTAGGTATGATCCATCTAGAACGACCACTAGACTTCAACCCAAAGTTTGAAGTCGTGGGCTGCGTTCTAGAGCATGAAGACCAAAGTATCACCCTGTTTTACCGAACCCGTGAAGCGTAGTAAGGTGCACCTGTTCCCCCTTATTTAAATGTAACCCTCCGCAGACCCTATTTGGGCATGGCCTGCGCAGGACTGAACGTATATGTCTATAAAATTAGTATTGATTCTGCTGGCTATTTCAGGCACTGCAGGTATCGCGCTTGGCTATGTGCTTCGCTTGCTCATTGCACTGGGCCGTCGTGGTTCCCTGGAACTTGAGGTGAAGCAGCGCATGCTCGAAGCAAAGGAGCGAGCGAACCGCATCATCGCAGAAGCAGAGGCACGTGGTGAGGAGATCGAGAAAGAAGCCACTGCTCCTCTTAAAGAACGTGAGGCGCGCGTGGAGTCGTATGTAAATCGCCTCACCAAGCGTGAGGAGTTTCTTGATGAACGTGAACAGAATCTTTCTGAACTCAGCGAGCAAGTGAAAATGCGTGAGAATGAAGCAGCTAACCTTAAGCGTGAGGCAGCAGCACTTATCCAGAGTGAGCAAGCTGAACTTGCTCGTATTGCAGAGCTATCTGAAGAAGAAGCCCGTACTAAGCTACTGAGCAATATTGAGCAGCTTCATGAGAAAGCTATTCTCTCTCGTATCCAGAAGCTTGAGACTAATGGTCGTGAGCGCATAGAAGAAAAGGCACGCGGCATTCTCCTCACTGCTATTCATCGCATGGGTAACGCGGTAAATACCGAGGTTATGACCCTTTCAGTGCAGCTTCCTTCTGAGGAATTGAAGGGTAAGGTGATTGGTAAAGAAGGTCGCAACATCAAAGCCTTTGAACGCGCTACCGGTGTAGACGTCATTATTGATGAAGCACCTGATCGTATTAGTCTTTCTTCCTTTGATCCACTGCGTCGCCACATCGCAAAGATTGCTCTAGAGCGTCTCATTGAGGATGGCCGTATCCAACCCGCAAAGATTGAAGAGATTGTTGAGAAAGCAAAGCAAGAAGTTGAGGTAATCATTAAACAGAAGGGTGAAGAAGCAGCCTATGAAGTTGGTATTGTCGGACTTGATCCCCGTCTCATCACGCTTCTTGGTCGCCTCCACTTCCGTACCAGCTACGGACAGAATGTATTGCAGCATTCTATTGAAATGGCCCACATTGCAGGCATACTGGCAGCAGAACTTGATGCAGACGCTGAAATTGCACGTACTGGTGCCCTCCTTCATGACATCGGCAAGGCTGTAGATCATGAGGTACAAGGTACCCATGTAGAGATTGGGCGTCGTATCCTTGAGAAATTCGGTGTAGACAAGAAGGTTATTCAAGCGATGCAGGCACATCATGAGGAATATCCGTATGAAACACCTGAATCTATCATTGTTCAGGTTGCAGACAGTATCTCTGCAAGTCGTCCTGGAGCACGTCGTGACACTATAGAGCGCTATCTAGAGCGTCTTGGTGATCTAGAACGTATTGCAAAAGGCTTTGCGGGCGTTGAGAAAGTGTACGCAATACAGGCAGGACGTGAAATACGTATATTCGTGAACCCAGGAAAGGTATCAGACCTTGAAACACATAAGCTTGCACGTGAAATTGCTGCTCGTATTCAAGAAGAACTAAAATATCCAGGAGAAATTAAAGTGAATGTGATTCGTGAGAATAGAGTGGTTGAATTCGCACGCTAACGCTTTGATTTAATAGCTTTCTGAAGGGTGACATCGAGGGTGAGGAGTGTATATTCTTCGGCATGGGCAAGCAAAGCAAGATCAACAAATGAAAGCTTGCTTTTTTGTCCAAGAAATTCTTCTATAGTCCTAAGAAATGATTCTTCTTTGCTGTGGAGTATCGTAAATGCTGCATTCCCAAGCATTATGCGCAAAAAAGAATCAGCATTCGCTTTCCCAGAGCGCATCATAAGTACCGTTGCAGTCTCTAGAACGACATACTCATGCACTACTAGCTGCTGTGTTTGCTTGAAGAGAAGCTCTTTGGCCTCTGTATGAAAGTGATCTGCTTCGTTAAAGAAAGCGATCAGTACACTCGAATCAACGAGTATTCCCATATACTATTTCGTCGATGCGATTAGAAAGGTCTTTATCACCTTTAAACTTAGCTGTTGCGAGTGCATCTTCAAGAGTGCCTGTGCGTTTTGTTGGAAGTATAGGTTCTATGCGAAATACCGGTTTGGAATCACGCACTACCGTAAAGGACTGGCCCTTAAGCGCCGCATCTGCAATGCGTTTAAGGTTATTTTGAAGTTCCTTAATACCCAGTATGGCTGTTGTCATAAAGTAAGTATACTTTTAAGTATACTTAAAAGCAACTATTTGCTATCCCCCTTATATTTTTGGCCCTATTGCGTTATATGGCTCATTTTCTATACTTTCCCCACAGACCTCCCTTGGAGGACTTAGCCCTAAAACCCCAATAGATTCGTATGAACAAGGCAGATATCGTGATGAAGGTGCAAGATGTGCTCGGCGGAACCAAAGCTGATGCAGAGCGCGCTGTAGAGACTGTTATCGAAAGCATCGTAGGCGGCCTCAAGGCTGGTGACGAAGTATCGATTGCAGGTCTCGGCATTTTCCGTGCAAAGCCTCGTGCTGCACGTATGGCACGTAACCCTCGCACAGGTGAGCAACTCTCTTCGTCATACATCTCATACCCCTTACCGTACTCAAGATCCTTCATAAGCTTCGTGGGGGCGTTACGAATATGCTTTGGTACTGGCAGGTTACCCATCTTCTTTATATCTTCCTGTGCAGCACGTAACGCATCATATGCAGAACGGTCCTTCTTTGCTTGAGCAAGATACGCAACACCGTGCGCAAGATTAATAGCGCATTCTGGGTATCCAATCACCTCACACGCTCTAAACACCGCATTAGCCACCACCAACGCTGTTGGTTGCGCCACACCAATATCCTCTGAAGCAAAGATAACCATTCTTCGTGCAATAAACAGTGGATCCTCCCCTGCCTCAACCATGCGTGCCAAGTAATAGATGGCTGCGTCTGGTTGTGAGGCACGCATACTTTTTATGAACGCACTGATGGTGTCGTAGTGTTCATCTCCTTTCTTGTCATAGCGAAGGTGTGGAGACTCAAGAGCCTTATTGAGAGTCTCCACAGTTACCTTTCCATACAGACTCGTTGTGCTATCCAAAAGAGTAAGTGCACGGCGTGCATCCCCGTTGGCATATCCCATTAACCATTCAAATGCATCCTTACCTAGCTTTAGTTTTGCACGTGTAACTATTGCTCGTAGTGATTCTTCTGCGAGTGGTTCTAGTACAAACACTCTGCAACGCGAAAGAAGTGCGGGAATAACTTCGAATGAAGGATTTTCTGTTGTTGCTCCAATAAGTGTGAGCCTTCCACTCTCTACATATGGAAGCAGAAAGTCTTGCTGGCTCTTATTAAATCGATGAATCTCATCCAGGAACAATACTTTTGGACGTTCGGGTGCAAACGTATCGTTATTAAACGCTTCCTGAAAGGTACTCTTCCCTCCCCTACCCTTCGCTGGTCCCTCAACTATCTGACGAATATCCTCCTTCCCTGCAGAAACGGCTGAGAGCTCAAACAAATCTGCATCCAATGCTTTGGCATAGATACGCGCGATCGTCGTCTTACCAGTCCCTGGAGGGCCCCACAGAATGAATGAGAAGCGGTGTCTCTTCTCTGTCGCTACACGTATCGGCTTCCCTTCCCCTACCAAATGTTCCTGCCCTACGAATTCATCGAGGTTCTTGGGTCGTAGGCGTGCGGCAAGAGGTTCCATGCATAAAGCGTACGCTGGTGTATGTGAAAATCAATCGAACACCAGCATACCAATCTTGCTTAATGGTTCCCTTCCCTAGGAAGGAGGTACAATATTGCTATGAAAAAGATACTGATTATCCTGGTTTTGATACTTGTGGCTGGTATTGCTTATTACGGACTTTCTCCCCTATTCCGCAACATGGAACTTAGCGAGGAGGTACCTGGCACCGTTCAACAAGAAAACCAGAATGATAGTTCTCAGAACACACCGAACCCAGAACCGGTCATAATGCCCGCTGCACAGATTGTTGACACTCCAGCGCACCCAGCAAGTGGAACCGCACGCATTGTTATCTCAAAAGGAACCACATACCTCCGTTATGAGAATCTAAAGACTATCAATGGACCTGATCTGTATGTGTACCTAAGTAAGGATCTTGACGCAAAAGAGTTCGTTAGCCTAGGACGAATAAAAGCAACGGAGGGGAATGTAAACTACGAGATCCCTGGAAACATTAACCTGACGGAGTATCCCTATGCGCTTGTTTGGTGCAAACAGTTTGGAGTGTTGTTTAACAGTGCAAAACTGCAGTAGTTACTCTGTGTGCATTATTCGAAGTACCGTGGAACGTTAGTACGTAAACTCTAACTAAATGTGCGGGATAGGAGAATCGAACTCCTGCGTCGAACTTGGAAGGTTCGCGTTCTACCATTAAACTAATCCCGCTTCAGAAGCGAGGATACCATATAAATAAGTGTTTCGGCTACATGTCGACTACGCGTCGCCTATCTTTTTGAACGTTCTGTTGTACGCTACAGCTATGAAAGTAACTGTTTTGGCCGTTGTTGCCGCCCTGACGTTCAGTGCAGGAGCTGCATACCTGGTATTTGTACCAAACGACCAGAAACCAGCTCCTGTGGCGGCCTTAAGTGCCTCTGCGGGCTCTGCCCTGTACGACACTAGCCGCATCCTAGAACTGTTGAAGCAGTTGCTGATGTTGCAGCAGAAAGTGAAACAACAGCCTTCAATCATAGCGAGCACCACTATTCCCTTTGCTCCTGTAGCAACAAGTACAACAACCACGAAGCCTGCAGCTCCTGTGAAACCAGCGGCTCCAAAATCTGTGGCACCCTTAAACACAGAGACCAAGCTAGGACTTGCACTTCCTAAGGTTCGGAGCGCAACCGTTAATATTGTTTGTCTTCCGGTTAAATCAGGCACGAATGTACGAGGAGTTTCTGGAACAGGAGTGATAATTGATCCTCGTGGCGTTATTCTCACGGTTGCTCATGTGGCACAGCACCATTTGATTGCTGCAGCACGTCCTGATTTGGTTTCATGTGTAGTGCGTACTGGCAGTCCAGCAATACCTGCATATATTGCAAAGCCTATCTTCGTATCTGAAGACTGGCTTGAGACTCATGGGAAACAGCTCTCCTCCTCTAACCCACGTGGAACAGGTGAGGATGATTTTGCGCTCCTTGCAATCACAGACACCGCAACCAAGACCCCCCTCCCTTCACTCTTCCCTTCTGTTTCACTCGCACAAAATACACCCGCACTCAAGGATGGGGTGGTGATTGGATCATACGGTGCAGAGTTTCTAAGCAGCGCAACGATCCGTTCTGGTATATTCCCCACTGTTGTATTTGGCTCGGTCAAAGATCGCTTTACGTTTGGTACACAAACCCTTGATGTTATCTCTCTAGGTGGAGGTGCAGCAGCACAGGAGGGTTCTTCCGGAGGAGCTGCAGTGAATCAAGATGCGCAACTCATAGGACTCATCACCTCTCGCTCTAGCGCAGATAACCTTAATGATCGTGATCTTCGTGCCATAACCAACACATACCTTCAGCGCGCATTCCGTGAGGAGACTGGTGAATCAATCAGTTCATTCCTATCTTCAGATATAAAGACACTTGTTAGCCAATACGCACCTGAAGCAGCAAAACGTGGTGATCAACTTATCAAACTAAATCGTCTTGCTAACTAAGTTGAGAAGTTGAAGCAGTATGTGACTATGCATACTGCAAGTCTGGGACGATGTTGGGGCCTTTCTCGTCAAATGGACATAGCTCACGAAAAGGTATACGAATATAAAGAGTACAGAAGAAACACGGAGTCGAAACATGTTTAAAAAGCTTGGGGTCGACATTGGTGGGGTTATCATCGCTGAGATCAAAGCTGAAGGCGGCCTTGCTCACATCGATGAAGATCATCTCAATGTACTGCCAGTACAGAGTGTGCTTGAGGCTCTCGCTCAACTCGAACACACATTTAAAGATCAGCGTTTTTTGATCTCAAAGGCACGGGAAGAAGTTGAGGGTAGCTGCCGGTCTTGGCTGCAGCACTACAAGTTCTTCGAGACGACAGGTATACCTGAAGCTCACCTGCACTTCTGCAGGGAGCGTTCGGGGAAGAAGGCCATCTGCAGAGAGTTGGGTATCACCCATTTCGTGGATGATAAGCTCGAGGTACTCAGTCACCTTGTAGGCCTGGTTCCGAACCTTTTTCTCTTCAACCCTGACGAGAACGAGACACGGCCCTATGCTGAGTATCTTCCTTCCGTAACCGTTGTTCCTGATTGGCGTTCACTGACACAGCTCCTTCAAGAGTAGTATCGCTTCGCTGGTGCTGGCATATTCCAGCACCAGCCACTGCCATACCTTTTTTAGGTATGGCTTTTTTGCTGGCAGTCTGGGACGATGTTGGAACCTTTCTCTACAATTGACAATGGTATTTATTTACGTATAATAGTAAATGGGTACTTTTGCCCCTTCATATTAGGAGGTCCTCCAGTGGAGACCGCAATCAATTGGAACCAAATGCCGTTCAGGGTTCAGGCTGAAATTAACATCGGCCTGTACAGCGTGGAGAACACGCAACCCTATTTCGCACGATTGACTGAGCGCCTACAGGCGATCATCGATTCGAGCGAACAGTGGCGTGATTCTGCCGAAAACGGAAACGACTGGCACGTTTGCCGGCCCGAGGTGAGAGGGTTCGGCGCGCACTTTAAACTGCTTGTGCCCTTCTCCGAAATCAAGCCGAGCCAACTTCGAGCTTTGTGCTCGTACGTCAACAGACTCGCTGAACGACTGGCTGAAGAAAACGATCCGAACATTGATACGGTCTACGCTGAAGTCGCCTTCAGACCCTGCAGCACAATCTTTACTAGCGGAAGTAGCTTGTAGAGATTCCTTAATGCGCGCCCTGTCTTTGAAAAACAAGATGGGGCGCTTTCGATATCTGGCTGGCAGTCTGGGACGATGTTGGAACTTTTCTAAGCTTAGAATAGACTTGACTTTTATATATATTAATAGTATGGTAGTTTCAGGTATTGAAACGTATGGGGTAAGAAATGGATTTTGCGATTTTGGACGCCCTCGATGCTCTGAAGGAGCAGGAGAAAGCACGACTACGAGAAGAGCTGCCCAAAAGGCTGGCACACTCTCACTTCGTCTGGTGGCGCCGGATGCTTCATCTGGCCACCTTCTTCAATCACGACCGCATCGACTGCCGCATCCCACTTTGGGTCCGGCTAGTGCTTGGAAACGAAGATGCGTTTCAAGCATACACTGATGCGCTTCAAGAAAGATTCGGCTCATCGTTTCAGGTCTATCTGGGACGTCCAATTGGATACCCCGAGGCCCGATACGATCGCGTGTGTATCGAGTTTCAAGCCGCAGCCGCCTGAAGAAGCCCGGAGGATAATTCCCCGCTGCTCCTCCGGGCGGCTTCTTTTTATAAAAGTTCGATACCTTTTGAAAGGGGTGGCAGACTAGGGATCGAACCTCAAATCTTTGTCGGGGTGCGGGGAATTGAACCCCGTCTAACTGGTCCCAAACCAGTCGTACTACCGGTATACGACACCCCGTATGAACGGAAGGATTTCCACACATCCTACGTAGATGCATCCTACCAGATTTTAAATTTTAGCCCACCCGTGCCAAGTATCGAGTATTTGCACCATCAACACTCTATTAACATCGGTTCCCTCTTTCCGGTGTCCTTACGTGAAGAATTCTTCATATTCAAGACCTTGAATAGTACAGCCTAAACATTGATTATTTCTTAAAGTATCTATAAAGAAGCTCTCCAGACACTGTCCTTTATCCCCACTGTCCCCTACGTTGTCCACAGTTATCAACAAATCAAAAAGACGGCCGTAACCGTCTTTTTGATTATTTCTTGGTGCGGATAGGGAGAATCGAACTCCCGACTGAACCTTGGCAAGGTCCCGTTTTACCACTAAACCATATCCGCTACAGGGCCGATAATAGCATCCCTAGAGACAAGATGCCAGAATCGACCAGCCAATTTACACCTCAGTCTTCTTTCGAGCGAAGCGTAGTGATGAGTAGTACGCAGCACCCACGAAGATAAGTCCTGCAGAGCCTGTAATAAGCTCTGGGACCTCTACAAAGATGCTTACGAGCATTGCCAACGCAAGTGCAAGAATCGCCCAATGAGCACCGTGTTCAAGGTATACAAGAGCATTGAGGGTGTTACGGCGTACTAGATACACCGTGAGGGATCGAACGAAGTATGCACCGATACCAAGACCAATAACAATAAGGAGAATGTCGTTTGTGAGCGCAAAGGCACCTACAACACCGTCCAATGAGAATGCCGCGTCAAGAATGTTGAGGTATACGAAGAGTGCTGCGCTCCCTGCCCCAATAGACATTTCCGCTCCCTTGGTGAAGGAGTTCGCAATACCCTGAATAATGATGAAGAGCACGATACCCACAATACCTGCAAGGAGTACTGCTGCTGAATCCCCCGGCATAAGGAGTGCAAGGATAATGAGCACGATAAGGCTGATTCCGATCTCAATAGCTTCGATCTTCCCCCACCCCGCAACAACACGCTCAATAGAACGGATCCAGTGAGTATCCTTTCCTGCACTAAAGAAGTACTTAAGTGAAACCATGAGCAGGAAGATACCGCCGAATGCAGATATAGCATTACGAGCACCCTCAAGGAGATGTCCGTATTCATCTGGATTGAATGCTGCAAGTTGCGCGATAAACCA
The DNA here is from genome assembly GCA_001189195.1 of Parcubacteria bacterium C7867-007. Classification (GTDB taxonomy): domain Bacteria; phylum Patescibacteriota; class Minisyncoccia; order Phycocordibacterales; family Phycocordibacteraceae; genus C7867-001. Next base: position 35,974 of record LFCQ01000002.1, read on the forward strand.
CGGAGATGCACCGACACTGGCACTAACAATAATGATTGGGAGGATAAAGCGTGTACCGAACACGGCCACGATAATACCCCAGGTTAGGAAGCGCTTTCGCCACTTCTCATCCATGTGTGCGAGGATTCTCGCGTTTACAACAGCGTTATCGAACGAAAGTGTCACTTCGAGGACAACGAGGAGGGTCGCAATGAAAAAAGCGTCCCAACCACCCCATATATAAATAGCAACCAGAATACCTATTGAAAGAAGCACCGGAAATGCGAATGCGCGAATTGCAGAGTTCATTTCCCTACTATACCGCATTTCACTTTTGTGCTCCCGCCAGGACTCGAACCTGGAACGACTGATCCGAAGTCAGTAATGATATCCATTTCACCACAGGAGCTTTCTTGCCATTGCATACTACGCCAGAGCTAGGAGAATGGCGAGTCGCGTACTAGTATTTTTGTAATGAACATGCGCGTTCCAAGTGAAGTACGCACAGTGGCAGAAGGCCTACGAGCTGGCGGATATGAAGCATACCTTGTAGGTGGCTGTGTTCGAGATCTACTTCTAGACCGCACCCCTAAAGATTGGGATGTAACCACCAACGCCAAACCTGAGGATATACAGCGTCTATTCCCTGAATCCTTCTATGAGAATGATTTTGGGACCGTTGGTATTAAGACTGATTCTGAAGATGAGCGTCTCGCAGTTATTGAGGTAACTCCCTATCGTACCGAGACTGGCTATTCAGATAAGCGCCGACCTGACTCTGTCGCGTTTGGGGATAACTTGGAAGAAGATCTTGCTCGACGAGACTTCACCATAAACGCCATTGCCTATGATGAGGCTAAAGGACAGATTGTAGATCCTTATAAAGGACAAAAAGACATTGAGCTTAAGGTGTTGCGGACAGTAGGTGTTGCCGCTGAGCGCTTTGAAGAGGATGCTCTTAGGTTAATGCGTGCAGTTCGTTTGGTTGCAGAGCTGGAATTTGCTCTAGATGCTGATACTGCGGCTGCAATACTAGAGAAAGGCCCTAATCTAAAACATGTTTCACGTGAAAGAATTAGGGATGAATTCGTACGCATACTCGAGTCAAAACAGCCTATGCAGGCCCTAGTTCTGGCTCAGCAGCTAGGGATCCTCGAGTATATTGCCCCAGATCTAACAAAGGGTATTGGCATAGAGCAGAATCAAGCCCATAGCTATGATGTATTCGGCCACCTTATGCGCGCCCTGCAGCACGCTGCAGACAAGGACTGGCCTCTCGAATTACGTCTTGCTGCTGTATTTCACGATGTTTCAAAGCCTGAGACCCGTCGCTGGTCTGACGAGAAGAAAGATTGGACGTTCCACGGCCACGAAGTAGTGGGTGCGCGAGTAACCCGAAAGGCACTGGAGAATATGCGCTTTTCACGTGAAACCATTGAAAGAGTAAGTAAATTGGTGCGTTGGCACATGTTCTTCTCCGATCCTGATCAGATTACCCTTTCTGCCGTTCGCCGTATGATTCGAAACGTGGGGGAGGAGAACATATGGGATCTACTAAATCTGCGTATTTGTGACCGTATCGGAACCGGCAGACCTAAGGAACAGCCATTTAGGTTTAGAAAATATAAGGCAATGGTTGATGAAGCACTTAGGGACCCAATCTCTGTTGGGATGCTGAAAACTGACGGTTCGAGAATTATGGAGAAGTTTCACATGAAACCAGGCCCAGAGCTTGGGTGGACGCTAAATGCCCTTTTGGAGGATGTTTTGGAGGATCCGGCTAGAAATACTCAGGAATACCTTGATATTCGCACCAAAGAGCTTATTGCCCTTTCTCCAGAAATGCTTAAAGAGTTAGGGGATTCTGGAAAGAGGAAGCGTGAGGAGAAGGAATCTGAAGAACTCAATAAGATCCTTGAGAAGCACGGAGTATCATAGTTTTCACGTGAAACAGGGTATATAGCCTAAAACATAGGCATATCAGCTAGTTTCACATGAAACCTGGGCATATAAATAATTAGAGACCCGTTGGGGTCTCTATTTCGGTCCACCAGGTCTGAAGACAAGGTTGGGGCGGGGCAATATGTTTGAACGTCTTCAAGGAGAAATTTCCCTGGTTAACTTAAAAGAATGCGTTTTCACGTGAAACTTCTGATTCTGACTCTCTTATTATTCAGGGAATACATCCCGATTATGTTAGTCGATCAGTTTTCAGATGACAGCGCCTACAATGATTGAGCACAAAGAGCTCCAAAAGAACAACCAATTCGAGGTTCGATAGTTCCTTCACAGGTTTTTATCGCCTCGTCTTTACGTATCATACGGGTATAAAGGACATCGTAAAGGACATACAGGTGGATAACTTAAAATGTCCTTTATATAGGACATTTCCTGATTTAGACAGTTATCGAAAGAGGGCAGTGGTCTGAGCCGTAAACAGTACTGTGAATCTCAGCTTTCTTCACATTCTTAATGAACTCCTTGGACACAAAAAAGTAATCAATACGCCATCCTACGTTCCGTTCACGTGCACGAGTGAGAGTATCCCAGTATGTATATGCCTCAGCTTGCTGTGGGTGAAAGTGTCTAAAGGTATCTATATATCCTGCCTCAATAACCTCATCAAGCCACTTACGTTCAATTTCAAGAAAACCCGTTGTTTTCTCATTTTCCTTTGGCCGAGCCAGGTCAATAGGGAAGTGTGCAGTGTTTACATCCCCACAGAACACAACGGGCTTGGTTTTCCGTAACTCCTCACAGAATGCAAGAAATGCCTCGTAGTACCGTAATTTAAAGTCCAAGCGCTCTGGCCCTCGTCCTCCATTGGGGAAGTAGATGTTTAGGAGCCAGAAATCATCATATTCTGCGCCAATTAATCGGCCCTCATCATCAAATTCCTTTATTCCCATACCATATATGACGGAGAGTGGCTCAATACGTGAGTATATTGCTACGCCGCTATAGCCCTTCTTTATCTTGCAGGGGGAAAAGAATGCCGAAAAACCCCCTAGATTTAACATGTCCTCTGGTAACTGATCTGGTTCTGCTTTGATCTCCTGGAAGCAGAATATATCTGGCTTAGTTCCTTTTAAAAAAGCTTCCCAGTAGCCGTTGCGGTGAACTGCACGCAACCCATTTACGTTCCAGGAGACAATCTTCATTGCGAGTATTGTACGCTACCTCAACATAAAACTGCACCATCTTTTAGCAGTTATCAGCTATACTCTGTGTACATGGCCGAGCAAGAGCTACTAAACTTAATTGCCGTTCGAAGAGCAAGTGGTGTTAATGATACCGACATACGCACGGAGCTAACCTCAAGAGGTTGGGCTGCTCAAGATATAAATGGAGCACTTGCAATTCATACGATGCAAACATCAGGACATAAGTTTGCAGGTACTAGTTCATACGCAGTAGTGAGGACTGGTGTTCCTTCAAAAGGAGGTGTTTCCTTCTTTCATCTATTCGTACTCTTTATATTAATAATTTCTGCACCAGGTGCTTATGGGTTAGTTACCCAACTAATTGTTCCCGCAGCGAAAGGTCAACCGGTTGCGGTAAAGGATTCACTAAAAGGGTATGAACTTCTCCGTGATGTTCCATCTTTGATTCCTGTAGACACATCAGGCATTCTTCCGTCAGCCAAAAGAGATGTTTCTCCTACAGTTGCAGTTGCGCCAAAAACAACTTCAAGTAGCAACTCTGGTGGTTCAACAAACACACCCGCTCCTGCAAGTACTCCCACAGAATCCATTGCTTCGACTGCCGATAAAGGGGTGCCTGTTATAAAGTTCAATTCAACTAGTAGAAATGTATATGCGGGTCGTTTTGTAACATTTGATTGGAGTGCATCAAACGCTGATTCTTGTACTGCAGAAGGATTTGGTACCGACGGAAAAACAGAAGGGTCAGCACGTGTACGTATTAATGTCGGAGGAATATACCGAGTTACGTGTACCGGAAAGGGAGGTAGCGCTAGCAAGATAATTACCATTACATTGCGTACCGATGTGCCGCCCGTACCAGTTGAACCTGCACCGACACCCACTCCAACGCCCACTCCAACGCCCACTCCAACGCCCACTCCAACGCCTACTCCAACACCTCAGCCAACACCCACCCCGACTCCAACCCCAACACCGACTCCAACACCGACTCCTCCTTCACCCCCATCACCTCCACCTGTTCTTAATCCATCCCCGCCAGGCTCGTATCCTGTCTATTCAGGGTGTCCAGCGCCATCTTCTTCGTATTCTCGTGTTGTGTACGTTGATCCTGTGAATGGTCTAGACACTGGTGATGGTTCACTAGCAAGACCATACAAGAGTCTCTCGAACTCGTTCGGTGCAGGTCTCATACGACCAGGTGACCATGTTGTTGCGATGGCTGGTAATCACGGATCGCTTCAACTACTTGGTGGCTTCGGTTCAGGAACGTGGACATGGTTAGACTTCCAGCCAGGCTCTCTAATGAGCGGCACAAACATAAACAACATTCGCAATCTATTGATTACGAAAATGACCGTTAATAATCCTACAACCGGCACAGCCGCAATGGTCTACTTCGCCGGAGGTTCTAATCTTGTTATCGCTGACAGTCTTATCTACGGGGGTACTACACGTGACTCATCAGGCTGGAGCGCAACCACTTGGAAGAATGTCAAAAGCGGTGCACAGTTAGACGGACTCAGTTGTGTTTCGTTCCTGCGCAACACCATTACCAATGTTCGTTCAGGTCTTGGAACCACTGGAAACAGTGTTAAAGGATTGATTCAGGATAATCGTGTTAAGAACTTTTCTGCAGATGGTATTGATCCCAACGGTTCAGATATCATCGTGTACAACAACTCAATCATTGATGAATATGTTGACCAGTCTGAAGGTGACCCAAACCACGATGATGGTATACAAACCTTCACGTCACCAGGAAGACCGTTCAGGAACGTTGTGATTGACCACAACTGGGTTCAGGAGACCACTGATCCAAGTCGACCGCTCATTGGTGGCATGCAGGGTATTTCATCTTTCGATGGTGCGGGTATGAGTAACATTCGTATCACGAACAACGTAGTTATCACCTCAGTGTGGCATGGTATGTCATGGTATGGGATAACAAACAGCGTCATCGATCGTAATACGGTTGTGAACTACTCAGGTAATGGTCGTAACACGTGGCTAATGCTTAATACCGGCAAAGAAGGTGAGGATGCGATCAACAATACGGTTTCTAATAACGTTGCAGTTGATATGGTGCTCATTGAAAATGACGGTAACTCATTCACAAATAATATAAAGGTTTCTAATCCATCTGCTGCATTTACTGCATTCAATCCAGCAAGTAACACGTATGATCTTTCGCCTAAGGCGGGCGGTATACTTAGCGGAACAGGTGCAGGTGCGACCCTTACTCGCGTTAGTCAGGTGGCATATGCAGAAGCACCGGTATATCCTGGTCAACCCCGCACTCAGTTAGCCTCTGTGTTCGCTGCATTCGAATCCTTCCTCAACTGGCTTCAAAATATCTTTAGGTAGTTAGTTTTGGCGACGAGAATGAAACTTCTTGTGGACCTCACGTAAGTGCGCATCAGTAACGTGAGTGTAGATCTGAGTTGTGGTGATGGATGCATGACCAAGCATCTGCTGTACAGAGCGAATATCAGCACCATTGTTCAGAAGATCCGTAGCGAATGAGTGACGCATCACGTGAGGCGTCACTTTCTTTGTAATGCCGGCTTTAGCGGCATAGATTTTAATCATGCGCTCAACCGATCGGGGGGTGAGACGTGTGGGCACACGTTTAGACGTCTTCTCAGGATCCTTGCTTGGCATGGGCGGAATATTCACAAAAAGTGCCTCATCCATGTCTTTTCGTGCTTTAAGATACGCTCGAACGGCTGTTTTTGCTTCATCAGAAAGGAATACCACACGAACTTTTTCTCCTTTACCTCTAATAGGGAAGTCATCTCTACTTAGATCGAGATCAGTATTGAGGGAACAAAGCTCTGAAACACGAAGTCCTGTTGAGAAGAGAAGTTCGAGTATGGCCTTGTCTCTGAGGGACTTCTCATCGGTTCCGACTGCTGAAGCAAGTAAACGATTGAGTTCGGTCGGGGAAATAAGGTCCAAGTGGCGTTCTGGTACCTTTGCAAGCTCAATTCGCTCAGGAGAAAGGCCATCCATACCTCGTTTTCGAAGGAATTTAAGGAATGCTCGTAGAGCAATGAGGTAATAATTCTGGGTACGGCGCTTCATGGTGCCAGAAACACCCTGTTGGCGGTTTAGCCAGAGCCGAAATTCACGTACCTTTTCCTCCGTTATGTCAGAAACCTCTTTAATAGCCATTTGATCAAAGAAACGGCTTAGGTAGTGGTCGTAGTTCTCAATAGTCTTCACTGCACGACCACGCTCAATCTCAGTGTGCTCTAAAAACTGCCGTTTCCAGTCCTCAATATTCATCTAGCCTATTATAGCCTACGTATATTGTGCGACCCTGTACCAAGGCCATATGCAGGCGGGGACACACTTGCGCAAATAATCAAGGTGTGGTAGGATACATCCAATGCTTACGAAACGAGTAAAGACCGCAGTAATTAAGAACGCGGCCCTTCATGATACGGACAACGGCTCAGCGTCGGTTCAGGTTGCTATGCTTTCTCGCAAAATCGAGGAACTAACCGCACACCTTAAGAAGAATCAGAAGGATTTTCATAGTCGTCGCGGCCTTCTTCAGATGGTTGCAGACCGTCGCTCACATCTTCGTTATCTAGAGAAGAACAACAAGCGTCAGTACTCAACAATCATCAAGAAACTCGGTCTCAAGAAGTAGGAATCCGGCGGGGAAATCCCCGCCGCTTCCTTTTTCGTAGCAGTGAAGTGGTAAACTCTATCTAGTAGCAATTTGCTACCACTTTTAATAAGAATCCGTGCAGCGCGCTTGCGTTACACACATCACTAATACATTTATATGGCAGTAATCAAACACCCCGCACAACGGGTAGGCGTATTTATAGATACACAAAATCTCTATCACAGCGCTAAACATCTTTATAAGTCACGCGTTAACTTCGCAAACGTACTTGCTGAAGCAGTGGGGGATCGTATTCTCGTACGTGCCATTGCATACGTAATTAGCACTGAGAGCGGTGAGGAGACGAACTTCTTTGAGGCCCTCACCAAAATTGGTATTGAAACAAAGGTAAAAGGTCTTCAAGTCTTCTCTGATGGTGCAAAGAAAGCAGACTGGGACGTTGGTTTAGCAATTGACGCGGTGAAGCTGGCACCAAAGCTGGACACCATCATCCTTGCGACAGGGGATGGAGACTTCGTACCACTTATCGAATACCTCGATATGAACATGGGGTGTCAGGTGGAGGTAGTTTCATTCGGAAAGTCTTCTTCACAAAAACTGAAAGAAGCAGCGCATGCGTTCACAGACATGTGTGACAATCCAAAGAAGTTCCTCATCGGAGGAAGAGGGTAGGGAACTAAGAGTTCATACTCACACGGCGCACGACCCCATGGGGCCGTGCGCCGTGTACAATACTATATAGCTATGGCTGACGATCCTGCGGCATCGATTTCAAATACTCCTTCAGATCCGACACCGTACATTCGTACCTATGCGAAGGATGTTGCACGCCTAACAGGGAAGCAACCAATAGCAGTGCACAGCACTGTAAAGAAAGATGCGCCCGAGCCCGGGGTACTGCTTCCTGACTTCGATCCAACCCAGTCACTTAACTCATCACGCCCTTCTTCTCCGCGCGAGTTCCCACAGGAAGTAATTTCTGTAACAGCAGATGATACTGTTGCAAACCTTAATGCTCCTGGCCCTGACCTATCAAACAGGGAGGTGCGTCGTGATGAGATATTGACCCGCTTGCGCGCAAAGGTAGGGAGAGATGAACCTGCGGTTGAGCTTCCGCACCCAACTCCTCCAGCACCGGTTGCTCCCGTAAAACCTGTTCCCGTATATGTTCCGCCACCGCAACCAGCACCCGTACCTCCTCCTGCACCCGTTGTCGTACCTGAGCCACCCCACAAAGCACATAAGCAGGCTTTCACATTCTTCGGTCACCACGGAACGAAGAAGGAGTCCCTGGACCCAGCTCCCACGAACCTTCATACCTTCAAGAGCGATTTCGCCGATCATATTGATTCTCAGAAGGCCACCACATTCTCAGTACTTGCTGCTCAAAGTGACAGCAAAGAAAATCTTGCGCGTACACCAAAGCCTGCTAGTACCACATCAAAGAAACCGAACCTTCCTTTTATATTGGGTGGCGTGACTCTCTTGGTGCTTGGTATTGGAATTGTCGGTGGTTCATATTGGTTTGTTTCTGTACGTACTCCTAGTTCCGGTCTTCCATTTATTGTGCCTTCGCTTATCTTTGCTGATGAGAAGGTTGAAATCACGGGTGATTCTGGCCCAGAACTTATGCAAGCATTGGCAGCTGTTGCTCAAGGTCCGTCTGTGAATGGAAACATTATTGTGACGTATATAACCGAACGTGAAGAGGGTGTAGTATCTATCCCACAGGCAGGGGGACAACTTATCAAACAACTATTCCAGAATGCACCTGACATTCTCCTGCGTAACATCACGGACGGGAGTACTGTTGGGGTGATTGATGCCGGTGATTCCAATGCACCCTTCTTTATACTTGATGTATCTTCGTATGAACGTACATTCGCTGGAATGCTTGGTTGGGAGCCAACGATAGCGGCTAACCTAGCACCTCTATATCCACCTCACCTAGAGAATGTATCAACCAGCACCGGCGCTCGCATCGTTAATCCAACACGCTTCATGGATAAGTCGGTTGCTAATCATGACGTACGGGTGCTTATAGACAGCAACAACAAGACCATTCTTATATATGGATATCGCGACAAACAAACTCTCATAATTGCACGAGATGAGGCTGCCTTTTCAGCAATCCTTGTTCGTCTTGCTGCAGGGAATACGAATTAACCCCATTGTGCTAGAATGGCGCCATGATTGATACCACCATGTACCGTGCGCGTCTCGAAGAGGAGAAAACAAAACTTGAAAAGGAATTAATGAGCGTTGGTCGTCGCAACCCAAGCAACCCCGCGGACTGGGAACCCGTACCACAGGAAGTGGGGCAGGAATCAGACCCAGCAGATCGTGCTGATCTTATTAGCCACTTCGAAGACAACACAGCGATCCTTAAAGATCTTGAGATTCGTTTCAATCAGGTGAACGCAGCACTAGAACGTATTGATGCTGGTACATATGGTGTCTGCACCGTTTCTGGAGAAGAGATTGAGACCGACCGGCTTGATGCAGATCCTGCAGCAACCACCTGCAAGCAACATTTAAACTCATAAGTGTTTGAGTTGATAAGAAAAGACCCTCGCATGCGAGGGTCTTTTCTTATCCTTTATTACTTGAACGTACAGCGTGTCATGGTCTTACAACCAGCAAATGGATTCTTGGCACTTCGGACTTCGAAGTGTAGGTGGTTACCCGTCGCTTGACCTGTTGCACCAACGTACCCGATCAATGCACCTGCCGCCACCCTTTCCCCTACTGATGCAACATCCTTGCTCATGTGAGCATAGAGAGTTTGCGAGCCATTAGCGTGTGAAATTACTACATAGCTACCATACCCACCATTCCATGCACCGTCAGCCTTAGAAATGATTACTGAACCCGCAGCCGCTGCATAGATAGGAGTTCCTGAAGGTGCACTAATATCAACACCATTGTTTCCATGGACACCCTGAGAGAGGATTCCTCCAGGAACCGGGTTGGTGAAGTACCCAGAAGTGCTCACCGAAGACGTAGCCTTGGTACTACTACTTGCTTTGGTTGTAGCAGTCTTTGTGGTGGTCTTCGCAGGGGTTTTCACTGCTACGCTTATTTCACCACCAGGAATGATGATTTCAGAACCTGCTTTGAGTGTGGCATCTGTGCCAAGACCGTTGAATGTAGCGATTTCCTGGGTTGAGGCGTTGAACTTCTTAGCTATAGAAGCAAGTGTCTCGCCAGAAGCTACCTTATGCTTTACGCCTGAGGTTGGGAGAATAACGAGTGACATTCCGGGACGAATAGTACTCTTAATGGTTAGGTCGTTCGCCCAGAGGATGGTGTTTGTAGATACACCAAAGGATTCAGCAATCTTTGAAAGCGAGTCACCCTCTTTAACTACATATACGGAAATGCTTCCTCGTGGGTCTGCTGCGGTAGCAGAGGAGGTGCCAGCGTCGGGAAGGGTGCCTTCAGGACCACTGCTCGCAATAAGAGCAGAGTCATTGGAGAGTGCCATCTCTACATCCCCCTTGCTTGGGTTTGGATCAGTATTAACCGCTGCCTCAAGAAGCTCGAGAGTAGCATCATGCAAAATAGGCTGAGAGGATGCATCAGCATTCACTCTCTTAAAAGGCCAGAACGCCCCTGCTGGGCGTGGAAGTAGATATGCGCCTGTTCCAGCAGCAATCACGATGATTGCCAGAAGGAGTGCTGCGTATGAGTTCCGGTTCGTGCCCGAAGGCGCCTTATCGGAAGAATCAATGAGAAAAGAAATACGTGGCGGAGGGAACTTCAGTCAAACTTCAGAATACAAAAATGGCTTACCTAGGCCATCTCTTGAGTACATCCATGTCTATCAACCCGATAAGTATACCCCCTCGAAGGGCTCGGTCAACGGGTTGACAGGGCACCTGTTGAGAAGGTGAATGACGCATGAATTATGCTTAAAAGTCAAAGATTCAGGCTTTTAAAGGTGGGGAGAGTCGTTTTGCTATAGTGCAGCTATGGATCACCTCCAGCCTGAATATGTGGCACACCTTAATCCTCGTCAGAGAGAAGCCGTGCTCGCCACAGACGGGCCTGTTTCTGTGCTTGCAGGAGCTGGATCTGGCAAAACATCAGTCCTAACCACCCGTATATACCATTTAATGCGTCAGGGAGTACCTGCAGATAAGATACTCGCCGTCACGTTCACCAATAAGGCTGCTCGGGAGATGCGCGAGAGACTCCAAACAAAGATTCCGGACAGTCCACTCCCGTTTGTTGCGACCTTCCATGGTCTTGGCAGAGAACTGCTTCAAACGTACGGCTCAGTTATTGGGGTATCACGGCATTTCACCATTTATGATCGAGATGATTCAAAGAGTGCAATTCGTGAAGCACTTAAGGCACTCGATGTTGATCCAAAGGAAGTACCTCCTGCCGCAATACTCTCGCGTATATCCAAAGCAAAGAGTGAGGGGCAAACACTCACTGCATTTCGTGAGAAGCACGGCCGTGAAAGTTTTCGTTCACGCATAACGGTGGATGTATGGGCTCGCTATGACGAAACACTTAAGAAAGAAAAAGCACTAGACTTTGATGATCTCATCGTGCTTCCTGTACACCTTCTTCGTGACCATCTTGATGTACGTGCCCGTGTTCAAGAACGTTTCTCACACCTACACATTGATGAGTATCAAGACACAAACGAACTTCAAGGAAAACTTGCACACTATATTGCTGGAGATCGTAAAAACATTTTCGTGGTGGGGGACATAGATCAATCTATCTATACGTGGCGCGGAGCAACTATTGATAATCTTTTGAAATTCGAAGAAACCTATCCTGGTGCTAAGCATATTGTGCTTGAACACAACTATCGTTCAACCTCTACGATTGTTGAGGCATCAAATCAAATCATTGAACGAAATAAGAACCGCAAAGAGAAGCACGCAATTACGAGTAACACGAAAGGGGAGCGTATTGTGATTCATCCTGCAGCCACTGCAGAAGGGGAAGCGCTATGGGTAGCGCGTGAGGCACGGCGCTTGATTGAGCGCGGCACACACCCAGAGGAGATTGCGGTTCTGTATCGCACAAACTTCCAGAGTCGTACCCTTGAGGAAGCTTTCCTCGCATGCGCGGTACCGTATAAGCTTCTAGGTACAAGGTTTTTTGATCGCAAAGAGGTGAAAGATACCCTTGCATGGATTCGACTCGCTCTAGATCCAGACCGTGAATCAGATCGCATGCGTGCCGTGCAATCGCCACCACGTGGTATCGGAAAAGTAACCTTAGGAAAGCTTATTGCAGGAAAGCGTGATGAACTACGCGCAGCTGATAAAGCAAAGGTTGATACGTTTGAACTTGTTGTTGCATCACTTCGTGAACTCGCAGAAACTGCACTGCCGTCGCAGTTCGTAAAACTAGTAATTGAAAAAAGTGGAATTGAATCTGCTCTTCTTAAAGAAGGAGAAGAAGGGCAAGAGCGTTTGGAGAACGTAAAAGAACTCGCAACACTCGCAAGTCGTCACGATGAGATACCGGGTATGGATGGTATTGCCGCATTCCTAGCAGAAGCAGCACTTGCGGGAGATCAAGATGAGATGGATCGTCCAGAAGGTGATCGCAAAGAAAAAAAACCTGGTGTTACCCTTATGACCGTACACGCAGCCAAAGGTCTTGAGTTCGATGCTGTCTTTGTTACAGGACTTGAAGAAGGCCTCTTCCCACACGAAGGTATGGGTGGTGACGAAGAACGAGATGAAGAAGAGGAGCGTCGACTATTCTATGTCGCAATAACTCGAGCAAAGAAACGACTATTCCTAACCCTTGCACGCATCCGTCGTATCTATGGAACAGACTTTATGTCTGAACCATCACAATTCATTCGTGATATTGATCCTGATCTCACGCAGTTCGTAGATGCAGGTGCATTCGGTCCAGAAGCTATCATAGAAGCATAACCATGTTTGCTAAGAAATCACTTGGACAGAACTTTTTAATGCACCCGCAGATTGCGGAGCGTATTGTCCATGCGGCAAAACTGCCCGAAGGTGCACAGGTACTAGAAATTGGACCTGGTACAGGCATGCTCACCCGCGCACTTCTGGCTAACGGAGCAACTGTTGTGGCTGTTGAGGCAGATAATGAACTTGCACCACAGATGGAGGAATCGTTTGCCGCTGACATCTCTACCGGTTCACTTAGGGTTATTCATGGTGATATTCGTGTATTTGACCCAGCTACTATTGATGGGGAATACCATGTGGTGGCCAATATCCCTTATTACATAACGGGAGAAATCATTCGTTCATTCCTAACTTCCACCCATAAACCTAGTTCAATGACCCTCCTCGTGCAGAAAGAAGTGGCTGAACGTATTGCTCGAAGCAAGAAAGAAAGCCTCCTTTCACTCTCTGTGAAGGTATTTGGTACCCCAGAATACTGCTTTACGGTACCTCGAGGTGCCTTTCGTCCTGCTCCAAACGTAGATTCTGCTGTTCTGGCTATACGAAATATAGACATGTCGGCATTTGTAAACAAAAAAGCAGAGGAATACTTCTTTTCAGTAGTACGTACTGGCTTTGCCCATAAGCGTAAACGTCTTGCTAAGAATTTAGAGGAAATCGCACCTGCAGCACACATAGCAGCAGCATTTGATGCTGCATCATTAACAAAGGATATTCGTCCTGAAGATCTTTCTCTGTCCGATTGGAAACAACTCACTGCATCACTAGTGCAAAGCGCATAACGTATACACACCATATATAGTTGAGCACTGCTTCACGTGGTGCTCATGGTACTATTTATCAAGTAATTATGGCGCTATCTGCTCGATCAATCAGGATCATCGCTGCATCAGCACTTTCATTGGTGCTCGTTGTTGGTGCCTATGCAGCATCAGGTCCACTCAACTTTCTTAAGGGTCGTATTGTGGGTGCGCAATCTACTGAATCACTTCTAAAAGCATACGCTGCAAAAGATTCTGATGGTGATGCACTTCCAGATTGGCAGGAAGCATTGTACGGAACCAATCCGAACGATCCGCACTCTTTTGACGCTGTTCTCACCGATAGTGAGGCCGTTAACAAAGGACTTGTTACACCAAAGACATCTGCAGTTATCCCTGCAGATCCCTCTACAAACACTCCTGACACAGCAGCAGACGTTCCCGGAAAAGATCCAGCACCAGGTAGTCTTACCGACGAATTCGGTCGTCAGTTCTTCCAGCAGTATGTTGCTGCGGGTAATGGAGGCCAACTCACTGAAGAGCAGAAGGAGGCACTCATAGCCAAGCTGCTTGCTGACTTTAGTTTGCGTGCAAGCAAGTTGCTGGTTTCCCCATACACCGCAGTATCAATTCGTGTCTCGCCGAGTGCTGATGTGGTTACCTATCTCGATTCAGTTGAAAAAGTAATCCGCGAGAACGATGTACCTGCAGGAGCAGGGGAGCCTGCTCCACTGATGCAAGCATTCCTTGAGGAGAGTGACCTTGAAGCAGGAAAGAAAATCGTTGCGCTTGGCGGTGCATATGGATCAATCTCAGAAAATCTGCTAGCGATACAGCCTCCGCCTGCGTATGGGGCACAACACCTTGCACTAGTTCAATCTTTCGATACTCTTTCGCGTTCAATGAAAGCAGTTTCAAAATATGAAACTGATCCACTCGCTGTACTTGGATCACTTTCACTCCTGCAGCCAACCTCACAGGTGATTGTAAACACATTCAAGCAGATGGCAGTAACCACTATAAGTCAGATTGGTGAGCCGGTGTCTGGTACCCCTGGCGCACTTATCGTGAACATTGCCCGCAGTACTGAACAAACACCATGAGTACGACTGCACTAGCGTCTGTGGCAACAAAGAGTACTGCAGCAACTGTTGCAACAGTACTGCTTCTTACAATCCTCTATCCGATCGCACCAAGAGCGAGCGCTCAGATCGGCACCTTTGAAACAAATCCTGTTCTGATTGGAGGTGTGGTCACTACTGCAGGCGCATCTGCAATCAGCGCAGAAAGTACTGCCTTTGACGCGCACGTTCGCCCCATCCTTGATGGTCTTGCGTGGACGGTAGCAAAGGTTGCCGTGCAATCACTCACTCGCAGTACCGTTAATTGGATTAACTCTGGCTTCCAGGGTTCACCTGCATATGTCACCGACCTTAAACAGACCCTGGAGGAGGTTGGTGATACAGTTGCTGACGATTTCTTTGATTCACTTGAATACAATTCTGGTATTGATGTACGTTCACCATTTAAGGATCAGGTGACACAAGCACTTAGAGACAACTATTATCGTTCAACCGCAGGATTCTACGGAAATGGTTACGATCTTGATCTATATAGCGATGATCCTTCAGCTTTCCTTGATGGACACTTTGCGCGTGGTGGTTTTGATGCATGGTTCGCAACACTCGCAAATGATGAGAACAATCCACTTGGCGCATATCGCTCAGGACAGAACGAACTTGCACGAAGGGTTGAAGATTTCCGTGTAAATCGTTTGCACGAACTTAACTGGGGTAACGGGTTTCTGTCATGGAGAGGGGACTGCATTGTTAAGAAACCAGCTGGTGCTCCCACATCACTTAAGAAAACAGACGACTGTGCATCATATGAAATAAAAACACCAGGCTCAGTTATTGAAAGTACGCTTGGTATCACCGCAACATCACCCCTTCGTCAGCTTGAACTCGCAGACTCTATCAATGAGATTGTTGGCGCACTTGCCGGCCAGCTTGTGGGCCAGGTACTTGGTGGTGTGGGTCTATCAGGCGTTTCACAACCGCGCAGTGGTGGTGGTAACTCATACCTAACTGATGCAACTGATCCAAACCAATACGCTCAAGGCACCGCAAGTCTTTCGAATGGTTTTATCCAAACAGTGAAGGATGAGCAAAATAAGGTAGAGGCGTATCAAAAGAATTGGATGAAGATTCAATCTGCAGCAGGCAGTGCACGTGGCTGTGTAGATGATAGCGTGATTGATGATGCGTTAGCACGTGCAAAGTCCGCACTTGAGAAAGCATCCACAGCAACCACTGAACTAAACACTATCAGTGCACGCATAAGCTCTTCACAGAGTTCAACTAATTCTGCCGCGGCACTCTCCAGTGTATCTGACTCATTTTTAACCCTTATGTCTTCAGGCAAACTAATCAGCGCCCAAGACGCAACAGACGCACAGGTCCAAGCTAGTGAGGACTCAAAAGACTCCCTCTATAGCCAACTCACCGCAACTTGCGGAAGAGGTAGTTAACACATATGCGGATCAACTCTCTGATGCTTCGCTCAATGCTCGTTGCAGTATTCTTTGCAGCAGTAGCGTTGCCAGGACAGCTTGTGCATGCTCAACAGCCAGCCGCAACCACCGCAGCTGCTGCGGTCGCGTGTCCCCCTGGCGAACTCGACAATTCAAAGGGAGAATGCCGGCCGGAGAAGGAGGTTCTTCTACAGGCCGCAATAGATGAAAAAGCAAAAACCTCAAATGAAGCAGCGGAGAGAGCAGTGGATGCAGCGACGGGTGGGGCAGTAACGGCTTTGAAGTGTATTGATGATGTTGGTGACTGTATTCTAAACTCCTTTGCATTCTTTATCCTTGGTTTCGCAAATTACTTGCTTGGTCTTACTGGCGTGCTCTTGAACTGGGTCGTAGTTAAAACAGTATTCCAGTTCTCAACACTTGTAGGTAACTCTCAAGGACTTCTGGTTGCATGGGGAATACTAAGAGACCTTGGAAATCTACTTCTATTGTTCGGGTTCGTATTAATGGGTATCGGTACCATTATTGATACTAATAAGTTGCCTGATAAGAGAGCTATCCCGAAACTCATCATATTTGCCATACTCCTAAACTTCAGCTTGTTTGCTGCAGAAGCAGTTATTGATACATCAAACGTTCTCACTGCAGCGATATATGCACAAACAAATACTGAACCCTGCCAGACAGAAACCTGTGACGTAAATTATGGTCTTTCGGGTAGACTTCTTGATTCAACCGGGCTTTCTGGAATACAGAATGTTGAACCAGAAGATGTTGGAGAGGGTACGAAGAAGCTCTCGGTGATTATTGGGCTCGCAATCTTTTCTATTATTGGCACGATAGTGCTTCTTGCTACCGCAATAATGCTTATGATTAGAGCAATCGTACTAACGGGTCTCATTATTGTTTCCCCTATTGGTTTTGCAGGAATGGCCATAAAACCTCTTGAGAAGATGGCGCAGAAATGGTGGCACACTCTGATTCATCAATCATTCTTCGCACCCGTACTGTTCATACTCCTCCTTATTACTCTTAAAGTCACCGAAGGCTTCGCTACAGGGACAGGGAACACCGGGCTCTCCGCAGCACTCACTGCTAACGGCAGCTCGCAAATGGGAATCATCATGGTATTCCTCCTTATAACAGGTGGTCTCCTTGCCTCACTTATGGCAGCAAAATCATTCGGGGCCATGGGGGCAGACTATGCAATTAAAACTGCAGGAGGAATTGTTGGTGGCGCATCATTTGGCACCGCAGGTTTTGTTGGGCGAAGAACTCTTGGTGCAGGGGGTGCCGTTGCAGCACGTAACATAAAACGCTCAGCATTTGGCGCAACCTTCTTTGGTAAACAGTTTGCAGGTGTTGCAGACCGCGCTGCGAATTCAAGTTTTGATGGTCGTGTAGTGCTTCCTAAGAAGATCGGCATTGGCAAGCTTGTAGTTCCTGACCTCGGCAAACCAAACAAGACGGCTGCTAAGGGGTACAACGAGATTGAAAAGAAGGTGGTAGATGCAAAGGTTAAATACGGAAACTCACTTGAGATGTCCGACGCGGCAAAGGAGCAGGAAAAGAAGCTTACAGAGAAGCGTAAGGCGAACTTTGACGAGTACAAAGAGAACCTTGCTTCACTCAACAAAAATCTTACAAATGCGAAGAGCGGTAGGGCTGAAGCTAAATCTAAGTTTGATACTCAAGAAAAAGCACTTGAAGCTCTTGCTGCAAACGCTGGTCCGGAAAAAGAAAAGATCAACAAACAGATCGCTGAGCTGGTACAACAGCAAAACACACTGCTGGCCCAGGGAAGGGCTCCTGAAGCAACTGCTCTCAATAAACAGAGGGACAGCCTTAATGAGCAGCTCAACTCTATAGACAAAGTATCTGAGAACCTCGAGAAGATAAAAGCCGATCACGCTGCTGAGGATGCCGCTGCGGTCGCCCGCATCAAGATTATTGAAGACGCACAGGTGGCACTGAAGAAGACAGCGAAAGATAAGCAGGATGCGATTGATGCGGAAATTAAACTCAACAATCCAAAGGGCCGCTATGCAGACAGGCTTGAGAACTCATTCTTCACAAAGTTCAGCACCGTAACCGCTGAAGCTAATAGAAAAGCAGCAAAGAAGATTGGTGGTGATTTCAAGAAATCAAAGAAAGATAAATCTATAGAGGAGATTAAAAAAGCTATTGAGTCAGGTTCAAAAGATTCAGGCTCCAAGGTTGATGATCTTGCTGAAGCACTTGCTGAAGACAAAGAGGAGGAAATAACACTGTAGGGTAGTGGAAATTATTTCAAAGCCGAGCGATACTTATCTTAATGAACGAAGAGGAAATCAATACAGACGAGCTTGATCTGAATCAGCAGATTGCGGTGTTGATGAGAGAGCTTCCTAAACCGGTACAAGATTTCCTTAAGAGCCCTGAGCGCGACGCCGTTTCACTAGAACTAAGCACCAAATACTCTCTACACGCTGATCAGGCTGGTGTATTCTCTCGCGCATACCTATTCATGCTTTTGGGGGTATACACACCAGATGAATTCATACAGGAACTGCGGGAGGCAGGAATTTCAGAACCATCTATTCAGGGTATAACTGCAGATGTAAACGAACGAGTATTCAAGCGCCTACAAAATGCTGAGCGCTCATATGTTGCTCCAGTTCCTGTACAGCCAGCACCAGTCACACCAATACAGGTACCTGTACAAACACAAGCAGTTCCTCCTGCTCCTGTTACACCTCCAGTGGTTCCCATACAACCAGTTCCTGCAGCTCCAGTGGTACCTATATCAATGCCAACTCCATTTGGTCCAGTGCCAAAAAGTATGCCTTCAGTCCTGCCTCAGGTGACTGCACCTCTCCCGCCACCAGTTCCCATGCCGGTACCACCACCTGAGCCAGTTGTACCTGCGTACGTTGCTCCAGAAGTGCAACAACAAGCAGTTCGCACCATGGCACATGACATGCAGATGATGAAGGAGGCAGCAGAGCACCCGCACCCCGTTCATCATGAACCCGTACCGGTTCATGCAAACAGCACTCCTCCTGCAATATCTTGGCAACCAAACTCGCCTGCACGATCATTCCAAACTTCTTCGGTTCCAAATACGTTAGCTGCTCCGAGCATTCACCCCGCACCCACTGTTCCTGTGCCTCCCATGCCCGCAGCACCTCCTATCCCTTCTGCGCCAGCACCCGTACACCCACTTCCACCCTCAGCAGCACCAGTACCACACAATCTTCCAACGCAACCCGCAGCATATCCTTGGCAACAGCAACAGACCGTCACCCCACCAACAATGCCGCAAGCAAATGGAATTCCGATCGTTAAAGAATACGGTGTGGATCCATATAGAGAGGTGCCTCAGTAGGGAACTGGTATACTCCTAGTTATGGAGTATCAGGTTCCTCAATTTATTGAAGTTGAAGATAAGATTTTTGGTCCACTCACCCTCAGACAATTCATATTTGTTGCAGGGGGTATTGGGTTGTGCGTAATACTTTTCATTTATCTTCCTAAGTTCCTCGCGTTATTGATTGGTCTTCCTGTCGCCGCACTGGCTGCTGCGCTCGCATTCTACAAAGTAAATAACAAAACGTTCTTAGACATGATGGAGGCAGGTTTTAACTACTACACCAAAGAGCGTTTGTATCTTTGGAAACAGGGTGACAAGAAGTCTGAAACCCCAGCCATCGTGCAGGTTGCTCCACCAACCCAAATAGAGCGCCAAAAGCTGGGTATTTCAAGCGATCGTTTGAAAGAACTTGCGTGGTCTCTTGATATCAAGGATCACAATAGGACACCAGACGCACCATAACGCTATAGTCTATTTATGCCCGCATCGAAACCAGCTCAAGATTTTGTACCCGTCTCTGAAGTACGCAGTGGGGTAATCATCCTTAAAGAGGGTGGGTATCGTGGTGTCATGATGTGTTCATCACTCAACTTCGCGCTTAAATCAGAGGATGAGCAGCGAGCAATTATTGGAGGCTTTCAGAACTTCCTTAATACACTTGATTTCACGGTGCAGATCGTAGTGCACTCACGCAAGACAGACATTCGTCCGTATTTAAATCTTCTTAATGAACGTCTTGAGCATCAAAATAGTGAATTGATGCGTATCCAGTTGAGGGAATACATAAACTTCATACGAACCTTCATTGAAGGCTCTGACATTATGACGAAGACCTTCTATGTGGTGGTGCCTTATTCAACGAGTAGCGCGGTTGTTTCTGTTAAGGGGGCATTTTCAGGCATAGGAAAGAGTGCAAGCACGGCACCCGCTGCAGATCAGGGGTTTGAAGAAGGGAAGGTACAGCTTGAACAGCGTATGGCTCTAGTCGCTGGAGGTCTCGCAAGCTCTGGTTTGCGTGCCATACCCCTGGGTACCGAAGAAATCATTGAGCTCCTTTATCGTTCGTTCAACTTGGGCGAGATGGATAATCCTATTTCATTTACCGCATAAACCGTATGGCACTCCTTGATTTTTTCAATCGCGACAAGAAAGACGAAACTCCGGCAATCGCACCGGTACTTCCTAAAGATATCTATGCACAAGGAACTCTTGATCTTGCAGATACCATTGCTCCTGCAGCCCTTAAGGTTGGTTCTCGTGAGCTTGAGTTGGGGGAGAAGGTTTCTCGTTCCTTCTACACCATCTCATACCCACGCTTCCTGAGTGACAGCTGGTTCACCCCGATCGTTAATCTCGATAAGGTGTTTGATGTATCAATATTTGTGAGTCCTATTGATACTGCTGATGCCCTTCGAAACTTCCAGAGGAAAGTGGCTGAGGTACAGAGCCAAATCTCAGAGCGAGAAACAAAGGGCTTGGTGCGTGACCCAATGCTTGATACTGCATACCAAGACCTTGAAACACTGCGAGATAACCTCCAACAAGCCCAGGAGCATCTCTTTGAGGTGGGGCTCTATATAACAATGTATGCCTCTACAAAGGAGGAGCTCGATAAGGTTGAGGGTGAGCTACGCGGCATATTGGACTCCAAATTGGTGTACACCAAGCCAGCACTCTTCCAACAGGAGCAGGGTTTCCGTACCACACTTCCACTAGCACTTGATGAACTGCAGGTTACCAACAAACTTAACTCATCTCCACTCTCCTCTATATTCCCATTCGTATCATTCGATCTTTCAAGTGATCGAGGCATCCTCTACGGCATTAACCGCCACAATTCTTCTCTAATTCTGTTTGATCGTTTCTCTCTTGAGAACTACAACTCTGTGGTGTTTGCAAAGTCGGGTTCAGGCAAGTCGTACGCCGTGAAGCTGGAGATCCTTCGTTCGTTGATGTTCGACACTGATGTCATTGTTATTGATCCTGAGCGTGAGTATGAATACCTTGCACAAGCAACGGGGGGTCGTATGTTTAATATCTCACTTTCAAGCGAGAACCACATCAATCCTTTCGATCTTCCTCCTGTTAAAGAAGATGAAAACCCATCAGATATTCTTCGCAGCACCATCATCAATCTGGTTGGTTTGTTCCGTATCATGCTTGGTGGTCTCACACCTGAAGAAGATGCCATCATTGACCGTGCCATCTCTGAAACGTACGCACTTAAAGACATCACTGGAGATGTAGACTTTACGGGTGTGGAACCTCCACTCCTTTCAGACTTCGAAAACGTTCTTTCGGGTATGGAGGGCTCTACCTCATTGGTACAGCGTCTTTCTAAATACACACGTGGTACTTGGGCAGGTTTCCTGAATCAACCAACAAACGTTGATATCAATAACCAATTCATCGTGTTCTCGGTGCGAGATATGGAGGATGAGCTCAAGCCTGTAGCGATGTATATTGTTACGCACTTTATCTGGAATGCAGTACGCCATGAGCTAAAGAAGCGTCTCCTTATAATCGATGAGGCGTGGTGGATGATGAAATCTGAAGACACAGCATCGTTCCTCTTCAGTATTGCAAAGCGTGGACGTAAGTACTTCCTAGGTCTTGCAACCATTACACAGGACGTTGAAGACTTCCTTCGCAGTCCTTACGGTCGCCCCATCCTTACCAACTCTTCGATGCAGTTACTTCTTAAGCAATCTCCAACCACGGTTGATGTACTTCAAGAAACATTCAACCTAACGGACGAAGAGAAATATCTCCTTCTCGAGTCAGGGGTGGGGGAGGGTCTCTTCTTCGCAGGCCTCAAACATGCAGCTATAAAGATCGTTGCTTCATACACCGAAGACCAGATCATCACTTCAGACCCATCGCAGTTGCTCCAGATACAGCGCGAAAAGGCGCGTCACGATGGTGTGTAACTAAATATGGCAGCAAAGCCCATTAACGTTGTTGAGCAGGGGCTAGTGATTGGAGGCGCAGCACTTGCAGATACCATAGGACTCATTCCTGTTGTAGGAAATATCGTTTGGTTTATAGCCTTTTTGTCTTTAAATATCTACTTCCTCATTAAACTAGGACCATCGTATCTGGGTGGAAAACGCACCTCCACGAAGATGATCCGCACGATTATAAGCGGTATTATTGGTGCAATTCCTGTTGTGGGTAACATAGCTCCTGAACTATTAATCCTCACCCTTAGTACTTTTTGGATGAATAACAAAGAGGTTATGGAGGAAGAGGCTGCGAGGCAGGCAGCAAACGACAACACTCCTTCTAAAATATCCCGTGCTGCGTAACAGGGTACGCGCACAGACGCGGTATACTGTACGTACTATGAAAGCTGGTTTTGGAGTACTGGTGACGCTTCTTATCCTCTCTGTTGGTGTACCCGCACATGCGCAAACACTGTCTCTTGATCAAGACCCACTAACGGTACAGATTAGTCCAAACTTCCCACGACCCTTTGAGGCGGTGACGGTTGTGCCGGGTAGTACTATAATCGACCTTTCTGCGAGTACCGTTACCGTATCGGTAAACGGTGTGGTGGTAGAGAAGGGAAGCGGTAGCGCTCCGGTTCAGATACAGGCAGGTGGGGCAGGTGCACGCACAGTTGTTAAGGTAACCGCAGTACATAACGGTCAAACCTTCACTAAGGAAATCACCATCCGTCCTGCAGATGTCGCACTGGTTGTTGAACCTTCTTCCGTTTCACATCCCTTCTACAAAGGAGCATCGCTTGTTTCCTCTGAAGGACTCCTTCGCTTGGTGGCACTTCCAGACCTACGTACTGCTGCTGGTGCACCTATCCCTTCGTCAAACCTTGTATTCACCTGGCGAAACGGGAGCCAGATCCTCCAAGACTCTTCTGGTATTGGGAAGTCTGTGCTAACCGCAACCGCTCCTGTTCGATACCGCGATACCACCATCCGCGTTACTGTTTCAACACAAGACAATAGTGTTGTTGCAGAAGCAACCGCATTCATTTCTCCAACCGTTCCTGTTATTCGCATATATCAAAACGATCCATTGCTTGGTCCACTCTTTAATTACGCACTCCCAAAGAAGATTTCCATGACTGACGAGGAGCAGACCTATCGTGCCGTTCCTTATTATTTCTCAGGTACACCGATTATGAATTGGACCGTGAACGGCAACCAAAGCCAGTCTGGGAAAGATATAACCGTTCGTTCAACGGGGGCAGGTAGCGGTACTGCGTTGGTAGGGTTCAACGCCAAACAACCTTCAGCAGGTGTGGTGGCGGACACCTCTATGAGTGTTTCCTTTGGTGGCGCTAAGCCTCTTGGTATATTTGGTCTATAAATATGAACCGACCCACCCTTACAACCACCTCCACCTTCTTGCTAAGCACTGTATTGCTTTCAATACCGTTTCTTGTGTTTGCAGACGATAGCTTTGTTCCACTCACCAGCCTTCCTGGTCTAGATAATGTTATTGGAGAAAGCACGTTGCCTGGATTTATAAACAATCTCTATCGTCTTCTCATTGGTGCTGCGGCTATCGTAGCTGTTGTAGAGATTATTTGGGCAGGCTTCCTGTTCATGAACAGCAATGACAGTATCTCTGCTAACAAAAAAGCGAAGCAAAAGATTACTAATGCGATCATAGGTCTGGTTCTGGTGCTTTCCCCATACGTCGTATTTAGTGTGATCAACCCGAAGATCCTTGATGTGAATCTAGACTTTGGACAATTAAAGGGTGGTGACAGTACCGGCGGCGCAGGCAGTACTGAAGATGTAAATGTTATTTCTATCGATTCAAAGTCGAGCAAAGAAGATGCAGGGGCAGTTTGTAGTAAGGAGGGAGGAAATCCAATATTCAGCTGTAAGCCAGAAAAAGGAGATGCGTATGTGGTGACCAAAGACCAAGCATGTAAGACAGGTGAAACTACCGTTACAACCTGCACAAAACCTAAGAACACTGATCCAAATGCTTGTGTAGATACTGGCGCCGCAACCGTCATCGCCCCTAAAGGTGACTCTTCATACTCACGAGACGGGTATATTCAAGTGAAGGATTCGTGCTGCAAAGGCATGACTGCAGGAAATGTCTGTTGGCAAAAACCTAAATAACATGACCAGACGCATACTCATCATTGCCGCAGCTATCGTAGTAATCGTGGGTATTGCCCTTGCGGTGTATTTCTTCTTTTTTGCTCCTAAGTCTGGTGAATTAATTATTGGCGATCCATTTGGTGATACTGGTAGTGGCACCGTAGAGCCTGGATCACTGATAGAAGGGCAGGGGGCAGGAACCGTCGTTGGTCCTAACTTTGTCCGTATCACAGAAGGTCCTGTATCTGAAGGAGTGGTGGCATTTGGGATAATGATTCCATCTGAAGCAGGCACGGTAAGCACCACAAGCAGTAGTACTCCTCTCGTGCCTGATGTTGCGGTACGGTTTATAGATCGCGCCAGTGGGAACATATACAGCTATGTAGCGCATGCACGCACCCTTACACGTATTTCAAATAAAACACTTCCAGGTATCCAGGAAGCATCATGGGTACCAAACGGAACATTAGCGTATGTACGATTCATCACGAGTGACTCAGCTTCTGGTGAGCACGTGGCAACATACGCGCTTCCAGAGAATGGGGAAGGGGGGTACTTCATTGAACAGGACCTTTCCGAAGCACGGGTGGTGGGTTCAACCGGCCTCTTCACCATGATTTCTAACACAGGGGGAAGTGTGGGAACTATCGCAAAGGTAGACGGTACCGGTGCACGCACCCTCTTCACCTCACTTATCTCTTCTCTAATTGTTCACCCTGCAGGAAACACATACTTCGCACACACCAAAGCTTCAAGTCAGACGGAAGGGTATGGCTTCCAAATAATAAATGGCTCGTTTAATCGTATTCTTGGCCCACTTAACGGCCTCTCGCTTCTCCCAAGCCCTTCAGGAAAATCACTTCTCTATAACTATGTAAGTGGTGGAGTAACACGTCTTGCGGTTATTGATCTTGCAAACCGAAACGCAACAGCACTTCCTTTAAGCACCCTGAGTGAGAAGTGTGTGTGGGCAAGTGAGCTCACCGTGTACTGTGGAGTTCCAACAACCCTAAGTGGGTACAAGCTTCCTGAGGACTGGTACCAGGGTGCTGCACCGTTCTCTGACCGTATCTGGCGTATTGATATGACCGCACGTGTCGCAACACTTGTGGTGGACCCTACACAGGTCGCAAAGACCTCTATCGATGCCATTGCACTCACCACGGACCCCAAAGAAGACGTTCTCATCTTCACTGATAAGAAAACTGGTTCGCTCTGGTTATACAATCTATAGACGAAAGAAGAAAACCGCCTTAGGCGGTTTTCTCTTCTTCTAGCGTTATTTGTGGAAGTTTTCGTATCAACAGCTCCTGAGCAAGAGTGAACAAGCTTGTTGTTATGAAGTACAACGCAATTGCTCCTGAAGAGATATAGGCGACACCACCAATCAGAATAGGGAGCATGTAGCG
Organism: Parcubacteria bacterium C7867-007; assembly: GCA_001189195.1. Classification (GTDB taxonomy): domain Bacteria; phylum Patescibacteriota; class Minisyncoccia; order Phycocordibacterales; family Phycocordibacteraceae; genus C7867-001. The sequence goes on from LFCQ01000002.1 coordinate 61,823, forward strand.
CATCTGGATGGCCATGGAGTGGTTAAACCGCTCTGATGTGGTTGGTTCTGTACTAAGCTTGGGAATCGGCATTGCATACTTTGCCTGAAGAAACTGCGTCACTGCAGCCACAATAGCGAGAATTACGTTGTGACTTGTAAGAGTGAAGAACCCAAGGAACAGGAAGGACACCGTCTCTGGAACCGGTACAAATGAATACAAGATACTAGTATCAACACCATTGAGTTCACGTACGAATACGAGATACAGCGCGATAACCACAGGAAGCTGAATGAGAATCGCAAGAATGCTTGAGAACGGGTTGATCTTGTACTTCTTGTAGAGTGCAAACACTTCTTTTGCCTGCGTTTCCTTATCATCCTTATATTTCTCCTGAAGTGCCTTGAATTTAGGCTGTATCACCTGCATGGCACGAGAGGTGCGCAGCGCAGAGACGGTAAGGGGAAGGATAATAAGCTTCACAATGATCGTTACGATGATCACCGCGAGACCAATATCACCCCCGGGAAGCACATCTACCAGTGCGATAAGAAGGTTATATATAGGAACAAACAAGAACGTATTAAATAGGTCGCCGATCATATAGTGTACATAGTACCGGAAGGGAACGATTGCTGTAAGAGTGCAGTAAGTTCGGTCTCCATTTCAGTGAAGGGAAGTTCAGCAGCTCCAGGGCGGGCGTGGATGATAATCACCCGACCAGAAACACACCACGGCTTCAAAATGGCTTTGATGCGGCGTTTAAGGAGGTGCCGATCTACTGCTTTCTTCGCTATTTTCTTTGAAACAACCACCGCACCCCCTGAAATAGGGGCTTTGAGTATATAGGCCATAGAAAAATACCGGCTTGCGGTTCTTCGCAGGCCGGTATTCTGCTCAAAACCGGCCCTAGGGAGACGGTTAGCGCGGGAAAGCATTAGCGTACTTTCTTTGAAACAGTAAGGCTGGCACGGCCCTTACGGCGGCGTGCGAGCAATACACGGCGACCGGTAGGGGTAGCTGAACGGGCACGGAAACCGTGGGTTCGTGCGCGCTTGCGCTTCTTTGGTTGATAGGTGCGCTTAGGCATAAGAAGTTATACACAGGATACTAACAGGTTGCGTCCTGGCGTGCAAGAAATTGCCTATCTTTGGAGTTATCCACAGAGGTGTATACAATGAGCTCACATGAATCGTTCTGATCCGCATGAGCTCTGGGAATACATGCTGACGCAGGTCGAACTCTCTATATCTTCAGCCAATTTCAACACTTGGTTCAAGGAAAGCACGATAGTAAAGATAGAGGACGGTATCGTATACATCGGTGTTCCAAGCCAGTTCTTCCGTGATTGGTATCAAAAGAAGTTCCACACACTTCTTTTGAAGATTGTGCGTGATGTTTCGTATGAATTCAGGAATATCGAGTACATGATCGTGAAAGATATTGCTCGCAAACCAAAGGAGCAGCGTACTCGCCGTGAACCAACACCAGAACTACCTCTCAATGAGTTCTATATCAATAAAAGCGATAATCTAAACCCTCGTTACACGTTTGATACGTTCGTTGTTGGTTCATTTAATGAGTTGGCTCATACCGCAGCCATGGCAGCTATTGCGCGCCCAGGTATTACCTACAACCCTCTCTTCATTTATGGCGACACTGGTCGTGGAAAGACACACCTGATTCAGTCCATTGGTAACCAGTACAAGAAACAGTATCCAAATCGTAAAGTGTTTTATCTCACTTCAGAGAAGTTTGGTACTGATTACACTGACTCACTCCAGCAAGGCACTGCAAACCGCTTTAAAGAGAAGTATCGTCAGTATGATCTGTTGATTATGGACGACGTACAGTTCCTTTCCCGTAAGGAAAAGATGCAGGAAGAGTTATTCCACCTCTTTAATACCCTCTACGACAACAATAAACAGATCGTATTCTCCTCAGATCGTGCCCCTATCGCTATCCCAGACATCGCAGACCGCCTTCGTGGACGCTTTGTATCCGGTATGACCGTTGATATTGGTGAACCAGACAGTGAATCTCGTATCGCTATTGTGCGAAAGAAGGCAGCAATGAGTGGTATCACCCTTTCTGATGAGGTTGCTGAGTATATTGCTACCTCTGTTACCGGTTCAATTAGAGAATTGGAAGGTGTTCTTAACTCAGTAGTGTGCCACACACAGGTAAAAGGAACTCCTCCAGATATCGCTGAAGTGAGACAATCCCTTCGTTCATTCTCACGCCCTTCAAAAACAGTATCTGTGAAGCATGTGGTGTCTAAAATTGCTGAATTCTATGGCATTGAAGAGGAGAGTATCTATGAGAAGACCCGTAGAAGGGAGGTGGTACGCCCACGCCAAGTGATTATGTATATTCTTCGTGAAGATTTCAGTGTTTCATATCCAACCATAGGTTCTAAACTTGGTGGTCGTGACCACACCACTGTCATTCACTCCTGCGAAAAGGTTAAACGTGAAGTTGCAGAAGATACTGAACTCGCAAAAGAGATTCAGGATATTCGTACCTTGTTAGTCTGATTGTGAAGAAAGTCTGGGGATTCCCTGTGGATAGCCTGGAGATAAATAGAGGAAGAACTATGGGGAGAACTATCTAATAGCGGTAGAGTTTTCCCCACTGTTTCAACCGGCCTCCTTCTATCCACAGTCGTTGTACTCCACTTTCACACAGCTTGAGTGAAACCTGCGTAAGGGTTTCAGAGCGTATATACTAGAGATATCGCTCTTTCCCCAGTATCCACACCCCTAATAATAAAGAATCATGATTATCAATATAGAAAAAAAGGAGTTCTCGGAAGCAGTCAGTAGAGTGTCTCGATTTGCTGAGAGGAAATCAGCAACACTACCGGTACTCGCAGGTATCGCTATTGTTGCAGGGGATGATGGAATCAAACTTCGTGCAACAAACCTTGAGACCGGTATTGATTTCAAGATGGGTGGAACTATAGAGCAGCCAGGGGTGGTGGCTCTTCCTGCTATTACTCTTCGTGAGATAACGAGCTCATTCTCTGGAACCGGAACTATTAAACTCGAGCATACAGGAGATACGGTCCTTATCTCCTCCTCTGCAGGGCGCAGTACGCTTAAGACACTGGCATACGAAGATTTCCCCACACTTCCATTCCCTGAAGCTCCTACGGCTAAATTCACGCTTCCAGGAGTATCTATCCGTACACTAGTACTCACAGTTGCTGGTTGTGCATCACCCTCAACTGTTCGTCCTGAGCTCGCTAGCGTACTCCTTTCTGCAGAAGGCGGCATTGTGAAGGCTGTTGCCACAGACTCCTTCCGTCTAGCAGAGAAGAAAATCTCAGTAACAGGCTCTGTGGCACCGTTTTCTATACTTATTCCTGCAAAGAATGCGATCGATATCGTACAAACACTTCCTGATACCGATGTGGATGTTCTTATTGACGAACACCAGTGTGCATTCTCTTGGCCTGGAGGTATTGTTACAACTCGTCTCGTAACGGTCCCATACCCTGACTACACACAGATAATTCCAAAGCAGTTTGTTTCTGAAGCTACTCTTCTCCGAAAGGACTTTGAGGCAGTACTTCGTCGTACGGCAATCTTCTCAGATTCATTCCAGAAGATTCGTGTTGGATTCTCTACAACAGAGAAAAAGATTGCATTCTCTGCCCGCAACAGTGATGTTGGAGAATCTTCTGAAAATGTCCCTGCCTCTATTTCTGGTGAAGCAATTGAACTATCGTTTAATCACCGTTATCTAGCTGCACCCCTATCACTTATTAGTTCAGAAAACCTTTCACTTTCAGCAGCAGGTATTGGACGTCCACTCATTATTAAAGGAATTGGAGATAATACATTCCTGTATCTTGTGATGCCAATGAATCAGTAGGCGTAGCTGAGATGATATTGAACTTCCAGTAGCAAAATAGACTTATTTGTTTGTAATAAAATCAATAATCCAGAGCAAAAGGGAATACCCCAATGGGAATGTAGGAAGTACAATCAGTAAGAAATTTTCAGTTCTACTCAGTTTAGTAACAACTGGAGGTTTAACACGGTAGCGGATATAGCCGATAAAAATAGAAATAAAACCAACTACTAGAGCTATTCCTAATGCGCCAATAAAATAGATTGCTAGAGCGAAGTTTGTACTACTCCCCGCACCACCAGTTGCCGATGCGCAGTAATTATTTAAGCCGCACTCAAGAAGCATACGTACATCACCAACACTAAGTGCAACTAACACAACAGCGATGACAGAAAACATCCCAGTAAAAATAGCTGCTCCGAAAGCTGATCCACCTATTTTCCATCCAATCTGATGCGTAAAGTAGAGAGCGACAAACGAAATAATTACAAAGCTTAGTACAGTGACTATCATGTAATAAAGATACCACTACTACTGGCAGACTGAATTGAAGTTGGAACCTTTCTGCAACATGTGGTAGTTTTCGTCCAGAATCGGTAATCGGAGGCTATTATGGCACAACGCAAGAAGAAGTTACTCGCTGAAAAAGTGGTTCCGGCGTATTCGGCCCAGTTGTACTCTTCGACTGAAGGAAGACAATTCTTCCCTGACATTCTGCAGGATGCTTTCGGCGAGAAAACCATCACCGGCTTTCATCGCTATGAACGTGTTCTTGGTGCACTCATTCCTATGGAGGCCCTATTAATGCTCGCTGGGTGCGACCAAGAGATTGATGAGGGTATGAAGCTTCGTATTAAAAACGCAGCTCGAAACCTCCTTTATTCATAGCCATGTCTCGATCAAGTTTTTTAAACCGCCCACTCATCCGAGTGAGCGGTTTCTTTTTATTGTTAACAGCTTGGGACGATGTTGGAACCGTTATATTCAACTAAGTACCAAAAGAATCTCACTCACCCCTATGCCGATACAGATAGATCCCAAACCGATTAATACGTAGGATGAACTTTTAAAGCCTGGAATCAGTACCAGTATCTGACCAAGTTTAAATCGCTCGGACCAGATCTGAGTTAAGCCTAAAAAGACGGAGAATATACCCAAAACTCCAAATAGTAAGCCACCTTGAACGGATTGTTCATAGGGTCCATATATCGTTGCGGCTACTCCACATAAAAAACAAAAGGCGGAAACTATTGCAACGATTGTGACGCGGTTCATCGCTCTACTGTATCAGCAAATCTTAAGATACTTTTGCTGGCAGTCTGGGACGATGATGGAACCAAATTAAAATCTTGGGCGACTACGTTTTAGTAGCCGCCCGAGTGATTAGGTTATCGTTGTGGCTCGATTCGCCGCAACAAACTTTAGAAACTTCTTCCTTCTTGCAGGTGGCACCCCTTTCGGTGTTGCTACGATACAGCCCCACTTTTGGCGACTCAGTACGTGAAAGGGGCGGTATTGAGATTCTGGAAAGGCTTGGTTGTAGATCTTCCGTAAAACCGAGTCGCTTGGAAGAGTCAGGTTGAAGATGTTGTCTTTACGACGCAAACTCCAGCGGGAAACATTTTTCTTATCTCTGTCCCAATGCAACCAGCCATATTTCATCTCAAGAATAGGTTCAATAGCCATGTATGCATCTCCTCTTTCTACAGAAGACTATTATTCATATGTTGAGTTTGTGCAAGCTGAAAGACTAGCGATCGAACTTTTTAATCAAGGCTATATACTTTACCTATGAAAAGCCTTGCAGACCTACTTCTCAACCACAAGGTACCTGGTGTACGGGATGCCCAAATACGCCATGCGATTGCTGAAGAACTAACACAGTTACTACAAGTCCCCATTGAACCAAGGCAGGTTAAGTATAAGGATGCAGATTTGGTACTCGCAGTACCACCAATAATTAAGTCTGTTGTGAAGCTGCGAACACAGGAAATAATTGAAGTGCTGCAGAAGCGAGATATACGTATAGCAACAATAAAATAAGAGCCGGAACAATCCGGCTCTTATTTACCTACTGTCCTCCAATATTCGTTCCATCAATTCCTATCGTTGGACTTGAAGTACCAACTTGTTGAGTGGGGGCAAGTTGTGCACCGCCCGCTACCCAGTTACCGATAGGGTATTCCCAATACACATACTGCGGGTCTCCCACAGAACTTCCTCCACCCATCGGGTTGTTCTTGTTCACCCAGTAGAGGATATCGTGCATGGAGGTACCGTCTGTGTAGATACCACGAAGTGCTGCAGGTGCACTATCCGGAATAGCAGGTGGTTCAGGGAATACTTCGTTTGGATACTTATTAAGCGCAAACTCCATAACCTCGTGCCACATTGGCGCAACGATGAATCCAGCGATCTCTCGTGCCATAGGGGAGTTGTCGTTATTTCCTGCCCACACACCAATTGCTATCGTTGGTGAATACCCAACGGTCCACACGTCACGCGATTCATTTGTGGTACCTGTCTTTGCTGCCACATCATACCCTGGGAAGGTGAATGGATTCACAGGTGGATATTCAGGCTGACGTGCTTCGTTGTTTGAAAGCATGGAAGAAATTCCACGTGCAACCTCAGCAGATATTGCTTGCTTAGGTTCAGATTTGTACTCCTCTAACGTCTTGCCGGTTTTGTCGGTGATACGCAGGATGCCGGTTGGAGTATTAAGTTTTCCATCATTTGCAAACGCACCATATGCACCCACAAGATCAAGAAGACGTACCTCTGCAGCACCAAGTGCAAGTGAGAGGCCATAGTCACTTGGTTTTCCGAGAGTGGTAATACCCATATCCTTTGCGAGGGTGAGTACATTCGGAAGACCTGCTAGATACATTGCTTTCACTGCAGGTACATTGATTGATTGTGCGATTGCGGTGGTGAAGGTCATTGGACCACGGAACTTCCCATCATAGTTACCAGGTGAGTAGCATGGTGCCTCTCCATTGAAGTTATCTGATGGTGCACAACTCGTTGAGAATTGAGTGGGGAGGTCAAAGACCGTGGTGAGGGGAGTGTACCCCTTCTGAAGTGCTGCGGCGTATACGAATGGCTTAAACGAAGACCCCGGCTGACGCTCCGCAAGTGCGATGTTGTAGTTACCATCGATATTCTTATCGAAGTAATCACGTGAACCAACCATTGATAGAATCTGTCCAGTCTTTGGATCAATAGCTACGAGTGCTGCATTACTTGCTTTAAACCGCTTCTCATTCTGAAGCGCATACTGGTTAACAATAGTTTCTGCTTGATGCTGAAGGTCTGCATCGATTGTGGTGAGAACATTGAGACCTTGTGTTGCAACATCAGCACCATACTTATTCTCAAGATACTGCTCAATATAGAACACAAAGTGTGGCGCAAGAATTGAATTGTTCTGTTGGCGACTAAATACAACAACTTCATTCTTTGCCTGTTCATACTGCTCTTCAGTGATGTATTTAAGCTCCTTCATTCGCTTCAGCACCTGATTCTTTCGAGCATCAAGATCTGCACGATTGTTTCCATACGGTGAGTAGTACGTAGGAAGTTGCGGTATGGCTGCGAGATATGCAGCTTCTGCAAGATCTACATCTTTTGCAGATTTTCCAAAGAATGTACGGCTAGCCACTTCTGCACCGTACATGGTTCCTCCGTACGGAGCTACGTTGAAATAGAATTCAAGAATCTCATCCTTGGTGTACCGTTGCTCAAACTTAATAGCAAGAATCCACTCCTGAACCTTTCGGGTTATAGACTTCTGTCCTGAAAGGATCGTATTTTTCACCACCTGCTGTGTAATGGTTGAACCACCCTGTGCAAATGAAAGTTGAATGATGTCCTTATATATGGATCGTGCGATACCGGTGAATGAAATACCCCCGTGTCTATAGAATTCAGAATCTTCAATAGAAATGGTTGCTTGCTGTAGGTAGGGAGAGATGTCTGCAAGGGGCACGACATTTCGCTTTACATCATGGTTTAGGTCATAGAGTACGGTCTTTCCAGAACGATCGTACAGCTTCGTAGACTGTGCTACTTTTCGAGAATCAAAGGAGTTGAGTGCCGGGATGGGAGTAAGAGCAACCCAAAGGATACCGGTGCCCATAATGAAGAGGGCAATACCGGCCATAATGAAGGATGCTTTCAGGAGAGGGTGGGGATCCTGAATTAATTCTCTGAGTGTTTTGGCACGTGAAGATGAACGCGAATGACGACGTGGCATGGCCTGATAGTATCACAAACAAGACCCTCTCTGGCATGCCAGAGAGGGTCTTGTTTCAAGATTCTTAAGATTACGTACTACTCAACAGGTAGGCCATCCTCATCCTCTTCGTGCATACCGTGCTTTCCGAGGTCTTCTTCGTCCTCATCCTCATCTTCACCAGGGATTACCGGAGCATCTTCCTCTTCTTCCCCCTCGATATCTGCAGCAACTGGTTCCATTTCTGGGTCCATAATTTCATCATCCATATTTTCTACATTTAAATTTGTTCATGTACCGGAATGCCGGTCAGCTCTTGTATAGTCGTAAACCTTGGCACTTTTTGCAAGAGTATCAGTGCGGGTGTGTGGATAGTGAAATCAGAAATCAATCGTCTCCCCCTTGCAGGTGTGCATAATGCACACCTGCATATGACGTATTGATGAAAAAGAAATAACCAGACTATTATCTACGATCCGCTAAACCAGCTATTGCTAGTGCAATTGCATCTAACTCGTCGTCCAACCGTTTCTTTGGGGGAAGGGAAATAAGATGAGGAATCATACGTGCGATACCCACCTTATCTGAAGCACCGTATCCTGTAACCGCCAACTTCACTTGTTGAGGTGCATACTCTTGAACAGGAATCTGAGCAGCACCAGCAGCAGCAAGAATTGCACCACGTGCCTCCGCAACACCAACGGCTGTTTTTTTGTTGGTACTAAAAAAGAGTGTTTCTAATGCAAGAATATCTGGCTGGTACTTTCGTATAACATCAGCTACTGCTTTATATACAACAGCTAAACGTAACTCCCTCAATCCTTTTGGAGGAACCACACAATCACTCCACACATGAACAGGTTTGCTGGCATCTCCTTCAAGTACAGCAATGCCTAAGCGGTCATATCCAGGATCAATAGCTAACACACGACGAAGACTATTCTTCGGTGCTTTCATATCCCCGTGCATTCGTTACCACCTCCTGTACATCTTCGTGGTCGTCAAGCAATTGAAGAATCTGAGTGAACTTTGTTTCGTCCTCACCCGCAACATCCATTAGTGGTTCGTTTGGGGTATATCGACCGGTAGGGGATTTGGTGAACGCCCACAGCGCACTCCCCGGGGTACCGAGTTCGTAGCCATTCTTTGAAAGGAGATGTTTCACTTCCTGCGTGGTGCGGTTCTTGTTATCTGTAAGTGCGGAGACAATAAGGGCAGAGCCTCCTGGTCCATAGAATTCATATGAGACTGCATCCAACTCACCCGCATCCTTCGAGTTACCCTTAGCAACTGCACGCTCAATTGTGTCCTTTGGCATATTTGCTGCTTTGGCCCGATCGATAGCTGCAATAAGGCCTGGTGCAGAAAGATTCCCGTTAGCTTTCTTAGACTCAATGGTTATAAACTTCCCAAGACGTGAGAAGGTTCGTGACTTCGCCGCATCGGCTGCACCCTTCTGGTGCTTAATTTGAGACCATTTACTGTGTCCTGACATGTAGTAACTATAGCAAAATAGGATGAACAGCCCAAAGTTCGATCCCTAGTCTCCCAGCACTCAACTTGTATAAAAGAAAGCCCTCGGCACTGGGATGAAACCAGATACCGAGGGCACGCAGGACTAGATCCTGGTCTAGATTTTCGTCCCGCCGTCGCCGAGAGAGGAGGTGCCATCGTCACCGATGATGAGCGAACCTCCGTCGTGGATGCCGTCGCTGCCACCGTCTCCGATACCAGCCGAGCCTCCGTCGCCAATGCCCTGATTCATCGAGCTAGCGATCCTTTCTGCCACTCAAATGCGGCAGAATCAAAATAGCATGGAAATCCGGGTTCCAACATCGTCCCAGACTGCCAGCAAATAAGAGAAGCCGTCCTCCAACGGTTCTCCGGTAGGAGATGGGGACGGCTTGGTGCTAGCGTCGATGAATCTGAAGTCGGCGATTAGGCCATAGTAAGGCGCGATTACGTGTATCCATATCTGCAACCACGAATCGAAGGCTTGCTCCAGAAATGCGCCTGTTTATGCTAACGATCGTAAAACCCTGCGGGTAGTTGCCGTCTGCTGCATGCATATTCCGGACCTCTACCGGTTCGTTATGGTTTGCTCGCAGTGTAGTGATGACATCCGACCTGCCCTGCATCCGCTCGAGTTGCGACCACTCTTCGTCGGTGAGATGGTGAAGCATGGTTCATCCTCCCGTTGATCTGACAGCACCCTAACATAGCTGCAAAAAGGTTCCAACATCGTCCCAGACTGCCAGCAATAAAGCGAAAACCCTTCTCTTAATTATTGCCGTAGCAGTAATTAAGAGAAGGGTTTTGTGTGGGTTGTACGAATTCAATTTTTACTCTGATACTTGCAGTAGTTTTTGTGCGATTCGAACTGCAGTATCGTAACGAACGTATGCGCCGAGCAAGGTATCAACTAGTAGATTCGACGAATCACTCGTTACACCCTCTTCAATGTGCGCTGTGCATCTCTGAAGGGCTGAATCTAGGAAGTCTCGAGCAAAATGCGATTTCTCGTCTCGAGAGCCATCGCGCACATAGCGCGGCAGACTATCTATAACTTCTTCTAGAGCTTCATCGTAAAGAAGGGTAATCATCTATTAGTCCTTCTGGAAGTGAACGGGCTTACGCTTATATTTAAGCATTTTATATAAATTCTGTCAATAGTACCCTGGTTCCAGCATCGTCCCAGACTGCCAGCTATATAAAACGAAATCGCCTAACAGGGTCAGGCGACTCCGGTAGGCGATGGTTTAATTCTATATTTTAGAAACAACGTGAACTCGCTTGAAGTTTTCGGCTGCTCGTTTCAGTTCAGGAGTAGGTGCTTTGCTGATCAAGATTCTGAGGCTTCGTGTGCCGATTGGACGACCGTCCAACCATCCATAGAGACTGGACCTGCTGAAGCCAAGCTGTCTGGCTGCCGTTCGGCCGTCATTGAAGTGGTGCATGTAGGCTTGGACCAGCTCCTTCAGTGCGACCTCGTAGTCAGTCGCACAGGTGAGGACTTGTGTACGTGGTTTCAGGCTGAGATCGATGCGGATGAGGAAGGCGTCTTTTTCGGACACATGCCTCGCAAACTCATCAATCCGCTGCTTGATTTCCTCAATCGAGCCCACGTCATCAGCGGTCAGTGACAGAGCCATACTCTTTGTGTCGTCAACAACTTGCAATGCCATTTGCGGCTCCACAGAATGAATCTTGTTTCTTTATGTACTATTTATATAGATTTGTCAAATACAAAGGTTCCAACATCGTCCCAGACTGCCAGCACTTTTTAGGTACAAAAAAGAAAAGCCGCGACTGGGTGGGTCGTCGGCTTGTAGTTCTTCATGGCTGCTGTTTCAACCCGGCAGTGGTTCCTTGAAGGATTCGGCTTTATAACTCGCCGTAAGTATCTCTCCTGTGTCAGGCGTTACCCTAACTGCTCGGAATAGTGAGGTGATCTCTAAAGCGGAGACGTCGCCTTATGAGGCCTCAAAACCCCTAAGTTCTATGGAATTCCTTCCACAAGAGTGAGCCTGCAACCAGGCGCTCTCTACAAGGTTCGAACTAGCCGTAGCTCCCTGTATGAGAAAACCTTATCACGGTGTGTATATTCTGTCAAGTGGCGGCCTGGTTCCAACATCGTCTCAGATTACCAGCCAGAAGTTACGCTATACTCACTCCATGATGGAGCTCATTACTTCAATACTTGTACTAATCGTATTGTTTTTAGGGATAATCGCAGGGCCCCTATTTCTCGGGGCTCTATTTGTAGATCAAGCTCTGCATAAAAAGCAGATACCAAGGGTACACAAGTTAGGTGCCTTCCTCGTTGCTTTTGTGGTGATTACATCTGCAATTATTTTTGGAGTCTATGCGGTCCAAAAAACAGTACAACAATGTACGGATCAGGGCAGTTACTTGGAGTTTAATGCTGACGGAGCTATACGCTATTCAAAGCGACTTAATCAGCTTCATTTACGCTGTCACACGAAAGACGGAACACTTTATAAATTGAAACCTCTCATCGATCTTAAAGTTTATTCTGGATAAATATCTAGTTCCGACATCGTCCCAGGCTGTCGGTAAAGTAGGGTGCAAATACATTTTATGAAATTGACAAGACCAACTGAGAAGTAGATAGTTCACGCGGAGTACAGTACTGGTCCAGCGTTAAACGGACCGAGCAACAGCGTTAGGAGCTAGCTATGTCAGACTTTCCAAGTGCTCTTGAGCTTTTCGAACAGTTCAGGCCTCGTTTCGAACGAATCGAGCTTCGACCGATTGGGTGGTTGAGTCAGGACTACAAACAGGTGCAGCTTTACGGGCTGCTCAACTACCGAGCAGGCAAAGAGGTGAAGTGGCATGACCGCTACACTTGCTCATTTGTCGATATAAAGGAGTCTGGTTTGCAGGTCACATTCACCTACGACCCCTCTTCTGAAGCCGACATCTTGAGTCAGTTCAGCAAAGCAGTCGCTCACCAAGTCACTGCTATGCTCTCTGGCCGCATTTTCCGACTTGCGCCTGCAGAGCCTTTTGAATGCCTTGTCGACGAGCATGGTCGGGAAGTCTCTCGACGACTGAATGTGGAATTGATCGGAGATCCGCTCCCGGGTCTCAGTCTGTACAACAGTGGATACAACACCGGCGAGTCCGGTTACTGGGATAGTTTTGTTCCGCGCGGCACACCTGAGGCTGAGGCGATTCAAGCTGCACTTACCTACCACTACAAGCAGTCGCTTAAAGCACGAGACGTCGCGACTGAACAGCAGGAAGCCAAAGTCCGTCTCGAAAAAGCACTAGTTCAGATTGCGTAAGATCGATGGATCAGCCCCGGTAGAAATACCGGGGTACCTCTTTTAGTAGGTGCTTAGATTAGAACATCGTCCCAGACTACAATTTCTTTTAAACTCACGAACAAAGTGCTGAATGGTACACTTTCACTATGAAAAAACGTACCCCACTTGCAACCATGCGTTATGTAGCAAAGAACCTCCTTATCGTAGTTGGACTTGTGTTGATATGGCGTGGTATTTGGTACGTGCTTGATGGTATCGATCTCATGATCTTCGATGGGTCACATTTCTGGACCGGTCTATTTGGGATAATAGTTGGACTAGCCATTCTTTATCTTCCGGACAACGACCTAAAAGAGATTGAGAAGCTTTAATTAGCTCCTTAGAAGTAGCAGGGGAGCGGACAGATCACCAATACCTGATTGTTATCCCTGCAAATAGTCTTTTCCTTTCTGCGTAAGGATACGGCCACGAGAAGATCGCTCGATAAACCCAAGTCGTAGGAGGTATGGCTCATACAAGTTTTCAACCGTATCACCATCCTCGTGTAGGGCGCTTGCGAGAGCACGCACACCTGCAGGACCTCCTTTAAACGAATCACGTAGTGTTTCAAGATAGCGGCGGTCGTCCTTAGTGAGACCAAGAGTGTCGATACCAAACAGAGCACACGCCTTATCACACACTGCAGCAGTGAGGGGCAGATTATGTACTTGTGCGTAATCACGTACACGCTTAAGTAGAGCATTTGCAACACGTGGAGTCGCACGACTACGTGCCGCGATCTTTTCTACAACAGCGTCATCAACTTCCATTGCAAGAAGGGAAGCAGAGCGCGCAACAATTGCACGAAGGTCTGCATCAGAATAGAAATCGAGTTGATACACACCACCACCAAAGCGTGAGCGCAATGGTCCTGAAAGTTGCGCAACGCGTGTGGTTGCTCCAACGAGAGTGAAAGGAGGAAGTGATAACTCCACGGTACGAGCACTGGGACCCTTCCCAAGAATGATATCTAGAGACCCAGATTCAAGTGCTGGATAAAGAAGTTCTTCAATCTTGCTAGAGAGCTGATGAATTTCATCTATGAAAAGCACCGTACCTGGTTCAAGGTTTGTGAGAATGGAGGCAAGATCTCCGGCACGTTCAATTGCAACGCCAGAGGTTGTTTTAACCGGAGCTTCAAGAGATTTGCCAATAAGGTGTGCGAGTGTGGTCTTACCAACGCCAGGTGGACCGTAAAAGAGAATATGCTCTGGCATATCCCCGCGCATCTTTGCAGCCTCTAAAACGATGTGTACATTATCCTTCACGTGCCCCTGACCCACATATTCATCCCATACGGAAGGGCGAAGAGCCGCATCCAATGCCTGATCGCGCAGCTTGATAGGGAGGTCGGTATCGTTAGGAGTACTTGACATAAAAACAGTGTGTGCTAGCATTGTATCACATGAGGGTTGGCCTCATAAGTACCTTGCCTTGCGCAAGGTAATTTCTTTTTGTTCCCGCATACCACCCTCTAGGCAAGGCTTGACGGCTTCAGGGCGACTCCCCAAGGCTTATCTGGTACTCACCTCGTAGTGAGCCCGCTGGATATCACCTCAGGCGTTTCGACCGCCGTCCTATTTATAGGACGGAGTGCCTGGAGGGTAGTGTGCAGGATCTCCTAAGAAAAACACCGCTTCATTGAAGCGGTGTTTTTCTTTATATCTGCTTGATTAGCACCCTATCGCTCTCGGGTATACTCCTACGCGTGATAAAACGATTCTTCGATTGGACACGACTTAAGCGTCAACTTGATCTCGTCAAAGAGAAAGAATTTTCCTTCAGCGAAGGACAAATATGGTGGTGCCACACTGGAGAAAATATTGGTCATGAGTTAAATGGAAAAGGGACAGGTTTTGCACGACCAGTTTTGATTTTGAAGAAGTATGACCAATATACATTTCTTGGATTACCTCTCACTACAAAAAATAAATTTGGAACCTGGTATGTTTCCTTGTATACAAAAGCTGGCTTAAGAACAGTGGTGCTTTCACAAGAGAGAACATTTGGCTATCGCCGCATGCAAAATAGGATTCAACACGTATCCAAAAGAGACGAAAATTATATTCGCACCATGTATCTCAAGCTACACAGTAAAAATCAACCCCGCACCATTACTGATGCGGGTCGCGGGGAGTCCCGAAATCCTTGAAACAAATCAAGGCACAGTCAGTCTATCAAAATATTTCAAACGCCACAAATTAATGGCGTGGAGGATCAATCACTCTAAAGACCTCTTCAAGTGTCGTTTGTCCCGCAAGAGCTTTTAAGATGCCGTCTTGTGCCATGGTGAGGAATCCTTGGCGAACTGCTTCCTTTGCAATATCGCTTGCCGATGGTGCGGTACGTAGGAATTCTGCGAGCTGGTCGTCCATGAAAATTGCTTCATATACACCCACGCGACCTTTGTATCCTGTTCCATCTGGACCTTCTGCACCAACCTGATCAATTGAAGTTGGTATGAGTGAAGAGTCTGCGAGTGGAGCGAACACATGCTTAATGAGTTCCTTCTCTTGGTCTGTAGTGGCACGCATGGTTCGTGTCTCAGGATTAAGAGTACGAATAAGACGCTGGGCCATTGCAACAGAGACCGCAGATGGAATCGTTTTAGGATCCACACCCAGATCAAAAAGGCGAGGGAAGGCACCAGCTGCATCATTGGTGTGGAGTGTGGTGAATACGAAGTGTCCGGTGAGAGCAGCTTGTACCGCCACTTCCGCCACCTCTGCATCACGAATTTCTCCCACCATGATCACATCAGGGTCCTGACGAAGAATAGAGCGAAGACCTGTTGCAAAGGTATAGTCTGCGCCGTCTGTTTGAGTTTGAACGATACCCGGAAGATGATATTCAACAGGATCTTCGATCGTAATTATTTTAATTTCTGGTGTATGCACTTCCTGAAGGAAGGTATACAACGTCGTTGTCTTGCCCGAACCCGTTGGACCGGTGGTGAGAAGCATACCGTTTGGGCGGTGAATCTCAGTAGCGAGACGTTCCAAAAGCTTCGGATGAATACCAAGATCATTGAGAGAGTGATTGATGGCATTGGGGTCAAGAATACGCATCACAATAGACTCCCCGTAGTTACCCGGGATAATCGAAGTACGTATTTCTATATCCGTTCCCTGTACCGCAACTGTGAAGCGGCCATCCTGTGCACGGGTCACGACATTCAATTTAAGTCCTGAAAGAATCTTTATACGAGATTCAATAAGACGGTATACGTGGGGATCAAATGTATAAACTTCTGTGAGTTGGCCGTCAAGACGCATGCGCATACGTACTACAGTTTCCTCAGGTTCGAAGTGAATATCAGACGCCTTCATTGCAAGCGCTGAAGTTAGAACACCTTCGAATATGTGTGAAACCTGTGCGGTCTTCTTTGCGCCAAGTGCATCATCTAAATGTGCTTTTAGTTCTGTGATAGTTGAAAGGGAACCACTGTCAGTACCATTAATGGTAAAGGTTCCTTCCTTGCTCTGTTCTGCATAAGAGAGGTCTGCGTATTTAGTTAGTGCGAAGTTCAAACCGCGTTCAGAAATAAGAAACTTCTCAACGATGTATCCTTGAGTATCCAACTGCTCAAGAAGCAGACGAGTTGCATCTGGTTCTGTACTACGCAGTGCAACAGAAAGATGTTTGCCATTCTTTTCAAATGCCACTGCCTGTGCAGCCTTTGCATCTACCTCTGATATAACACGAAGTGCGTCTGCGTTAACCGGAATAAGAGTCAGATCGGTATAGGGGATACCGTATTTGTCCGAAAGAAGACGGGCAAGATCCTCTTCTTCCTGTTCACGCAGGCTTTTGAGTTTTGCGTCTTCAGCGTCTGTATCAAAATGAGCAGGCATACAAGTGAATAGTTGAATAATAGCACCACCCCACAGCATAGTGGGGTATTGACTTTTATACAAATATGGCCTATAATGGGATTTGAATCAAAACACTCGAATGGAGTTCGAGAAATGAACATTTCATCGGCCGCACTGGCCTTCATGATCAGCATCGTCGCCATTTCTTCGGCGCATGCCGCCCCGAAGGGCTACTCGCACGTGCCCAACACCTACTACTACCAAGGAGAGGTGCAGTACGACGACATGCCTCTCCCGCGGCGCGACCCGCCTGGTCCCGGATACGTCTGGGGCTGCAAGACCAACGATGTGGGGAGGTTCCCCACCGAGAAGACGATTCTCGGTGGGGAAAGGACCCCTTGCAACTACTTCCTCCGGAACCCGGAGCAAGTACGTTCGGCCGCCGCTCCTCTGCAGCGCGTGAGAAAGGGAAATGAACCCTTCACCAGCTGCTCTCCTCAGGAGCTGTACTGCGAGCTGCTCGTTGGACTGCACCCCAAGAAGTGGAACGCGGACCACACGGCCCTCGTCGACGACCTGCTGTACAAGAACACGGGGTGTCACAACGCCGCAGTCTGCACGTGGCAGAACATGCGGTTCGAGACCCCGGGCCAAGCTCAAGCGAGGCTCTGCCCCGACCCGAAGAAGCCCAACCTGATCCGCTACCCCAGCCCAACGCAGGGGTGCATCAGCGACAAGCATCTTAGGGACTTGTCTTCGCTCTACGGCCCTGCCTACGGCGTCAGCTACCCGGGTCAGTATGTGGGTGCTGGTGGTTAT
The DNA here is from genome assembly GCA_001189195.1 of Parcubacteria bacterium C7867-007. Lineage (GTDB taxonomy): Bacteria > Patescibacteriota > Minisyncoccia > Phycocordibacterales > Phycocordibacteraceae > C7867-001. The sequence goes on from LFCQ01000002.1 coordinate 79,363, forward strand.
GGCTACGGCTATTACCAACGCGCCCCCTACCGGTACGAGCCCAGCTCGAGGCAGGGACCGAATGTCTGTTCCTCCAGTGGCGACTATCGTCGCAATGGAGGACGCGCCGTCGGCAGGTGCTGATCAACTCCCGGACTTTTGTCCAAATACGGTGCCCGCTCTCCCAAGAGCGGGCACTTTTTCTATTCAGAGGTACAATTTCAGTACTATGGAAAGAGAGAAAAATAATCTTGTAGACCTAGAAGCACTGCAATCAGAAGCAGCACGTTTTACCGCAACACTTTCTCCATCACAAGAAAACGCCACCCTTATAACGCTTTCGGGAGAACTAGGGGCAGGGAAGACTTCTTTCACACAGGGTGTTGCCCGTACGCTTGGTGTTACCGATGCAATAACCAGCCCCACTTTTGTACTAGAAAAGATATATGAACTCCCTGAAGCAACTAGTCTTGGGTTTACACGACTTGTACATATTGATGCGTATCGTCTTGAAGGCAAGAACGCACTAACTCCACTGGGATTCAATGAATTAGTTCAAGACGCAAAGAATCTGATTCTTTTAGAGTGGCCTGAGCGAGTTGGTGATGCTCTGCCTAAAGCCACACACCAGATTCATCTTTCTGTTGGAGAAGGAAACACCCGCGACATTTCCTATGCCTAAAGCACCTGCTAAAAAAGTAGAAAAGAAGAAGCGACTCATCCTATTGGATGCACACGCAATCATCCACCGTGCGTATCATGCACTTCCTGATTTCTCATCACCAACTGGTGAACCAACAGGCGCGCTGTATGGTCTATCGTCGATGCTTCTACGTATCATTCAAGACCTTAAGCCCGACTATCTGGCCTCTTGCTACGATCTCCCCAAAACAACCTTCCGGCATGAAGCATATGACGCATATAAGGGAACACGTGTGTCACTTGATGATGCATTGGCAAAACAACTAAACACGTCACGCAAGGTATTCGAAGCATTTTCCATACCGATCTACGAAAAGGAAGGGTTTGAAGCAGATGACATACTCGGTACCATCTGCGAACTCACTCGTGACCAGAAAGATCTTGAGATCATCATCGCTTCCGGTGATATGGACACCATGCAACTTATCGAGAAAGGTCGGGTACGGGTGTACACCCTGAAGAAGGGAATCAACGACACCATTATCTATGATGAGAAAGCCGTTGAGGAACGCTATGGTTTTGAACCGGCTCTCGTTGCTGACTACAAGGGTTTGCGGGGAGATCCCTCAGACAACATCATTGGTGTGCCCGGTATTGGTGAGAAAACAGCCACTGAACTTATACAAAAGTTTGGAAGTGTTGAAGATATATACAAGAAACTGAAGAAGAACGAAGCACAGTTCATTGAGCAGGGCATAAAGCCACGTATTATAGGCCTTCTTAAAGAACACGAGGAAGATGCGCTGTTTTCAAAGATGCTCGCAACCATCCGTATGGATGCACCAATCGTATTTCGCCTCCCTGAAGCGGTGTGGCAAGACGGTAGCGTATTGCCAAAAGTACTTGCGCTCTTTGATGAGCTTGGTTTCCGTACCTTGCGTGGCCGCGCACGAGCACTCTTTGAAAAAGGGGATAGCTCTGTTGAAGAGAGCGACACAGATACAGGAGTTGAAGAAAAGGAAATAGACCCAACACGCCTGCAAGAAGCACAGGTGATGGTGTGGCTACTTGCATCAGACCTCACCAACCCAACTCTTGATGACATTCTCGCCTTCACAAAGGCACAAACATTTGATGCTGCGTATAAAACACTGCAAGCGAAAATAGATACCACCGGTCAACTAGATGAAGTGTATGAAACTATTGAGAAGCCATTAATACCGGTACTACGTGCTATGGAAGCACACGGGGTGCTGATTGATCAGAAGGAACTTGCAAAGCTTGCGACCATATACGGCAAAGAGCTCGAGGCAGTTGAAAAACGGATCTTCAAAGTGGTGGGACATGAATTCAATATTAGTTCCCCAAAGCAATTAGGTGATGTGCTGTTTGATGAATTGCAGTTGAAGGCTCCGGGATCAAAAGCACAGAAGAAAACATCAACCGGCCAGCGCTCCACCAAAGAATCTGAGCTTGAGAAACTGCGTGAACACCACCCCATCATCGAAGATATTCTTGAATACCGTCAGATACAAAAACTATTGGGCACCTACATTGAAAACATCCCACCTCTACTTGATACAGAAGGGCGTATTCATCCACAGTTTATTCAGACAGGTGCCGTTACGGGCCGCATGGCCACAACAAATCCAAGTATCCAGAATATTCCTATCCGCACCGAACGGGGTCGTGCAATACGACACGCCTTCATTGCACCAGAAGGTTTTCAATTAATCGGTCTCGACTACTCACAAATTGAACTACGTATTGCCGCACTCCTCTCTGGTGATGAAAAGCTCGGAGACATCTTTCGTTCAGGACGTGATGTGCATCGAGAGGTGGCAGCGGCCGTGTTTGGTGTTGCTCCTGAGGGGGTTGATTCTGAAATGCGCCGAAGAGCAAAGATAATTAACTTCGGTATTTTGTACGGTATGGGTGTTAACGCACTCAAGGCACAACTGGGTACCAGCACCAACGAAGCGCAACAGTTCTATGAGGACTATTTCCGAACATTTAATCGTCTTGCCGAATACCTTGAAGAGACTCGAGGTGCCGCACGCCGTCAAGGATTCACTGAAACACTATTTGGTCGTCGCCGTGAGTTCTCTGGTATTAAATCCTCACTTCCTTTTGTGCGTGCACAAGCAGAACGTATGGCAATCAATGCACCTATACAAGGAACACAGGCAGACATCATAAAGATTGCGATGGTGCGCATCCACCAAATGCTTATAGATGAGAATGCTCAAGACGATGCGTACATGCTTCTTCAGGTACACGATGAACTAGTCTTCGAAATCCGTGAGTTACGTGCAAAGGAATTGGCACAGAAGATTCGTGAAATTATGGAATCCGTGGTCCCAGAGGATCAGACGCTTGGCATCCCACTCTTGGCTCAGCCGAAGATAGGGAAGAACTGGGGAGATATGCACCCCATAGACTAGCTCCTTTTTAAAGCAGGAGTATCATTATCTTTGGTATCCACTCAAGTTCGGGGGTGTTTTATGTCGACAGTTCCACTGCACAGTGCAGCATCTCAGCGGTCTTCCGGCGGAATGAGGATCATCCTGCCTCTCCTGATATCGCTGGCCATGTGGGCGTTCATTCTCCTTGGACTCGCGGGCTTTTGGCTCAAGATCTTCGGCTAGGAATCGCCACAACGTGAAGGCGTCCCACACGGGGCGCCTTCAACATGTTCGGGATACAATACATACGTGATCTACTTATTCCACGGCTCAGATATACATAAGGTGCGCGCAAAGGCCTTTCAGTGGGTAGCGGCTGCACATGCAAAAGCACCTGATGCGTACTACGCACGTCTTGATGCAGGGGCAATTTCCCCTGAAGCACTTCAGGAAGCACTTTCAACTCAAGGACTCTTTTTCTCTAAGACCCTTATTCTCCTTGATGACCCATTCTCAGACAGTGCAGCAGGTGAAGCAGTATTGGAGTCTCTTGCGGAACTCGCTTCATCTCCAAATGCCGTTGCCATACTTGCACCCAAGCTTCTTGCAACACGACTAAAGAAGATAGAACCTCATGCAGCGAAGGTGTTTGAGGTGAACGCTACAGAAAAGAAAGTGTCACGTGGTTTCAACAGTGGGTTGGTGAATGCTCTTGGGGAAAGGAACGGAGCGAAACTATGGCAGGAAATCGAAAAGGCACGTCGTCTTGGTGATGCACCTGAAATGATTCATGGCCTCCTCCACTGGAAAGCTCGAGACATTATGCAGAAGGGGAGTCGTTCCTGGAGTGATGAAGAAGCACGAGTGCTCTCTCGTAACCTTATCGAGCTTCTCTCTGATTCACGTTCTGGAGATCTGCCCCTTAATCTAGCGCTAGAACGCTTTGCGCTTTCGCTTCGTTAATCCCTCTCCACCAATTCTTTCAGGGCCTGCAATGCCTTTGGCCACGTATCCTCAAACATTGCTTTGTATTCATCAATTGCATCAATCTCAACAAGTACTTCTGTACCACCATCCTTCTCAATGAAGGTGTAGTTTTCATGTGCACCAACAAAACCCTTAACGGCTTCGCTATCGAAGTCCTCAACATCATTCATAATCATCCCCCTGTATTCAATAGAAATAAACTCATACGGGCGGTTTTCTTTGATGAATCCAATCATGCCACCCTCAGTACCATCTTCAGAAGGACCTAGAAAACGAATGTCTGAGCCCTCCTCCCAATTACCGATGTAGTACGAGCCAGCATGAAATGCAGCCGTCCATATACGATATGTTTCATCTTGAAGCATGGTGTTCCACACCTTCTCCTTTGGAGCATTAATAAAGATTGAGCTTTGTATTTTTTCCATACAGTTAATTCTAAAGCATTGTATGGAAAAATAGATGAACAGTCTGTGGGACGATGTTGGAATCAAATCGGATCCCTGGGTTTATTTGACAATGCATACTTATAAATGTACTCTGCAGTCCAGTCAGACCTACGTATCACAAATCAGAGGAGCAGCTGACGATGTTCGCAAAGGTTTTTCACGGTGACTTAGTCTTCCAAGTGGAAGACAAGATCAATGAGTATCTCCGTTCCAACCCGGACCTCGAAGTCGTTTCGACTTCGTTCGTCATCACTCGCTACGGCAGCGGCGACACCGAATCCGCCCTCTTCGTTTTCAGGGGAGATTCGGCCGCATAGAGCCAGTCGCAGTTGGATCAACAGAGAGACGTACGACCTTCGGGTACGGCGTCTCTTATTTTTTTATTGCTGGGAGACTACGGATCGAACCTCATTAGTCCGCCTACCAGGGCTCGAACCTGGGACCGTCTCCTTAAAAGGGAGCTGCTCTACCAACTGAGCTATAGGCGGTTAGTGCGCACGCATTGTTTATACCGTTAATACTGATACAGGTCTACCGTCTTGCCGTTCTGGTCCACTAATTTAATTGCCTCTTTTGAACTCTTCCAGAGATCACCATACCTGCGTGTGTCGTCATGACTTTTGGTGAGAGGTTCACGGCCCAGATATATGCGCCAGGAGTTACCCCAGAATCGTGCATCTCCCCGATGAGCATCAATGCAACCCTGGTAGTTTAGGTACTTATCGATGAATTGATAACAAGAAGAGGAAAGTCTCTTGCCTTTCTCACTTGGAATATTGCACCGATTCACAGTTGCTACGAACGATTCACAGTCACCATCTTTGTATTCATTACCGGTGTAGAAGGTTTCGTATTCGTCACTTGGGTCAGGACAGGTTTGTGAGAGATAGGGATAAAAGGTTTTGCTTTGAGTGTAGTATCCGGCGCACATGTTTTCTCGGAAGGACACATCAACAGGGGACTTGCCCGTAACAATCACCGCTGTTTCATTCGGATGGAGGATGATCGGACCAGTATTAGTATTGGTGCGTGAAAGAAGTTCCTGGCCATACGGAATGGTGACACTGCGGTCATTGCTCACCGCAACCAGTTTCCATCCAGAAATGTTTATGTTTGGTTGTGCGTTATACGCAGCCTTAATAGTTATATATTCCTGATTAGGATCAGTGGTACCAAGGTTGTTACCCCAACTGATCGTCACCATTCCCTTGTACGGAGACGCTTCTCCGAAAAGCTTTGCATCCTGCACCTCTTTCTTAAGTCCTGTCACTGAACGCTGAATACTAAAGAGGTCTGTGCGTGCTGCACCGATGTTGATGCCTGTTATGGGGTCTCCGTATCCAGTCTGGGTAACTCCTACTGTGGTGATTGGGGTGATATATGGCCCTGCAAAGGAAATAGGATGATTAGGACCACCACTTGCAACCCACACGACAAAGAAGAAGAGAATAAATCCTAATAGGAATGCGCCGTCGCTCATGCGCCTATGATAACAGGAGCTTCTCGAGTTCTTCACCCACCACCTGCGCATCGCTCCACGGTGTTTTCTTTCCCTTAGCCTCCATAATGTACGGATCAGTACCTTTGCCGGTGATAAGTACCGCATCTCCACTACGTGCACGTGAAAGTGCTTCATGAATTGCTTCACGTCGATCCATGAGTATCGTTGGGGTACGCTTCATACCTTCAGCCATCGCGTCCATAATTGCTTGTGGATCCTCATCATACGGATCTTCGTTCGCAAGGATAACTTCATCACAATATTCGTCAGCAATACGGCCCATCTCTGGTCGTTTCCAAGTATCACGACCACCTCCTGTGTTACCGAGTACACAAATCTTTCGTCGTTCAGGGTATGCCTGATACAGAGCGATTAGAGAGTCGGGGGTGTGTGCGTAGTCCACTACCGCAAGGAAGTTTTGTCCTCGTTCAACACGTTCTGCACGTCCTGCAATACGCCCTAAGTTTCCAAGAGCCTTTGCACTTACCGGAACAGGTATTCCTACGAATGCAGCAGTCTTAATTGCTGCAAGCGCGTTACGTGCACTAAACGCACCAGGGTGCGGCAGGGATACATGCGTGTTATCGAAATCAAAATCTGTGGACTGATCAGTGAGTGAAAGATTCTCTGCGTCAGAAAGTGAGAAAGGGATAGACCGCTCAACAGGAAGTTGTAGGAAACGACGACCATACTCACTTTCGTTGTTTGCAATGATAGCTCTCGGTCGCTTGTTGGAACGAACAAGTGCTTTGCCAAGACGAAACTTAGCTTGAAAGTACTGCTCCATACCCCCATGAGATTCAATATGCTCCTTTTCAAGGTTGGTGAACACGAGCGCATCAAGTGAAAGAAACAGATGACGATACTGAAGTGCAGACTCACTCGTGAGTTCAATCACGGCGTGCGTTGCACCATCATGTACTGCTTCAGCGAGCAGTTTCTGGATAAACCCACGACCAGGCAGTGTCATCTTGAACTTATTCGCTCGTGTACTTTTACCAGTCTTGAAATGAATAGTGCTTGATACTGCAACGGTGTACCCAGCTTCCTCTAGAATCGCTGCGATCATTTCTGTTACTGATGATTTTCCTTTAGTGCCCGTAACACCAATCACGACAAGCTTCTTTGCAGGGAATCCATAGCGAATTGCACTGATCAAAGACCAACCCACATGATACGGAATCAGGATTGCTCGGTACCAAGAGCGGGGAAGGAGACCCTCAATGAATCGTTTAAGTGTCCCCATATCTACCGTGACTTACCAGCAAGCGCTGCCTTAAGACGCGCATCACGACCAACAATATGCATGGGTACTGCGCTGAGCGCCGTACGCGCTTCACGATCGGTATACCCAAGCGCAACCAACGTATCAAATACTTCTGCATCTTCATCGTCATGTTTCGCATCCGTTGGAGTGACCTTCTCTGAAAGCTCCACCACCAACTTCTCTGCAGCTTTATTCCCAAGCCCAACCACACGCGTGAGGTATGAGAGGTCTCGCGAAGCTATTGCTGTCTCAAGTGATTCACGTGACGCACGGGAGAATATGGAAAGGGCAGTCTTAGGACCCACCCCTGAAACAGTGAGGAGTTGCTCAAAGAAGCGACGATCCTCTTCGGTGCTGAAGCCATAGAGATCCACACCATCCTGTTTAAATGCCATATAAGTCTTAAGACGAACCTGGTCACCTGGTGCAAGCATATCCGCAGCTGCCAGATGGACGAAGATACCAAATCCGGCCACCTCTACGATGGCGCCCCCTGGTTCATTCCCTATAACCACCCCGCTTAGCTCACGAATCATATTAGGTATCGTACCATTTGCACGCGCGAGCGTTATAGCGTACTATCTCCTCACCTATGGCAATTACCGCAAACGCAAAGAAGGCACACCGCGCATCCCTCAAGAAGCGCGTATTCAATGTGCGCCGCAAGCGTGTCCTTACGACCGCTACCAAAGAAGCAAAGAAGCAGATCGCTCTAAATGCAGCAGATACTGCAACTTCACTTTCACAGGCATATAAGGCTATTGATAAGGCAGCTAAGCGCGGCATCATTAAGAAGAACACTGCATCTCGCAAGAAGTCCCGTCTCGCACTGGCACTCAAGCGAGCAACAGCAACTGCGTAAAAGAAAAGACCCGGATCAATTCCGGGTCTTTTCTTTTACTAACTACGTTTTGGTGCTCCCGGCAGGAATCGAACCTACATCGTATCCTCCGCAAGGATATGTCCTATCCATTGAACGACGGGAGCAATGAGAGACAAACAAAAATGTTCGTCCCGTGCTGACTGTATCGTCTGGAGGCCCTATTTGCAAGAATTAGTGACGAAAAAGATGCTCTAAGCGATCCATGAGTGAATTCTCATGCATACCCTCAGGTAGATGTTGTGAGACGTAGTCATACACCTCAAGCGGGTCATGATCAACGATTGGAATGTATATATGGGGGGCAAAGATATGATTTGTCTTTATAGAAAGGGCAGGGGGAAGGGTGTTGTCTATGTATTCCAGTACCGAGAAGTCCACCATGTCTTTGTATAGATACAGGCTGTTATCAATACCAACACCATTGTCATAGATAGCGAAACGGTGTGTACGAGGATGCTTTGCGGCAGAGAGTGCGAGAGAGCCTGCGGCAGCAATCACTACAAGTGCGAGGAGAATGTTGTTGAAGAGTACACAAGCGATCGCTGCAGCGATCGCGATAATACCAAGTGCCCAGTACCAGTCGGCACCTTTCTCTTCAAACACATATTCTCTACCGAACCACTCGAAGATAGGAGTGTGGGGCATGTCGATATGATAGCACTTGCGTGCTATCTTTTATCTATATGTGGATGCGTCCTGGAATAGTTGCAGCGGGCTCGTTGCCAACAATTCCTGGGGTAACAAACTTTAGTCGTGCGAATAACGCTGCGTTTCTTACTGCACTCTCCGCAGTGAAAGCAGGAACGAATGATGTAAAGATCGCGTGTATGGGTGACAGTATCACCGCAGGTAAAGGTGCAACGGTATCAGTAAATGGCTGGACGGGTGCGCGTGCAGGCGCATATCCTCGTCTTCTTAGAACGGCTCTTGCTAGTGCATCAATTCCTTCCATTCAGGCAGACTTTTGGGGAGAGGGTACCTCACTTGGTACAACTTCAGATATTGATCTATACATGGGTAACATTGCGCGCTCTGGATCTGGGTTTGCAATATCGGGCTCAGTGCAAAGTATTGCAGGCCTTTCCCACGCACAGAATGGTAGCCAGGTTGATAGCACCAGCACCATTACCTATACCTGTCCTGCAGGAATGGTTGCAGATAGTGTGGCGGTCTTCACCGCACGCAATACTAGTATTGGTAAATATGTAGTGTCTCTTGATGGGGGAGCAGAAAGTCCAGAAGTGGATACTGCAGGAACCCCTGGCGCATTCACCACCACATTCTCCTATGCTTCCGCAGCCACTGGACACACGGTTCGCATTCGCAAATCAAGCACTACTGCCATTGGAGTGTTTGTGCTCGGTGTGTATTTCTATAACAGTTCAGAAAAGGGTCTCCAGCTTTGGAACTGGGGTCGAGGTGGTTGGAGAACAGACGATTGGGTAAACTCAACAAGCGCGTGGTTTCCGGGGTTCCATTACCATACACAAGGCGCAAAACTGACAATTGTTGAGTTGTGGGGTAACGATGCCATCTCTCGACCTTCAAGCACCACAACCACCATAACGAATCTCACGACGATCATCGATAACTTACAGGCAGCAGGTTCCACGGTGTGGATCGTAAACCCCCAACCATTTGATCCTGCAGGCTCAATCGGAAGTACTGCATCATCACTGTACCGGTCGGCAGTTGCTAGTCTCGCTGACTCAAAGAATTGCACGCTCATTGATGAAACACATCACTACCCAACATGGTCCGCATGGAATGGTGCAGGGTTTGCATGGGATGCAAATCACCCTTCACAAACGGGATATCAGCACAAAGTAGATAGTTTCTATACCCCAATGCTACGAGCTCTGTGGGCAGCCGCACCATAAAGAAACAACCGCCGAAGGGCGGTTGTTTCTTTATGGTGCGGAGGGGGAGAGATTCGAACTCTCGGTCCCCGTAAAGAGACTCCTGTTTTCAAGACAGGTGCAATCGACCACTCTGCCACCCCTCCGTGTCTTACGCGTATAAACGCGGTACGGGCATACTACCCTCAATAGCGAACTAAGGCCAGAGTGTGGATACGTAGTGCGAAAGAATAGCTCCTGCTAGGATACCTATATGAAATATCTCGGCATAGATTACGGTACTAAAAAGGTTGGCCTCGCTCTCTCGGATGATGGGGGTTCAATGGGATTCCCGCACAGCATCCTCCCCAACGATGTGCGTCTATTTGATGCTATTCGCGAATTAATCACCAAAGAAAAGGTAGAGGCGGTGGTGATGGGGGAGTCTCGAGACTTCTCAGGAGCTGAGAACCCTGTTGCAGAAGAAGCACGTACGTTTGCTACGCGTCTTGTTGAGGCTGGCACACCCGTACACTTTGAACCAGAGATGCTCACTACTCAAGAAGCACGTCGTGACTTCGAGGGGATACGTACGAGTGGTCATGCAGTGGTGGATTCTTCTGCAGCAGCACTCATCCTAACCAGCTACCTGTCTCGCACCCCGGTTGTTGAAGAACCAGTACCAACGGGCAAGCCACAAATCTCCATCGATGAGTTTCTAAAGATTGAAGTGAAGATGGGATTTGTGCGAACAGCAGAGCGGGTTGAGGATACAGACAAACTTCTCCGTCTCACCGTTGACTTCAATGAACCAAATGGGCCGCGCCAGATTGTTTCCGGTATCGCAATGTATGTTGAAACTCCAGAAGCACTTATTGGTAGACAACTAGCATTTGTAACAAACTTAAAACCCCGTACCATCAAAGGGCTTGAATCAAACGGCATGCTCTTTGCTGTTGGTGAAGGAGATACTTTCGCATTTGTCACACCTGATCGTGAGGTTCCTCCAGGTACTGCTGCACACTAATTCATATTTGTAGGCATAACATACTGCGCACACCTCAACTGACGCGCTATACTAGGCGGTAATGAAGCAATCGCTTGCACATTTCGCGCGCATTGAATTTGCTCCCCCAGATTACCTTGCCCTCCCAACGGCAGGTATGGATATTTCTGCAAGTGGCATCAAGACCGTTCTCTTAAAAGAACGCATGCATGGGCTTGAAGTTTCTGCGATATCAGAGGAACGCCTACAGCCAGGCATTATTCAAAATGGAGAAATTGCAGACCACGCGACCCTCACCAAAGCACTCGCTATTGTTGCAGCACGTCATGGTATTCGTCGTGCAAACATAACACTCCCTGAGGCACGCGGGTACTTATTTGAAGCAGATGCTGCAGGAAAGAGTAAGAAGTTTTGGCGTACCAGTGTGGAGCAGCACCTCGATGAATATGTTCCACTGCCACCCGCAGAGGTGGCGTTCGATGTGGCACCGCTTATGGTAAAAGGTGATTCAGTGCACGTGGTTGGCATAGGGTATGCACGTCGTGTGGCTGATGCAGCGGTGCAGGTATTCGAAGATGCGGGTATTGAAGTACGTTCACTCGAGAGTGAAACATTCGCACTTCCGCGTGCAATCTTGCCGCATGGTGATACAGAAACGGTAATGGTGATTGATATTGGTAAGACCACAACAAAACTGCTGGTGGTGTCTCATCGACTTCCTCGCTTTGCCACCACCCTTGATGTGGGAGGTCATGCGCTCACCCTTGCGGTTCAGAAACACTTTGGTGTTTCTGAAGAAGAAGCAAAGCGTGTGAAGGCAGAGCAGGGATTGGTGGCAGGTGCAGAAAATGCAGAGTATCAGGCAGCAATGCTCTCCACGGTTTCTGTCATTCGTGAAGAGATCGTGCGACGTCTTGATTATTGGCAGAGCAGAGCAGGGCAGATACCGGCACATGAACCGGTAACACGAGCGATCTTGGTAGGAGGAAATGCAACCGTACGTGGTCTCCCAGAATATCTAGGAGCATCATTGAAAATACCGGTTGAACTGGGTGATGTGTTTAAGAATCTAGCGTCACGTGATGACTGGCTTCCACCGATTGATTATATGGAATCACTTGCATACGGTACGGCTGTAGGGCTCGCACTACGAGAATATGTCATCTGAACTCACTAATCTTCTCCCTCGTTCAAGCGCTAAAGCGTTCAAGCACGGGTATCTTTTACGCGTGGCAGCACTTGCGCTGTTTATGCTCACGCTACTGATCGTGATCCACGGTCTTCTTCTTGCTCCAAGTTATCTCTACGCACGCACCGAAGTGGTGCGACAAACAAAGCAGCTTGAGGGATTGGATGCGAGCCTACAAACTTCAGAAGAGAAAGAGGTGCGCGCTCGCCTCGGAAGTCTTACCGGTAATGTTACGTATTTGAATCGTCTTGCCACCACCACTGCAGCATCTGATGTGGTGCGAAGGATTCTAGATGTTCCTCGTAGTGGTGTACAGATATCTGGCTTCACCTACGCGCCTTCCACTAAAGATGGTGCCCGCATGACTGTTTCAGGAGTTGCCTCATCACGAGACACACTGCGTGCCTATGCGCTGGCACTCGGGCAGCTGCCGTTTGTAACAAATGCTGATCTGCCAATCAGTGCATACGCAAAGGAGAATGACATTCCATTCACCATCACCCTTACAGGAACCTTGAAGCCATGAAAAAGCCTCTGACACATCTTATTGTTTCTTTAGTACTGCTCATCGTAGCGATTGGCGCATACGGGGTGTGGTTTGTGGTGGTAGATACCGAAAGCGCAAAGGCACGCGCACTTAGTGCTGAGATTAAAACAAAGAGCCAGGACGCATTACGTATCGCCGAAGCAAAGGAAGCGCTTGCCGCACTTGCTATGAACGAATCAGCAGTGAATTCACACTTCATCTCACCTAACGACGTGGTGCCATTCCTTGGTGGCCTTGGTGCTACTGGTGCCGCATTGGGTTCAAAGGTAGAGGTGGTTTCGGTGGGTGCAGATAACGCTACAGCAGGGCAGGGCCATCTCAATCTATCTCTACGCATCACGGGTAGTTTTAATGCAGTGCTTCGTACGCTTGGTGCACTTGAATATGCACCATACGATATCTCTCTCACCAATCTCTCGTTTGATACGAGCGGTGACTCACTTTGGTCAGCAGCCGTTACAGTAAAGGTTGGAACAGGTCCTGTGGTACCAAAACCTGTCGTAAAACCAGCATCATGAAATTAACCCTCCCAAAACTTTCAAAGAACTCTCCCTCACTTAAGTATGGTGAGCGTCTGAATCCATCACGGGACTGGCTCATTCTTGTAATGGTATTTGTTCTTCTCTTGCTCGGAAGTCTTGGGTGGAATATCTGGCTTTTTGATCGTGTAACAAATGGTGATGCAATAGGAAATGCCACGGCACCTGCACCACTCAACCCCGCATCAATTGATTCTGTTAATGCACTATTTGAAGCACGCGCCGTAAAGGAAACAGACTATAAGAACAGTCGATTCGTAGACCCCTCCACTTCAGCGGCTCCAGGTGCTAGTGTTGAAGTGCCCCTATAGCTCAATGGATAGAGCAGGAGACTTCTAAGCTCTTGATCTAGGTTCGATTCCTGGTGGGGGCACTAAATAGAAAACACCTCGGATCTCTCCGAGGTGTTTTCTTCTGGTGCGGGCTGAGGGACTTGAACCCCCGACCATTCGAGTGTAAATCGAGTGCTCTACCAACTGAGCTAAGCCCGCCTACCAGCTACCATACCGCATACTGAGCTTTTTTTGAAGTGTGCTAGGGTACCGATATGGATTTTCCGATTCTTTATGAAGATGATGCCATTGTGGCTATAGATAAGCCCATTGGAGTCATGACCCACCCGGATGGGCACTCAAGCGAAGAAACCGTCAGTGACTGGTTTGCAAAGCGATATCCGGCCTCTGCAGAGGTGGGGGAGACGCAGCGATTACAGAACGGTACAGAGATTCTTCGTGCAGGTATTGTGCATCGTCTGGATCGCGACACCTCCGGTGTGATGATTCTCACAAAGACACCAGAAGCCCATGCGTTCTATAAGGAATCATTTCAGGAACATGTAATACAGAAGACTTATCTTGCTTTTGTGTACGGAACCCTCAAGGAGTCTAAGGGAACGATTAATCTTCCTATCGGTCGCTCTGCATCAGACTTCCGTCTGCGTTCAGCACAACGTGGTTCGAAAGGGCTGCGTCGTGAAGCCATCACACACTACGAGGTGGTGGGGGAGAATGGCACGCACTCGCTTATTAAGGCGATGCCACAGACTGGTCGTACGCATCAGATCCGTGTGCACTTGAAGGCAATTCATCATCCCATCGTGTGTGACCCACTCTACGCTCCTAACCAAAAGTGTGATCTTGGTTTCAAGCGTCTTGGTCTTCATGCATATCAGCTTGAGTTACCTCTGGCTTCAGGTGATCAAATTAAGATTACGGCCCCAATTCCAGACGAATTAAAGGAATCAGTGGCTAAATTCCCTGGTACCGAGGGCTTGGTATAGCTGCATATTTTGCTTTTATAAAGGCCGTGTGGTAGATTTTGCCTACTATGAATTCCGTTATCACCCCCGTAAAGACGGCGGAGCGCACCGGCCTGGGCATCCGTCCTGGTGACACTGTACGTGTACATCAGAACATCATTGAGAAGGGCAAAACTCGTACTCAGGTGTTTGAAGGTCTCGTTATTTCTGTAAAGCATGGTACCGAAGCGGGTGCTACTTTCACCGTTCGCGCTACACTTTCTGGTGTTGGTGTTGAGCGTATTTTCCCACTCTTCGCTCCATTCATCTCAAAGATTGAGATCGTACGTCGCTCCAAGGTTCGTCGCGCTAAGCTCTACTTCATCCGTGAGAAGGTTGCTCGTGAGGTACGTCGCCAGCTCCGCAACATGCGCATGGTTAAGATGTCTACTGACGACTTTAAGGAGGAAGAAGTTCCTGCTGAAGTAGCTCCTGTAGAAGTTGAAGAGGTAATGGAACAAGACCCAGCACAGACTCCAGAAGGTGCAGACATGACCCCCGCAGAAGAGGAGGCAGGTGAGCCTGAAGCACCCGTCGTTGATGAGATGTCTGTTGACGCTCCAACTGAGGAAGAAAAGGAAAAGGAAGAGAAAGCTGCATAAGATATAAAATCTTACTAAGGACAAAACGCCGGTATCAACCGGCGTTTTGTCTTACATAGGAATAATTCGCTCCATGCTTATGGTATGGAGCGATATAAGCCGAGGGCAAGAAAAAAGGAAATAGCATGGTCTCCAGAAATGGCCTATGCAGTAGGACTTATGGCTTCTGATGGGTGTCTTTCGTCAAATCTGAGGCATCTTACACTTACATCTATAGACAAAGAATAGCTTGAGCATTTAAAGGACTGTTTGGAACTCTCGGCACCAATACAGAGATACAAATTAGGCAATGCCGATGGAATAGCAGATGGCTATAGAGTGCAATGGAGTGATGTAACCCTATATGACTTCTTTTTGGAGATTGGACTAACGTCTAAAAAATCCCTAACGATAGGAGCCCTCTATATCCCGGATGAATATTTTTTCGAATTTTTGAGAGGATCATTTGACGGTGATGGATGTTTCTATAGTTACTTTGATCCGCGCTGGAAAAGTAGTTTCATGTTTTACATGATGTTTAGTTCTGGTAGTGAAGCACATATTAATTGGCTGCAAGAAACCATTAATAGATTGATTGGTTTAAAAGGCCACGTTACTCATGGGAAGAAAGGGAATGGAATTCATAACCTCAAGTATGCAAAGAAAGAATCACTTATACTTTTGTATCATCTGTATAAAAACAAGGAGGTTCCGCATCTTTCTCGCAAGAAGTTGAAAATAAACGATGCTTTACGTATAGTGGGGGAATCGATCAAATGATCGATGTTAGAGGCCCGGGTGTTGAAATTGGTTATACAAGCTACCTTGAGGTGGTAGTGCCGCAAGGCGTGGAGGTTCGAGTCCTCTCCCGGGCACCAGAAACAAAACACCCCGCTTAGGCGGGGTGTTTTGTTTTCAGTTATACTTTCTCCATGTCTGGTTTATATACAGGGAAAGGTGATGGTGGCACCACAAAGACCTTTGGCTGTGATCAGCAGCGTATATCTAAAGCAACTGAGTTGCCAGAAGCACTCGGAACACTAGATGAACTAAACTCATTCCTAGGGTTAGCAAAGATTCGCGCAAAAAAGGCACAAGACTCAAGCCTCAGTATTGGAAAGAAACACTACGCAATATCTGCAATCCTTCGTGACGTACAGGAAACACTTTTCATTGTGCAGGCAGAAGTAGCTGGCGCACCAAAGAAAGTGGGGAAACTGAAGGTTACATATGTAGAGAAACTCATTGCTGCAGTGGAAGAAGAGATTCCTCCGGTGGTTTCCTTCTCCATTGCAGGAGGCACAGAAGTGTCTGCACTTCTTGATGTGGCGCGTACACTGGCACGGCGTGCAGAACGTCGTGTTATTGCAGTACATGAGCTTGAACTACGAAACGTTTCTCCGCATACGCGCGCCTACCTTAACCGTCTTTCATCGCTTCTGTTCGCGCTCGCACGTCTGGCAAATCACAAATCAGGCGTCGTAGAAGAAAATCCAACATATCGATAATCCGTCTCCCGTGGTATAAGAGTTCAGTGCGCTACATGGCGGCTATGGTGTAACGGTTAACACTACAGGTTGTGGCTCTGTGTAACATCACCAACTCACTTGTTACCAACATCATCACGCCGCCGCTTGGCTTGCTGCTCGGAAAGATAGACTTTAAGGATCTCGCCCTTAACCTAGGAGGTTCTGTTGAAATCACGTATGGTGTTTTCTTGCAGTCCGTTCTCGATTTCGTCATCATTGCTTTGGTACTCTTCATCATCATTCGCTTCATGAACCGTCTTGCACCTAAGAAAGCAGAAGATATGCCAGAGGCAAGTAAGTCTCCTGAGCTGCAAGTACTTGAGCAGATTCGTGATGCGATTGGTCATCCAAAACTTTAATCTATGAAAGGTGTACTCGTTGGTGTTCTCCTTGTGATGCTAATAGGCATCGGTGCATTTGTGTACCGCAGCGCTATCGAACGTCCTCGGGTACAGAATCCTCTGAGCAAGGCATGCACTCTTGAGGCGCGTATCTGTCCAGATGGATCGGCGGTTGGGCGCAGTGGTCCAAATTGTGAGTTTGCTGCATGTGCATTTCCAAATGCAGAAGATGCCGCAATCGGTATTTCATTTGTGGTACCAAACGGATTCGTGGCAAATCCAGATGCTATTGGTACTGATCCGTCACTACGGGCAGTATTCGATAGCACAAACCTCAAGTCCGGTATTCCAGACTCCTTAGTTATTCGCAGGTTTAGTATTCCAGCAGGAAAGACTGCCGAGCAAGTGATACTCGAAAACACTATGTATGAGTCTTCCGGTATTCAACCAAGCTCTATGAAAGAGTTTGAACCGATACTCATCAACGGGAACACCTTTCAGACGATTAGTGTAGAGCGCTTTGAGGCACTGGTACACACCGAGTATTACCTTGTTCGCACCAATGATGTACTTCGGTTTGAAGTGATCGAACGTGATGTGACGAATTGGACTGACCCAACTCTAAAGGTGATGGACCTTCCTTCACACAAAGCACTTCAAACACTTCTCTCCACACTTCAAAGCACTAAATAGAAAAGCCCCGGTATCTGCCGGGGCTTTTCTTATCCTGCAATCTGTATCACCACGAACATAACGAGTGCGCCTAGCAACGTCATAACGGTGGTGAGTATACGGGGGTGAGAATGATGGCTCTCCGGTAGAAGGTCTGATGCACCGATGTACAAGAAGAATCCAGCAAACGTTGCAAGGATCATTGCAAGCGCTCCTTCTGGGACGGTGATGAAGAGGGTAACAAATGCACCAAGTAGGGGAGCGGCTGCATCTGCAAGAAGCCAACGGAATGCTTCTTTGCGTGAACCGCCATTCTTAAGAATGAGATTCACGGTATTAATACCGTCAGAGAAGTCATGTGTGAGAACAGCTGCCGCAACGATCGCCCCCACGGCAGGTGATGCTTGGAAAGCAAGACCGATTGCAAAACCATCAAGGAAGCTGTGGCTTGAAAGACTTCCTGCACCAATAACCCCACGCTTTGTGCTGTGGTGCGCATGCACACTACCATCGTCACCATCACTGTGTGCGTGGAGTAGGATCACGCGATCCAGCACCATGTACGCAAAGAAGCCCAGTGCGGTAAAGAGAATGATCGTTCCTGGTTCAAAGAAACCCATACCAAGTTCAATTGACTCAGGAATGAGGTCAAAGAATGCCAGCGCAATAACCGCTCCGGCTGAGAAGCCAAGGATAAGGTGCAGCTTGTCTTTTAATTTAAGAGCCAGCATACCCCCGATAAAGGTGGCAATTGAGGCCGCTAGAGCAACGAGAAGAATTGGTATTGATTCCATGCGGTAAGTATATAACTTCCCATACGACTACGCCTATAAGTGCTACCATTAACCTAATCAGTAGTAAGTAACATAAATTGTATGCCTGAATCATTGTCAGAAACCATCGTGCGCGCATCTCGTCCTGTCCGCTATGCGGCAGCTGTCGCACTTGCAGTTCTTGCTCTATTCCTCCTTGTTAAGACGTTTGATGCAATTGCTCAGTTTGGTACTGGTCCGAACCGTCCTATTAACAGCATCACCGTAACGGGTGAAGGAAAGAGCACATCGGTACCCAACATTGCATTAGTAACTTTCACGGTGCAGGAAACCGCAGTAAGTGTTAAAGAGGCACAGGATGCTGCAACCAAGCGCACCAACGATTCACTCGCTGCAATGAAGGATATGGATATTGCCGAGAAGGATATTAAAACTCTTGGATACAACGTATATCCTCAGTACGAGAATCGTGCGATCGCACCCTGTTATCCAGGCGGTGAATGTCCAACACAGTCTAATAAGATAAGCGGATACCAAGTATCTCAGACAGTTGAGGTAAAGATCCGCGATACTGCAAAGGCGGGTGATGTACTTCAGAAACTTGGCACTCTTGGTGTACAGAACATCTCTGGTCCAAACTTCATGCTTGATGACGACAGCACTGTTCGCGATGAAGCGCGTGAGGCAGCTATCGAGGATGCTCGTGCTAAGGCCGAGGTTCTTGCAAAACAGCTCCATGTTCGCCTTGGAAATGTTATGAGTTTCTCTGAGGGGGGTGGGTACTACCCAATGTATAGCGGATACGCTAAGGGTGGTGTAGCAATGGACGCAGCAAATGTTGCCCCTGCACCATCACTTCCAGTAGGAGAGAACGAGACCAACGTAACAGTTCAGATCACCTACGAGATTCGCTAAGAGGCTGATTTTGGAGTCAAAGCCGCCCAGTTTAGCTGGGCGGCTTTGTTCATTTGACACCCTAAAACCCTGTAGTAATATAGGAATATATAAGAGCCCCCGGGGCTTTTTTATTTAGACCACCATGAATTCATTCATCAGCTATCTCGTGCTCATTGTTCTGATTTCTATATTCACTGCAGTGTTTATTGCAGGACTCGACTACGTCTTTACGCAAGGCGTAAGTCAGCTCATCGTTCGCTAACTTTAGCAACGTTACTTTTTCTCTATGGAAACACGCACCGCACCTTCGTTCTCTGACGACGCTATCAGCACTGAGCCTCGTTGGTACACCATTCACACCTACGCAGGGTATGAGAACGCTGTTGAGCGTAACCTCAAGCAGCGTATCGAGTCTCTCGGTATGGAGCACAAGATCTTCGAGGTAGTGGTCCCTACTGAAAAGAAGATCCGCATCAAGGGAGGAAAGCGTATTCTCGAAGAAGAGAAGATATACCCGGGATACATCCTGGTTCGCATGATCGTAGATGAGGATTCATGGTTCGTGGTACGTAACACTCCTCGTGTTACAGGTTTCGTTGGTTCAGGTACCACCCCGGTTCCCATGGAAGAGTCTGAAGTGGTAACGCTTATGAAGCGCATGGATCAGGAAGCACCGAAGCATCGTATCGACCTGCAGAAGGACGATCCTGTAGTTATTAATGATGGTCCGTTTAAGGACCTAGAAGGCAAGGTAGGGGAGATCGATGAGGAACGCGGCAAGGTTAAGGTCATGGTGGCCATGTTCGGACGCGAGACTCCGGTTGAACTCGACTTTTTGCAGATTCGCAAACTTTAAGGTACAGTCGCTACACAAACACATATGGCTAAAGTAGTTAAGAAAATCAAGCTTCAGATTCCCGGCGGTAAGGCGACCCCTGCACCTCCGGTTGGTACCGTGCTCGGCCCTGCCGGCGTT
The DNA here is from genome assembly GCA_001189195.1 of Parcubacteria bacterium C7867-007. Classification (GTDB taxonomy): domain Bacteria; phylum Patescibacteriota; class Minisyncoccia; order Phycocordibacterales; family Phycocordibacteraceae; genus C7867-001. The sequence goes on from LFCQ01000002.1 coordinate 99,658, forward strand.
AACATTGGTGACTTCGTCAACAAGTTCAACGAGCAGACCAAGGACAAGCCAGGCGTTATTATCCCGGTTGATATGACCGTGTATGACGACCGTACCTTCACCTTCGTTCTGAAGGTATCTCCAATGCCTCGCCTTATCCTTAAGGCACTCGGTATTGAGAAGGGTTCTGGAAAGGCTCCCTCCAAGAAGGCAGGCACTCTCACTCGTGCTCAAGTCCGTGAGATCGCTGAGACTAAGATGCCAGACCTCAATGCAGGTAGCATGGAGGCAGCAGAGCGCATGGTGGAAGGCACCGCACGTTCAATGGGAGTTGAGGTTAAGTAATCTCAAGTAAAGGTAGTAAAAGCGCTCCACACGGAGCGCTTTTACATTTCCTAATTATCTATACACTGCAATTATGTCTGAGCACGCTCCAAAGCCCCATCGTCGTGAACTTAATACCGCGACTCTAGAAGGGAATGTAAAAATACCTCAAATAGGAATGGGCATCATGCTCTATGGTGCTGAACACTGTCTTTCGGAGGAAGATCCACACGCAGCAATCCAGAAACTTGTTGCACCCATACCTGATGACGAAGCGCTCCGAGTGCGAACAGCAAAAGCGAATGCCCAACATGTCCAGGCAGGTATAGGTACTATTTTAACTACAGATAAAATCCGCCAACTACAAGCACGGGGCAATCATGGAACCCTACAGCTTATCGGGCGTGCAGCTGGTATAACCGTCGGCCCCAAAACTCTGTACTATTTTGATGAAGAGGGAAATTGGTCAGATCCGGAAATGCAGGCAGATGCACAGCGGGTCATAGATGAGTTAACGCCAGAGAAGACCGAATTCTTAAAGAATGCACTGCACCTGCTACGAAGCACCCTTGAAAGTCCAGAGGTGAAGCAGATGATCAAAGAAAGAAAAGAAGCACTATCAAACTGGGAACATAAAAATGAGGCTGAAAAAGCAAGAGGAAATGCAATTGCTGCCGCGAAGACAAGGGAGATCGCACAAGCACTCGAAGACACGCTCTTCGAGACGTATGATCCCTCAGAACACTCACGAGAAGAGATGTTGCTCACTCATAAACTACGACTTGCCATCAATGACATGGTTAATATCTATTAGGTATGAGTACTGCAGGCGGCTATGTAAACACACGATGCGTGCGTAAAGCGTGTGATCGTCTCAAGATCCCATATACCGTTCACGACGAGTATGGAAACTTTGTCTCTGTACAAAAGCAGAAGTATTTCTTTGTGAACGCATCGATGCCGTTTAACTCCAGTTCATTGAATAAGATTTGTTCTGATAAAGACTTCGCCTCACGTCTTCTAAAGGATGTGGTACGTATGCCAAAGACACTGGGATACTTTGATCCATATCCAAAATATGAGAAGTATACAGACTACATTGAACAAACCAACTACGAAGCAATCACTGATTCTATTTGTTCAGAGTTTTCATTCCCGCTCATCATTAAGATGAATAGCGGACAGCAGGGAACCAATGTATTTAAGTGTGCGACCAAGGAAGATGTATCTATGGCTCTAGCTGCTATATTTGATCACAACTCTCCACATTATGATTTCGTAGCTCTGGTGCAGGAATATATTCAACCGAAGGCAGAATACCGAGTGATTGTGTTTAGGGGAGAGGTGCTTTTGGCATATGAAAAGAACATCACTGACGCAACATTCGTTGGAAACCTAAGTCCACTGCATTATGAGAATGCAAAAGCCATTCAAATACTCGATCTGGATCTCCTCAAACGTTTTCAAGAGTGCATCACCCCAATCTTTCCAATACTAAATCTCGAATTCACGGGTATCGATATCATTCAAGACGAAGATGATAAGTTTTATGTGATTGAGCTTAACTCACGACCCGGTTTCACCTTGTTTGAGAAGGATAACGGGGACGAACCATTGGTGCAGATGTACGAGAAGATTCTTAGTTCACTAGAGTGAGACTAGATCAAAGTCTGAACTGCGTGAGTGTGTCTCATGCCACGTAACGGTATTTGTTGATCGATTCACCACACCAATACGATCAACTGGCTGGTCCCATGCTTTTCGTTCAAGTGCCTCAGTACTGAACTGATCTTCAAAACAGATACACACCCGCATCCATGCAGCTGGAACCACGGACAGGAATTGATCATACCAACCACCACCGCGCCCAGTACGTGTGCCAGCAGCATCTACTTTTGTGCAGGGCATAAGTACACAAACGAACGCACCCTTTGCAGCATGCTTTGCTTTTTCAGCTTCCTCCCACGGATCAATATCCAAGCGTGGTGGGATAGGGTAGTGGTCTTCTGGAACTTCAATAAAATGAGTGTAATCAGCTTCGCCTTCAAGTGCGGTGTACGTCACGTAGAATGGCTTACCATCAACTGTTTCTTCTTCGTAGGACATACCAAAAGTATACCCCCGCTTTCCCTCTGTTCTGGAATATGGCACTGTGGCGTAAGATCAACTCAATTTCACGGAGAGAATCCATGGGCGTACTGCCTATCCAACGTCTACGAGAACTGCAAGGGGAGTACATCACCGATGTTGGTGAAAGCTTCCTCAACCCTGCGTCAATCGACATGCCATTGTCGAACGAAGCGTTCCGGTTGGAGAGTGTTTTCTTCCCGGAAGAAAACCTAATGATCCGAGACATGTTCGAAATAGTTGGTGCGCGGCCACATGATCTCGTGAACCCTCTTGAAGTTGGTGTTGCGTACCTTATTCGTGTCGACGGCAGTTGGTCGTTACCAGAGAGTGCATACGGCTATGCGAACCCAAAGTCATCAAGTGGCCGTGTGAACTTATTCTGTCGACTCATGGCAGATGGCGTCGATATGTATGACTTCCTCCCGAAGGGGTGGAAAGGGGAGTGCTGGATGTTTGTGCGCCCAGACAGTTTCCCGATCATTCTGCATCCCGGACTGGCAGTTGCTCAGCTGCGCGTCTTCGACTCAAAAGAATTCTTGAGTGAGACAGACATGGAGGTTGCTGTCAGAAACCGTGGGCTCCTCTTCGATGGAGCTCAGCAGAAGATTCCATTTCGTGAGCTTCACCTGCATGGTGATTCGCTCTACCTAACCCTCGCAGTCGGAGAGAACTTCGGCTACGAGTGTCGGGGGTTGTACAAGCCACTGGATTTTGGTGCGATTGGTGCACACGATCCCGCAGACTATTTCGTTCCCATCGGAGCTCCGTTGGGTCGGTACACCCTCCGCAAGGGCAACTTCTATATTCTCTCAACCTTTGAGCGGGTAATGGTTGCACCGGGACATTCTGCTGAGCTCCGGCCAGTCGATCCTCGGCTGGGCGAATTCCGTTCGCATGCTGCCGGGTATATCGATCCTGGTTGGGGGTTTGGTGCGAATGGTGAGGTATGTGGGAGACCGATCACTCTCGAAGTGATTCCGCATGAAGACTTCTCCGTTCGTAACGGTCAACCAATTGGGCGCCTTCGGTACGAGCGCATGAGCTCGGAACCGGATACGAACTACGATGCATCACCTTCCAACTATCTCGTGCAAGAGGGACCTCGGCTCTCAAAGCATTTCAAAACCTGAGGATCAGACTCAAAAAGAAAAGAAACGGGCCGCGCGATGAATCGCGCGGCCCAATTTGTTTGTGTTGCAGAAAACAGTTACGACACATCACGTTCCACGATGTCTTGCGCACCGCGCTTGAGGCTGAACTGTGGTGGTTCAGATTCAAGATGCAGTACAAGACCATGCGGGCCGTATTGCTGAAGTAGGACCTCAGCCATCTGGCTCGCACGGTGGTGCAATGTCGGATGAACATCGTTACGTGCACGACGTTCAACGAGATAGGTGAGCGCCCGCAGGTCACCAGTGAGCCTAATCGGCACACGGTATCCCATAGGGATGTAGTACTGCTCGATGTAATCTTCGAGTTCGAGGTGCGGGAGCGCAGCAAGTTGTCTTGCAAGCAGTTCCATTGCCTCTGCGCGAAGGTCGTCGGGGAGTTCGTTCAGGTACCAGGGTTCAAAGCCGTACTCCTCAGAGAGCAGTGGCATAGGAACGGTCACTGGGCGATGTCGTTCTAGGTCGCGGAATGAAGCGAAGTCCAGGAGGAACGAGAATTCAGCAGTACCGCACTCCCGAACATCCCATGGCAGTTCAATACCACGAGGACGTGATACAAACACATCAGCGTATTCCTGCATTCGTTCTGGCCGCACGGCATCGTGTGTAAGAGCGAAGACAGGGAATGTTGATGCATTGGCGATGAGATAGCCAGACGTCTGTTGGGACATGTAGGCGTACCATTCACGGTCCTTGTGTCGACGCTCCCAATCAGGATCATTTGCACGATCCGTGAATGAGTGCGGGTACTGCTTAAGGAGCAGTGCCTCGACTACCAGTGCGACTTCGCGTACTTCAGGAAGTGGATGGTTTCGCAGTAGCGGAAGTCGATCTCCAAACTGACGCAGCGTACCCGTCCAGGTGAGGTTCGTAGAAGCGCCGGCAGGGAGAAAGCTCCTCATGGTGTCGAAGGCGCGTGCCTTAATGGCTTTTGTGTACTTTTTCTTATCACCATCACCGATCACCTCAAATGGATATCGTTCAGCGAGAACGACCTGCATCCTCTCCAGACCCTTGAGATAAAAGGCGCGCCAGTTCTCAAGGATTTGAGTAGACGCAGCTGACCCATGCGGATCAACAAATGGTTGCAAGGCGAAGTCGATGTACCGGGTTGAAGCTTCTTGTCCGTTGTAGAGGGGGAAGTGTTGAATCGCTTTCGCGGTCAACATTGAAACACCCGAGATACTCACGAACGCTTCCCCCATATCGCCAATGGACTGGTGTCCATAGCCGACGTAGAACTCTTCCATGAATTTACCTGAACCACTCTTCCCGAGTCGTTCCAAATGCTTCCGGATACCGCCAACAGAGCGGCTATCCATGGCACCCAACATAGCTTTGTCTTCAGAGGTGATGAGTGCGCCGTTATTTAGCACGAGCACTTCACCTCCTCCACTCAGCTGAGCACTGTGGTGTGAAAGGTCAGAAATCTCGCGCATAAAAACCTCCATAATTGCGAGTCTAGCATGAGCATATAGGTCCTAGAGAAAAGCAGCAAATATGTTGTAATTGCAGTATTGAAGCATCATTGAAAGGTCGCGGGCTCACTCACTTTTAAGGTACTATGACTGCATTATGGATTACTCACATATACGAAACGAAGATCTCGACCTATACAACCTCATAGAAGGGGAGGAGAAACGTCAGCGCGAAGGACTTGAACTTATCCCTTCGGAAAACTACGTATCACTCGCCGTACGCGAAGCAATGTCTTGCGCGCTCACCAACAAATACTCGGAAGGATATCCCGGCAAGCGGTACTACGGAGGTCAAGAATATACAGACCAAATAGAAACACTCGCTATAGAGCGTGCAAAGAAGATCTTTGGTGCTGATCACGCAAACGTACAGGCTCTTAGTGGGGCTGCTGCAAATATTGGTGCATACTTCGCATGGCTTGAACCAGGAGACACAATTCTTGGTATGGATCTTGCGCATGGAGGACACCTCACCCACGGCGCACCGGTTACGTACATGGCGAAGCTCTTCAAGTTTGTTCGCTACGGTATGAAAGATCCCGATACCGGAGAGATTGATTACGATCAGCTTCGTGAGATCGCACTCAAAGAGAGACCAAAGATTATCCTCGGCGGATTCTCTGGATACTCTCGTTCAATAGACTGGAAAAAGATTGCTGAGATCGCACGAGAGGTGGACGCCGTAGCAATGGCTGATGTTGCACACATTGCAGGACTCATTGCAGGCGGCGTTGCAGAGAACCCGTTTGACCACGGTTTCAATATCGTTACGACCACTACACACAAAACACTGCGTGGTCCCCGTGGTGCCATGATCCTTTCAAAAGGAACCGTATCTAATCCGCTACGTGCTCCTGAAAAGACAATGGAGAATCTACCAACCCTTATCGATCGGAGCGTATTCCCTGGACTTCAAGGTGGTCCACACATGCATCAGATTGCTGCTAAAGCCGTGGCGTTCAATGAGGCGCTCCACCCTAACTTCAAGACATACGCACATCAGGTGGTATCAAACGCAAAGGCGATGGCAGAAGTCTTCAAAGAAGAAGGAGTGCGACTCATTGGTGGGGGTACAGACAATCACCTCATTCTTGCGGATGTGTATGGCTCTCTTGATATCTCGGGTGGAGACGCAGAAACACTCCTTGATGCAGCAGGCATCACGCTCAACAAGAACTCTATTGCAGGAGATACACGCAAGCCTTTCGATCCTTCTGGTATTCGTTTTGGTACCCCTGCAATCACTACTCGCGGATTCAAAGAAGAGCAAGTTATAGAAGTGGCACGCATAATGATTGAGGTTCTCAAGAACAAAGATGATGCAACTGTAGCGAAAGCCCGTGCCTCTATAAAAGAACTTGCTGAAGCAAATCCAGTGCCTGAATCATTTATCTAACATGAAAGAGATGCACGATGAGGTGGTAGAGCAGATGCTTGAACGCATTGGTAATGCGCTTGGGCAGATACAGAAATACCGCGCGTCTCATTTAGATAATCCTCGTCTTGAAGACATCCTCACGCAGCTTGAACGCGTTGAACAGGTGATTGAAGAGAAAGGAAGACTCGAATACCGAGAGAAACTAGACCTAGACTTCCACCTTATTGAAGATACTCCTCTTGAGGGCAACTCTCATCTTGGGCGTGAGTTATATAGCATCAAGAATTTCACGGAACACAACCTATAAGGTATTCCGGTGCTGATTCTGCTATAGTCGCACTATGGAAGACCGGATCCGCCACGCGGTACAGAAATCACTCGAACAACTTGGCGCAACTGGCGTTACGTTTGCAGTGGAGTGGCCAGCAGACCCGGCACACGGAGACTTTGCCGTGAATGCAGGTTTTGCAGCAAGCAAGGTGCTTGGAAAGAATCCCCGTGATATCGCAGAGATCATCGTACCAGTACTAGAAAAAGCACTGGGAGATGATGCGACGTGTATTGAAGTGGCGGGTGCTGGATTCATTAACATCACTCTGTCACCAGCAGCTATTTCAAATCTCCTCACCGAAGCAAAAGGTGATACATGGGGAGTTGGTACGGCACATGCAGGTGAACGAATAATGATTGAGTATTCAAACCCCAATCCTTTCAAAGAGATGCATATCGGCCATCTTATGAGCACTATCATTGGCGAAGCAACATCTCGTTTAATGGAATCATCTGGTGCTAACGTAGTACGCGATACGTACGGAGGCGATGTTGGTCCACACGTAGCAAAGGCTATCTGGGGACTACGTGATAAGGGTGTGGCTGAAACACCAACCACAGAAGATATTGGTACTGCATACGCACACGGCTCACGTGCATATGAAGAAAGCGAAACAGCAAAGAAGGAAATCGAAACACTAAATGCGGAGATCTACGCAATGCTTGCAAAGGACCCCGCCAAACACGATGCGGAAGAGCGCTCTCTCCATGAGACTTGGGTTCGTGGAAGGGAAGTATCAGTGACGGCGTACCGCCAACTCTGGGATCGACTCGGTTCACACTTTGACTACACTATCTTCGAAAGTGATACCACCCCTATCGGTATGCGTATTGTGCAGGATGAAATTAAGAACAATGTCTTTGAAGAAAGTGAAGGTGCCGTTATTTATCGTGGAGAGAAAGTTGGACTACACACACTCGTATTCATCACTTCATACGGAACCCCTACATACGAGACTAAAGACATTGGTCTCGCATTCTGGAAAGAGGAGCATGCACCAACGGATAAAGTATTCATCCTCACCGCAATGGAGCAGGTGGGGCACTTCAAGATTGTTATCGCTGCACTCAATGAGTTTGCTCCACAGCTCGCCAGCAAGATGCAACACATTTCACACGGCCTCCTCAGACTCGCCAGTGGAAAGATGTCTTCTCGAGAAGGAAATGTCATCACAGCAGACGGCCTGATCCGTGAGGTGATCGAAAGAGCTAGTGAAAAGAATGAAGACCCGCTTGTCGCTGAGCAGGTAGCACTTGGTGCTATTAAATATATGATCCTTCGCCAAGCACCCGGTGGAGATATCATCTTTGATATGGAGAAGTCTCTTTCTCTTGAAGGAGATTCTGGACCGTATCTGCAGTACGCACTTGTACGCGCAACGTCAATTCTCTCTGCGTCACAAGTACCACCTGCAGAAACGACATCTTTTGAAAGCGAAGCACCGCTTCTCGCACGTTTGATCACTCGATTCCCAGAGATCGTTGCACGAGCAGAAGAACTCCGTGGCCCACACATTCTTGTTACATACCTCACCCAACTAGCAGGGGAGTGGAACTCCTTCTATGCAACGGGAAAGATCATTGGAAGTGAGAACGAAGCAAGCACTCTTGCTCTCGTACAAGCATTCGTAACAACGATGCGTAACGGACTTGGTATTCTTGCAATCCCCGTACCGGAGAAGATGTAGGTTGCGAAAGCGCACTAAAGACGATAGGGTAGGCAACAGATTGTTCGTGGTGAACATTCTGTTCGTCGGGAGGTTTCATGCCGAAAAGTAATGGGGAAAAGCCGCTGGATGACAATAACCTGACGGCTGGACACTTGAACTATCGGAATGCGAGGGCGTTTCTCGCCCTTTCGCACGAAGATATGTACGAGCTGGCTCGCCAGTGGTATGCCACTCATCTGACGGTGGACCAAGCGCGCGCCGACTGCCGTGAGATGCACGCCGGCATCGCGTCGGGCGCGTTCGCAATGCCGGACTATGTCAAGGTGCTCGTGGACAAGGCTCGTGAGCAGAGCAGCAATGCGCGCGTCTTCTTCAAGCTCGAGACCGCGGTGAACCGCGAACTCCTGGCGGCCTAACGAGGTTCGCCGACAAACGAAACAGATGGCCCGGCCGCGTAAGCGACCGGGCTGTTTCCTTTTTATGATACGAGCGATAGGATAAGTAAATCATGGCGGAAATGGAGAACGATGAAAAGAAGGTGTCTGAAGTAGCTGCTCGTGAAGAGGAAATCCTTGCGTACTGGAATGAGCAAAAGACTTTCAAGGCATCACTTGAGAAGCCATCACCAAGTGGTGAATATGTTTTCTATGATGGTCCTCCATTTGCAACAGGTCTCCCACACCACGGCCACATTCTTGCCGGTACCATAAAGGATGCAATACCGCGTTATAAGACGATGCGTGGATTCCATGTACGCCGACGTTGGGGTTGGGACTCACATGGTCTTCCTCTGGAGAACATCATTGAGAAAGAACTCGGTATAAAGACGAAGCGAGACATCGAAGAGATGGGTGTGTCTGTATTTAATGAAGCGGCACGTAGCGCGGTGCTTCGTTATGCCGATGAGTGGAAGCGCATCGTTCCCCGTATTGGACGCTGGGTGGACATGGAGGATGACTACAAAACCATGGACACTACATACACAGAGTCGGTATGGTGGGCATTCAAGAAACTCTTTGATAAGGATCTTATAGAAGAAGGATTCAAGGTGATGCAGCTTTGTCCACGTTGTGGCACAACACTTTCAAACTTTGAAGTGAGTCAGGGATACAAAGACATTAAAGATATAACTGCATATGCGAAGTTCGAGCTCGAAGATGAACCTGAGACCTACCTTCTTGCGTGGACCACAACGCCCTGGACTCTTCCAGGAAACATCGCGCTCGCGCTCGGTACTCAGATTGAATACGTAAAGGTTGAGAAGGGTGGCGCGCAGTACATTCTTGCGAAGCCACTCGTTGAAAAAGTATTTGGTGAAGATCACGGAGAGGTAACCCCTGTTACTAAATCTGAGATCCTTGGACGGGTATATAAACCTGTCTTCCCAGGCGTTATGGATGCGCTTGCAGAAGGAAAGGAACGAGACAAGCTAGGTGCTGCATTCCGTGTGTATGAAGCAGACTTTGTAACGGCAGAAGATGGAACGGGTATCGTACATATTGCACCGGCATTTGGTGAAGATGATCTCAATCTCTCACGTGCACACGGGTTGCCAATTGTGCATCACGTAGATCGTGATGGTCGAATGATGAGTGCAGTGCCTGTGGTTGCAGGAAAGCTTGCAAAGCCTAAGGGGCAGTGGTGGGAGACCGATGCCCTCATTGTTGAATACCTTGGAGAGAAACTCTTTAAGACTGAAGAAAAAGTACACAGCTACCCACACTGTTGGCGCTGTGACACTCCACTCCTTAACTACGCATCAAGTTCGTGGTTCGTTCGTGTGCCAACTTTCAAGGACAAACTTGTTGCAGAGAACGATAAAGTTAAATGGGTGCCAGAAGCAATTGGAAAGAACCGTTTCGGTGACTGGCTAAACAATGCACGAGACTGGGCAATTTCACGTAGTCGCTATTGGGGTGCACCTATTCCGGTATGGAAAAACGAGAAGACGGGAGCGCTCCGTGTGTTTGGTTCAGTCGATGACATGAAGGGTCACGCAAAGAAAAGCGGTAACCGGTACTTCGTTATGCGTCATGCGGAAGGTGAACATAATATAAAAGGTATTGCTGCAAAGGGTGATGAGACCTTCCGTGCATCTCTAACAGAGACTGGTCGTGGACAAGCAGAAAAGAATGCATCAGCACTCATGCATGCAAACGTAACGCGCATCATTGCTTCACCGCTCACGCGTGGATGTGAAACCGCAGTGATTGTAAAAGAAACACTCGGGCTACAGGGTATTGAGATCATCCAAGACGAACGACTCCGTGAGTTTGATTTTGGAGAACTAGACGGCAAACCGATAGGGGAGTTTGTGAGATGGCGTGAGGTTAATACGTATGCGGACCGTATTCCCGGAGGCGAAAGCTATCAAGATGTTAAGAACCGTCTTGGTGCATTTCTCTACGATCTTGAACGTACGTATCAGAATGAAACAATTCTCATCGTTACGCACGGCGTAGGTATTGAAACAATCAATGCCGTTGCACAAGGAATAGATGCAGACGCGTCCAAGAAACTATCCGCAGAGATGGTGCCCTTGTATGCAACACCTATTGAACTGGATTTCACTCCGCTGCCACACAACACAAACTATGAACTCGATCTCCATCGTCCATACATAGATGAGTATGCGCTCATAGATACTGATGGTGCTGCACTGCATCGTGTTGCTGATGTCTTCGACTGCTGGTTTGAGTCTGGTTCAATGTCTTATGCACAGGACCACTATCCATTTGAGAAAGATAATTTTAATCCTGAAAGTGGATTCCTTAAGAAATCAAAAGGATATCCTGCAGACTTTATTGCAGAGGGATTGGACCAGACACGTGGCTGGTTCTACTCAATGATTGTTCTTGGTACCGCGCTTTTTGGACATTCGCCGTACAAGCACGTGATCGTTAACGGACTGATTCTTGCGGAAGATGGAAGGAAGATGTCTAAGAGCCTGAAGAACTACCCAGAACCTATGGATGTGGTGGCTAAATATGGTGCAGATGCACTTCGTCTCTATCTCCTCTCCTCACCACTGATGCGCTCAGAAGACCTCCGATTCTCAGAGAAGGGAGTGGCGGATGTGGGTAACAAAATAATTGGACGCCTACACAATACTCTCGTGTTCTATCAGACGTATGCAATGAACGATGTGCCGGAAAGTGTTTCAAGTAATCATGTTCTTGATCGATGGATCACTGCACGCCTTAAGGAGGTACGTGATGAAGTAACAAACGGACTTGAGTCGTATGAACTTGATCGTGCAGCACGCCCACTCGCGCTACTGGTTGATGATTTATCAACATGGTATTTGCGCCGCTCACGTGACCGCGTAAAAGATTCGGTTGAGGCTGCAGCGACCCTTCGTTCAGTACTGCGTACTTCTGCACTACTCTTCGCACCGTTCGCACCGTTTTATGCAGAATATCTATGGAGTAAGATTCGTTTTGCTAAAGACCCTGAAAGCGTGCACCTTGCAGACTGGCCAGAAATGAAGGGCAAAGACGAGAAGGTGCTTCTAGAGGATATGGTACTTGTTCGTGAACTTGCCTCAGAAGCACTTAAACTTCGTCAGCAGGCTGGCATTGTTGTGCGTCAGCCACTGGCATCACTGAGTGCACCAACCATACCGCGCACCGCAGAGCTTATTGAGATTCTGAAGGAAGAGGTAAACGTTAAGGGTGTTCTAAAGAGGGAGGGAGAGATGTCTCTTGATACCGAGCTTACTGATGAACTAAAACGTGAAGGTGATGTACGTGCCTTTATGCGTGCACTTGCTGATGCACGCAAGGACATGAATCTATCACCAAAAGATGTGGTGCGAGTTGTTGCTGACCATGCCGCAAAAGATATGCTCACCGGTCTCAGCATTGCAGGACTTGCTGAGCTTTCATTCAGTGATTCAGTTGAAGGACCCTATACTGCCGAACTTTCTTCCACGGAGATAGGATTCACCGTTACACTCGATGCGGCATAAATACACCACGGCAGCTGTTACCTTGGCACGCACTCCACTTTCGGAAGCGAGTTCACTGGTAACACTTCTCACGGCAGACTTCGGGGTGCTGCGTGCACGTAGCCAAGGACTGCGTAAACCAGGGGCAAAAATGAGTGCAGGTCTTCAAACACTAGCAGAGTCTGATGTAACGCTTTTAAAGGGGAAGGAGGGGTGGAGACTTGCTGGTTCAGTGCTTGCCAGAGATTGGGCACATGTATTGCCAAGCAAAGCACGCACTCGTGCCGGGCGTGTTGCAGAGCTTATGCTTCGTTTCGTGCATGGAGAGGCCGCAGACCCAACGCTTTTCACTATCTATACGAATTTCATAACAGTACTCCCATCTCTTAATGAAGAAGATCAGGACGCTGCAGAATGTCTCGCAGTTTTACGTATACTTCGTACTCTTGGGCTAGATGCAGGGGTGATTCCTGGGGAAGGGGATGAAGACTACACCGATATTGCACGCAGTGCTGTACGTGATGATCGTGCCGCGATAATCTCCCGTATTAATCGAGGTATTAGTGCATCTGGTTTATAAGAAAGAGGCGGGTCACGTGACCCGCCTCTCTTGGCTGCTTATTCATCTCTTAGCAGTTGTGTTTGCACCTGTGCTAACACTGAGGAAATGTGCGCAGTCTTCATCCGCCCTTTCCCTTCAATGGAGATGCCTAGAGTCTTCCCCATCTGACTGATCACAGTTCTGACACGGGGATCAGTGATATTGAGAGAATGACAGATGCCTCGCACATCCTCGCCCTGGTGTAGGAGTTCAAGTATGCGACGCATCAAAGGAGTAAATGCAACCTGGGCCGTGCGGGCATACTTCTTTATCAGCTCGTTCTCCCCACCAACATTCTGCTCCTCTTCGGGGCCGGGCACTTCCGCATGGATAGATCGAACTGCGATCCTGATGCGCGCAGGACTCAGTTCAGTCGAAGGCCGTATAGCCGAGGAGCCGTGTTGTACATGCCATGCGCACAGACCTGACTTAGGATCTATGTCGCGAATATCGTCTGCCGTGACATGTTGTATGGTGCACGCGATGCAGATTCTCCACGGGCACGCACACCCTGAACAGTTTCTGCTTCGTTGCGGACTGGCATTGATTTGTGTGCAGAGCGTGTAACCAATGGTGCTGCCACCAGTTGCCCTACATGCAAACAAGCCGGCTACTTGAGATTGGGGCGGCCATGTTTCCGCCGGATACATTGTGCCTGCCATAGTCACCTCCATAGGCATCTGGGTTCATCTACGGGCATTATGCATGTCTTCGCTTATTACTCAACATATACACGCACGGTATACTCTTTCTATGGCATCGAACGGGGGACACCCATTGGAAACACTACGTGCACGCTTGTATGCCCCAAAGCCGGTAGGGACGGTTACACCCAATACTCTTTCACAAGAACGTGCACCGGTGACTACTGCGTGGGCACCACCTCCACCTCCGATTATTAAACCTCCCCGTAAAAAGCTTCCACCATCACTATGGTTCTTGATTGCTGCAGGGGGGTTCTTTCTAATTGCTGGCATTGTTGCGGCTCTCTTTCTGGTATTTGGGGGCCGTTCTGTATCTGTTGAACATGTAACTATCGAAGTTCCTGGTCAAACAACGATTGCTAGTGGTGATACGGTACCCATACTTATATCGGTTAAAAATGATAACCCTGTCGCAATGCTGAATGCGACTATCACGGTAGATCTTCCTGAAGGAACACGTGATGCAAGTGACCCAAATAAAGCATTGGACCAGTTCTCAGACTCACTTGGTGACATTGCTCCAGACACGCGTGCAGAACGTACCGTCAATGCAATACTTTTTGGCGCTGAAAATCAGATACTAACCATTCCGATTCGTGTTGAGTATCGAACCCTTGGATCAAATGCGGTATCTGTTAAGGAAGTAAAATACTTTGTAACGGTAACGACCTCTCCTGTTTCAGTAACCGTACAGAGCATGAAGGAGGTAGAGAGTGGGGGACCTGTAACCATACGTGTTGCGGTACGCTCAAATGCCACCACTCCACTAAAGAACATTGCACTGCTCGGTACGTATTCTCCAGGATTCATACCAATTAGTGCGACACCGGCCGCAACAAGTGGTTCTTATTTTGTTCTCGGTGAACTAGCTCCAGGACAAGAGAAAATCATTACCGTAACAGGAACATTAACAGGTACTCAGGGTGATGATCGTGTATTCACGTTCACGGTAGGTACGGCGAAGGACGATGGTACATCAGCACTCGGTATTTCCTATATGAGCAACCAGGTTGCGGTAGCTATAGCAAAGCCCTTCCTTGGCGTAACAGTTTCACTTAATCGTGAGAACGGGGATGTCGTTACTGTTCCTTCAGGACAGTCTGTGCAGGGAAATGTGTCATGGAAGAATAGCCTCACCGCTCCGGTTGCAAACGCTCAGATATATGTAAAGTTTTCGGGTAATGCGTTTGATCCTGCAACGGTTGTTGCGGGAACAGGTTACTACCGTTCAAATGATTCAACCATTGTCTTTGATAAAAGCTCCAACCCTGGCCTAGCACTATTGCAACCCAATGATACAGGTGCGGGTACATTCACTTTTAAGCCAAAACAAGGAGTACGTAATCCTTCAGTGGATCTAACCATTACAATTATTGGAACACGGGCTGGAACAGGAGGAGGTGCACTTACTTCAAAACTTACCCGCACACTCAAGATTGGTACCGGA
Organism: Parcubacteria bacterium C7867-007; assembly: GCA_001189195.1. Taxonomy (GTDB): domain Bacteria; phylum Patescibacteriota; class Minisyncoccia; order Phycocordibacterales; family Phycocordibacteraceae; genus C7867-001. The sequence continues at coordinate 114,817 of LFCQ01000002.1, forward strand.
ATCGCACTTTCCTCAAAGATTCTCCACACAGGTGGCGGGATTACTAATACAGGCCCGGTACCTCCTATAGCCAATCAGGAAACTACCTATACCATACAGCTTACGGCTCAGAATTCCTTAAATGGTGTGGGGGGCGCCATTAGTACTACTGTGCTGCCTGCCTACGTACGCTACACCGGGGTTACCAGTGCAGGAGAAACATCAATAACGTATGATGAGTCCACCCGTACGGTTTCTTGGAATATTGGTGAACTAACTCCTGACGACGCTAAGACCGCATCCTTCCAGGTTGCCGTCTTGCCAAGCATTGCTCAGAAGGGTACAAGTCCTATAGTGATTCCAACGCAAACCCTAACTGGAACAGACCGATTTACGCAGCAGCTCGTTACCGCATCAGCAAGTGCACTCACCATACAGACACCGGGTGATGCAGGATACATCCCTGATAAGGGTATTGTGAAATAACTTATGGAAAAGAAACCTATTACCCTCGACACTATCATTGCGCTTTCTAAGCGTCGTGGATTTATATTCCCTGGCTCCGAAGTATACGGAGGACTCGCAGGAACATTTGATTATGGGCCTCTCGGTCTTGCACTAAAGAAGAATATTGAGAATCTGTGGTGGCGCACATTCGTTGACTTGCGTGACGACATGTACGGTATTGAGTCTGCAATACTCATGAATCCAAAGGTATGGGAGACAAGTGGGCACGTGGGTGGTTTCAATGACCCGCTGGTTATCGATCAGAAAACAAATAAGCGGTACCGTGCAGACCACCTTCTAGAAGAGGCAGGCGTTGATGTGGCAGGTATGTCGCTCGCTGATATGGGTGCAGCGATAGCTGAAAAGGGAATCAAGAGCCCTGAAGGTAATCCGCTATCTGACCCACAGCAGTTCAACATGATGTTCAAGACATCAGTAGGTTCTATTGAAGGTGGTGAGATGCCGGTATACCTCCGCCCAGAAACAGCTCAGGGTATGTTTGTGAACTTTAAGAATATTCAGGACTCCTATCACCCGAAGCTTCCATTTGGTATTGCACAGATCGGTACCTCGTTCCGTAACGAGATCGCGCCACGTGAGTTCCTCTTCCGTGTACGCGAACTCGAGATCATGGAACTTGAATACTTTATAACTGAGGCTGAATGGGAACCATTATTTGAACAGTGGCGCACTCAGATGCTCGCTTGGTTCTCTGCAATTGGATACGCAGCAGATGACATAAAGGAAGTGGAGGTTGAGGGTGGCGATCTTGCACACTACTCAAAGCGTACTCTCGACTTCTATTTCAAATATCCAGGTGGATATAAAGAAATTGGAGGTCTTGCATACCGCACCGACTTCGACCTTTCAAATCACATGGAAGCAACAAAGGAAGATCTGCGATATCTCGATCCTGAGACAGGAGAAAAGACCGTGCCTCATGTAATTGAGCCAACGTTCGGCCTCGGTCGCCATGTGCTTGCAAGTCTTGTTGCTGCATATGACGAAGATGATCTTGGTGGGGAGACACGTGTTGTACTTCGTCTTCCTCCTGCAATTGCACCGATTAAAGCAATGGTGGCGCCACTCCTTAAGAACAAACCAGAACTGGTTGCAAAGGCGCGTGAAGTTCGTGCTGAACTTCAGAAAATACACCCTGCAATTGCATGGGATGATAACGGAAATGTGGGTAAGCGGTATCGCCGTCAGGATGAGATCGGAACTCCATTCTGCATCACCATAGACTTCGATACGTTAGGGGAGAATCCTGATCTTCTTGATACCGTAACCCTCCGACACCGCGATACTGGAGAGCAGGAACGCCTTACCGTTGCTGAAGTGGCTGAGCGTATCCGTACCAGCCTCTAAACGTCCATTGTGCTAGCATAGGGATATGGAAAAGCATACTTCTATCTCAATCACGTCGGGCACCTTTGTGCGGGCTATATTCATAGCGGCAGTCGCATACATGGCTTGGATACTCAGAGATCTCGTACTTCTGGTTATTACGGCCATTGTTATCGCAACCGCTATTGAGCCAGGTGTGGTCTTCTTTATGAAGCGGAAGATTCCTCGCATCATTTCCGTTGTGGTGATGTATGCAATTGTGCTCGGTTCACTTTTCAGTATCACGTATTTCTTCCTCCCACCGATACTTGCTGACGCACAGGGTGTGGTGACGCAGCTCCCACAGTATCTAGAATCATTTAATCTTCCAATGCTCGGTATCCCTGAACTGACCCCGATTACCGCACAAGGGGGAAGTCTCCAGTCTCTACTTGAAACTATCTTCTCGTATCGCACCGCATTTGCAGATAGCTCTGAAGGCGCACTACGACTTGCCTCAGTGATCTTCGGTGGACTCTTCTCGTTGATACTGGTGATAGTGCTTTCGTTCTACTTCGCACTGCAAGAAACGGGTGTTGAAGACTTCCTTCGTCTCGTGACCCCTTCACGGCAAGAGGACTACATTGTTGGTTTGTGGCACCGTGCACAAAAGAAGATAGGGCAATGGATGCAAGGCCAATTGTTACTCTCACTTATTGTGGGTGTGACGGTATATCTGGGTCTGCTTATTCTGGGTGTCCCTTATGCACTTTTCCTCGCGATCATGGCAGCAGTCTTCGATCTCATTCCTATCTTCGGCTCATTCATTGCAGGTATAGCAGCAGCCATAATCGCATTCGCATCAGGTGGGTTTGCACTAGCGCTGCTTGTAGCCGGCTTGTACTTCATTGTTAATCAATTTGAGGCACATCTTATCTACCCACTAGTCGTGAACAAGGTAGTTGGTATTCCGCCACTTCTCGTTATCCTCGCACTTATCGCGGGCGGCACCCTTATCGGATTCCTTGGCGTACTTCTCTCAGTACCATTCGCTGCAGTACTTCGTGAGTTCCTTAACGACTACGATCAGCACAAGCGTTCGGCCGTTACTGCATAAGCAGTCCTCTGTATGGCTCGCTACATCACCTCCACGCTTCCATACGTGAATGCGGATCCGCACATCGGCTTCGCACATGAAATTCTTCAAGCGGATGTATTGGCCCGTACCTGGCGCATGAATGGGGAAGAGGTGTTCTTCAATACTGGTACCGACGAACATGGCCAGAAGATTCTGCAGGCAGCAGAGAAAGAAGGGAAGGATGTTCAAGCATATACTGATCACTTCGCCGCGCAGTTTGAGAAACTAAAGGGTGCACTCGCTATCTCAAACGATGCCTTCATTCGCACCAGCAACCCAAAGCATGTTGAGGCAGCGCAAGAGATGTGGAAACGTTGTGAGAAGGATATATATAAGAAGTCCTATTCAGGACTGTACTGCGTTGGGTGTGAATCTTTTAAGACTGAGAAAGATATCGTGGGCGGTATGTGCGTTATTCATACCAACATGGAGCTGCAGGAGATTGCAGAAGAAAACTACTTCTTCAAACTCTCTAACCATCAAGACTATCTTCTTGAGTATCTAAGTAACAAGGACGTAATCATTCCTGAGTGGCGTCGCGAAGAGGCAATTACCTTTGTGAAAGGCGGTCTTGAGGACTTTAGTATCTCTCGTGAGAAAGCAAAGCTCTCGTGGGGTGTGCCCGTACCCGGTGATGACACTCAAGTGATGTATGTGTGGTTCGATGCTCTCACTAGCTACATCTCCACACTAGGTTGGCCGTCTGACCAAGAAGGGAAGTTTAAGAAGTTCTGGGAAGAAGGAAAGACTCTTCAGCTTGGTGGAAAAGATCAGGTTCGTTTCCAGTCCGTTATGTGGCAAGCCATGCTTAAGTCTGCAGGCATAAAACACACCGACCAGGTGTTCTATCAGGGATTCATAAACTCCGGAGGACAAAAGATGTCCAAGTCCTTGGGTAACGTTATCAGTCCATTTGAGTTGGTTGATAAGTATGGCACTGAAGCAACACGATACATTCTGCTTCGTCATGTTCATCCTATAGAAGATTCTGATGTCACCTGGGAGCGCATGGATGAGTGGTACACTGCAAACCTGGTCAATGGCCTGGGTAACCTGGTGGCGCGAGTAATGAAGCTCGCAGAGTCACATCTATCTCAGCCCGTTGAAATCACTGAAGAGGATCTTCGTGTTGAAGATGCATTCCTCGCGCACATTGATGCGTTCCAATTCCAAATGGCAATGGATCTTGTGTTCGAACACATCTCAAAGGGTGATGAGTATATGACCGAGAACGAGCCGTATAAGAAGGTTAAAGACCCAGCAACAGAAGCTGAGGCTCGTGCCATGATCGAGAATCTCGTACATCACGTAGTGAAAGTTGCTGTGCATTTGCAGACTGTGATGCCTGAGACAGCAGAATCAATTCTTTCTGCAGTACGCACAAACAGGAAGCCGGAGAATCTATTCCCACGTCTCGCATAGGTTTCAGACGTATGAAGTATTTCGATGCACATTGCCACATACAGTTCGACGCATATGATGCAGACCGCGAAGAACTCGTCCGTTCAATGGATGAGCAAGGTGTTGGTGGACTAGTGGTTGGTGTTGATCGTGTTTCTTCTGAACAGGCTATTAAGCTTGTTGAGAAACATGAGTCACTTTTTGCTGCAGTTGGACTTCACCCGAATGATTGTCCCGAAGAAGTCTTTACTGTTTCTTTGTACCGAGAACTAGCATCACACCCCAAAGTACTCGCCATAGGGGAGTGTGGTTTAGATAACTATCGCCCTGAAGACCCGGAGGCAACAAAAAGGAAACAGCGAGAAGTGTTTGAGCAACATGTGCAACTTGCCATCGAGACAGACAAGCCGCTCATGATTCACTCACGTCCTTCCAAAGGAACGCAGGACGCGTACGAAGACACCATCGACATTCTTAAGAGCTATAAGCGGGAACACGGAGATAAGGTACGGGGTGATATGCACTTCTTTGTAGGTGGGGTAGAGGAGGCTCGCCAGTTTGTGGATCTAGACTTCACCCTCTCCTATACCGCCGTCCTAACCTTCACTCAGGACTATGACGAGGTGGTCCGTTTTGCACCCCTCACACACCTTCTTTCCGAGACCGATTCACCGTATGTGGCACCGGCACCTAACCGCGGAAAGCGTAACGATCCACGTGCTGTACAGGCAGTTATTGGGGCCATAGCGCGTATACGAGGCGAAGATGAGGAAATGGTACGAGATCAGGTGCTCCAGAACGCTGAGCGGCTCTTTGGGGCAACCTTGCGGGGCCTAAAATAGCGTGGTAGTATCGCCCTATTATGGCTACTGAGAAGATTTCAACCGAGGAAGAGGTCCTCGACACCGACCACGCTGAACAGCGTGTATATGAGCTAGGTTTCCACCTTGATCCGGAACTTCCGGAGACTGAGGTAAAGAAGAGCTACCAGGCACTTCGTGATCTCATTGCTGGAAAGGGTACTGTTATCGCTGAGGGTGAACCAACTAAGATTCCCCTCGCATATACCATTTCTCGTACTGAAACAGGTGTTGGTCGCCGTGACTTTGATAGCGCATTCTTCTGCTGGATTGCCTATGAGGTAACTGGTGCTGATCATGCTGAAGTCGTGGCTGCTGCCAACGAAGAGAAGCGTATTATTCGCTTCCTCGACCTCCGTACCACCAAGGAAGAAGCAAAGCACTCTGAGGAGATGCAGGCTATCTTCGCTCAGATGGCAAACGATGACGTAGCTCCTGAGGAGGAGACCGTTTCTGAGACTGAGCTCGATGCAGCTCTAAAGGAGGTTGTATAAAGCCCAACTAAAGGGGTTATAAGAACGAACCGACCACTAGGTCGGTTTTTTCTTAAGGGACGGTACTAGCATCTAGGCAGGGGAACCGTGGCTGGTATACTTAGTACAAGACCTAAAAATCAGCCAAATCACTATGTATCTCAACAAAGTACTGCTCTACGGAAACCTTACTCGCGACCCTGAACTCCGTGCTATCCCTTCAGGACAGCAAGTAGCATCGTTTGGTATTGCAACCAACCGCACCTTCAAGAATAAGGAAGGACAGCAGCAAGACCAGACCGAATTTCATAACATTGTTGCTTTCGGACGCACAGCTGAAGTGATGGGGCAGTACCTTAAGAAAGGTCGCCCGGTATACATTGAAGGACGCATCCAGACTCGCTCTTGGGATAAAGACGGAGCTAAGCAGTACCGCACAGAGATCGTGGTAGATAGCTTCCAGTTTGGTCCTCAGGCAGGCGGCACCGATGGTGCACGTTCTGGTGGCAACAGCGCTCCTGCAGGAAATGCTGCAAGTACTAACCGTGCAGCAAGCATTGCACCTGAAACAGGCGGTGTAGACGACTTTGGGGGCACCGGTGATGCTATTCAGTACCCTGATGACGAGATAAATCCTGAGGATATTCCTTTCTAGCCCCTACGTACGGCACCATTGCAAAATAGGGCCGAATCAGATAGGCTAGAGCAACTAACCACCTATATGGCATATCAATCAGAACGCGAGGAGATCGAGCACAAGAAATTCGTAGACTACAAGGATGTAGCGTACCTACGTCAGTTCACGAATACTCACGCTAAGATCATGGCTAAGAAGCGCACTGGCGTATCTGCTAGTCGCCAACGAGAAATCGCTATGGCGATCAAGCGTGCCCGTTTCATGGGACTTCTCCCATACCTCTCTGCGTAAATCGCACAAAAAACAACAGGCTCGAAAGGGCCTGTTGTTTTTTCATAACAGGTCTACAATGCACTGCAGGGATAAGGTACATACATAGCTTGGGGAGAAACAGATGTTTTTTGGAGCGATCATTGCTGTTGCTGTGGCCACGGCACCAGCTACAAATGGGGAACGATTCAGTCGACGTGAAGCAATAGAAGCTGCTGCGTATTGCCTGGGATGGGCTACTCCGGTGGCAAAGGCCCTCCCAAACAATATGGCGGTGCAGAAGAACCTGAAGGGCCATCTGACGATGATTAACGGAATCGTCGTCAAACCAACAGTAAAGTCCTGTGGGGCACCCTACGTCATGCCGCAGTTTCAGCAGAAAACGGGCGATACGGTTCTTGGGCTTGTTGCGCTTAAGACGGGAGAATCGGACGAATACCTCTACCACCTACTTGTTGACCTCGGACCTGATGCAGATGGCGTTCATCGCTTCATTGGTCAGGTCGCGGTCGAAGACGAGTAAGTGACCATAGGGGAAAAGAAAATGACCCGCTTCGGAGAGGCGGGTCATTCACTTATTTTGTAGTCCCCATTATGCCTTCTCCATGCGTTCTGTATATTCACCGGTATCAGTATTAATACGGAGAACATCGCCCTCATTAATAAACATAGGGGTGCTGATGGTTGCACCAGATTCAACCGTTACGTACTTGCTACCTCCTGTCGCGGTGTCTCCCTTAACCGCAGGAGCTGCCTCTGTGACCTTCAGATCAACCTTGATAGGAATCTTCACCGTTGCTGGTTTATCCTTGTACGTCATCACTTCAACCGGAGCATTTTGAATGAGCCACTGCACTTTGTCGTGTACCGCTTCCTCAGGGAAGGAGAAGCGGTTCTTTGGATTTCCTTCCTCTGCAAACCAAGACTCGCCGCGGTTGGTGTACAGGTAGTTGGCACTAATGGTTGCTATATCTGCTTCAGGAACGTTCTCATTCTGATGGAAGGAGATCTCTGTCACTTTGCCAGAGATAAGGTGACGAAGCTTGGTCTGGTTAACCGGCTTGCGCTGCTGCATACGGAATACGTGGGACGAGAGTACTTCGTACGGCTCGTTATTGTATTCGATAACCTTCTTCTGAACGATCTCGTTATAGGAAAGGATTGCCATGATTGATTCAGCTAGTAACCGGAGCGGGTCCGGTGGCGTTATAAAAGATGCCAGCCAGTTAGGTCTGGGTGACGAGTAACGGTATGATACAGGACGTGGGACGCAAGTCTAGTATATGGGGGGTTGAATGGACGGAAGCTTCGGATGAAGTGGTGCTTTCGGAGTCCCGTACACGCCCGGAGCTTTTTGAGCTCTTGGTAGATCGATACCAGGATGCCTTTCTACGTAAAGCAAAATCTATCCTATATCGTCAGGAAGATGCAGAAGAAATGGTGCAAGACACCTTCACACGCATATACCTCTATGCAGATCGATTCGTTCCGCAGGAAGGCGCACAGTTCTCATCATGGGCCTATGCCATCTTGATACGTCTCTGCTTCACGCGCTATCAGAAGATGAAGAAGGAGCGGGGCAGAACAATGGAGCTCGAGCCTGAAGCATATGAGCGTATTGCAGATACCGAGGCCTTTCTCGATGATCTGACTATTCGGAATGAGGTATTAATGGCGCTTGCACGCATGCCGGAAACCGCAAGCCGCATTCTTCGGTTACAGTTTCTTGAGGGCAAGACCCAGGAAGAGATTGCCGTTATAGAAGGAGCTTCTGTTGCGGCCGTAAAAACTCGAGTACACCGTGCAAAGAAATCTTTCAAAGAAGCATTTATATATGGAAAAAAATAACACTAATCACTCAGAGCATATGTCCGATATACAAGCAGTGGTGATGCGACGCGTGCACACCATTCATGCCATACGTCCCTTGGTTAGCAGCACAATGCTCGCAGCACTACTTTCTCTCGGGTCTCTGTATATGGTGGGTAGGGAAGTGTGGGTAGCGAAGGTGTTTGTGAACATGCCAAACCCGTTGCATGTAGCGAGCACTCTCCGTTTCTTCGAGGCAGCATTCTTCAATACCACAACGGTTGTTCAGGTGTTGTGCATTGTTGTTGCCTTCAGTGTGGTCTGGATCCTGAGAGATTTGGTTCGTGTGCTTCGACTTCCAGAGTTGCGAATAGCATAGAGCCAAATAAAAGAGAGACCGCACTTTGTGCGGTCTCTCTTTTATAAATAACTAATTAATCTTCTGCGAGCTTTGCGCGAATCTGTTTAAGAATCTCATTTGCAACAGGCTTATTCTCACGAAGGAAGGTACGGGTAGCATCGTAGCCACGACCAAGCTTCGTTTCACCATAGCTGTAGCTTGAGCCTGACTTAGAAACGATGTCGTACTTCTCACCGAGTGCGATGATTTCACCTTCACGAGAGATACCCTCGTTGTACATAAGATCGAATTCAGTTGTCTTGAATGGAGCAGCCACCTTGTTCTTCACCACCTTTACGCGTACACGACCTCCTACGACCTCCTCACCCTTCTTAATCTGTGCAATACGACGGATATCGAGACGTACAGAGGTGTAGAACTTAAGTGCCTTTCCACCTGGAGTAGTTTCTGGGTTGCCGAACATCACACCAATCTGCATACGGATCTGGTTGATAAAGATAACAATAGTCTGAGACTTTGCGGTGATAGCGGTGAGTTTGCGGAGTGCTTGGCTCATGAGGCGTGCCTGCTTACCTACATGATGTGCGCCCATATCCCCCTCGATCTCATCCTTAGGGGTGAGCGCTGCTACGGAGTCTATAACGATCACTGACACAGAACCTGCACGAACAAGTGATTCAACGATCTCAAGTGCTTGTTCTCCGGTGTCTGGTTGAGAAATAAGAAGTTCATCAAGCTTCACTCCAATCTTACGTGCGTACTCAGGATCAAGCGCGTGCTCTGCATCTACGAATGAACAGATGCCACCCTTCTTCTGCGCCTCTGCAATTACGTGAAGAGCAAGAGTGGTCTTGCCGGAAGACTCAGGACCAAAGATCTCAATGATGCGGCCGCAGGGCATACCACCGATACCAAGAGCTGCGTCGAGACCGATGGAGCCGGTAGGGATTGATGGCATAGCCGCTGGCTTGCCAGAACCGAAGGTCATGATTGCCTCATCACCGAACTTCGTTTTGATTTCCTTAATAGCAAGTTCAATTGATTTGCGCTTTGCTTCATCACCAACAGGCTGACTGCCATCTGCTTTAGATGATTTCTTTGAACTCTTACCCTCTTCTAGGACTTCAAGTTCTGAATCATCTTTATTGCGATCTATAGCAGATGATTTCATTGGTTTTTTTGTGGCTGATTTCTTTGCAGGCATAGCAGAATATATTACGAATCTATATGAATATTGTACCGTTTTTCACCAAGGTATCTATCGAACAGGGGAGACTCAGAAAGCTTGTAATAAAGGGATATTTTAGGCTTTCTTCAGGGAACAATTATCTCCTTATCAACACTGGTCGTACGGCCGAAGCGATCCTTAGCTTTAAGGGTAAATGTGACACCTCCGCGGGGAAGGGTAAGGATTTTAGAGAACCGACCCTCCTCATCAATTAGCAGCGTGTTTCCGTTCAGGGTTAGTGTTTCAGTATGCAGGGCACGACCTGAAAGGGTAGTGAAGCCTTGGTTTGCATCTGTGGTTATGGGATCGATACGAATCTCAGGACCACGCACAAGCGGGAAGGCTTTTATTGTCCCGTACCCAACAAGAAGGATAAGGGCTCCTGCAATTGCATAACGGAACTGCATGATTAGTAGTTGTCTTCGTCTGGGGTCTCTGCGGGAGTACTTCCACTATTGCCGGAGAGTACATCACGCGGGCGTGAACCGTCTGCAGGACCGATGACCCCCTTTTCCTCAAGGATATCCATAAGGCGTGCAGCACGTGAGTATCCAATTCGAAGCTTACGTTGTAGGTATGATGTCGATGCACGTCCTGCTTCCTCAACCGCTGCCTTTGCTTCTACATAGAGATCGTCATCAACATCTTCGTCACCCCCTGAAAGCATAATTGCGTCATTTGGTGCTTCCTGCACAGCTCCTCCGGTACCCGTACCAAGATCCAGACCTCCTAGAGTGCCTGCATTGTGCTGCTTAATATAAGACACAACCTTCTTAACTTCGGTCTCACTTATATATGCCGTCTGAATACGAACCGGCTTCTGCATGTCTGCAGATTGGTAGAGCATGTCTCCTGAACCAAGCAGGAGTTCGGCGCCAGAACCATCAAGAATAGTGCGTGAGTCGATTTGGCTCGCTACCTGGAGTGCCATACGCGTAGGAACGTTTGCCTTAATGAGACCCGTAATCACGTTCACGGAAGGTCGTTGGGTAGAGAGTACGAGGTGAATACCAACTGCACGAGACATCTGCGCAAGACGTACAATCGCAGCCTCAAGTTCACGAGGGTAGGTCTGCATAATATCTGCGAGCTCATCAATAACGATGACAATGTACGGCATTGCTTCAGGTATCTCTGCCTTGCCTCGCTTCTTTGCAGGCTCGAATACTGTTTTATGGTAGGAATCAATGTCACGAACCTGCTCCTCTTCAAGAATGGTGTACCGACGATCCATTTCCTTCGCAGCCCACTTAAGTGCCATGATGCACTTCTTTGGGTCAGTGATAACAGGAGTTAGAAGGTGGGGGATACCATTATATAGAGTTAGCTCAACGCGCTTCGGGTCAACCATGATGAATCGAAGCTGATTGGGACCGTTACGGTACAAGAGGGAGGTGATAACTGCATGGATTGCAACTGACTTTCCAGAACCGGTAGCACCAGCAATAAGGCCGTGAGGCATCTTTGCAATGTTTACGTAATGAGGAGTACCTGCGATATCACGACCAAGACCTGCCAAGATTGGCTTGGTACTGGTGTTCCACTCAGGAGCAGAAAGTACGCCCCCAAGACCCACCATTGCTTTAGAAGCATTAGGAACCTCAATACCAACGAGTGACTTGCCTGGGATTGGTGCTTCGATACGAACAGGGTGTGCTGCAAGAGCGAGCTCGAGGTTCTGCTGCAAAGCGACAATCTTCTGCAGACGAACTCCCTCAGCAGGTTTGATTGCATAGCGCGTAACGGTAGGGCCAACTGACACTTCATCCATCTCCACCGAGATACCAAAGTTCTGGAATGTCCTCTTAATGATATTTGCGTTTGCCTTAATATCGCCAACACCTGGTTTGCCCTTGTCTTCCCCAAGAAGGGAAACCGGGGGTGCATCATATTCGGCATCAAAGTTTGGAATTGCCGTACTTGGACTAGAAATATTCTCAGGACGATTAAAATGAGTGATCGTTGGTTCGCGTTCTTCTCCAGGCTGTTCCCCAGAGCCCACTTCAGGTTCCTCAAAGTGTTCTCCTGTTTCTTCAGAATCATCACCATCTGTTTCACCCGAAGACTTACGATTTGGAAGGCGTACAGAGCCAATTGCATTTCCCGCGCGCGCCCCCATGTTACCAATTGCCTGAGCAAGGACGACAATATCGGTGACTATTCCTACGCCAACCAATATGAGTGCGAAGAGAAGAATGAGTGCTCCCCATAGTCCGAAGAATTGTTCTGCTGCATGCCCTGCGTACAAACCAGCAGTGCCACCTAGATTGGTTGAAAGGTTCTGGGTAAGGATGCCGAGTAGGGTGATTGTGGAGAAAACAATCAAAGTGATACCTGCTGCAGTTAGAGGACTAACTAGCATGCGTTCCATGATGATCGCAATCCCAATGAGGATGATCAGGATAGGGAGGAGGAATGCCCCCACTCCAATGGTTCCAAACGCAAAACCAAATACTGCTGCACCTGCAATACCTGCTAATCCGAATGCACCTAGGAGCAAAATAAGCCCTAAACAAATTAGGAGAATTGAGGTGATCCATTTAACGAGGGCACGGGAGTTTTCCGTGTCTCTTTTCTTGCTCTTTCGTTTTGCCATGTACGCATATTTTACCACCTTGTTTGACACAGCGATCATTTCACACTGATACGCACAAAAGACAGATCTAAAAAGCTTTCCAAAGACACGGGGAGGGGTATACTTGTCCTTGACGACCAAGAAATCTATATAAGACATTCATGGGAGACAAAGGACAAATCAAAGACACACAGGTATCTAAGACGCATGATAATAAGGCGTCTAATACTGATTTCGTCCTAGAAAAGAGCATATTCTCAAACATATTTGAAAAGGACATACGTAGAGTTTATATCTACAAGAAGGCTGAACGTCTCGCAAAAGCCATTCATCTTGTTGCTCCTGCCTTTAGAAATTCACCCGCACTTCGTGACCGAATGGACCACGTTGCGGTGGGGCTAGTAGATGCTGCGATACTTCCCCCAGGCTCAGCGCGTGACGCACTTTCCCGTGAACTTCTTGCGCTCTCAAGTGTGCTCTCAATAGGGCGCACGGGAGGACTCCTTTCAGGTATGAATGCTGAACTGATCGCACGTGAGGCACACCTGCTCCTTCAGGAAATTGCAGCATATGAAGAACCACGACTCTTCCTTGATGACGCACCCTCGCTTGCTGAGCTTGCTAAGGAACTTGCCTCAGAGCGGCATCACACGGCACAGAGTGTTCGCTCTGCGACACCGTATGATCTGGTTGCAGCACATTCTCCAAAGTCTTCACCTGAGAGACCAGTCTCTACTCCTAAAGGACAGATAAAGGACAAACAGAGCGTATCGGACAAAAATACTGAACGCCAGGAAGCAATTATTTCAGTACTGAGATCAAAGGGCCCTTCCTATATAAAGGATGTTTCAACTGTTATCAGAGATGTGAGTGAAAAGACTATTCAGAGGGAATTACAGACCCTCGTTGAACAGGGGATTGTGGTTCGAAGTGGAGAAAGACGTTGGACTACCTACGCTCTTTCATAAGGAACACCAAACTCATTTAAAGAAGTCCTTCGTTGACTTTCTTCATGAAAACACCTATGCTTTGGGCTTGGGATAGCAGGAGAAATCTACCCAGATTTCCGGTTATCCACATTCGCGTATAGCTGTTTAGCACCTGCAGCTCTGTATACTTATACGGTACACAGAACGCATGGGGCGTAACGCTGAAACGGTTGAACGTTGACATTAACCAGGGCTTCACTTTAGTTCTGCTAAAGAGACTCTGGACATAGTGCTCAGCAAAAGCACAAATTGCTCGTCGCGTAAGAAGCGGCGAGCTTGCCCGTCCTCTCTAAAGGAGTGCGGGCATTCAGCACGGAAGCACTATACCGATATGGATGGACACAGATAGCTAACTGAATTTTGCCAACTAGCCGATGGGGCGTGGGTCGATACTACGTCTTGTCGGGTAGTAAAGGAATGTTCAAACCGGTGACTCTCTTCGGAGTTTCATTGATTACAAAAATTGTAAGCGGGTGTGTGCGATGCACTTTTAGTATTTATCGCACCGCACACGCTTCGTTCAAAAACTAAATTAAAAATCGCAATTATGAATATTGCAAACACAAACGTAGTTGCAAAGATCGCAGCAGTCGTCGCAGGTCTCGGCCTCGTCGCTATGTCCTTTGCTCCTGCAGTGAAAGCTGATACGACTTCTGACCTTCAGGCTCAGATCGCATCTCTTCTCGCTCAGATCTCATCGCTCCAGTCTCAGCTCGGTACTTCTACCGGCGGAAGCGCAAGCGTCACGTTCTCTAAGGACCTTACTCTAGGTTCTCAGGGTGCTGATGTTACTGCTCTTCAGAACTGGCTTATCAGCAAGGGCTTCGCAATCTCAGCTGGCGCAACTGGATACTTCGGTGCACAGACTCAGGCAGCTCTTGGTGCATACCAGGCTTCTGTAGGCATCTCGCCAGCAGCTGGTTACTTTGGCCCGGTTACCCGCGCTAAGGTAAACGCAGCAGCAGGTTCAACAGGTGGCAGCACCGGCGGTTCAACCGGCGGTACTTCAACTGGAGGACTTTCTGGTGGTGAAGCAGACATCGACAACGACTTCGACCTCACCGCTGGTGATGACCTCATGGAGGGTGACTCTGATGCGGAAATCGCTATCGTAGAGTTCGATGTTGAAGGTGGTGATGCTCGCATCCAGCGCCTTACCGTTGACATGACTCCTGTTCTCGCAGCAGCTTCTGCTAACGAGCATCCTTGGGAGTACATCGAGACTCTTTCTGTCTACAGCGGCAGCAAGAAGGTAGGTGATGTAGACGCAGGTTCGAAGGGTGACTGGGATGATCAGGACAACGATTCTGACCATGTTGGTTCTCTCGACTTCTACACAATCGACATTCCTCTCGACCTAGTCGTAGAGGAAGGCGACATGGTAGAGCTCTCGATCCGTGCAGACGCACAGTCAACCATCGACACTGGTGACCTTGATCAGACTTTCGAGATCACTGTCCCTGAGGACGGCGTTCGCGCAACTGACTCAATGGGTATCCAGCAGTACACAGGTTCTGACAGCGACCACGTAACCATCGGATTCGATGCGGCTGAGGACGGTGACATCACTGTTCGTGAGTCTTCTGACAATCCAGATGCAAGCGTTCTCGTAGCTGACGACACTGATACTTCGGAGGAATTCGAGGTACTCAAGGGTGAGTTCGACAACAATGATGATGCTGATGCTCAGCTCAACAGCCTCACCTTCCATGTTGCAACTACAACCGCTTCAGGCAGCTCAGCAGCTGATATCTCTGATATCATCCGCCGCGCAACGCTTACGATCGGTGGTGAGGAGTTCGACGGTGATATCAACACTGATAACACTATCGACTTCGATGACCTTGAAGAGACCATTATTGGCGGAGACGAGACAGTTGAATTCACCGTATCGGTTGAACTCTACGGTCAGTCTGGCCACTACGCATCTTCAGGTGAGTCCCTTACATTCTCTATCAACTCGAACACTTCGGGTGATCTAGATCTTGAAGGCCTCGACACTGGTGATGCATCAGATCTATCTGGTTCTATCACTGGTAACAAGCAGTCCATCTCGGTTGACGCAGGTATCAATGTAGACGGCACCAGCATGACTGGTTCACAGGTTTACAACGACACTGCTGTTTCATCGAGCTACGGAACCTTCACTCTCAAGTTCGACGTAACTGCAGACGGTGACGATGTGTACGTACCTAAGACTGTTGAGGCGATCTCGTCTTCAACAACTGCAGGTACCAACACTGGTGTTGTGATCATCACTGACCTCAACGCTTCAACCACTTCTGCAACTTCAGTAACAGCTTCTCTATCAACTTCGGCTGACTCAGAGAACGCTAACTACTACGTTGTTCGTGATGGTGACACTGAAAGCTTCACTGTAACGGTAACAATCAATCCTACCGCTACTGGTGACTTCCAGGTTGGTCTTGATCGCGTACGCTTCAACACCACCTCTTCAACCTTCACTGGTCTTCAGACCCTTGATGTTGACGAGACTGATGATGAATTCCGCACCGATCCAGTAAACGTCCGCAACAGCTAATTCTGACGAGAGTAATCTCATCAGCTACTAGCTAGCAGATAGCAAAAGCCCCGCGAAAGCGGGGCTTTTGCGTTATATGGTATTCTCTTGGTATATGGCACTTGAGCCGCAAGACAAGAAGGAGTTTCAAGCCTCCATACTCCATTTCATGAGCTTCACGGGTGGATTCCTCATAATCCTCACGGTCGCTCTTTCTCTTTTCACATACACTTCTGCAACTGGGGTGTAGGCAAAGGATTTGCACATAGAGCCTCTTCGTCGTATAGTCCTTGGGTACGGACCGAAGACAGCGAGCATCCTTGCCCAAAGGCAGGGAAGAAGTCTCGCCGAGGGAAGGACACTAATCGCCCAGCGATTTCTGTCTGACTTGTCTCCATAAACGGTCCACGCAGCAATGCGCGGACCGTTCCCGTTTCGTACATAACAAACCCAGCACATGGCAATTACCAAACAGAAGAAAGAGGATATCGTCGGCAAGATCGGCGAAGCGCTCGAAAATGCGGCTTCGGTCGTATTCGTGCACTTCAAGGGTCTTTCGGTGGCAGACACCTCTGCAATGCGTAAGAGCTTGAAGGGTGAGGGTATTGGTTACTATGTAGCCAAGAAAACTCTCCTTCGTCGCGCGCTTGAAGCGAAGGGCTACACAGGATCAATTCCGGAACTTCCGGGTGAGATCGCAGTAGCGTGGAGCGATGCAGATGTAACTAGCGCACCACGCGGAATCTTCGAACATGGCAAGAAGCACAAGGATGCGCTCTCTATCGTTGGTGGTGTATTTGATGGTTCATACCTCGATGCACGCGCAATGCTAGCAGTAGCTACTATCCCGCCGGTACCGGTACTTCGTGGCATGTTCGTCAACGTGATCAACAGCCCTATCCAGGGTCTCGTGATCGCGCTCGACCAGATTGCGCAGAAGAAGTCAGCATAACCCTTACAAACGTTTTACTTACAACTATATGGATGAAGAAATGAAGGATGAGACCGTGGTAGAGGCTTCGGAGGACACCACACTCCCTACGGTAGAAGAGACTCCTGTTGCTGCAGCTCCTGCAGCAGAGGAGGCAGAGGTAGAAGTACCTGCTAAGTTCAAGAAGATCGTCTCTGAAATTGAGGAGATGAGTGTCATGGAGCTTTCTGAGCTCGTGAAGGTCTTCGAGAAGAAGTTCGGTGTATCAGCAGCTGCAGTAGCAGTAGCTGGACCGGCAGCAGGTGGTGCAGCAGGTGGTGAGGACGAGAAGTCCACAGCAACTGTTGAGCTTACTGATGCAGGTGCAAACAAGATTTCTGTGATCAAGGTGGTCAAGGAAGTGCTTGCACTCGGACTCAAGGAAGCAAAGGATCTCGTTGACGGCGTACCTAGCGTTCTCAAGGAGAACATCAGCAAGGACGAAGCAAATGAGCTCAAGAAGAAGCTCGAGGAAGCTGGTGCAAAGGTTACTCTCAAGTAATCTAGTCAGTATCTATCGTATAAAGGACATGCCCCGCAAATGCGGGGCATGTCCTTTATTATTTGGTATCCCCGAAGTGCATGTCGTCAAGACTTGTGCCCAGCTATAAAAGACAGGTACAATGCCTTCACTTCCATGGATCCTCTTGCACGCCTGTTTGGTTCATTTGCTCGCCTCAAACTCCTTCGTCTCTTCCTATTTAATGACGATACAGCGTTTGGTGTCGCTGATATGGCATTTCGCACCAAGACTCCAAAAGATCAGGTACGAAAAGAAATAACGCAGCTCCTTGCCTCTGAAGTAATTCGTAAGCGCACAGGAAAGGGAACTGCAGCATACATCGCAAACAAACGATTCACTCATTATGAAGCGCTTACCGCATTCATGCGCGCAACTACTGACCTAAACGATGCAGATATAGTTTCAATACTTAAGAAGGCGGGTGCACTTCGTTTGGTTGCAATGTCCGGACTCTTTACAGGTGCAATTGAAACAAAGATTGATCTATTAATAGTGGGGGACAATCTCGATGATAAGCACCTTGAGTCAGCAGTACATTCTCTTGAGGCACACTTTGGACGCGAACTCTCCTATGCGGCATTTACCACCCAGGATTTCCGGTATCGCGTAGGGGTATATGATCGCCTCATTCGAGATGTATTCGATTATCCTCACCGGACAATTCTCGATAAGATCGGTATCCGAGCATAAGGCCTAGGATTTCTCTGTCCACAGGGCTTCATGAACCATACCAATTGCCTTGGTACACTTTTAGTAAGCAGGCCTGTTTCCTGCAGGTTACCCACATAATTTCCCTAACACCATATGTTCCTCTATTCATGGGCTGATGTACTAACGCAATCGTTCCAGAACCTTTCATGGGGAATCATTCAGTTCCTCCCGAATCTTCTTGCGGCAGTCATCATCTTCGTACTCGGCTGGGTTATCGGTGCTCTCCTCGGCCGTCTGGTTGCTCAGGTTATCTCAGCAATCAAGGTTGATCAGGCACTTCGCTCAGCAGGTGTAGATCGCATCGTTACTCGTGCAGGATTTACCCTTAACGCAGGTGCATTCCTCGGAGCACTCGTAAAGTGGTTCTTCATCGTTCTTGGTCTCCTTGTATCACTCAGTGTTCTTGGTCTTAACGACGTAAGCATGTTCCTTGGTGCGGTAGTACTCGGCTACCTTCCTCAGGTGATCATTGCAGTGCTCATCCTTATGGTTGCAGCAGTCGTTGCAGAAGCGGTTCAGCGCATTGTTTCAGCAAGCGCACATGCAGCAGGTATTCGCTCAGCGAACCTCCTTGGTGCTATCGCTCGCTGGGCTATCTGGATCTTCGCTATCCTTGCGGCACTTAACCACCTCCAGGTGGCTAATGAGCTCATCCAGCCGCTCTTCACCGGCATCGTAGTAGCGTTTGCATTGGCATTTGGCCTCGCATTCGGTCTCGGTGGCCAGCAGGCAGCTGCTAAGATGATCGAGAAGTTCCAGCACGAGGTTAAGTAAAAGTCTTGTTTTTAAGCAAAACAGCCACTCCGCAGGGGTGGCTGTTTTGCTTTCCCGCCCTTTAGTTGACAGGCATTTTTGCCTCCTATATACTCCTCCTACGTGTTAATAACCACGAAGTCAGCGACCAATCGTACGGAGCGATAGCCAGTCAGC
>LFCQ01000005.1 GCA_001189195.1 Parcubacteria bacterium C7867-007
GACGCCGGAAAAACGCACCGGTGGGTGTTGGAAGTATCAATTGAGCTTCTAACACTCTGAATAGGCGGAACACAAGAGTACGTGTTCTTGCTCCACTCACTAGATATTTAATACGGCAAAAGCCCCGTATGAAGGTATTTTCCTCGGAAGATACCTTCATACGGGGCTTTTGTTTTAGCTAACAAATTATTTGGCCAAATCGCTGATATTTGATACTATCCCTTCACGTGCGACAATCACCAACACGCAAGCGTAGCTCAGTTGGTAGAGCACCCGACTGATACTCGGGCGGTCGAAAGTTCGAATCTTTCCGCTTGCACCAATCGTTTTTTGTGTTTAAATAATTATAGATGATCGTGGCTAACAGGAGAGAACCGTGGCCTCATTCCAAGAAGCCGAACTGGGTCAATTGATCTGGAACGGCGAATACGAAGAAGCTTTTGACGTTGCCGAGGCACGATTTAAAGCAGAACCTCTGACCGGACTCGTACCATTTGCGGTTACCTTGTACAGCTGGTGGCAACGAGAAAAGGGAGATAAACTGCTGCGGACACGCATTGAGCGTGATTACGCTCACCTGATCCACCCTTTGACTGAGCGAGTGTCGCTCGCTTTTGATTCTGCGGATGCAGACACTCTAGATGTCATCTCTACGCACATGACGTGGTGGGGGTACGTTGTTGAAGGCTATGACACCGTGAAGGCTCGAATCGTTGCGCATGAAGCGGTGGATCTAGGGCTCGAACTCACTGAGAACGAGCCACGGGAAAAGCACACCCGCACACTACTCATTCTCACCAAGGCTGCGTTGCTCTTCCATACGCACAACAAAGGACCTGCGATTCGTTTCCTTGGTGATGCTGCGGCGCGCGCGCCCTTTATCACTGATGTGAATCAGAGGAGTCGGGTGTATCGGAAGCTCGCCTTCTACTACGGGCGCTGCCTTCGTCCATTTAAAGCATTCCAGTTTTTCGCAGCCGCTCGTTCCGTTCCAGGAATTGCTCCGGATGTGCGTGCAAAGAATCGCCTCTTTGCGTAACCAAGAAATAACAGTTGTAGAGTAAGCCCGTCGGTCATCCGGCGGGTTTTTCTGTACCCAGTATTCAACATCAACAAAGAATTCACAGAGTATACTTAACGTATGAAAGATCTGTACGCAGTACTGGGCATGATCATTGCAGCAATTGCACTTGGATCATTCCTATTCTTCTTCGGCCCTGAATCCTTCCGTGAGTCCGCAGGACTGACTGGTGGCAAAGAAATCTCATTCCGTGTGTTACGAGAAGGACAAGATGCACATACCGTCGATCAACGAGTTAACTATCGTATTGAGAACCCAACTAAGTTAAGTGAGCTCTGGGGGTATCTTGATGTAACACCCGGGGCTGCTCCTGGCGTAGATTTCAGCAAGAATGAAGTGCTCGCAGTGTTTGATGGTTCACATAGTTCAGGAGGGTACCGTATTGAAGTCTCACACATCACTGAAGAAGCAGGAAAGCGAATGGTGCATGTAACTCGTATTGTTCCTGCTGAAGGATGTATAACCAATAGCGCGATAACAAGTCCGTATCAGGTTGTTGTGGTGAAGAAGAGTGCTCTGCCACTTGGACACATGGATGAAGTGATAACGGAGGGTTGCTAATCCACCGCGTCTTTTTTCATCAACTGAGAGAGGAGTGCGGAATCCGAGTTCCAGGTGTTTCCATCCCAAAACTCCAAGGGAGCAATATTTGTTTTGTAGCGGCCTTTTTCTCCATACGCTGTTCCAAGGTATACATATTCCCGATGTTCTTCCTGTGCACGCCTAATAGCATCCAACATAAGCCACATACCCAGTGACCCATTTGCATGAGTGAGGTCATAACAGGAATACCAGTAGTGAAGGAAGGATCCTTCAACAACTTCCAGTACATAGGCAACGGGGACATCGTTGTGCCTGTATTCGGCAGCTCGAAGAGGGATGTCACGCTTTAGTATCTGTTCCAATCGTTCTGGTGGCATGATGTCTGTGCCATGTCTCTCAGCAAAATATGCAAGCATAAGTGCGCGGAACGAAGGTGACGCTTTAAGTTCGTCACCTTCAAGATATGTACAATTAAACTGATCATTAAACTTCTTAAGGATACGGCGGTTCTCACTTGAGGGAGTATGGATACCAACAGGTACTCGTACACTTCTGCTCATATAAAACAGATTTGGATCCACACCTATAGAAGAATAAGGAAGGAACCCTTGTGCATAGAGATCTGTTAAGTTGTCACCGGCTTCACGTGCACCGTGCACGGTGTAGCCAAACGAGTACGATTCGTATTCATGACCAAACTCAGAGAAGCGAAGATGCATGCTAATTAGGGAATCGCAGTGCGATCATTTTCGTAAGGGAGTCCAGGGTTCCTTCGAAGTCTCCAGAGGTGAGGAGAAGAACGACATCGGTATCAGCAAGCTTGCTCACCACTGTGCCTACAGAGTCTTCCTCGTACTCTTCTACTCGAATACCGGTGTCCTGAATGCGACTTGCAATCTCATCGTAGGAAAGCTGATCGTGAGTACTTGCTCCTTGAAGTGCAGGAGCAGCAAGGAACACCACACTCGCTCCTTCAAACACAGAGTCATACCAGGGAAGGTTCGCACGGTTCCTCCACCCAAAGGTATGTGGCTCAAACATAATCACAAGCTGACGCGTAGAGAAGTGAAGGAGAATGGCATCTATGGCCGCACGAGCCTTCTCAAAGGAAGATCCAAAGCCTTCATATACTGGAACGCTTGAGGTCGGTGCAATATTGTCTAGACGACGTCGTACGCCAGGGAATGCCGCAACTGCTTCTGCGAGTGCCCGAGGAGAGACGAGGTTACGTGCCAATACATATGCACTTGCCGCAACGATGTCTTCAACATTATGGCGTCCCAATAGACTCATCTCCATCTGTACTAGTGGCTGCTCATCTTTAAGGAGAGTAAAAGTGGTACGTTCTCCATATTGAATGTCAGTGGCACGATAGATACCGTCATTGAGGCCATATAGCACGACCTTCTTTCCGGATACTTCTGCCATCTCTCGAGCACCAGGTTCGTCAGCACAGGCTACGACGATGCCATCTTCAGGGATAAGAGAGAGTAGTTCCTGAAAGGGAGCCTGATAGCTCTCAAAGGTCGGATACACGTTTACGTGATCGTGAACCACTGAAGTCAGTACTAAATCCTTTGGATGGAGATGAAGGAACTTCGCACGTGCATCATCATGCGCACTTGGATACTCGTCACCTTCAAGTACAAAGTTCTCTGCAGTACCCAGTTTCGCAGGGAGGGGAAGTGTCTCTGAAGGTACAGGTTCTGCCCCAATAAAATATCCCGCATCAACTCCTGCATGACGAAGAATGTGTGCGATCAAACTAGTTGTTGTGGACTTTCCATAGCTTCCTGCAACCACGACATTCGCACGATCTTTCGTCAGGTCTCCCAGTACCTCAGGGAAGGACTGAATTTTAATACCAGTGTCATGTGCAGCACGCACCTCAGCATTCTCATTAGGAGAGAGTTTTGCGTTACGACCGATCATAAATAGATCAACTTTCTCTGGAATGTTAGCTGGATCGTATGTAAGGGTGAGGACGGAATCCAACCCACCACGCTTCAAGATCTCACGAGGAGGACCATAGCATTCAGCATCTGAGCCGCTTACGCTCCAGCCGGATTCCTTGAGTAGCAGTGCTACACCACTCATACCGACCCCACAAAGACCAATAACGTGTGCATGACGAGGTTCTTCCATATCTGTCTATCGTATCAAAGAAAAAGCCGACCCCGAAGCGGGGTCGGCCATCTGCTCACGGGGCTCATCTGGTAGTTTCAACTTTGATGAGTACCCTATTTTTCGCGTTTCGCAGATAGGGGTTGGCGTGTCGCGTGTGCGCGAATCCTCCAAGAGGAGGCAAGGTACACACAGACTTACTCTCCTGAAACCCCAGCTTCTCACTCGTTTCTTTCAGGTATGCGGGCAAGCTAAATTCGCCAGTGCCGGGGCGGATCACATTAGTGCTGTAGCCAAGCGTATCAAGCAGATACTTCTGCATTTTTCGATTGAAACCACCAACGCCAACTTCGCTTGTGCCGTGCTGGTAAATTCGGGCTGCAATCGGAAAGAAGATTAGCGGCTTGATTGATGAACGTGGCACGCCAAGAACATCGAAGTACGCGGCAGCCGCATGCAATATACCTTCATGTTCGCGACTCTTCTTTCTCGAACGCACCATTTCGTGATCGAAGGAGTTCAAACGTGAAAGATGTATTACCAGTGCAAGGGGCACGTAGTTTGCATCTCTGGCAAGCATCACAACAGCTCCACAGCCCGCCATACTCATGTAGCACGTGGAGCCAGCGCAAGGATCAACAGGCAACACATCGCCTGGTTCGTCGGGATTGGACCGTACCTCGATATCATGAAGGATCTTGGTCGTCACGGTCAGGAGGTCCGGATTGAGTATCCGAGTACTTGATGTACTTACGTTCGGCGCAAGAATCGTTCGAGCGCCAAATTGATAGATCTCCTCGGCACGTCGTTGCTTGAATGCCGAGTCTCCAAACCGGAATGATTCTTCTCCGGTGTAGAGTAGGTCTTCACGAGTTGGCGGGATACAGGCCGCCGTAACGCGTATTCCATCGAATGCACACGAAGCACGAAGTGGCTCCGGCGCTCTGTATGTTTGCGCTATAGCGTTCATGTGGTTCCCCAAGAACAAAATGTCAGATTGCACCATACTATTTTTGCGAGGTATCGTCAAAACTGGTACAGTCCTATATATGAATGGCACTTTGTCTGTCGTCGCGACCCCCATAGGGAATCTGGGGGATATAACCCTACGTGCTCTCGATACGCTCAAACAGGCCGATGCTATAGCCTGTGAAGATACCCGTGTTACAGCCAAGCTCCTCACCCGCTATGAGATCAGCAAACCGCTTCTCGTGTATCACGCACAGAGTGGTAGGTTGGCGGCAACGCGTATTCTCTCCATGCTCGGAGAAGGGAAGCACATCGCACTTGTTACCGATGCAGGCACACCTGGTATCTCAGATCCTGGTACGGCACTAGTAGCAGAGGTGCGTTCAAAGCTCGGTGATGATGTTCGTATTGAAGCAATCCCAGGACCGTCTGCTGTTACTGCTGCACTCTCTATCGCGGGTGTCCCCACCGATCAATTCGTGTTCCTTGGCTTCCTCCCACACAAGAAAGGTCGTCAGACAATCATGAAGGAGATCGCAGAGAGTGATCGAACCATTGTCTTCTATGAATCAACGCACCGTATTGAAAAGGCACTGATCGAACTAGCAGGAGCGCTGGAGAAGGGAAGGACAGTGGTGGTACTCCGGGAGTTAACCAAGATGTTTGAGTCCGTAGTCCGAGGATCTGCACAGGAAGTTAAGGAGTATTTCGAGAATCACCAGAAAGAAGTACGAGGAGAATTTGTCGTCATTATTGCACCTTGATACACTAAGAGTATGTCTCGTGAACGGCTACTCATTCTCACTGGTGTACTGGTAGTCTTTTCACCATTCATTGGTTTACCCCTCGCAGTCCTTATATGGGTGCTCCCAATACTTGGTGGCACGGTAACGCTCATTGGTATCTCATATATGCTCCGTAAGCGTAATCAGCAGGCCGTCCGGGTAATGGCGAACCCTGAAGCGATTGAACGAGTATAGATATGTCACTTCCTAAACAAGCTAAGCCCTCCACACGATCCCATTATCTTTTGATCGGGTTGGTGACAAGTATCTTTCTGGTATTCATATATATAATCGGCTTTTCCGATGTTTTTGCGGTTGAATATAACCGTGATGGCAAACAAGGAGCATTTGATGCGGTATCCAAGAAGGTTGCTGAGGTGGTTACACCGAAATTTAATACTGCAGACTACGACAAGCGTCTTATTGCAAACGCTAACTATGCTTCCACCACATCAACCACCACCCCGCGACTCTGGCCCGCAAAGAATGCCATTGGGGTCTATCCAAAGCAAGGAGCAATCCTTCCGTATAAGCGCATCATTGCGTACTACGGAAACTTCTATTCAACAAAGATGGGTGTACTAGGTGAGTACCCTCCTGATGTCATGATCCCTAAACTCAAGGCAGAGATGGCCAAATGGAATGCTGCTGATCCTTCAACACCAACCATTCCTGCAATAAACTACATTGCTATGACTGCGCAAGAGAGTCCAGGCAAGGATGGTATGTATCGTTTCCGTATGCCCGACAGTGAGATTGATAAAGCTGTTGCGTTGGCAAAGCAAGTGGACGGCATCGTGATCCTCGATATTCAAATTGGATTAAGTACGCTTCAAACTGAAATGCCCCTGCTTGATAAGTACCTCATGATGCCAAACGTGCATCTTGGTATAGATCCAGAGTTCTCCATGAAAGGTGGTGAAGCTCCAGGTACCGTTATTGGTTCTGTGAGTTCTGCTGATGTGAACTTTGCAATCAATCATCTCGCAAATCTTGTTAAAGAGCACGATCTTCCCCCAAAGGTTCTTGTGATTCATCGTTTCACCAACAGAATGGTGACAGGTTCTGAGAATATTAAACCGGTACCGGAAGTACAGATTGTTATGGATATGGATGGGTGGGGACCTCCTGCAAAGAAATTGAATACCTATGAGCAATTCATTGTGAAGCAACCCGTACAGTTCACCGGTTTTAAGATCTTCTACAAGAACGACCTGAAGCCACCTTCAACACGCCTCCTCACTCCTGCAGAGCTCCTTAAACTAACTCCACGACCACTGTTCATTCAGTATCAGTAGGCTGGACTCTTCAATCGTGAGGGCGTAGAGTGCGAAAAGAAACAATTGGGTTTCAATGAGGTGACCTATGCCAGATACACTTCGAGACGGCTACAAACGGTACCCAAAAGGTGGTGCATCAAGCCCTTCCCAGGGTATGGTAGATGCGCTAGCTGCACGCGCAAAGCTGACTGAGGTTCTCAAGGGAATTCAGGACAAGGCCCTTCAGAATCGGATCGAGTGCCGGATGACTTCTCCGCAGGATCGCGAGGATCATCTGGTTGCTCAAGCGGTCGAACTTCGCAAGCGCTGTGACTACGTGGTGCAGGACAGTGCATCACCACCTTCCTAGGTGTGCTCGATGAAGAGATGAGGCCCCGCGAGCACAGATTCGCGGGGCCCATTCCTATTATCTATACAGTAGTACGCGCTATAATAAATCAATGCAAAATCCCGACCGCGTAACCTATTTCGCTGCGACGGACTCACGTGGCAAACGCGTACCATTTGGACTTAAGGCGAAGGACCGTAACCGACATATGTACGTGATCGGTAAGACGGGTATGGGTAAATCAACCCTTCTTGAGAACATGGCGATTCAAGATATTCGCAATGGGGAAGGAATGGCATTCATTGATCCACACGGTAGTGCGGTAGAGAAGCTTCTTGAATACATTCCAGAGCACCGGTTGAAGGATGTTGTGTACTTTGCGCCATTCGATCTCGATCAACCAATCGCCTTTAACATCATGGAGGATGTCGGGTATGACAAACGTCATCTCGTGGTGTCTGGTCTCATGGCTACCTTCAAGAAGATCTGGCAGGACGCATGGAGTGCGCGTATGGAGTACATCCTCACAAACACACTTCTTGCACTGCTTGAATACCCAGGAGCAACGCTTCTTGGTGTGAACCGCATGTATACCGACAAAGCATACCGCAAGAAGGTGGTCGATAACATTAAAGATCCTGTAGTGAAAGATTTCTGGACAAAGGAGTTTGCTAACTATGGAGATCGATACACACAAGAAGCGACCCCTGCTATCCAGAACAAGATAGGTCAGTTCACTAGCAATCCGTTAATTCGTAACATCATTGGTCAGGAGAAATCATCATTCGACATCCGTGAACTCATGGATGGACAGAAGATCCTTCTCATTAACCTTTCGAAGGGTCTCGTGGGGGATACGAATATGCGCCTTCTGGGCTCCATGCTCACAACTCGTATCTTCCTTGGTGCTATGAGTCGAGCAGAACTGGATCCCAATGCACTCAAGAATAGTGTGCCGTTTTATTTCTATGTGGACGAGTTCCAGAACTTTGCGAACGAAACCTTTGCAGAGATTCTATCTGAGGCACGTAAATATAATCTCAACCTTGTAATCGCACACCAGTATGTGGAGCAAATGGAAGAACAGGTGCGTGCTGCGGTGTTTGGTAACGTGGGTACTACTATCGCGTTCCGTGTTGGTCCGTTTGATGCTGAGGTACTTGAAACCGTCTTTAGTCCTGAGTTTATGAAAGAAGATCTAGTGAACCTGGGCCAGTTCCAGTTGTATCTTTCCTTGATGATTGATGGTGTGGGGTCACGTCCATTCTCTGCAGTGTCTATTCCTTCCATCGAGCCACCAGCAAACTCCCTCAAGCAACAGGTGATTGAAACATCGCGTGCACAGTATGGTAATAAGCGCGCGGGTATTGAAGAAGCTATCTTTGCAGAGCTCGCATCAACAGAAGGTGAGAACGGACCACCAGAACCACCCGCAAAACGCTCATACGCAAAGCCTGCAGGGAGTGGACAGAGTTTTACACCACGTCCATCAACTGATCGTCCTCGTGAGGATCGACCTCGCTCAGATGACAGGCCACGTCAGAATACAGAACGTCCTTCACGGCCTTCCGAAGATCGCCCGCGACGGGATGAGACGCGTTCTTCAGAATCACGACCTCCTAGGCAAGATCGTCCACAGCAAACACCCCCGCCTAAATCGACAGAAGACTTGAAAGCAATACTTCGTGGAATGGCTGAGACCGCAAGCAACGAACGTACAAAGGCAAAGCCTGCTCCTCAGGATGGTGGTTCACTTAAGGGTGCGCTTGCTGATGTTCTTAAGAAGGAACAAAAGGAGACACCCATGCCCACACCACGACCCAAATCTCCCGCACGTGAAGATGAGAAAGGCGAACCTACAGAAAAGAAACCGCTAACAGATATTGCTTCTCAATCTCCATACGAAGTACCTGAACAGACACTACGAGATCTCTTTAAGGATCGGTAACCTCTGAGGTTCAGGTGTGGTATCAACTAATGAAAGACGATATCAGCCACTAACGAAGCATTTCCATGATTCGAGCATAGTTGGCCCATCCTCCGGCACGAAATGCGGGAGGATGGGCCGCTTGCTATACTTGCCGTATATACCATGTCTAAACTTATACTCGTAACTGGAGGTGCTGGGTTTATCGGAAGCAATCTCTGCCAACGTCTCTACCAGGATGGAAATAAGGTTATTTCACTCGATAACTACTTTACAGGTAGTAAAGAAAACCATGTAGATGGTGTTGAGTACCGAGAAGGGCACACTAAGGATGTTGCTGCGCTGGTTTCAGAAACACCAGACCTTGTATATCACCTTGGTGAATATTCTCGTGTTGAGAAAAGTATGGGAGAACCTGCTGTGGTGTGGGACTTAAACAAACAAGGAACGTTTGCGATGTTGGAATTCTGTCGCACAAAGAATGTAAAGATTGTGTATGCAGGTTCATCTACTAAGTTTGGAGATGGTGGACTGGGACGTGATCAGAGTCCGTATGCGTGGGCAAAGGCAACCAATACTGAACTAGTGCGTAACTATGGCGCGTGGTACGGAATGCCGTATGCGATTACCTATTTTTATAATGTATATGGTCCAGGTGAGCGGGCAGGTGCGTACGGTACCGTGATAGAGATTTTCAAACAGAAGAAACTCGCAGGTGAGGCCTTGAGTGTTACTGCTCCGGGTACACAGAAACGAAACTTTACTCATATAGACGATATTGTCGATGGACTTATCTTGGTGGGGGATAAAGGAGAAGGAGATGAGTTCGGTCTTGGTAACGAACAGTCATACTCGATCCTCGAAGTGGCACAGCTCTTTGGAGGAGAGATTATTATGAAACCCGAAGTTGCAGGTAACAGAATGAGTTCAGATATTGATACCAGCAAATCTAAACTTCTTGGATGGAGTGCAAAGCGATCACTGCCAGATTATATTCGTGAGTCAGTGTAACTATGAAGAAAGTTCTTATCTTCTCACTTAACTACTACCCCCGGTTTATTGGGGGAGCAGAGGTGGCAATAAAAGAGATAACAGATCGCATCTCTCCCGAAGAGATTGAGTTTCATATGGTTACGCTTCGGTTTGATTCGAACCTGCCTAAGACAGAAAAGATTGGTAATGTACTCGTTCATCGCATTGGCTTTACGAAGCCCAACGCTTCCATCTCTGATCTCAAGAAATTCCCTCTGCACCTCAATAAGCATTTCTACCAATTCGCAGCAGCGCTCTATGCTTCAAAGCTTCAACGAACGTATACGTACGATGCAGTGTGGGCGATGATGGCACATTCGTGTGCGATTCCTGCAGGTATCTTCAAGAAAGCGCACCCTCAGGTTAAGTACCTCCTTACCCTTCAAGAAGGTGATCCGCCCGAACATATTGAACGCATGATGAAACCAGTGTGGCCGTTGTTCAAACAGGGATTTACCACTGTAGATGTATTGCAGCCAATATCAACCTTCTTGCTTTTGTGGGGGAAGCGTATGGGATTTGCAGGAGATGCCGAAGTGATACCAAATGCGGTTGATACTAAAAAGTTTAGTGCTGAATTTTCTCATGAGCAAATCTCTGAAATGAAAGCGAAGTTAGGAAAGAATGATGGCGATATCTTCTTGGTAACAACATCACGCTTGGTCCATAAGAATGCGGTAGATGATGTTATCCATGCACTCAAGCTACTTCCAGAAAAGGTATCGTTCCTTATATACGGTATTGGTCCTGATGAACAAATGTTACGTGCACTTGCTAAGGAACTGGGTGTAGAAGATCGTGCACGGTTCATGGGACAGATCAGTCATGATGAAATGCCACTCATGCTTGCGGCGTGTGACATATTTATTCGTCCCTCGCGTTCAGAAGGTATGGGGAACTCATTTGTAGAAGCTATGGCAGCGGAGTTGCCGGTGATAGCAACTCAGGAAGGGGGTATCGCAGACTTCCTATTTGATGCTAAGCGCAACCCAGACAAGGAATCAACAGGCTGGGCAGTAGATGCAGATGCACCTGAACAGATTGCCGAAGCTGTGAAGGATATTGTAGCTAATCCAAATATCGTTCAAAAAACAACTGCCACAGCCCGTACACTAGCATTTGCGAAGTACGACTGGAATATCATTGCACGGGATATGAAAGCTCTATTTGATCGCCTCCTAACGGCCTGAAACCTCTTCTCCTAAGGACTGGTACAATTCCCATATGAGGCTCTGTATAGCCACCCCCCTTTATCCACCTGAACCGGGAGGTCCGGCGACCTATGCTCGTACTCTGGAATTAGGACTTCCAGAGAGAGATATTCATGTATCGCTGGTTAAATTTAGTGAGGTACGACATATGCCAAAAGTGATACGTCACATTGCCTATTACCTCCGTGTGCTTAAAGCGGCCAAGAAGGCTGACGTGATACTGGCCCTAGATCCTGCATCTGTTGGAGTCCCTGCAGCGTTTGCTGCACTCGTTTTGAATAAGCCATTGGTAGTGAAGATTGTTGGGGACTTTGCTTGGGAACAGGGGGTACAGCGCTTTGGTATAAAACAGCAGCTTGATGCTTTTGTTCGTACAAAGAACATACCGCTCGCTGTAGCCGGGTTACGTGCGGCACAGAGCTTCGTTGCTCATCAAGCAAGAACCATTATTGTGCCGAGTCAGTACCTCAAGAAGATTGTTGTTGCATGGGGTATTCCAGCTGAAAAGATTCACGTGGTATACAACGCGCTCTCTCTTGATGAGGAAATCCAAGAGACAACACTTCCACCACATTCGATTGTCTCTGTTGCGCGCCTTGTTCCTTGGAAGGGTATGAAGGGACTTGTTGATGCACTAACCATTGTACGCAGCAGCATTCCTGATGCATCCCTCGTACTAATTGGTGATGGACCACAACGAGCTGAGCTTGAGGCATACGCATCATCTGATTCCGTTCAATTCCTTGGTGCACTCTCACATGCTGAAACACTTTCATACATGAGTGCTGCAGATGTGTTTGTTTTGAATTCAGAATACGAAGGTCTCTCGCATGTGCTTATCGAAGCACTTCTTCTAGGAAAACCTATCGTGGCAAGTGACGCAGGAGGCAATCCTGAACTAATAACAAACGAAAAGACCGGTTTGGTTATTCGTACGGGTGACACTAACGCTTTGGCAGAGGCGATTATACGTATCCTTATGGATAAAGCATTTGCAAAGCAGCTTGCTGAGGAAGCACTGACGGTACAAAAGCGTTTTTCACTGGATGCTATGCTTTCCGGTACGATACAAGCACTCTCACACGTATGAACATACTTTTCGTATCAAATGACCCAAGTATCTTTGAGGACGGAAGTGCCGCACGTGCACGTATGCGCACCTATGCTGCAGAGGTATCTAAGACAGGTGGGGTACTTCATATAATTTCCCGTGCCAAAACTCGTCAGGATGTTACAGAAGGGGCACTTATCTTGCATGGCGTAACAGGCAACAAGATCAGTGCAGTACTCGCAATCAAGTCTCGAGCACGTGCGTTAGTTCGTGGAGGAGAGATTGCAGTGGTATCTGCACAAGATCCTTTTGAGTACGGGTGGGCTGCATGGAAAGCGGTACAAGGGACCGACACCAAGCTGCATGTACAGCTCCATACCGATGTCTTCTCTCCCTGGTTCACACGAAGTGGTATGAGTCGTAGCGTGCAGGTGCGACTTCCTTTCCTAAACCGTATACGGCAGAAGATTGCAGATCGTGTACTGCCCAATGCGCATGGAGTACGAGTTGTATCACAGCGTATTAAAGACTCATTGATCACACGATATGGAGCTTCTATGGAATCTGTATCAGTGATCCCGATTCAGGTACTTCCACAAGCAGCTGAAGCAGTTCCGTTTCCTGAACCAACATATCCCTTCACTCTCTTCACGGCGAGTCGTCTTGAACCAGAGAAACGCATTGAAGATATTCTCTATGCGCTTGCGTGGGTGAAAGATTCCTATCCTGCAACAGGGTTAGTTATTGCAGGTGAAGGAAGTGAGCGCCCACGGTTGGAGCGGTTAGCGAAAGAGCTCCACATTACTGATCGTGTTCAATTCCTTGGATGGCGTGCAGATGTACGTGGTTTAATGCGCAGTGCTCAAGCATATATCCAGGCAAGCGCCTATGAGGGATACAGCATCACTCTCATCGAAGCAGCTCTTGCTCGAGTGCCTATTATTTCTTCAGACGTGGGTATTGTGGGCGAGGTCTTGCGAGGAAACGAGTCGGTACTAGCAGCGCCACCAGGAGATGCAAACCAACTCTTACACAACATTCGTCACATGATTGAGGATTCGCGTATGCGTAGCGAATGCGCAATGCGTGCTGAAGCAGCAGTCATGGCCCATCTTGCAACGGTACGAAATACTCCTGCCGATATCATTGCAGACATAACCAGACTTGCGGTATGAAGCTTTTGTTCGTAACGCAAGCACTGGATCTTGATGACCCAACACTAAGTGTGTATCACGGTTGGGCAGAAGGACTGGCGAAAAGAGCTGATTCACTTATAGTCATTTGCCTTAAACAGGGGCGACATGCGCTTCCTGCAAATGTGCAGGTATATTCACTTGGGAAAGAAAAGGGACGTGCACCTGCGTTCGTGTACGCACTTCGCTTCCTGTCTCTTGTATGGCGTCTACGTAACAAATACGATCGTGTGCTCGTACATATGAATCAGGAGTACCTACTAGTTGCTGGATTAGTTTGGAAGGTTCTGCACAAGCCTACATATCTTTGGCGTAACCACTATGCAGGATCATGGGTAACTGATGTTGCTGCTAGTTTCTGCAAGAAGGTATTTTGCACTTCAAAGGATTCATATACCGCTAAGTATAAAAAGACGATACTGATGCCTGTGGGAGTAGACCTAGAACGCTTCATGGGACCAGAAATAGAAGGTCGTATGAGATCATCCATACTATTTCTTGCACGAATGGCGCCCTCCAAGCACCCAGAAATGTTGATTGAGGCACTGCTGATTCTCAAAAAGAAAGGCACTTCTTTTACCGCCACCTTTGCGGGGTCTCCTCTTCCAGAATATGAGTACTACTACTCATGGCTGCAGCAGCGAGCGCAACGAGAATTTCCAGATCGCTCGATTGTCTTTACACCGGGTGTTCCAAATGCAGAAACACCGCATTTATTTCATACGCATAATATCTTCGTGAACTGCTCACAGAGCGGCATGTTTGATAAGACGCTGTTTGAAGCAGCAGCGAGCGGCTGTCTGGTTCTTGCACGTAGTGAAGACTTCGAAGAGCGCGCAGGGAGTGAATATTATTTCACCGATGCAGAGAGTCTTGCAGAACGTATGGGTGCAATGCTTGAAGACACATCTCAGGAAACAAAACGTGCACACATGCAATCAATAGCAAAGGCAGAGGGGTTGGATACACTTATGGATCGTCTCATTGCAGTGATATGAAACGATACAAGGAAATAATTCTATTTCAGAATGGTTCGATTGGTGACTTCCTTATGGCAGTCTTTCTTGCTGAGCAACTACACACGAGTGGTTGTACTTCGCGCATAACGATACTTGTTCCGCGTACCAGTCAATTCCTGCGAACATTTATTGGAGCGTATCCATTTATTAGAGTTGTGGAGGTGTCTCGGTCAAAACCTATTTCAGTATTGGCGCTGATCCAATTCCTACGACCCAAAACACTAGTGGTGCTTCAGCCAACACCTGGTCGTGTACCACGGCACGTTAAGCTAGTGGCGTGGTTGCTTACACGATTGCCCGGGAGTGCTCTTCTTGGATTTGAAGATAGCGATCCATTAGTGAAAAAGCTATATACACAAACACTCGTGTACGACACGAACGTTCCGTTTCTAACTACGCTCCACAGTATTGCTATGGCACTTGGGGTTGAGCAAGGAATGGCACTCACGCCGTCCATAAAAATGGTGCCTGATACGAACATACTTGCTCATTTAGATCTTGAAGGTAAACCATATGTATTCATTCATCCTCGAGGATCATCAGAAAAGCGTTCGTTTGAAGCTGATGCGGCACTAGAATTTCTTAACGCACTCCTTGTTCAGTTCCCTGATCTCACATTTGTTATTTCGGGATCTCCTGCGGAAAGAGAATGGGTTACTACACTCATCATGCAAAGCGTTGCACCGGAACGATGTGTTGCAGCGTGTGGAATGAATGGAACGCAACTGGCAGCACTCATCAGCAATGCACAGCTATTCATTGGTGTTGATACGGGTATTACGCACCTAGCATGTTTTCTTAAGGTCCCTGTGCTTGCTATTGCGCATAAGGGAACCGCTAACTGGCTCCCGTTCTATCATCCAGGAGCCCAGGTGATTTATCGACTTCAAGAGGACAAAGAAGTACATAACGATCGTGCGTATTTGAATGCGCATCTCGCTGGAAGACTTAAGCCTTTTGGGAATGTTCCCGTTAGAGAGTGTATTCATGCAGCGACTGAAATGATTCGTGCCATGAATGTATATAAGATATAACTGAACGGTATGCAGGCATTCCATAATGACCCCAAGAAAAAGGAAGAAGTACTTGCTGCACTAAGCAAGACACCAATTGGTTCAGACGGTATAGATTATTTTGTATACGAAAAAGAACTAGGAATCCCGAATGAGGTCGGTCAATGGGAAGACGCAATTGCAAACGAGCTTGCCAG
The DNA here is from genome assembly GCA_001189195.1 of Parcubacteria bacterium C7867-007. GTDB lineage: Bacteria > Patescibacteriota > Minisyncoccia > Phycocordibacterales > Phycocordibacteraceae > C7867-001. The sequence continues at coordinate 15,754 of LFCQ01000005.1, forward strand.
AGAAGAGGTACAAGAGTTTGTGTACTCATGTATGGATTCTGTGAACGTTGGTGCTGACCTCTCAACACTTCCAGCCCAAATAGTGCTATGGCAATTCGAGCACCCGATCTATGGACTTAAGAATATTAGAGGTATTCAAAAGGACTTGGTGCTCATGGGATTTTGTGAGGAACTTGTGGCTCTCTATCGAAATGAATTAAATGGAACACCCACTCCACCTCAGGCACTGCAGAATCTATTTGAGCGTGTTGCTGCTGCCTGGGGCATAGAAGGGGAAAGGCAGCGTATTGCTTCTATGCAGTTCGCTCGCAAATGGGCATGGATAGGTGCGCGCAAATGGGCATGGATTCCAACAAAGGGATGGAGTGGGGGTTGGAAGTGGTTGCTTGCTGCAACACGCAATCGTACTCGCAGCAGTTTTTCAGCCATGATTTCTGCATGGATTGGGGCACGGAAATGGTCTCGATTCTGGGAACCGGGCACCACTCGCGCCCGTGCACTCAGTACGGCATTTCTAGAGTGTCTGAATAGGGAAAAGAGTACTACGGCTTTATAATCTTCTGATATGAAAGCAGAACTCAGACTACGTATACTAAGTGTTTTGTATAAGCTCCCACCATTTCGTGCCTATGCATACAAGCGCTTGCCACGACACCGTTCTGGGTACAAGCACTATTGGGTAGATGATAAGTCATATACCCTGGGTACCAAGCAGCGCATTGCCGAACTTCCTGCAGTTGATAAGCATCCAACGATAAAGGAATTGCGTGCCGCAGTAGATAAATACAAGCCGGAAACCGTCCTTGAGGCGGGATGTGGGTATGGAAGACTCGTTGAGCAGCTGACCCCGTATTACAAAATCGATGGTGCAGATCTTGCAGAAGAGTTTGTTGCGCAAGCGAAGGAAAACGGATTGAGTGCATTCCAGCTTGATCTTGTATCACCGGATGCAGTGTGGCTTGAAGCACACGCAAAGCACTGGGATGTTGCATACTGCCGTGCGGTATTCATGTTCTTCATTGATCATGAAGAGGACACACGTAATGCGATGAAGACTCTTGAACGCATTACCAAGAAAAAAGTTCTTATTTGGGAATGGCCTCATGTTTGTGACTATATGAAAAAAACATACCCATCAGATATGTTTGAGTACCATCCGTATCCTGTAACAGCTGGATAATAAAGGCTTTTTCGCTCCTATACATACCACGATGTCGCAGTTACAATGTTCTAAAAGGGTATGAAGGTAAATCTCGTAAATTACGAGATGGCATTTACGAATGGCATCTTGAGTAAGTTCGCATGGAAGATGAATGAGGAGCTTGAAAAGCTTGGTATTAAGAGTGTGGTAACTGATGTTCCAGATTCAAAGTACGATATCAATCACCACATCATCTATATTGGGTACAAGCACGTCGACTCTATAAACACCCTCATGGTGACGCATCTCAATACTGAATCGAAGATGGACCTACTTAAGGAGGGAATGAAAACAGCAGACATGGGTATTTGTATGTCTCAGCAAATGGTTGATGAGTTAACCAAAGAAGGACTCCCAACAGAAAAGCTAACGTACATACTCCCTGCAGTGGATGAACACGTTGTTCCAATCCCTATTGCGATTCTCACCAACGTATACGCTGATGGAGTGAAACGTGAGTCAATGCTCTATGAGCTTGCGAAGACTATTGATCCAAAGCGTTTTCTATTCCGCATTATGGGAAAGAATTGGGATATAGATGGATTGCGTGAGCTAGGGTTGAACGTTGAGTACCACCCAGAGTTTGATCGTGCAGTACAGGACGAGATCCTCATGAATTCTAAGTACTATCTATACTTCGCTCTAGATCAGGGTTCTATGGCACTTCTTGATGCTATGAATGCCGGTCTTGAAACTATCGCGCCACTCGATGGGTATCATAACCATAGTGGTGTCGATCACCCGTTTACAACCCAAGAGGAGCTAAATGCAGTATTTGCTACACTTCAGAAGCAAAAGCTCGCAGACTGGACTTGGGAGAAATATACAAAGGATCACGTAGCTATATGGGAGAAATTGCTTAATAAGAAAGAGTCATAATTTTGAATTAGTATGAGTATGAAAGATGTACAGCGTGAACGAACTGAAGACCTCTGCCGTCGTCTTTCTTCATGCCGTATGTGTAAGGGAACTGACCTTACTGAATATCTCGATCTCGGGCATACCCCACCTGCAGATCAGTTCCGTGTTGCAGAGGAACTTGATCTTCCTGAACTTTCATATCCGTTACGGGTGATGCTCTGCAACACGTGTGGTCTATCTCAACTCACACACGTTGTTGATCCACGGGTACTGTATCAGTTTGATTACCCATATCAGTCTTCAACGACGGCAACCGGCAAGAAGCATTGGGATGCGTTTGCAGTAGCCGTTACGGAACGACTCTCACTGCCAAAGGACAGTCTTGTGGTCGATATTGGCAGTAACGACGGCACACTACTTCAATCATTTAGAGACGTCGGCATGGATGTTGCAGGTGTTGATCCTGCACCAAACATTGTTGAGATTGCGAACGAACGTGGTATTCCCACATACTGTGATTTCTTTGGGGTAGACGCGGCGAAGCTGGTAAAGGAAAAGCATGGAGCTGCATCAGTAGTTGTGGGTACTAACGTCTTTGCACATATTGATGACTTGCACGCAGTACTTGAGGCATGTGGCACTCTGCTTAATGACGATGGAGTTTTTATATTTGAGTCACCCCACTTTGGTACTCTTATCGAGCACCTCGAATATGACACCATCTATCATGAGCATCTATCATATCTATCACTTAAGCCTGTAACGGCATTTGTTGAACAGTTCGGACGAGAGGTGTTTGCTGTAGAGAAGTCTGCAATTCACGGTGGCTCATTCCGGGTATATATTGCAAAGAAAGGGCAGTACCCAGTCGATCAAAGTGTCGCTGATCTTCTTGCGGAAGAAGCTGAGGCAAAACTTCATGATCTCGAGATGCTTAACGCTTTTGCACTACTCGTTGAAAAGAATAGGGAAGATCTTATGACCCTGGTTGAGAAGATTCGATCAGAAGGAAAGACCATCGCACTTGTTTCTACACCCGCTAAAGGTATGACACTATTAAATTACTGTGGCTTCACAAAGCGCCACGTAGAGTTCGCTACGGAGCGTGCACCACTAAAGATTGGAAGATTTACCCCGGGCGCACATATACCTATATATGCAGATGCACAGCTCCTCGAGAAGAAACCAGATTATGCACTTCTTCTTGCCTGGAACTTTGCTCCTGAGATCATTAAAAACAACACTGAGTTCACCGCAAACGGGGGAAAGTTTATTATTCCGATCCCAACACCAACTATCCAATAGCTTATGGAAATCCACCACAAAGACCCAAACTTTACTGATGCACGCGGAGAGATTCGTGACATTCTCACGCATGTAGAAATTGATGCTGTTACGTACATTACGTATGAAACTGGCGCAGTTCGTGCAAACCACTACCACGAGCATAGTGAGCAGTGGGACTATGTTCTTTCAGGTAGTCTTGAGTGTTATGGTCGTGACGGTTTTGAGGGAGAGGTAGAGAAAGCAATTATTAAGGCAGGGGATCTTGTTCGCCACCCCATTGGTGAGCATCATGCCCTCAAGGCACTTGAGCCCTCAACAACGCTTTCACTCACCAAGGGTCCACGCAAAGGAGGAGATTATGAAAAGGACGTAATTCGTCTTGAAGTTCCTCTCGTTAGCTAATCATATATGCACGTATCTGTAGGTAAGCCTCTGTTTGGCAAAGAAGAAAGTGAATACGTTAATGATGCACTTACCCGAACTGAAATATCTGGTTTCAGTGGCACGTACATCCCTCGATTCGAAAAGGAATTCGCTGCATTCTGCGGAACCGAAGATGCGGTAACGGTAAGTAGTGGTACTACAGCACTGCACCTTGCGCTCGCCACTCTCAAGATAGGTCCTGGTGATGAAGTGCTTGCCTCTTCATTCACCAACATGGCAACATTCTTTGCCATTCTGTATCAAGGCGCAACACCAGTTGCGATAGATTCAGAGCCAGAGACTCTTAACATGAATCCAGCACTTCTTGAGAGCAAGATCACTTCCAAGACAAAAGCTATTCTTGTAGTTCACATCTATGGTCAGATGGTAGACATGGACCCGGTGATGGAGATTGCACGAAAGCACAATCTCTATGTTATTGAAGATGCTGCAGAAGCACACGGTGCGGAGTACAAAGGGAAGAAAGCAGGATCAGTTGGGGACATTGGGTGCTTTAGCTTCTACGCAAACAAAATCATTACTACCGGTGAAGGAGGTATGTTAACCATGCATAATCCAGAATATGCGGCACGTGCACGTTCACTTAAGGCGCTTGCGTTTGGTACGGGTAACAAATTCATGCATGCAGATATTGGATATAACTATCGTCTCACCAATCTTCAAGCGGCAATAGGAGTCGCCCAGCTTGGACGCATTGATGAGATTTTGAGTCGCAAGCGAACGATGGCTGCGTACTATAACGAGCATCTTGCAGGTATTGAAGGTCTTCGTCTTCCTGTGGAGCTACCAGACACCAAGAGTGTGTGGTGGATGTATAACGTACGCTTGGAAGGACCTCTAGCAGGGAAGCGAGCTCAGGTTATGAAAGAGCTTCAAGCTCGAGGTGTTGAGTCCCGAGAAGACTTCATCCCGTTTAATGACCAAGAAATATTCATTGAGCGTGGGCTGGTGCAGGCAGGAGATTGCCCGGTTGCATCCGAAGCTGGGCGAGAAGGGTTCTATATTCCAAGTGGTACTGATATCACTGAAGAAGAACAAGCATATGTCGTTTCGCAGATGAAAGAAGTAATCTCAACCCGTATCTAGATATGAAAAAGAAAGCACTTATTACCGGTATTACAGGGCAGGATGGGTCATATCTTGCTGAACTACTGCTCAGTAAAGGGTATGAAGTGCATGGAATTCTACGTCGTTCCAGTACGTTCAATCGGTTAAATATTGATCACATATTTGGGACTGAAGAGCAACGTGATCGAGGTCTTCATTATGGTGATATGACGGATATCAATTCGCTCATTAGAATTCTGCGTGAAGTTCGTCCAGATGAGGTATATAACCTTGCTGCGCAGTCTCACGTGAAGGTTTCTTTTGAGTTGCCGTTCTACACCGCACAGTCTGATGCAATCGGTACACTGTCACTCCTAGAAGCAATTAGATCACTGGATCTCAACTGCAAGGTGTATCAGGCGTCAACTTCTGAGCTCTATGGTGGAGATAAGGATACTGCACCCCAGAACGAACTCACTCCATTCAAACCCCGTAGCCCATACGGCGTTGCAAAGCTCTATGCTTTTGAAACTGCGCGCATCTATCGTGAAAGCTATGGCATGTTCGTGGTGAATGGGATCTTGTTTAACCATGAGAGTCCTCGTCGTGGATTCAACTTTGTTTCAAGAAAAATAACTCTTGCTGTTGGAGAAATCATGCGCGGGAAGCGAGAAGTCATTACCCTTGGTAACCTAGACGCCTCACGCGACTGGGGATATGCAGCGGAGTACATGGAAGCAGCATGGCGCATGCTTCAACAGGACACCCCAGATGATTTTGTTATTGCAACCGGTGAGACACATACCATTCGTGAGTTCGTTGAAGAAGCCTTCCGTGTAGTGAATGTTGATATCAAGTGGGAAGGTGCTGGCCTTGATGAGGTGGGGATAGATGCAAAGACCGGTACCGTTCGTGTTCGTGTTGATCCTGGTTATTTCCGTCCAAATGAAGTTGGGTATCTTTGTGGTGACGCCTCAAAGGCGCAGCGTGTTCTTGGCTGGAAGCCAGAAACGACATTTAAAGAGCTCGTACATATGATGGTGACTTCAGACCTCGATCAAACAATCCAATGCCCTCATTCGGGCTAAACACACTGTGACAGCATCTGCTCCATCATCTAAGAAAGTTGCATTCTTCATCTCTTCGTACCGTGCTGGAGGAGGAGAGCGCGTAATGATTACGCTTGCAAATACATTTGCAGATCGTGGATATGAGGTTGATCTCTTGGTATTGAAGCCCGTGGGGCAGTATGCCGAGCATGTTGATGCTCGTGTACAGGTGTACTCTCTGGATCGACGTCGTATTGCGTTGTCTATATTCCCGCTCATTACGTATCTTAAAAAGCGTAAGCCAGAGGTACTACTTGCGCTTGATGAATATACTCATCTACTTGCACTCATAGCGCGCTATGTAACCAGGAGTGATGTGCGCATTGTCCTACGTATTGGCAACATGCTGTCAGAACTCTTTACGCGCTATGCAGGCATGAAGAATAAGATTATTCCTCCCCTTGTGCGTTCCTGGTACAAACACGCCGATCGAATAATTGCCGTATCAAAAGGCGTGCGCGATGACGTGATTGTGGTTACGGGAATTGCTCCAGATAACGTTTCGGTTATTTATCAGCCAAAGCCACGTGCAGAAATCTTGGAAAGAGCACAAGAGCCTGTTGACCATCCTTGGTTTACTGATAAATCCGTTCCACTCGCACTGTTTGTTGGTCGCCTGCGCGAACAAAAGAATCTACCAGTGCTTATTCGAGCCTTTGCTGCGGTGCGTGCAGACATGCCAGCACGTCTTGTGTTGATTGGTAGTGGTCGTGAAGAAGGGAGGCTGCGTGCACTTATTACTGAATTGGGCATGGAAGATTCCATTATGCTCATTGGATACGCAGATAACCCCTATCAGTACATGAGTAGGGCGGACGTATTTGTGTTCCCAACCCTTTGGGAAGGAATGCCGAATGCATTGCTCGAGGCAATGGTGGTCGGGTTGCCTGTTATTGCAAGTGACTGCAGTGGTGCCGGTCCTCGTGAAATAATTGCTCCAGCTACTGATCATCGTGTGCGCATGGTGAGTGGCATTGAGTATGCTGAATTTGGTGTACTTACCGCGGTTAACGATGAAGCGGCGCTTTCCGAAGCAATGAAAACACTACTCTCAGACCCTGCAAAGCGTGCAGTATATGCTGCAAAGAGCCTGGAACGTTCGGCAGATTTTGATGCGGATGGCATCATAGACGCATACGCACAGGCATTACGTGTCTAACACTATGATTGGTATACCGTCTCTTCTCCGTCTTGCTGAACACTCCGCACTACGCACCGTTGCTCTTTCTGGCAAGGTGCTTGATCTGGGTGGAGACGCGAACTCAGAATACCTCTCTTTTATCAAAGGTTCGTTCTCTGTTACGCGCCTAAACCTTGATCCAAAAACCAAACCCGATATTCTACATAATCTGGAAGAGCCGCTCCCGGTACCCGATGCTGCCTACGATGGCGTAGTACTGTTTAATGTTCTTGAACATATTTATGCATATCGTGCATTAGTAGCGGAGTCTGTACGAGTCCTTTCGCCCGGAGGCACGGTGCTGGTAGTAGTACCATTCCTCTTCCCGGTTCATCCATCTCCAGATGATTTTCATCGCTTTACCGCAAGTACACTCCGACGTGAGCTACAAGATGCCGGTCTCTCCGAAATCAATATCACCCCCCTTGGAGGAGGGGTGTGGAGCGCTCAGTACCTGCTGATTGATCGTTTGCTCCCTAAGTTGATTCGTTTCTGCATGTTCTATACCTGTCGGTATCTGGTACAGGTTCTTGATACGGTCACAATCCATCTCGCACATCTTCTGGGAAAGAAATATGATCCTGCTGATTATGCTCTTGGTTTTTTGGTAACAGGTAGGAAGATATGAAACTTCTCTATGCAACGTCACTAGATCTCCCCTCTACTCGTGCCAATCGCCTTCAAACGATGAGCATGGCTTCTGCATTTGCTGCACGATTAGGAGATGCATTCACTATTGGTATTGATCGCATAACAGATTCTACGGAAGTACCGCAGTATGTGCGACAGATGTATGAGATTCGCAGTTATGTACTTGCCTGGAAATACTTATCTTTAGCAAAAAAAGAGAATGTCACCCATATCTATTGTAGGGAAGAGCGGCTTCTGCTATTTCTATTCCTTTATAACTGGATTTGGTTTCATTCATCGGTCCGTATTATCTATGAAATCCATCACTTAGTGTATGTGGATCGACCGATCTATAAGTATATTCTTCAGCACGTTCCATTTGTTATTTCCATAACGCAACAGATGAAAAATGTTCTTGTATCACGCGGATTTAGTGCAGATCGTATTTTCGTTGCTGCAGATGCCGTTGATCTAACTATGTTCTCTATTCCACTAGAGAAAGATACGGCGCGTACCAGACTTGGACTTCCGCTTGATCGCACCATCGTACTGTATGCGGGAACTATTGATGAACCGTGGAAGGGTGTCGATCTTTTGTATGAGGCTGCAACTCACTGCAATGATTCATATCTCTTTGTACTTGTAGGAGGTAAACCACACTATGTAGAGGCATTCCTCGCTGCACATCCATCACGTAGTAATGTACTCATGGTAGGGTATAAGCCCCATAGTGAGATCCCTGAATATTTAAAAGCAGCTGACGTTCTCGTTCTACCAAATTCAGCACGGAGTGAAATATCCCGCATTGCTACATCACCGATGAAGCTCTTTGAGTACATGGCTTCTGAGCGGCCCATTGTTGCATCGGATCTTCCCTCCATACGTGAGGTTCTCAATGAAAGTACCGCGGTATTAGTACAAGCGGATAACGTTGATGCTCTCGCAGAAGGAATTAAAACAGCGAGTACAGATGTGCTTGCCACTAAAGAACGAATACAGAACGCCTACACAGCCATACGGGACAACACCTGGAATAATCGAGCAGATGAGATACTCAAGTTCATTGCGCACTAATCATATGTTGTCCTTTAAGAAACTTATTCTTCTAGCAGTGGTATATGGCTACGCTCTATTCTACGGAAGAGCCGTGCAAGTTCCTTCCCGTGTACAAAATGTTCTTGTGGTACAGATGGCTAAGTTGGGGGACATGGTGTGTACGACTCCCGTATTCAATGCTCTAAAAAAACACGACCCATCTATACGCGTAACAGTGCTGGGAAATGCTCTAAATAAGGAGGTTCTAGAAGGAAACCCTGATGTTGATTCCTACATTGTGTTTAGTAGTCCCAAAGAAGTACTTCATGCAATTGCATCTCAAAATTTTGATGCTGCCATCCTAACGGGTGGACCAGATTTTATGTCTACTGCACTCGCGTATTTGGCGCATATTCCTTGTATCGTTGTGCCGGAGATTAAAGCGGGGTTCAGTCCTCTCTATGATGGATGGTTTCGAGTGCTCTCTAAGCTACTGATCCGCGTACCTCATCATATGGGTACCTATGCACCTCGTGAATATCTTCGCTTGCTTGAACCGCTAGGGATTCATGCAGAAGCAACAAACAAATTTGTGTTTAGTACCACTGGAGCAATAGAACGCATGACAAAGCGTGTTGGAGTACTCAAACAGCCTCGGGTTGGTATCGCGCCGGGGGCGGGTAATAAGATTAAAGAGTGGCCACCGGAACGATTTGCAGAATTGGCAGATCGACTTGCCGCTCAGCATAATGCGTCAATATTAGTATTTGGTACAGATGGAGACGCAGAGGCCCTTAATGGATTCTATTCAGCACTTGCCCCAACAACCGTAGTAGAGTCCATGCAGGGGATTACTGTTGATGAACTTAAGGCGTCAATAGGAATGCTCAATCTTTTTATCTCTGCAGACACGGGACCTATTTATATTGCAGAGGCACAGGGTATACCAACGATTGATATCGTGGGGCCAATTGATGAGCGGGAGCAACCACCCATAGGTCCATATCATATGGTTGTTGTTCCGGAAGGCCGTACAGAACCTGCACTGCGACTTATGCGTGCAAAAGTATATGATAAGAAGGAAGCACGATGCCAAGCAAGAGCGACAACTGTAGACCAGGTATGGTCAGTGTGCGAAGACATGCTCAAAACCATCGTATGAACATTCTCAAGCAGATACGACAGCGTCTAGGATTGGTAGTACGGTATGGCGGATGGGGAAGACGGTGCTCACTATGCGCACACCATTCACGAGCATTCATCTCTAACCCACCAGCACCAGGACAGAAGGTAATTGATCAGTACCACATTATCGCTATGGGTGGTCGTCTAAACTATCGTTGCCCATGGTGCGGATCCACAGATAAGGAACGTTTAGTGTATGAGTACCTTTTTGTACAAACAACGGTATTCCAGGATGCATCAAAAGTATTGCATATAGCGCCCGAACGCAATTTAGCACGCGTTCTAAAATCCCGTACAGCGGGTACCTATACTGCAGGGGATAAATTTGAAGGTGACACTCGATACACTGATGGTAGGTACGGTGACGCGGTTACTCTTGATATAACAGACATCCCATTTCCTGACGCGTCGTTTGATCTCGTCGTGTGTAACCACGTACTTGAACATGTTCTTGATGATAGGAAAGCACTTCGTGAAATATACCGAGTATTAGTCCCAGGAGGCAGAGCAATTCTCCAGGTACCTGTGTCACGAACTCTAGACACAAGTATTGAAGATCAGTCGATAACAGATCCTAAAGGAAAGCTTGCTGCATTTGGTCAGGCAGATCACGTACGTATATACAGTGAACATGACTATCTAGAACGTCTCTCTGGGGCAGGGTTCATGTTGGAACCGAAGCGTGCTGCTGAATTTCTCGATCAAAAGACTATACAAATGTTAGGACTGAATTCTGAAGAAGCAGTCTATGCTACGATAAGGCCCGTATGAGTGGGGTACCAAACGTATGTATCATAGACGGTTCAACTCCAGAATCCTGTGATTTAAATGGTATGTCAGGATGGCGCTGTCCCGCCTGTCTACTCATGTGGCGACAGTCATTTGATGTCCCACTCTCACACTATGAAGATGCTGATGCATCATTCTCTTCTGAGAAAGCTGCACTTCAACGCAGGAATATTCATGACCGTATAAACACTATACGAAGACATATCGACTGTTCGTACTCATGTGATGTGGGGTGCAGCAAGGGGTACTTTGTTGAAGCACTTATTGAGGCAGGGTATACCCACGTGTATGGTATCGATCCTAACCGCGCACAGATTGAAGCAGCTCAGGCTCGCGGGGTACCTGTGCTTACGGGTTCTACAGAAACCATGGCGCCTTTATTTAAGGAACGAAGTACACGCACAGCGATGCTTTTCCATGTGATAGAGCATCTTTCTGATCCCTTTGCAGTATTAAAAGATATTCATGCCGCGCTTCCAGACAAGGGACTGCTCGTGGTTGAGACACCTGATTTCCAAAGCTATTCGCTTCGAAAGACAAACTATCACCATAAACTTGTATATCCCGAGCATCTTTTTTACTATTCATTCACCAACCTCCAGACCTTCCTACGGAACAATGGCTTTGAGATAGTCTACGCGGGTAAGCGTGATTTCGATCCAAACCATCTTCCTGTGCGTGAGTGTCTATTCCGTCTTGGCTTTCTTGGTATTAGTTCAACCCCGAGTCTCTTCGAGCGAATTGTGTGTCGTGTTCTGCGTCCCGTTGTGCCAGTACTATCAGTTCTCGTTCGTGTGGTTGGTCGTCAGAACTTCAGTATCATTATTGCCCGTAAGGTTTCGTAAAGGAGTAGCAGAGGCATGGAAGAATAGGCCCGTTAGAAGAATATTCTCAACGAGTTGTGTTATCGCGATAGAAAGAATGGCGCCCCAAACATGCAGAGTTGGGATCAATAGTATGAATAGTCCAATCTGAAGGACAGGAGGAATAAAGCTAAATATATATAGTTCCTTCTTTCGCGCGTGTGCAGAAAGAGCGGTACCAAAGAGTGATATCGGTTGTAGGGCAATAAGGATAGATAGCGCCTGCGTATACGGGACAGATTCCATGTACTTGGGGAAGAAGATCTCAAATACATATGGCGCTGCGGCGATATATGCAATAGCAATTCCAGACGCAAGAAAGACCAGTAGTACCACACGTGGTACCAGCACTTTCCGTATAGTGGTGAGATCATGTTCGACTGCCTTTGGAAAATAGAGACGATTAATACTTCCCAATGCATTAGTCACACGACTCGGTACAGTAAGCGATAAGGTGTAGGTAGCAATGCCAATAGGCCCAAGGAACTGCCACAACAGCATCTTATCTGCATTACTGGCGAGTGTTGTAAGTACCGTCATAAAAGACAGATGTTTCGCATAACCGATCAATTCAGGATCACGCTCAGTATTTGGAGGATATTTATGTAGTGTTCGACGGAACAAGAAAACTCGCATGATTGTCCAACTCGCAAAGAATCCGAATAGCAATATGAAAAGATTCTTTGTAAGCAACAGAATTGTGATAATGGTTATTGCGTTTACGCCCTGCGCAATAGCTTCGTATATAATTCCGTCCTTGAAGTGTTTCTTGCCAAGTAAGTAGTGCACATAGTTTCCATACACTTCCCATACCGGGATAAACAAACCAACGATTGCAAATGATCCTGCGAGTAGCATGTTTCCATTTAGGAAGTAGTACGCAGCGACTGCAAATGCTGCACCAGCCGAGAGAAGGTTCCAGCGCATCTTTACACGAATGGCTTCAAGGAACGATCCATCTTTGTTGCGCGCAGCAGCATAAAAGATCGCACTCTTCATGGCAGGTAGCGAGAGTAGTCCTAACAACGTGACGCCAGAGAGGATATATTGATAGGTACCGTACGTCTCCTTTGAAAGAAGGTTGGCGAATGCAACCGCAGTAGCCAGCCCAATCAGCACAGAAAGACCGGTTCCTACGGCACTCCAAAATCCCCCAGAAACGAGGTAATTCATGTCAGTATTCAGCTTTCGTCCGAGAGAGTCAGTTAGGGGTTGAAAGCGCTGGCGTACAGATATAAAGCGCATTATTCCGTTATTTTATCACAACGGTATATACTATCTTCACATGAAAAAAGTTGCCCTCTGGACCACCCTAGCTGCATTATTCGCTATTCCGTTCATTGTTTTATACGTAGATGGCACGATCTATTTCCCGTTCATTGCGGGCAAGAACTTTGCCTTCAGAATGCTGGTTGAGATAGCTGTTGCAGGATGGCTGGTACTGGCTATTGCAGATAAACAGTATCGACCCAAGTTCTCATGGGTGATGGTGCTGTTCGGACTTTTTACTGCATGGATGGCAATAGCAGACTTCTTTGCCGTTAATCCGCACAAAGCCTTCTGGAGCAACTTCGAGCGTATGGATGGTTGGGTTACCCTCATACACCTCTTCTTGTTCTTTGTGGTGTTGGCATCTGTGCTTGGTCCGGAGAAACTGTGGCGCAAGTGGTGGCTAACCTCTGCAGGCGCGAGTGCACTCGTATGTTTATACGGTGTGTTCCAGTTCTTTGGTCTCACGCGAATTCATCAAAGTGATACTCGTCTCGATGCATCTCTAGGAAACTCAGAGTATCTTGCGGGTTATTTGCTCTTTGCCGTTCCAACAACACTTTGGCTTGCTTTTGAAACAAAGGAAAAGAAGATGCTCTGGCTACGGTACGCACTCTTTGCATTGGCCGCAGTGCAGATACTCGTACTGGTTGGTACTGGTACACGCGGTACGATGGTCGGTTTCCTTGTTGCAGCAATTGCTGCGGCGTTCCTCTGGCTTTTAGAGGCGGGTAAGAAAGGGAAGCAAGGAGCTGCTGTTGCTCTAGTGTCTATACTCTTTGTAATTGGCGGGTTCATCGCCCTTCAGAATCAGCCGTTCATCGCACAGAATCCGATTCTCTCTCGTTTCTCTGCCATATCGCTGAAAGACATGGAGGTTCGTTTCACTATCTGGAACATGGCTATCCAGGGGTTTGAGGAACGACCTATTCTTGGATGGGGCCAGGAAGGGTTTAACTATGTATTCAATAAGTACTATGACCCCTCACTCTATGGGCAGGAGCCTTGGTTTGATCGTGTGCACAATCTGTATCTGGACTGGTTGATAGCTGGCGGCATTCCCGCACTCTTATTGTTCGTGGGACTCTTTGCTGCTGCAGTAATTGCACTGTATCGCAGTGCTGCGAGTAGACCAGAACGTATTCTGGTGTTTGCCGCCTTCATCGGCTACGGGGTTCAAGCACTGGTGGTGTTCGATAACCTCTTCACCTATGTACCGCTTGCTGCGCTATTTGCACTAGCGTACTCAGCACGCTCAAAACCAATCGAAGCCCTGGAGAAGGCACGTGAAGCGAATGAGACTACGCTCGCGAGTCTCGTAACACCACTTGTGGTTGTAGGTCTTGCAGTCACACTCTGGCTTGTGAACGTACCAACGATCCAGGGAGGAAAGAATCTTATACATGGAGTAACACGGGAGCTCGATGTAACCACGCGCTTCGCATACCTTAAGCAAGCTGTTAATGACCGTCCATTTGCTATTCAGGAAGTACGTGAGCAGCTTATGTCATTCACTAGCGGCGTACTAAACGCTCCAGATGTTCCAACTAGTCTTAAGCAGGAACTACTTGCGTTCACCAACAGCCAAATGGTGGAGCAGTTCAAGCAGACACCGATGGATGCACGTATGCATATGCAATATGCCACCATGCTCCGTACCATCGGGGACTACGAGAATGCGTTTAAGGAAAGTACTCTTGCACACACCTATGCCCCAACCAAACAGGCAGTCATTCTGGAACAGGGTATGGAGAAGTGGCAGAGCGGCGATGTACAAGCAGCACGTACACTGTTTGAATCTGCATACGCTCTTGATAAGAGATACGAGCTTGGCGCTGCGTATGCTGCCGTGGGACACATAATCACTAACGATGTTGCTGGTGGAAAGGCTATCCTGGAGGAACGATTTGGTACTTCGATAGTGGACCAACCAGTACTAGTACCTGCGTACTACCACATAAAGGACTGGAATAATTTAATTCCGATCCTGCAGCTTCATGCAAAGAATGCAAACGATGCCAATTCTGGATTCCAGCTTGCAGCCGCATATAACGAATCTGGTCAGCGTGCAAAAGCGATCCAGACTATCCGTGAGACTATGGCTGCACATCCAGAAGTGGCGGCACAAGGAGCAAGTTTCCTTACGCAACTAGGAGCTAACTAACTCGTGCCATGATGCGCGAGAACGTACCTCTTGCTTCACTCACCACGTTTCGTATTGGTGGTCCTGCACGCTATGTGCACACAGGAGATTCAATCGCATCAGTGAAGACCGCATTTGCGCACTCGCGCGAATGCGGTCTTCCGGTATACCCAATGGGGCAGGGCAGTAATATCCTGGCTGCAGATCATTCGATAGCCGCTGTAGTACTAAAGATGGAAAACGATAGTATTTCGTTCACAGAGACAACTAGTGGCGTTGAAGTCTGTGCAGAAGCAGGAACATCGTGGGATACGCTCGTACGCGCTTGTGCTGCAGAAGGTCTGTGGGGGATTGAGAACTTGGCAGGAATCCCTGGCACAGTTGGTGCTGCGCCGGTACAAAACATTGGTGCATATGGAACTGAACTAGCGGATACCTTCTCTTGGCTTGAGTGCTACGATCCAGAAACAGATTCAGTACTACGACTCACCAAAGACGGTTGTATGTTCGGATACCGTGACAGCGTCTTTAAGCAAAAGCCTGGGCCGGTGATTATGCGTGTTGCGTTACTTCTGCAACGGGAAGGTACCGCGAATACCAACTATACAGATCTCTCACGCCTCATAGAGGCTGGAGAGGCTTTGAGTACCCCACACACTATAGGAGAGGCAGTGCGACGTGTACGTAGCGTGAAGTTTCCTGACCTCGCAAAGTACGGTACTGCGGGTTCCTTTTTTAAGAACCCAACCATATCTTCTGATGCATACACTGCACTAAAGCTTCAGTATTCAGAGCTTCCAGGATTTGTGGTCGAGGAAGGTATAAAGATTCCACTTGCGTGGATATTGGATCACGTATTAGATCTGCGCGGCTTTCGTATGGGACGCGTGCACCTCTTTGAGAATCAACCACTAGTACTCGTTGCTGATGCAGACGCTACTGCTGACGAAGTGAACGCACTAGCAACTGCTGTTGCAGAGAAAGTATGTGCGGCAACTGGCATACGTATTGAACGCGAAGTGCGATCATTTTCGTAAAATATATAAAAACAAAAACTGCATCACGTGTGTGATGCAGTTTTTGTTTTTATAAAGTTATCCACATTTATTTTTTTTCTCACACAAATATTTTATTTGCGCGCAATAATGTATACACAACACATACGCGCACAAAAATAATCTTAATTACGAATTGAAATTATTTCTGTGCGCATATGGGTCGACATTAGTCGT
>LFCQ01000004.1 GCA_001189195.1 Parcubacteria bacterium C7867-007
ATACACAACACATACGCGCACAAAAATAATCTTAATTACGAATTGAAATTATTTCTGTGCGCATATGGGTCGACATTAGTCGTAGTTATTTTCATCCAATCAATATGGCTGCAAAACGAAAGGCTGCTAAGAAGTCCGTAAAGAAGACTGCAAAGCGCCGCCCAGCGAAGAAGTCGGTTAAGAAAGCAGTAAAGAAGGCTGCTAAGAAGACCACCAAGAAGACTGCAAAGCGCAAGACTGCAAAGCGCAAGAAGTAGTTCTTCAAAAGAAAAGCCCGCTCCTTGGAGCGGGCTTTTCTTGTATCTGTTCATATACCTATATATAGGTGCGAAGTACGCCTCAAAACGGTATAGTGGGCTGATATGGCAACATTCCTCGGTAAAGTATTCTCTCAGAACCAATCTGCAGCCTTCGTAAAGGGCGCTCAGGGCGTCGTGGACAGCGCAGCTAAGCTTTCAGACGAGTTAGAGGGATTCTCTCAAGAACAGATACAGGCGCGCCTTGCGGCAGTAAAGGAGCGTACCGGAGGGTACCCACAGAAGGATGCAGATATCGCAGAGGTGTTTGCACTGGTGCGTGAAGCATCGCGCCGCGTACTTAAGGAGCGACACTATGATGTGCAGCTTATTGGAGGTCTCGCTCTTTCTAAGGGGAAGATCGCAGAGATGCGTACCGGAGAAGGAAAGACACTTGTAGCAACACTTGCAGCAACTCTCCGTGCACTTGCGGGTAAAGGAATGCACCTTGTTACGGTGAATGATTATCTTGCACGCCGTGACGCTGCATGGATGGGCCAGGTATATCACTTCCTTGGACTTAGTGTTGGCGTGGTTTCTTCAAGCGGTTCATATGTGTACGATCCATCACACGTAACCCAAAGCGAGGATGACGCACGCGATGAGACCGGTTCATTCCGTGTCTTCTACGATTTCCTACGTCCTGCAAGCAAAGCAGAAGCCTATGCTGCGGATATCACGTATGCAACAAACAATGAGCTTGGCTTCGATTACCTACGAGATAACACCGCGTATGACGCTTCACAGATCGTGCAGCGTGGCCACCACTATGCGATCGTAGACGAAATCGACTCTATCCTTATTGATGAAGCACGTACGCCACTCATCATCTCCGGACCCGCAGCAGATGCAGAGCAGCTATATGAGCGGTTCGCTACCATTGCTCGGTCATTCAACCTCGAAGAGGATTACACGGTTGATGAAAAAGAGCGCGCTATTCAGCTAAGTGATGCGGGCATTACAAAAGCCGAGAAAGCATTGAATATTGAGAATCTCTATACTGAAGGAGGTGTTAAATTCGCGCATCATCTAGAAACAGCCGTTCGTGCAAAAGCACTTTTCCATAAAGATAAGGAATATGTAGTTAAGGATGGTGAGGTGGTGATTGTAGATGAGTTTACCGGTCGCCTACAGCCAGGCCGTCGCTGGAGTGAAGGCCTGCATCAAGCCATAGAGGCAAAGGAAGGACTCATGGTCCAAAAGGAAACACGGACCTATGCAAGCGTTACGTTCCAGAACTACTTCCGTATGTATGAAGCACTTGCTGGTATGACCGGTACAGGTCTCTCTTCTGAAGAAGAATTCTACACGGTATATAAGCTTGATGTGGTGGTAGTGCCCACAAACCGTACAGTAAAACGTATTGATCATGATGATCTCATCTTCCAGACTAATGCCGGCAAGTACACCGCACTTGCACGTGAGGTTAACCTGCTTCAGAAAAAGGGTCAGCCAGTACTTATTGGTACGGTTTCCATTGAAGACAATGAGCTTGTTAGTCAGTACCTAACCGATGCAAAGATTCCACACGAAGTACTTAATGCGAAGAACCATGAACGTGAAGGTGAGCTGATCGCTCAAGCAGGACGAAAAGGGCGTGTGACCGTAGCAACAAACCTTGCGGGCCGCGGTGTGGATATCAAGCTAGGAGGTGCGCCGGTAGATCCTGTTGAACAGGAAGAGGTTCGTCAGATTGGTGGCCTTGCTGTTATTGGTACCGAACGTCATGAGGCGCGTCGTATAGATAATCAGCTACGCGGTCGCTCTGGACGTCAGGGGGATCCTGGTGAGACCCGTTTCTATGTGTCTCTTGAAGACAAGCTCATGCGTGTCTTTGCTTCAGATATGCTCAAGAAGGTAATGGGCACCTTCAAGATTGCTGAAGATGAACCAATCGCAAGCGGTTTGATAAGTAAGTCGTTGGAGACCGCACAGAAGCGTATTGAAGGGTTTAACTTCGATGCCCGTAAACAGGTGCTTGCATACGATGATGTGATGAATACTCAGCGTCTTTCTATATACGATCGTCGTCGTACGGCCCTCCAAGGAACTCCAGAAGAGATTGAAACGTTGGTGCAGGACATGATTTCTGGAGACGAGACCGCAGTAGCTGCATATGAGGCAAAACGCGAGGAACTCGGTGCAGAAACCTGGGCATTGCTTCTTCGTCGTCTCATCCTTCAGGTTACCGATGCGTTCTGGCTTGAACAGCTTGAGACCATGGATTATCTCCGTCGCACAGTGTCACTACGTGCCTATGGTCAGCGTGATCCACTTATAGAGTACCGACGCGAAGGTTTGCAGCGATTCCAACAAATGGAGGCGGGTATCATACAGCAAATAACTGAAGCTATTCCACGCATCATGCCTTCTGACGATGCTCGCATACGTGCTCAGGAAGAGAAGACTCGCCGTCAACTTGTTGCCGCAAGTGAAGGGGGAGATGGTACTGCTGCAGAGAAGACTCCTGTTGTGAATCAGCAGACGATCGGTCGCAATGATACCGTGACCATACGCAATGGTGACAAGACTCAGACACTTAAATACAAGAAGGCTGAGCCTCTTCTCGCAGAAGGATGGGTACTCGAAACATAAAAGAGTCGTACGACGTTATCGTGATAGGTGGCGGAGCTGCCGGCATGATGGCTGCATCGATAGCAAGCACGCGCGGGAAGCGCGTGCTTCTGCTTGAGAAGAATGCAAAACTTGGTGAGAAGCTGGCTATATCGGGGGGAGGTCGTTGCAACATTCTTAATGCTGAAGAAGATACGCATACCCTCCTTGCGAATTACGGAGATGCAGAACCATTCCTTCATTCCCCCTTTGCATCGTTTGGAATGAAGGAGGCGTACTCCTTTTTTGAATCAAACAATCTTCCCCTTATCGTACAGGCAAAGAAACGTACGTTTCCTAAGAGTGAGCAGGCACGTGATGTTGTGGAGTTCTTTCGTACCCAGCTTGCAGCAGGGAAAGTGATTGTTAAGTTGCGAGCTCCCGTTCAAGAAGTGCGCATTAAGAGTGGCCGCATTGAATCAGTGATAGTGGGCACTGCTGAATACAGTGCAGCCTCCTATATCTTTGCCACGGGCGGCCTCTCACACCCAGAGACGGGTTCTACGGGAGATGGGTTTGCTTGGCTACGAACGCTTGGTCATACCGTTATTGCACCAACTCCAACAATTGTGCCGCTAAAGGTGAAGGAAACATGGGTGCGGGACCTCGCAGGTACAGCGCTCTCTGATGCAAAGGTATCGTTTAGTAACGAGGCAAAGCAAAAGTTTTCGGTGCAGGGATCAGTACTATTTACACATCAAGGGCTTTCAGGACCAACCATTTTGAATGCTGCTGGAAAGGTCTCAGATCTGTTACACGAAGGTCCTGTTACCGCACACATCGATCTCTTTCCTAAGACAGACCTGGGAATTCTTGATCGTGAGTTACGAGAGCATTTTGATACGGTGAAGAATCGATCGCTTAGGAATGCACTTAGAACGTTTGTACCGAACGGGACGACTGATGTACTGTTGGAGCGCTTGCCAGAAATCGATCCTGAAACAAAGACACACAGCGTTACAAAGGAAGAACGACGTGCACTTACAGAACTCCTCAAAGGTCTACCACTCACTGTTACAGGACTTCTTGGGTTTGAGAAAGCAGTGGTGGCAGATGGTGGGGTACCTCTCACAGAGATTGATATGCGCACAATGCGCTCACAAAAAATCGATAATCTGTTTGTAATCGGGGACCTCCTTCATATCACTCGTCCCTCGGGAGGGTACTCACTCCAGCTATGTTGGACTACGGGTTTTGTTGCGGGATCAAGCGCATAGATGCTGCAAAACGTGCTTTGTGGTAGGGTGGACATATATGGCATTCATAGATGAAATGCACATCCATGCACGAGCAGGACACGGCGGAAACGGCGTGGTTCGTTGGCTGCACATAAAGGGTAATGAGAAAGCTGGTCCAGCCGGTGGTGATGGAGGTCGCGGTGGCGATATTATTCTTCGTGCGGTACGCGATCTCGGTGTACTTGCACGCTATCGTTATGCAAAGAAGTTTAATGCAGAGAATGGTGCACCGGGTGGAAGTAACGATAAGCACGGACGTGATGGTGAGAACATTGTGATACTCGTTCCTGTTGGAACTGTTGCAAAGAACTGCACAACACAGCAGCTGCATGAATTCTTTGAAGATGGAGAAGAGCAGATAATCTTTAAAGGAGGAATTGGTGGTCTTGGCAACCCGCACTTCAAAAGCTCAACAAATCAGAATCCGAAGGAATCTACACCGGGCAAACCGGGGCAGGCTGGGGATATCCATATCACCCTTAAGCTCATTGCAGACGTAGGTCTCGTAGGGTTCCCTAATGCAGGGAAGTCCTCACTCCTTAACTCACTAACACGTGCACAGTCTAAAGTTGGCTCGTACCCGTTCACTACACTTGATCCACACCTTGGTGAATTCTACGGATACATGATTGCAGATATCCCAGGACTCATTGAAGGTTCCTCGTCTGGAAAAGGTCTAGGTTCAAAGTTCCTGCGTCATATAGAACGCACTAAAATAATTGGACATCTCGTCTCGGCTGAGCAAGAAGACGTTGTAGAAAGCTATCATTCCATACGAAAGGAACTTGAGTCGTTTAGTGGAAATCTAGAAGGAAAAGAAGAGCTTGTGGTGCTTTCTAAAGCAGACTTGCTCACTCCAGAAGAACTTTCTGAGAAGATGAAGCTGCTTGCAAAGGCATCAGGGAAGACGGTTATACCGCTCTCGGTGATAGACGACACCCTCCTGAAAGCCTTTTCAGATACCCTAGCCCAACGTCTTGAGGCTCTTGAAAAGCAATAAACCGGCCTGAGGGCCGGTTGCGCGTTTGCCTCTAACCCACTAGGCTAAGCCCTATGTCAGACACTTCTGCATACCGCACTACCATTGGTCTTGAAATTCACGCGGAACTCGCGACGAAGACCAAGATGTTTTGTGATTCACCAAATGATCCGGAAGAAACACGTCCGAACGTAAACGTGTGTCCGGTGTGTCTTGCACATCCAGGCACACTTCCTGTTCCAAACCGTGATGCTATCTATAACGTGCTTCGTGTGGGGAAAGCCCTCGGCGCAACACTTGCAGACTATAGCGAGTTCGATCGTAAATCATATTTCTATCCAGACATTCCGAAGGGGTATCAGATCAGTCAGTATGAGTATCCATTTGTAGCAGGAGGTGAACTTGCGGGTGTTGCAATCACTCGTGTGCACCTTGAAGAAGACACTGCTCGATCTTCACACTCAGCGGGGAAAAGCCTTGTGGACTTCAATCGTGCAGGAGTGCCATTGATGGAGCTGGTGACCGAACCCGTTATTCATGACGCAGAGACTGCAGGGAAGTTTGCACGTGAACTTCAGTTGCTTCTCCGTACCCTTGGTGTCTCGCATGCAAATCTTGAAAAGGGTGAGATGCGAATCGAGGCAAATATTTCCGTATCAAAAACAGATACCTTCGGTACAAAAGTAGAGGTTAAGAACCTTAACTCCTTCCGTTCTGTCGAGCGTGCAATTGAGTATGAGGTCGAACGGCAGATCAAACTTATTGAAGAAGGCGGAACGCTGCAGCAGGAGACACGCGGGTGGGATGAAACAAAGCAGGTAACATTTCACCAGCGTATTAAGGAGGGTAGTGCTGACTATCGATACTTCCCCGAACCAGATATTCCAAAGATTTATCGCTCGCGTATTCCTGAATGGACTGATGAAGCACTTAAGGAATCGCTCCCCGAACTACCGTGGGAAAAGCGTGCACGGTACATCGCATTCGGAATGAAAGAAGAGGATGCAGCATATGTTGCAAATGATTTAGGGCGCGCAGCATTCTTTGATGCAGTGATCGCTTTACTTGGTGATGAAAAAAATGTGCGTGCATATGCAATCAATTATTTTGTATCGGATCTTGCGGGTATCTATGCAAACGCTGACAGTGAAGTACGCATAACACCAGAGTCATTTGCTGCACTGATTCGCATGATTACTGCGAACAAACTTTCTTCACGCGGCGCAAAAGATGCACTCGCTTTCATGGCCACAGAAGGAGGTGATCCTGAAGCAATTGCAGAGGCTCATGGGCTAATGCAGGTAAGCGATACGGGAGCACTAACAGCAGCCGTCCAGTCGGTCATTACGGCTAATGAAGGGGTTGCGGCAGAGTATCGTGCAGGCAAGGAATCCTCGCTCCAGTTTCTCGTTGGGCAGGCGATGAAGGCTACCAAGGGAGCAGGAAATCCAGCACTGATCAAAGAGCTGCTAATTGCAGAGCTGGGTAAATAGTTAGTATTTAAGATTATTTCAGACATTATTTCTGCACTGTTGATATCTATTTCATACAAGACAAGATAGCCTTATACTTTCTATATGAATGAACTTACTATCGACGGCAAACTCTATATCTCGTCTAAAAAGGCTGCAGATATAACTGGGTATGCAAAGGACTATGTTGGGCAGCTATGTCGTGAGGGGCATGTTGAAGCACGCATGGTTGGACGTAGCTGGTATGTGCTTGAAAGCTCTATACGTGCTCACCGTTTTGGTGGAGATGCACATGCAGAGCCAATTTCCGTATCTCCAGAACTTGTTCCCGAAGAAGTTGTTTCTCCAGCAACCTGGGAAAAACCTACATATGTTGCAGATACCGTGCCTTCAATGCCTGTTATGCCGATAGTTGAGAGACCTGCTGAGGAACTATCGGCTGGAAGCGAGGTAGCTCCAGGCGCTTCTGCTGAATCACTATCTGATATGCAGGCTGCATGGAAGGAGTGGTTTGCTCAGAAACAGGATACTTTCATTGAAACCCCTGAGATTATTGATGCTCGTGAGGAGGAGCATGACCGAGAAAAGGAGATCGAAGAAGATATTCAAGCCTTTAAGGAAGCCCATGCTGCTGAAGTAGAGGATGAAAAGGTTCATATAGAGCCAGTAATTCAGGATCAGCCAGCAAATATTACACCTGTAGATGATCTCGTGGAGCGTGTATCAATAGTTCCCCTCACAACAACGATAGAAGAACCAGTATTTGAGGAGATAGAACAGGGATCAGAACCAGTTCTTATTCACCACTCTACGGAGGCTGAGAGGGAGGAAGTTCTCGAAGAGATGGAAGTACACGTTCCAACTAAAAAAGAGCGTAGACACGCAATTTCGCAGGCAAGGAAGCAGCGTCGTGCGTCTGGAAAGCGTTCAAGCTCAGGTGCGGGATCAGTTATTGTTCGCGCGGGACTAATTGCATTGATTCTTCTAACAATCGCTACTACAGCAGTTGGTACTGGTTTTGCAGAACGATATATAAAAGAATCAAATATGCTGCTTCCACTATTTGATTTTCTCGGAGGAACGAGTACTTATACTAAGTAAATAAAGTGTTTTCTATCTCGGATAGAAATATAAAGAATAAAACCCTCAGATGCATTCTGAGGGTTTTATTCTTTATATGAGTGCTCAAATAAAAGCTTAGCAGCCATATTTATCCTCATTGTTCTGCTTATACCTATATATAGGTATAAGCAGAACGCACCACAATACCCACAAGGGAATATTCCTGCTGATCTAATACTTCTAAGAGACATCTGTCAGTATCACTTGGACATATCATTAAAGATTCTGAACTCGTTTAAAAGAGTGCACTGTGACCAATGTCTGGTTTAGATTAGCAAAACATAAGTAAATACTAGGTATATCGGATGCACGACTACGCAATAACCGAATTAAGTAATACGTTTGCTTTAAGATAATTAAACAAAGAATTGCGAAACATTAGGGTGCTCTTGTGTGCATATACCCGTGATTGCAAGAGAATAGTGAATCTAGAGTTCAATATGCAAGCCTTACATCGGCAATAAATAACTTTTCTCGCTGGATTCTAAGTAATAAGTTTCGTTTGTTCGCGTCCTTACCCCCACTGGAGATGTTTTTAATGATTTTTGATCTTGTGTAGTTCGCTTTTGAAGTGTTTTGACACTAAAACAGACTTCCGAATTCGCTATAGTTTTATTAAAAAGTCTTCATGAGATTTGTTTAAGTTTTATCCCCAAAGAAATCTGAAGAGTTTCTGAATTAGTGCGTTAGAATTTAGTTAATTCGGATATCCGACATGACTTTGATCCTTCAAAAAAATCTTCTCTCCACCAAAGACGCAGCAGTGCTGTCTGGGTACAATGCTGACTACCTCTCGCGCCTCTGCCGAGCAGGTAAGATCACAGGAACACAGGTGGGGCGAACATGGTTGATTGATAGCGAGTCACTCGAGACGTTTGTTCGCGAGCAGGAAGAGCGAAAGCGTGAGATTGCTACAGAACTTTCTCAGACACGTGAGAAGGAGTATCAACAGGCACAGAATGTTGTTTCTATACAAAGCAACAAGAATCCTAATGTGTCACCTGCGGTTCGCAGCCCATTTGTTTCTGTACTTCGTGCACCTGCCGCTGCGTTCGTCGCTACACTTGTGATCATGGGAGGAAGTGTGTACGCAGCTTTTGGTCCTGTTGGTGCAGCGGTTGATCATGCTGGTGCGATAACTAGTTCTGTAATACGTGCGGTGGGTGGTGCACATGCAGAAGCTGAACCACGTTTGCGTATTGCTTCAAGTATTTCAAGTTCAGTACGTAATGGAATCCCTGACGTACGCGCACAGTTTGCTAAATCACTCACACCGGTGATTGATAGCGCAACAATACGATCAATGCTCGCATTCATCGATCTACCTGATGCACGTGCCGAAAGCGGCCACAGAATTGTTGCATACGACGATGCCGCAACACGCGTTGCATCTCTACAGCATTCGCGCGCTCATGCCGAGCGCGCGTTCAGTCGTTTTATAGATGGCGATATCACACTTTCACATCGCGCAATCAGTGCGTATGTTGCACTGGGCTCGGGTACACGAGATACGTTGTATTCATTACTTGATTCATACGATTATCTAATTAATCGTTCAGGCGAGAATGCACTTGCTGCTGCAGCAACCACTCGTGATCTTGTTGCGGCTGCACCGGGCGCATCGATGAACATACTTGATACGTACGAACAAGCAGTTGTTGCATGGGTACATGGATCGCACACGGTAGTAGCGATCGCAGTGGATGCAGAAACATCTGCGGGACCAACTGCAGTTGCTCTAGTACAAGGTTCAACTGAATATGCTCGTGTATTTACATATAACGTACAGCGCGCTGTTGATACGCAGCTTCTAGTAATGAGAAGCAGTGTTGCGAGCATCCCTGATGTATCACTTCCTGAAGTACGTATACCGAATGGAACAGCCATTGTTGCAAACCCTGTGGAATTCTCACCATTTACACCAGTGAGTGCAGAATCATTCGTGAACACGGGGCGTGGTGTTGCACTAGGCACATACAACATCATTCACGGATGGCGCAGTGCATTGAATCTCAGTATTGATCGTGTGCTGGCATACCTGCGTGGTAGTTCACGCTTGGCGATAGTGCCACTACCTCCTGCAGTTACTGTTCCGGGATACTCTGTTCGCCCTACAGAAGGCGTAGTGTATGGCTCTGGAGGTGGCACTAGTGTTACAAATATTCAGAATTTCTATAGTACAACTGGTGTCACACAAGAAGCGCTTGATATGCGCCTTACGGGAATGAGTGATAGTCTCGCACGTCTCGTTCGTCGCAGTTCAGGTGGTGGAGGCGGTGACGTGGTTAATGGGGGTGACATAACCGCAAGCTCACTTCACGTAACAGGTGATTCAGATCTTGATGGCGATCTTACACTCGGTGGCACACTCACGAGCTCAGGAGAAATCACTGCACCGTTCTTCACCGCAACCTCGTTAAGTGCAACTTCAACGCTACCGAATCTCGTTGTTAACTCTTTTGGTATCGGTGG
The DNA here is from genome assembly GCA_001189195.1 of Parcubacteria bacterium C7867-007. Classification (GTDB taxonomy): domain Bacteria; phylum Patescibacteriota; class Minisyncoccia; order Phycocordibacterales; family Phycocordibacteraceae; genus C7867-001. The sequence continues at coordinate 10,193 of LFCQ01000004.1, forward strand.
AGACTACATCACTGACTTCGTTGGTACTGGTCTTGCAATCGTAAATGGAGTGCTCACTGCAACGGGAAGTACCACAAGCACAGATGTGTTTGAACAAGGAGGAAATGCATTCGGTACTACCGCAACACTTGGTACTACCGATGCAAATCCCCTTAACTTCATCACCAACAACCTTGCACGCATGACAATTGATGCGAGCGGTAACGTGGGTATTGGTACCACTACCCCAGGATCACTTCTTACTGTTGCAGGTACAGTAAGCGGTGACATTTTTGTGGCAACAGGCACAGGAACCTCAACACTTCCACGCATCCTTACCAGCGCAATCGCACTTGGAAGTGATTATCTTTCCGACTTCACCGGAACAGGACTCACCGTTGTTAATGGTGCACTTGGACTTGATAGCGCAAACAATTACTTCTCAACTACCTCAACTGATTATTGGTTTACAACAAAAACAACCGATGCGCTTGCTGAGGGTGTAACAAACCTATACTTCACAAACGCGCGTGCAGACGCACGCATCAATGCAACATCAACGATCGGTACTCTTACTTCTGCACCAAATCTCGGAACCGTTGCAACAACACTCACGGGCATCCTTAAGGCAACGGCAGGAGTACTTTCTCCGGCAACTGCTGGCACTGACTACGAGAACGCTCTCACATTTGCATATCCACTTGTGCGTGCCGTGAATAGTATTTCGCTCGCATTCGGCACCACCACCGCGAATTCATGGAGCGCACTACAGCAATTCAATGGAGGCGCATCAACAACTGCCTTAACGGTTACTGGTGCAAGCACACTTGGTACCCTTACCGCAACCAATGCAACAAGCACCACATTCCAAACCAACACTCTTGGTGTTGGAAGCTCATACTTCACTTCACTCACTGGTAGCGGACTCGTAAACACTTCTGGTGTACTCACCCTCGACCGCACCGGTGCCTGGACCGGCACCTTCGATGGTCAAGAGGGAAGCTATTACTTAGATCTTGCAAACCATACAGGTGTACTGGCTCAGGCGAATGGCGGTACCGGTATCGCGTCATACACACAGGGAGACATTCTGTATGCAGATAGCGGCGGCAACCTTGTTACCTTGCCACTTGGTTCTGCAGGTCAGGTACTTAAAGTGCAGGCTGGTCTACCTGCGTGGGGTGTAGATCAAACAACGAGTGGTGGAGGTGGAGGTGATGGTATCTTCGCTACCAGTACGGGTATTATTTATCCTGCAAACACTTCAGATGTACTAGTGTTGGGCAGCAACGCAACAAGTACAACAAACAGTATCTTTGAAGTGATTGGTCAGCAGTACATCTCTTCACGTCTTGGTATTGCAACCACTACAGCACCAACACAGCTTTCTGTGAGTGGTTCAGGATACTTCACTGGCGGTCTTGGTGTTGGAATCCTAAACACCGTTGCGGGCACACTCCGTACTTCGGGTAACGCAACGATTGGTGGAACACTCGCTGTTACAGGCGCATTCACCGCAGGCAATGCAACCACCACTTCACTTCAAACCGATACTCTTGGTGTTGGAAGTTCATACTTCACCTCACTCACTGGTAGCGGACTCGTAAACACCGCAGGAGTTCTCACACTTGATCGTACTGGTGATTGGACCGGCACCTTCGATGGACAGGAGGGAAGTTACTACTTGAACGCAACAAACCTCACAAACTTTGGTGAGCGTTTCTACAGCTTCTTTAGTGCAACGACTACCGATGCGCTTGCAGAAGGTCTCACGAATTTCTACTTCACAAACGCAAGGGCAGACGCTCGTATCAATGCAACATCAACGATCGGTACCCTTATCTCTGCACCGAATCTCACGACGGTTAACACATCACTTACAGGTCTTCTAAAGGCTACAAGTGGAGTGCTTTCAGTTGCATCAGCAGGTACCGATTATCAAGTACCACTTACATTCACCTATCCACTTGTTAATTCTGCGAACACAATCTCGCTTGCTTTTGGTACCACCACCGCAAACACCTGGAGTGCAGCAAACAACTTCACTTCAACCGTTGCTCTTGCTTCAACCACTCCGTGGGCACAACTTTCCATCAATCCAACGGCAACAAACGGTTCAGCACCATCATTTGCGATTGGTTCATCATCAGCAACAAGATTTGTAGTTACTAATGCGGGATTGGTAGGGATTGGAACAACAACACCACTAGCTAGCCTTAGTATTGATGGCCAAGGTAGTACAACAGGTAGTGCACCCAATGCACTCTCTGCATATGGAGGTACTTCATTATCTGGCAATGGTGGTGCAATCGCGCTTAGAGGAGGATTAGGATCAGATGGCGGAGGCAGCATTACTCTCGTTGGTGGTATTGGAACAGGTGGATCAGGTGGACCGGTGTCCCTTACCGGAGGTCTTGGAGCTGTGGGTGGCGGTATATCAATCACTGGTGGGGCAACGCAAACGGCCGGTTCTAGCGCGGGGACCGTTACGCTTCGAGGTGGTGCTGTTTCAGACCCGCTCGGGTTTGGTGGTTTAGGTTTTGCAGGAGGTATAAGTCTTGTGGGTGGTAATGCGACTGGTGTCTTAAGTACTGGCGGGAGTGTATTGCTTAATCCTGGAACGGGCAGTACCACCGGTAACGTGCGTCTGAGTTCAACAGGAGTGGGTCTTGTAAGTGTTGGCGCTACCTCCACTCCATGGGCGCTTTTCTCAATAAATCCAATTGCTTCAATTACCACCGCACCCCAGTTCGCAATCGGCTCTTCAACCGGAACTAGTTTCATCGTCACCAACGCAGGACGTGTGGGTATCGGTACCTCAACTCCTGGTTCACTCCTTTCTATACAAGGAATCGCTAACTTCACCACCGCAACCTCAACCTTTAACTCAACCGGAGGCCTCAACCTCACAGGTGGTGGTTGTTTCGCAATCAATGGTACCTGTGTGGGAGGCAACACCCTCACCTTTGCATACCCACTCCAACTCTCAGGCACTAACGTATCACTCGCGTTTGGCACCACCACTGCGAATCAATGGAGTGCACAGCAGGATTTCAATGGGGGACTCACCGCAACCACAATCCTTACATCAGGATCTATAACAACTGGTTCACAATTCATTGGACTTAATGCAGATAGTGCATCTGCTCCGTCGTTCACGTGGGCATCTGATCTAACCACAGGTATTTTCCATGCTGGAGCTAATAGTATTGGCTTCACCACAAGTGGTATCGAGCGTGCACGATTCAACTCATCTGGGTTCCTTGGTATTGCGACGTCGACTCCAGGCTCACTCCTATCTATAGGTGATGTGGTTAACTTCACCACCGCAACCTCCACCTTCTATGGAACCGGAGGACTTAACCTCACGGCAGGATGTTATGCCGTAAACGGTACCTGTATCACAAACTTCTCCAACACTCTCGCAAACGGCGGTACCGCAACCACCACTTTCTACAACGGAGGCGTGGTCTTCTCTGACGGCACCAAACTCACCCAGTCTTCTGCAGCCGCTAATTTCTTCTGGAGTGAATCAAACAAATTCCTAGGTCTTGGTTCCTCAACTCCATGGGGTCAGCTTTCCGTTAATCCTGTTGCAACTAATGGTTCTGCACCATCCTTTGTGATTGGGTCTTCAAGTGCTACTCAGTTCGTTGTTACAAATGGAGGAAAAGTTGGAATAAATACATCAAGTATTGCCTCAGGTGTTGCTTTACAAATTAACGGCGAAACAGACTCAGGTTCAAAAATAGCGCTTCTTCGTGGGGATCAAACTATTACTTCTGGTGAGTTGCTTGGCGATCTATTTTTTGGAGGTACAGATTCAAATGTCGCAGCAGCAGTTGCTATAGAGGCTGCATCAGCGGAAGCATTTACCGGTAGTGCTAATGGTGCGTATCTAACATTTAAGACAACACCTACTGGAACACAAAATTTAACAGAAAGATTGCGTATAGATTCAACTGGATATATAGGTATTTCCTCAACCACACCATGGGGTCAACTCTCAATCAATCCTGTGGCTGGAAACGGAACTGCCCCCCAGTTCGCCATCGGCTCTTCAACCGGAACTAGTTTCATCGTCACCAACGCAGGAAACGTTGGTATCGGCACCTCAACCCCTGGTTCACTCCTTTCTATTCAAGGTATTGCTAACTTCACCACTGCAACCTCAACCTTTAACTCAACCGGAGGTATCAATCTCACCAGTGGCTGCTTCGCAATCAATGGAACATGTGTGGGAGGCAACACCCTCACCTTTGCATATCCTCTCCAACTTTCAGGAACAAACGTATCTCTTGCATTCGGCACCACCACCGCAAATGCATGGAGTGCACAGCAAGATTTCAATGGGGGACTCACCGCAACCACTATCCTCACTTCAGGAGCAATCACCACCGGCTCACAATTCATTGGTCTGAACGCTGATGGTGCCTCTGCACCGTCGTTCACGTGGGCATCGGATCTTGGTACCGGTATCTTCCACGCAGGAGCAAACGCCATTGGTTTCAGTACCAGTGGTATCGAGCGTGCACGCTTCAACTCATCTGGGTTCCTTGGTATTGCGACGTCGACATTTAGTTCAGCACTCTCAGTTGAAGGAAACGTACTCTTCCACGGAAGTACCACCATTGATGGACTTGGCAGTGGGGTACTTAAAGCAACAAACGGCCTTATCGAACCGGCGATCGCAGGAACCGACTATCAAGCACCTCTCACTGCAACGTACCCAATCCAACTTTCTTCAAACATACTCTCACTTGCATTCGGCACTACCACCGCAAACACTTGGGGTGCAGCAAACAACTTCACTTCAACGGTTGCACTTTCTTCCACCACTCCATGGGCACAACTCTCAATTAACCCAACCAATACAAACGGCACCGCACCCGCCTTCGCCATTGGCTCTTCAACCGGTACTAACTTTGTCGTCACCAACGCAGGACGTGTGGGTATCGGTACCTCCACTCCT
>LFCQ01000008.1 GCA_001189195.1 Parcubacteria bacterium C7867-007
TACGTGTTACTACCTCGTCTGCCACTGCCCTTGCGGGCCGTTCGACTTGCATGCCTTATCCATACAGCCAGCATTCATCCTGAGCTAGGATCAAACTCTCATTAAGAATAGGCGGAACACAAGAATATTTTTCTTGGATCCACTCTACTAGATATTTAATTTTCAACGAGCGAAAACAAACCCCGCCCCTACGAGGGGGCAGTAGGGTCATAGTATAGGAAGCGAAGTTGCACGTCAAGTATTGAAATAGGGCCTTACTAAGCCACAAAAGGGCCCGTCGTCATATACGACAGGGCCCCACATTCCACCGGACATTTAGCTCATGCGAACCTTCAGAACACGGTTGTGCTTTTCGAACACGATAGCTCTGTGTGAGTACTTGAATACCCCCTCTTCCGTCAGCCTACAGCAATACGCACGGTCCTCCCTTTTGGCTCTTTTCATCAGTGGGCGTCCCAGTAGATTGGACCCGCTCACCGAAATGAAAAAGTCTCCTTCCTTCAAGGCGTCAAATGTTGTAGGGACAAATTCCATCTCACCCTCGCTCCTGATTGTCTGCCGACACACTGCACCAGATAAATGAGGGTGTCAATGTGCGCGGGCACATGACACATGTCTTATACTAGGAACATGTCAACCATTCAGGGAATTATTCAAGCAGGCGGAAAAGGTACCCGCTTACATCCCATTACACTTGAGATACCAAAACCATTACTAACGATAGGGCGCCGTCCCATAGTTCAGCATCTTGTTGATCTATTTCGAAAGAATGGAGTGGGTGCAATACATGTGATTGTTAACAACGAAGACCTTCCCTTATTTGAGCGCTGGAACAAAGAGTATGAAAATGAAGATATTCATTTTGTCGTTGAAGAGTCTCGTCTTGGTACCTGGGGCGGTATTCGAAAATATTTAAGTCATATAGACAGCACATTCCTCGTCTCAAATGGTGATGAGTTGAAAGATATAGATATCACTAGACTACTCGAGGCTCATAAGCAAAAGGGTGCACAAGTTACTCTTGGCACTGTGGAAGTAGAAAATCCAAGTGATTACGGTGTAGTAGAGAGCGGTGCCGACGGCGTTATCAGTGCCTTCCACTACAAGCCAGAAAATCCAGCGAGTAACTTCATTATGGCTGGGATATATGCAGCAGAACCAAGCTTGTTTGCTCATGCACCCAATGGAGAAAATGAATACATATCTTTTGAGGAAGATATCTTGCCTTTAGTTATTGAGAGCAAGGGGCTATACGAATGTCAGGTTCCTGGCAGGTGGAATGATTGCGGTACCTTTGAAAGATACGAACGTGCTATTTATGATTGGACAGGAAAGACGAAATTGTAGTGAAACGCTGCGAAACAGTTTTCCCTCTTCGCAAGTTGTGCTTAAGGGTACAGGGTTTATACTAGTAGTACCGTCAAGCCTTGCATGAGTCTTTCCCGTGCAAAACGTGAGTACATAGTGCTTTCCGTAGGAGGGTCTTTGATCGTTCCTGGCGAAATAGATGTTGAGTTTCTCAAGAGTTTTCGCGCATTCATCCTGGACAAGGTTCGTCGAGGATTTTCTTTTTATATAATCGTTGGTGGTGGTCACACCGCACGTGCCTATCAGCATGCTGGTAAAGAAGCATGTGGTGATTTGCACCCAGAAGACATCGACTGGCTTGGCATACACGCTACACGCATGAATGCACACCTCATGCGCGCCATGTTCCTTGAAGATGCACAGGCTCGTATTGTTAAGAATACAAGCAGAAAAATCATTGCAAAGAAGCCAATCATTATTGGGGCAGGGTGGAAACCAGGATGGTCCACTGACTATTGCGCGGTGATGGCTGCAAAGCAGCTTCGTTCAAAGAAGATGATAAACCTTTCAAATATTGATCATGTGTATACAGCAGATCCACGCCTCGATCCCTCTGCACAGAAAATAGATCGTATTGGTTGGGCAGAATTTCGAACACTCATTCCAGATCATTGGGATCCGGGACTCTCTTCCCCATTTGATCCCGTTGCGGCACGTGAAGCACAAACACTCGGACTCGAAGTTGCTGTTATGAACGGACGTAATCTAGATGCATTTGATAACTATCTCTCAGACAAACCCTTTGAAGGTACGGTGATTTATTAAAACCCTTCAAGAAATGCATCTACCTTTTGATGTAACTCCTCGAGGGTTCCATCGTTCTGAATGATTACATCTGATATAGCCAGAGCACCAAAGATATCTTGCTTGGTTGGATCGCCAGGGTTCATTTCGTTCTTTTCCTGTTCAAGCCATTTTTCAAAAGTGACATGATCAGTTTCACTTGCTCTCTGTATTGCACGCTCGTAGCGAATTTCAGGTGATGCATCAACACCCAGTACGATACCCCCCTCTTCCTGGATACACTTAGCTTCAGCAACCGCACGCAATGCTTCAATCACAGAATCCTTTCCAGAAGTTTCTGCTTCCTGCAGCAAGCTCTGGATAAGATAGGTTGGGCCGTGTTCAGCACGAAGTTCATTAGCAACTGAAGCAAGAGTGTCTCGATCAACAGGAAGACCTTGTCGCGCAACTTCCTCTGCAATAAATGCTCGTGCAGAGAAGTATGCAAATCCTTTTTTCTTAATTAGATAGTCAACAACCGCTCCTTTGCCTGCACCAAAAGATCCGGTGATGCCAATAATCATCTTCTATTTCTTCCTAGAACCACTCACCTCAGGTGCCTTAACAAACTTATTTGAAAGTGGAATGAGAAGTGGCGCCGCAAGAAGAATAGAGGAGTATGTTCCTGCCACCACGCCTACGAGTAGTACCCAGCTGAAGTTTACGGTTGCAGAGCTTCCAACAAATACGAGCGCAAGAAGAGCAAGCGCTACCGTGAGCGAGGTATTGATAGACCGGCCAAGTGTTTCAGTAACAGATTTGCCAACCGTAGTCTCAAAGTCTTCAGCAATACGATTCTCTTCATTAGAATTGAGGTGTTCACGAACACGGTCGAAGATAACGATAGTGTCATTCACCGAGTATCCAAGGATGGCGAGGAGAGCTACCACGAAGAGTGCATCAACTTCTGCGCCCGTGAAGTGCGCGAGAATAGCATAGAATCCAGCAGGTACGATCACGTCATGGATAAGGATGATAACCACGATGAATCCGTATACCCATGAAGATACCGGGCGTGATACTCGACGGAATGCCCATGCAATATAGAGCATGATTGCTGCAATGATGCCGAGAAGCGCATAGAGTGCTTTGATACCAAGTTCAGCACCTAGAGAGGGGCCAATTGAGTTAAAGCGCTGCTCTGTGAGAGGCGCCGCATCATTCTGTGAGAGAGTCGTAAGGACGGTTGCATGCTCTTCTGGAGTAAGGGTACGAGATCGTAGCACTACCCCATTATCACCGCTTTCACGTAGTGATACTTCACCGAGTGCAAGCTGATCAATACTGTCATGAAGGGTTTCAAGCGACGGACGTTCAGCAGTGTATGTTACTTCCACCAATGATCCTCCCTTGAAGTCGATGGAGAGCGGGAGTCCGAGGATAGCAATTGCACCAATAGCAATTGCTAGGATCATTCCTGTGAGGATGAAGAACAGTTTGCGGTGGCGGATGATAAACATATTAGTTTTTAGTTTCGCTACGAACACGGCCAAAACTGAATCCATTTGAACAAAGCATGCGCCAGAGGTTACCTCCCTCCTCCGGAAGAATTGCCTGAAGGAAGATGCGCGATACAAACACGGCAGAGAAGAGCGAGGTTATAACACCGAAACCAAACACCAATGCAAAGCCCTTAACGAGTGAGGTACCCACCCAGAAGAGAATAATTGCAGAGATGATCATGGTTAGGTGACCATCACGAATAGCTGGCCATGCACGCGTAAAGCCAATCTTTGCTGCTTCCTGTGCCCCCTTTCCTGCACGAAGTTCTTCCTTCATGCGCTCAAAGATAAGAACGTTCGCATCCACAGCCAAGCCAATCGAGAGAATAAATCCAGCAATACCCGAGGCAGTGAGTGTGATTGGAATGAACTTAACAAGGGCGATTGTAATGAGTACGTAAATAACAAGTGCGATCGTAGCGATAAGACCTGGGAGGCGGTACCAGAGAATCATAAAGATAGACACGAGAACAAAACCAACAACGCTGGCAATAAGGCCTGCATGGAATGCTTCTGCACCGAGAGAAGGACCTACAGAATCACTTGAGATGAGGGTGATCGGTACCGGAAGTGCACCGAAGTTAAGATTACGCACAAGGTCTCGACCCTCTACCGGTGTGAAGCTTCCACTGATGGTAGCGGTACCGCCTGGAATTGCCTCATTGATAACAGGCTCTGAGATCACTTCACCATCAAGGAAGATGGCGAGCATAATACCCACGTTCTCACCAGTGATCTTCTCAAAAAGTTTGCCACCTTCTTCATTGAAATTAAGAACAACAACAGGCTGATTGTTTCCTGTTCCCCCTGTGGCTGCTCCTGAGAATTGGAGCTCTGAAGACTTCAAGTATCGTCCCGTGAGACCTGTGGGGATGTACTGAGTGGTCGTGCCATTCACCTCAAGAGGAACGGGAGACTTAAGCTTAAACTCAAGTACTGGTGTACGGCCAAGCGCATCTACCGCTGCTTTAACGTCGGTAACACCAGGAAGTTCTACGAGAAGACGATCTTCCTGAGCGCCTGCAACAGCACTTGAGCGCTCAAGCTGTACCAGTGGCTCAGCAACACCAAAGAGATTTACGCGGCGATCGATAACTTCACGCAGTGAATTAAGTGCACCCTGGGTATCGCCAGACACACCAGAGGTATCAGCTCGATACACAAGCTCTGTACCACCAGCGAGGTCGAGACCAAGCTTGACCTTGAATCGGTTCCCTTCTCCGTTGGTACTAAGGACGAACCAGGCGAGTAAGCCGGAGAGAATCAGAATGACGATAGAGAACAGAATACGGCCGGCCCTGAATGACATAGATAGGCTCAGTGTACCTAGGCAGGAGTGTTTGTCAAAAGCGCGCGGCGCGCTAGAATCGCCGCATTTCGGAACAGACAGGCAACCGCTATTGGTCCCACTCCACCAGGCACAGGAGTGAATACTGAAGCATGTTCTACACAGCGAGGATCTGCGTCACCAACGATGGCACCATTTGATTCACTTGTTCCAGCGTCAATAAGTACAACTCCTTCTTTCAATTGTTCTGGTTGCACAAGACCTGGACTTCCCGCACCCGAAACAACGATATCCATGTTTGGGATAATAAGGGGAAGTGAATCCTGAGTTGCACGCGTAATGATAAGCGCATCTGCTCCCTGCTGATGAAGCCACTGCCATACGGGTTGCCCCACCAGTCTGCCGTTTCCAATAACAAGGGCTTTCTTTCCAGAAACAACCACCTTGGCCCGTGCGCATATTTCTGCAACCGCAGCTGCAACCGGGGGAATGAGTGCATCGGGCATCCCCTGTTCAAATGAAATGTATGCATTAGCAGAAAGTACATCTGCATCTTGTGCTTCAGGGATACTTGCGAGAATTGCATCCTGATCCACTCCTTCAGGGAGAGGCAGCTGTACGATCACACAATCTGCACCAGGTTCAGTAACAGCCTTGATTACGTCTTCAGTGGATGCGTTATCGGCAACTTGGACCACCTGCATTTGCATACCAGCATCTTTTGCACGGGCAGATTTCACTTTCAAATAGGATTCAGTTGCAGGAGAGGGACAAACAACCACCGCACGCACTACTGGTACACACGGTAGAGTAGACACAATCTCTCGTGCCTCAGCAAGAATATCTGCAGCTATGGAGCGTCCGTCGATAATCATGAAATAAGTGTTTTAAGTCCTTCTTGCAGATCAATCTTTGGCTCAAAATTCAGTTCATCTTCTATGGCATGTACATCGGCGACACTGTGACGAATGTCCCCTTCACGTTCTGGGTACTGTATCCAATCGATTGAACAGTTACAAGTAGTTGCAATATGATCACGAAGTTCACGAAGAGTGATCTGTTTTCCTGAAGCTACGTTATAAATATGTGCGCCTTCAATAGGTGTAACTAACGCTGTATGAAGTGCAGCTGCAACATCTTCCACGTGCACAAAATCTCGTGTCTGTTCACCATCACCAAAAACCTGTATCTGTTCACCATTCTCAACAGCTTCTATCCATCGCGGTATTACCGATGCATACGCGTGATTACCGAGCTGTCCAGGTCCATAAATATTGAAGAATCGTAAACCAACGCTCGGTATTCCTGTTGTGGCACTGAAGTGTGATGCATCAATCTCATTCTGAACTTTTGATTCTGCATAAGGCGATGTCGGGGAGGTTTGCATATCTTCCTTTTTAGGCAGCGCAGGATCGTTACCATATACAGCAGCTGAAGATGCATACACAAATCGTTGCACACCTGCTTGCGCCGCAGCATCAAGTACATTCTTCGTACCAATAATGTTCACGTCATGCGTTGCCTGCGGATTCTTCACACTCTCAGGGACCGAGATAAGTGCAGCGAGATGTACTACGTGCGTAGCATCCTTAAATGCATTTGCTAGTGCCTCTGGGTTCCGAATATCATCAACTATCAACGACACTCCTTCAGGAAGGTTTTCTTTTGAACCACTAACCAGCGAATCAAACACCGTAACAGAAATACCGCGATTATGAAGTACCCGGACTATGTGGGAACCAATAAAACCCGCTCCTCCTGTTATCACTACTTTTTTTGGTGAAGTATCCATACCTTTTACTTGCCCGAGAACGAAAGGAGTGCGCGGACAGTTTTAAGAGCAATAACAATGTCGAGTACAAATGAACGACGATTTAGATAATACAGGTCATATGAAAGCTTTCGCTTGGTGCGTTCAACATCTGCTCCGCCTTTTGGTGCATCAAAATCACGGATTTGTGCCCACCCCGAAAGACCTGGCGTTATGAGATGTCGTACGCCGTAGTATGGAATCTCATCTTCATATATCTGTGCGATCTTTGGTAGCTCAGGACGCGGACCAATAAACGAAAGATCACCGGTTAGCACATTCCATAGCTGAGGTAATTCATCGATACGGGTTTTGCGTAGAAATGCTCCAAATGTCGTTACTCTATTCTTTTCACGAAGTACTGGATCCCCCTTATCGTCGAAGAGCATGCTTCGTAGTTTAACAATGTACATCTTCTTTCCAGCACGACCTACCCGTTCGTTGAATATAAAAGCACGACCACCTGAGAGCTTAAGTACTAAAGCTGCAGGGAGAATAAAAATGAGTGCAACCACAGCTCCAATGAGTGCGACCACAGTATCGAATGATCGCTTCCCAAACTCGTACGCAAGCTTTTGTTTTGGGAGACACTCCAAAAGCCATGCATGATCAATATGTTCAAGGGGTACACGATCAAAAATACTTTCGTAGAAAGCCGAGAACTCGTGGAACGATACTCCGGTGATCATTGCGTCATAGAGACCGGGTAAGATTTCTCGAACCGTCATATCCCGCGTATCAAGAACAATGTCTGAAATACCGTTACCCATTGCGTCTGCAATACGCTTTGGAAGTTCTGCTGCTGGCACATGTGACGTGTCTATATATTCAACAAACCTAAGCAGATATCGATCATTATGATTTACTTCTTCCCATACCTCATGTACGGCAGCACCATTCCCTACCAGGATTGCATTCTGTCTATTTGAAAGCGTTAGTAATGGAATTGCAGAGAATCGCCAGAGACTTATCGCAATGACTGACACAATAAGATAAATTGCTAGAATGGTTTTGGGTGCAATCTCAAACGGAAGGAAGAAGAAGAGGAGTGCAGCAATAACGGTGTTTGCGGCCTGCGCAGTAAAGATTCGTCCACCCATAACACTACGAACTAGACGTGTTTGCTTTTCATACAGTCCCCCGATAAAGAACACGATCACTGAAATCACAAAGATTGGAATGAACGCCACAAAGTGTTCTAGAAAGTAACTTCCAGAGGGTATCGCAAGGTTACGTATAGTAAGTGCGAGGAACAAGGAAAATACCAAGAGAATTGAGTCTCCCAGCAATAGCAAGTTTGTTTCCCTACGTAATTGCATCATCGTATGTGGATACTATAACGGGAGATTGTATTGTAAAGGTTACGTACACTCATACGGGCACAGGTAGAATAGATAATATGACCCCCTCAAGACCAAAAAAAGTGTTGCTAATGATAACCAAGTCTAACTGGGGTGGTGCTCAGGCGTACGTATTTATGCTCGCAAAGCACTTAAAACAGGGTGGCAGCGAGGTTGCCGTTGCTTTGGGCGGAACAGGGGCAGCAGGTGCTGATACGGGAGTGCTCGCAGAACGACTATCCGAGGCAGGTATTCGCGTAATACACCTTCGATCCATTATTCGAGATATATCACTTTTCCGAGAGATTGATTCGCTTATCGAAATGATACGCGTGGTGCGTGTAGAACAGCCAACCGTTCTACATCTCAACAGTTCAAAAGCAGGTATTCTTGGAAGTTTTGCGGGGAGAATAGCGGGCGTGCCACATATTGTGTTTACCGCACATGGCTGGCCATACCGCGAGCCCCGTTCATTTGCATTTCGAAGCATCATCTGGATAGCCTCATGGTGTACGGTACTTTTTTCAGATGTAGTTATTGCTGTCTCAAAGTTAGATGAGAAGGACTCACCAGTTCTATTTTCAAGAAAAAAGATTCAAATGATTCACAACGGTGTTGCAACCTTCTCTCTGCTCCCTAGAGACGAAGCTCGTTCAAAACTAGCATCTAAGGTATCTGGTTTACATACTGATTCACTCTGGATAGTTATGAATGCGGAACTCCACCCAAATAAGGGTATAGATGTTGCTATCGATGCAATGAAAATACTATGTAAAAAGTATCCTGCTGCTCAACTTGTGGTGATGGGGTCAGGACAAGAACATGATGGTCTTCAAGAATACATTCAAGCACAGCAACTGACAGAAAAGGTATTTCTTCTTGGTTTTGTTTCAGATTCACGAACGTATCTTGCTGCTGCAGATATATTCTTATTCCCGTCACACAAAGAAGGTCTTCCGTTAGCGCTTCTTGAAGCAGGTCTGGCATCCCTACCTGTTATTGCGTCGAATACGGGAGGTATTCCGGAAGTAATACGATCTGGGGAGACGGGAATACTTGTGGAACCAGGTGATACAAAAGCTGTTGCACGTGCTCTTTCAGATATGCTTACAGATATAGAAACTGCCAAGAGATATGGAATAGCACTACATAAACATGTTCGCTCCTCATTCTCTGAAGAACAGATGTTCTCAAAAACCCTTACAGTATATAGCTCTTAGAGCGTTACCCAATGTATTCTGCTGCCGCATTGTCGCGCGGCACACTACGGGCATGTTGAGAAAGTGATGCAACAATACCGAGTGCGGCAAATTCCATAATCACGTGTGAGCCACCGGAACTCATAAATGGGATGGTGGTACCGGTAACGGGAAGTAATCCTAAATTAATACCGGCATGTATGGCTAAGTGTGAAAGAAATAACAGCGCCACACCAATAGCAAACAACGCATCAAAATTAGTTGCGGAGTGTCTGGATATTGAGAACAAATTCATTAACAACAACGCATACAGAGTGAGGAGCAAAACGATCCCCACAAATCCCCACTCTTCTGCATACGCCGCAAATATAAAGTCTGTTTCGTATTCTGGAAGGAAGCGTAGCTTAGACTGCGTTCCATATCCAATTCCCTTTCCCCACAACTCTCCCGATCCTGCCGCTATAGTTGCTTGATAGGCGTTGTATCCTGCACCCCGTATGTCTGCAGCCGGATTAACGAACGCCATAATACGTGTGCGTTGATAGTCATGCAGACCAAAGAACCAGAGCCCTGCTGCGGCCACAATACCGATGGTAAAGACAATAGCGAGATGTTTCTTTGAGATACCGGAAACCAGCACCATACCGAACCATACCGACATAAGGATCACTGCCGTACCAAGATCTGGCTGTACAAGCACCAACAGCACCACTGCCGCAGTATAGATACCAGAGATTATGACGTGCGATATGTGACCGATCTCCATATGTCTTCGGGAGAAATATTTTGCCAGTAGAGCTATCACCACAAGCTTGGCAAGGTCTGCAGGTTGGAACGCAAGGAGCCCGAGATCAAACCAACTCTTCGCACCCATGATTGTTTGTCCCACCACGAGCAATACCGAGAGCAATATTAATACCACCAAATACCCTGAAATGATCACTGCCGTGCGACGTATAAACCGCATGTCAGTAAGGGCACAACCTGCATACACCAGAATACCGATACCTAGCCATATCATCTGACGGGGTGCGAGTGAACTTGCCCCGTCGAAGGGGTGTATGGTGAGAATTCCTAGTAACGATATCGTTACCGCTATCGCAAGCAATGGCCACGTAGCGAGTACCGCACGTATTGGGTTTAGACGAAACAGCTCGGTCATGGAACACGCACCTCGGTTATCGGTATGATCTCAACTCGAGCGGGTTCACGTATAAATGGGACATTCCAAGTGAAAACGATGGGAGCAGTGCCTTGTGACGGCAAAGAACCAACCAATGTACGGCTTGCCGCTATTGCTTCGTTGTTTGCATCAAATACGGTCGCAATGAGCTGGGTGTTTGTAAGGATTTCCGCAACCGGGTTAACCACGGTAGCAGTAACACGGGGTTGATCCCCTGTGCGCCACTGCACATCCTTCACACTAGGGAAGAGTGGTTTGATAGTGGTACGCGTCCACTGCGTTGATGATTCATCTATGGTGAAAAATGTCTGAGCAACCGGAATATCACTTGTAAGCATGCCCTGCACAAATATTGGGAGTACGGCACCTGCAGGAAGATTGAAGGTAACAGTGCGTGTAGCAAGGAGTGCCCGCTGCACGTCATAGAGTTCAACCGTTGCCCGCACCCCTCGGGCGTAGGCATTTGCATTTGGGTTCTCCACGTATGCAATAACATCAGTGCGTGTTGGTGCTGGTGAGACGGCACGTGCAAATCGTACCTGTGCATCTTTTACATCTGCAACACACGCACGTGCACACGGTCCTCCGCAATCAATACCCGTTTCATCTTGGTTTTGCTTCTTGTCCATGCATGTTGGTGTGTCATAGAAAATAGAGATACCAACAATGATCAGTAGAACACCGATAACGGAGCCGATGACTGCATATACGATTGAGCGTCTGCGTGTGGACCAGTCCATGTCTCTAGTATATATAGAAACATAAAAACCGCCCAAGGGCGGTTTTTATGTTCTGAGTACTTACGCACCCAGAACGCTGGCGACAACCTACTCTCCCCTTTCGAGTACCATCGGCTCAAAGAGGCTTAACTTCCGTGTTCGGAATGGG
>LFCQ01000007.1 GCA_001189195.1 Parcubacteria bacterium C7867-007
CGTTTCTACGTTTCAACTGAATCTTCAACAGCAGCTATGCGTCGTAGACTCGTACTTGAGGTCGGATTCGGACGGGAGTTCAACTCTCCCCACCTCCACAAATACAGGAAAGGTAAGACCGCTTAAAAAGCGGTCTTACCTTTATGGTTTGCATCTATTGACATATATAAATATATAGTGTACTATGTATTCAGGCACATTGAATGCGGGGATTACATGAAGGATAACGATGACTACAAGGATCCGTGGACCGGCGAAACCTGGCGCACTTCCTTCGCCTGGTTCCCGACTCGCGTTGGGACCAGGGAAGATCGGACGCACGTTCGGGTCTGGCTGAAAAGCTATGAAGTGGCCGGGAAGGACTGGAGAAGCTACGGCAAATTCCGCCGACCTCTTCCCAAACAAAACAACGTCGAACCATATTGTGTTTGGTGGGGCAGATAGTCCCCACCATCCAACTGAAGGCACTATCCTCAGACTACTGCTCGGAGTAATAAAACTCTGAGCAGTTTTATTTTGGAACTGCAGGTTCTTCCAGATCTATCGCGTAATCCCCTCCTTATGCAGTGCTTCCGTAAGCCATGCGAGCACGAGTGCTCCCGCAATGAGTAGTGCATCACGCGCGGCAATATCGAATACCCAAGTATTAGGAAACTAATGGTTGTGAGTGTAAGCACTGCTACTGAAATGTATGCAGCAGAAGCTATTGCACCAAGCACTAAGAGAATGGCAACGAGAAGAATGGTGAGGTACGTCTCACGACCTCATTCTATCCACTTACTGTTTGTTGGAAAGCATTTTACCTAGGTAATAGGTACCGTATCCACAGCCCATAATTATGAATCCGCAAATAACCAGTGCGATAGGCCATCCGATGACATCCGCAAAGTATTTGGTGGTGAGATGGATAAGGTGACCAATAAGGAATATTCCTGAGAGAACCAAGATTCCACGACTACGCAAGAACACACTTAGATAGAAGAAACCGAAGATCACCGCGATAAGTACAATATCCCATATTCCGCCAAGGGATATTGCACCACCAAGAACGGCTAATGTACCGAAGAAATATAGAAGTGTTCGTACGGAGTTTCTTTCCTTAGTATGTGCACTGTCTTCTGATGTCGCTGAACGTACATAGCACCCGAGAAGAAGATAGGAGATGCCAAGAACTATCGTCGCCCAGATTAGCGCATCCTTGTAGTCGGCAAACTTTATAACCGTAGCGTAATACGCTGCACTGGCATATATAACGGTGTAGAGAATTGTCACATTGCGACGAGTGAATGCCCACGCAACAACATACAATGCGGCTAGTCCTGAACTAATACCAATTCCGAGTTCAAGCGTTGGGTTAATATCTGCCTCATCGAGCACCACACCAATACCTAGTGGGAGTAGTACAAATGCCAGAGTAAGGAACACTTGAGAGATAATGCGCGAACCAGGTCCGCGTTGGAGAAGGCCAGCAATAAAGGTAACGCCACCAATGCCCAGAGTAACCGCAACACGCCCTGCGTATCCAAGATCACTCCAGTACTGCGCGATGAGAATCACGATACCTGAAATAACCACAATGCCGCCAATCGCATAGAAGATATTAATGAGGTGATTTGAAGATACTTTAGCGGCTGCCGTCTCAGGAATTACAGTACCCGGCATACTCGGTGCTGGAACGGCACTTTGAGTGAACGGCAACAAATCAGCAACCGTAATGGTTCCCGCCTGTAACTGGCTTGCGATGAATTGTAGGATTTGTGTCTTATCCATACCTATTTGATCCATCCAACAACTTCAAATCCGTATGATGAGAAATATGCGTTTTGTTGGTTAACACCTTCAAGCTTTTTGCTTGCATCACCCTTTGAGATAAAGTATCCAGACTCATCACTTGAACTTCCAGAAAGTGAGCCGAGTAGACCGCTTGATGAACGCTTCCATGCAACGGAGTATCCATCTGGAGACGAGGGTCCTGATACTACAGAAATATTCTGTACCTCTGCATACGACACTTCCTGAGCAGTATCGTTCTGCACGTCATAACGATACAACTTTGGTGCTTCAACCAATACCTGATTTCGTAATGACGAAGTACTGATGTTCATGTCATTGCGAACAATCCTTCCGTTGTTAACGGAGTAGCTGTACTGATATACCGTTGAGTAAGAATTGGAGTCTTTCTGAGTATAGATGAAGTCATGTGCAGGACGCACACTCTGCGTTAGATAGGAAGAATAGCCAATAACGAAAATAATAAAGAGTATCGGGAGTAATATTCCAACTGCAAGCGGGAGATACTGGACGTGTTCTTTGTTCATGCCCTTAGTATAAAGGGCACTCAACTACCACAAGGCCGTTCTCCCCTACCTCACCACCGAAGGTGCATGAGTGCTTTAGGATTCTCGGCCTCATACATCTTTTCAAATGTGATGATAAAGGAATCATCATTAAAGTTTTCAAACTGTTCTGGATAGTGTTTCGCAATAGACTGTAGATGCCTTTGTAGGGTTTCAACTGCCTTATGAAAATCTTTTGAGGCAGCATCCCAGAACTCTGACGCAGGAGGGGGAGCATTGAGTTCTTCTTCAAAAGAAGTGTATTCGGGGATGACCGGATCTTTATCTTCATCGGGACGTTTTGTAACACTATCGAAATCTACTACTCGGCAATCAAGCGTAATGTTATGCGGAGTGAGATACCCATGCAGATATCCATTTGCATGCATGCGTCCGATATTTTGAGCGAGTGTAGTTGAAAACCACTGCATGTATGATTCGATATCTGTAACCTCACCATTTGTCTCAAGTCGTACTAAATCTAGTGCATCCTCAAATTCCTGAAAGGAAGTGACGCTCTCCATATCCTGAAGACGACTCTTGGTACCAAAGGCACGCACTTGAACTACAGGAACGAAGTCGTCTATCAAACTTTTCTCACGGCGAAGTTGTTCAACAGACTCAACTTCTCCTTTGCGGGTAAGAAGATTAAATCGTACTAATTCTTGGAGTTCGATAATGGCAAGTGATCGATGTGTTCGTATGTTCAGTGCGGTAAGTACTTCTGCCATTTCAGAGTCATGCAGAGCGTCTTCCTTACTCATAAGTCCATACATAACTTCTCCGTTAGTGGTCATGAGTCGACCCCAACTCACTGATTTCCCCGTATTATTTGATACCGCCCCTGTTCCTTTTACATCGATATCTCTATACAGCCTTCCTTGTGTGTCTTTAAAATAAACTCCCCCCACATCTGCACTGCGACCATGTCCTCGTTCGCGTACACGTAACGATAAAGCGCTTTGATCAACTGGAGGATCAATTGAAGGGTCGAGCATTACACCGAGAGGTGACTGTGTACCCACCTCAAAGTTGAACGGTGCCTTAAGCGCAGTATTCTCCCAAACCACCGTATTCTTAAGTTCAAGAGTTGGGTGTGGTATGCGTTCGTTATATGTCCCTGATGGATAGACTTTTGAGTCTGGTCCAGTAGGTATTCCTTCCTTTCCCATTGCACTATGATACCCTACGGTACTAGACTATACTTGACACTCTAAAAATATAACGTATTATATACCCGGGTCTGGGATTCTCCCTTCCCCGCCTTCTGAATTCGGCGGCACTGTTGAGAGGACTACCAATGCGTTCGTTCACTAAAACACGAGTCGATTCCCTCCGCGCGCTTTGCGTCTGGATGCCGGAATACGGCGAGCTGATGAAGCAAGTCTACGCCGCCATGAATGGCAGCGCCTCCATCTACACCCTTGCGCCGTTCTACACGAATCGCAACGGCAAGACAACTCCCTATTCAGAGGACGAAATCTTCGCCTCGATGAGAGAAGGCACAACGCTCAAGGTCCAACCTCACGGACACTCAGCGAGTGTGCTTATCAGGGGGCGGGTCATTTCGATAACCCGTACTCCCGGACATAGCGCCGTGATCCTGGTCTTGGATGGCGACATCGTGAGGCCTCAACAAGGCTCCGAGGAAGACTGGTATGGCTCCGAGAGCAAAACAGTCTGCTACTACGACCTGGAGAGTGGTGATGGCTTTATCCTCATGAGCTCTCAATCGCTAGCCAAAGTGGGCTGCGAAAACTGGCGGTAGTGTCCGCACAAAAACTATGCATCGCCCCGCTGATTCTCAGCGGGGCGATTTCAATTTCTTACCGTGCAGGTTCTTTAAGCGAAATCTTATAGATAGCACCCTGCCTATCATCAGACACATACAACACTCCACCCGGCTCTGCCATTAGTCCTGCAGGTCTTCCAATCACATCATCGGTATCTCTTGATCCTGCGGGTATGAACCCCGTTACAAAATCTTGAAGACCTCCCTTTGGGTTACTGTTGTTATCTAGATCAACACGTACCACTTTGTATCCACTTGGTGTGGAACGATTCCATGAGCCGTGTAACGCGACAAGGAGATCATTCCCCCACTCATCAGGCCATCCTTCTTCAGGAACGAATGCTAACCCAAGTGGTGCAGAGTGTGCAGGTATCTCTTTGTGGGGTGCAGTCTTTCCTGTGCATGAATTAACTCCCTTCTTGCCGAAGTCTGTATCAAGGATGTTATTTCCATAACAAAATGGCCATCCATACCCTGCTCCCTTCTTAACAATGTTCACCTCATCTGGAGGAATATCATCCCCAAGAATGTCGCGTCCATTATCTGTTGCCCATAGCTCCCCATCAATGGGATTTGTTGCCATGAACACTGAGTTACGGAGACCTGTCGCAAAGGTGCTGAGGGTGTTTGTGGTGAGATCAAACGTTTGAATCGTTGCACGGAGTGGATTTGATTCAGTGCATACATTGCAACTTGAACCAATTGAGATGAATAGATTCTTGAGATCTCCACTTGGAAGAAGTGTTCGTGTGAAGTGCCCGTCTCCTGTGGGAAATGTGGTCAGTTCCTTTGGATTAGATGCGGTCATGGTGTCTGCATCGTACGAATACGACTTGAGCGAACCAGTCTCAGCTACATACAGCAGACATGCATCTTGATCTGCACTCTCGTTGCCAGTGTACGGACAGATCACCGTAATACCATGTGGTTGATTTAATCCTTCCAGGACAGTTACCGTCCTGTCAGACTTACCATCAGCATCAGCATCTGGGAGTGCAACTACCTTTCCATCTGTTTCACCTGCTTGCGATACCAGCATGGTTCCCTTTGAATCACGAGTCATCACACGTGCACGAGGCACATCACGTGAATAGATCGTTGCAATGAATCCTTCTGGAACGGTTAGCGGTGCACTGTCTCCTGCAGGAAGCGGTGGGGGTGGCTTTGTTTTAGTAACAAGCTTTACAAGAAACGCAGGTGGCTTCTCTTTTACATAGGTATAGGCGGAATATCCGCCTATACCTACCAGGATGATTGCGAGCACAGCGATGATGAGGGTGCGCTTATTCATACCTGTATATTCGCACGTCTGATGCTATCGAGTACCTCTCGTGCTCGTGCTGTTTACCGTCGTACTCGTTGCGTTAATCGTGGTGTTGTTTATGACCGGTGCCGGAAGAATGGTTGGATTGGTATTCTGTGGCGCTCCCGTGGTACCTGTCGTTGCAGGAGTCTCTGTGTTGCGCGGCATGAAGAACATGAATAGCAACACGAGAACCACGATCGCTACAATTCCCACGATCCAGGGAGTTGCATTGTTGCTTGAGCCATTCGGGTTGTTGTAGATGTCAGCCATACGATGATGCGGTATATGAAATTAGTATCTCGCAAGCGTACGACTATATAGGTGAGGAACACATTAACGCTTGGTACCTATCAACCCTTTCCGGTATAGTGATCCACAGACCCGGTTCAGGGAGTGTGGGAGAAATGCATGATCAGCACCGAACGAGACCAGGCGGCTCGAGCATTCTATGGCAGTGGGCTACTCCAAAACCCACAAGCCACTTGGGGTGAAATCCTCGACTGTGTAGACGCACTTCCCCAAGATGGGGTGGTGCACCCAGAAGACGTGCGGAGCATCATTCTAGATGTCCGTTCTGGAATAATCGCCCTCCCTAATGGGTGAGCAAGGCAGTCCCGGCACGCAGCGCGTGACCGGGGCTTCTTCATGAACGCTTCACTGATACTCACGTACAACGACGGCAGGATCTTTTATTTCCTAACTAACCTATTCGCTCACGTATGAAAAAGAATGCTGGTATGGCATGGACCGTTGCAGGCGTACTCGCCGTAGTGGTCATTATCCTCCTGGCCATGATGGCAACAAGCTGGCAGGATAAGCAGCCAAAGAATCTGGACGATGTACTCCGCAATGGAAAAGAAGATATTTCAGAGCTGCGTGAACGTATCCGTATGGACTGCGCAAAGACTGATGAAGCAGGCAAGAAGATGTGTGAGAAGGATAAACAGGAACTAACTGAGCTCCTTAAGGAATTCAGCACTGATGTAACGTACTCAACCACTACTACTGCTAATTAGTAGCGGTATTTGAAACGGCCCCCAGCTTTTGGCTGGGGGCCGTTTCCCTACCCCAACGAACACGAATACCTTGTTGCAGAGCCGTTTTTGTGCTACTATCCTCATACATTGGCCACCGAACGAGTACGTATCAATCGAGAGATTACTGCGCGTGAACTACGCGTCGTAGGAGCCCAGGCAGAGAACCTGGGTGTTTTGAGTTTTGATGAGGCCTTTAAGAAGGCTCAGGAGCTTAATTTGGACCTCATTGAGATCTCTCCAAACGCCCTGCCTCCGGTTGCGAAAATCATGGATTATGGTAAATTCGAGTACGAGCGGAGCAAGAAAGAGAGTGCAGCTCGTTCCAAGGCGAAGGTCTCCGAAACCAAGGAACGCCGAGCTGTTCCTCAAAGGTCGCTATAAGGGAATGGATGAGGTCTTTCTCAAGACACGTCTCGAGAAGTTCCTACTTCTCATCCCGTACGCATACCGTATCGCTGAGCCGGTAGCGCGAGCGCCGAAAGGATTCGCAGCTATCATCGAGCGAGATCCAAAAGGTGCCACTGCTTCAGCACCTAAAAAAGAAGAAGCAAGTCCTGAACCTAAGTAATTACTATGAAAACCAACAAGTCATACACCAAGCGCATACGCGTCACCAAAACCGGCAAGCTCGTTGCGCGTAAGTCGGGTCAGGACCATTTCAATGCAAAGGAAGGAGGTCGCACCAAGAATGTGAAGAAGCATCCGGTTGATCTAACCGTGCCAAAGCGCATTCGCCGTCAGTACCTTTCGCAGGTATCAAAGTAATAGTTTCTATAATTAATTCTGTATGTCACGAGTAAAAGGAGGAGTAAATTCAGCAAAGCGTCGTCGCAACATTCTTGCGCGTGCTAAGGGCTATCGCCATGGTCGCAGCACCAAGGTGCGCCTCGCAAAGGAGTCTCTCGTGCACGCTGGCAAGAATGCGTTCAACCACCGCCGCGATAAGAAGACCGACTTCCGTAAGCTCTGGATCGTACGTCTTAACGCTGCTATTCGTGAGAACGGCTTCAAGTCATACAGTACTTTCATTGCTGCCCTCACCAAGAAGGAGATCGCTCTAGACCGTAAGGTTCTCTCTGAGATCGCTCAGAATCAGCCAGAGTCCTTCACTCGCATCGCACAGAAGGTAATGGCGTAAGTCACAAACACCTAAGAAGAAAGGCCCCGCAAAGCGGGGCCTTTCTTCTTTCTTAAGACCAATGATCTAAATAGAAGTCCGCATTAAAACACGTAAGCAGGACTGGAATGACAACAAAAAGTATGCTTACCCATGCGAACAGGAAAGATATTTTTCCCTCTCTATAACGCCTGTATGCAAGGATAGAAAGAACTCCGCTCGTTACTATCCAGAAAGGAAATGTATAGATAGCCCAGGGAATGATTACCCAAAATAGGAAAAAACCAAAGTGTTCCAATCCATACGTAAGAAAATTAGATATAAATGAATGATTCCGGAAAGAAGAGATTATTAATGCGAGAATCAATGGGAAAAACAGATTCAATACGAAAAGTCTTTTCATATCATTACGGTACCTTAATCTGAACTGCACCCTCCTTCGTAATCTCCCACTTCTGCCCCTTCTCAGGAACAATAGCTTTTGCACCTAGATACTCATGGATACGCTGCGCAAGGAATCGTGCGGCTGATGGTTCACCAAGTGCAGTAAAGAAGGTCTTTGTCCTTGGCTGGCAACTCTCTGCAAACTCCACCAATCCATCCCTGTCAGCATGTGCAGACCATCCATGGAAGGACTCCACATGGGCCCGTACACGCACTTTGTTGCGATCTATCTGTACATGGGTCGCACCGTCCTGAAGACGGCGTCCTGGGCTTCCTGGTGCCTGGTACCCCACGATCATGAGGGTGGTTGTGGATTCTGGAAGGAACTTCTGCTCATGTCTTCCAATACGCCCTCCATGGCTCATACCAGCACCGGCCATGATGATCTTTGGGCCATGGTCCTGCCATATACTCATAGACTCTTCTCGTGAAGGAGTCTCTTTAAGGAATGGGAACTTAAAGAGACTCTTCTCACGGTGCATTTCCTCAACTGCTTCAGGACGGAAGTATTCCTCTGCCCATTTCTCATATACGGCTGTTGCTTTGATAGCGAGTGGTGAGTCTAGATATACGGTGATCTTTGGAAGCTCACCTGCGTCCATGAGGTTGGAGAGTTCATAGAGCATTAGCTGAGTACGCTCTAGAGAGAATGCAGGAATGAGTACCGTACCACCACGCGCAATAGCGCGCTTAAGGGCATCGCGTAGTTCAGGTACACGGTCTCCCTTCTCGGTATTCTTGCGGTCTCCGTACACACTCTCCATCACCACTACGTCTGCATCGGTAACAGGTTCTGCATCTTTGAGGTATACGTTTGGTGTTGCGCCTATGTCTCCCGTTATGCAAAGGGCCACATCATCCTCATCTTTAATACGCACACTTCCAGAACCAAGAATGTGTCCGGTGTTGCGCATGTAGCAGGAGAGACCGGGAGCTGCTTCCCATTCCTGGTGATACTTAACCACTTCAATACGAGACATAAGCGCATCAATATCCCGATCGTCATACATAGGTTCAAGACCATGCTCACGAGCGTTCTCTGCAAGGATACGTGCAGAGTCTCGCAGCATTATGTCCATCAAATCCCTTGTTGGACCTGTTACATACACCGTCCCCTTAAATCCTTCACGGATAAGCTTAGGTGCACGACCAATGTGATCAAGATGCGCATGAGTGATAACAAGTGCATCAAGACTGGGTACGTCATAGTCAAAGGGTGCGTACATTTCTCTCTCGGAGAAATCCCTTCCCTGCTCAATACCACAATCAACCAAAAGCTTGCCGCGAGCTCCCTCCACCAGGAAATTAGATCCTGTTACGGTATCCGCACCACCATAGAAGGTTAACGTGAGCGCCATATAGTGAATCGTGCGAGAACATATACTGCCACCGCACCAAATACATCGTTAAGGATATCGTGGAGCGTGTCCCATACATAGCGAGACTGGCCCGTTGAAATACCAAAATAATATTCAAAGAGCTCCCATCCAACTGCTCCAAGAGCGATAATGAGGAGGTATGTGTACGGACGGAACTTTTGGAACACTCCCACAATAGCAGCACCCATCATGGCACCACCCAGTATGTGCATTGGAGTATCCAGCCAGCGATAGTACCAGTATAGGTAGTTCTCAAGCGCAACAAGATGTATACCAAGCATGATGAGTGCCAGTACAAGCGTGCCAAGGAGCCATCGTAATCTCATAGGGATAACTTTAGCATGGCGAGTGAACGTAAAAACCCCGTCCATAAGACGGGGGTTTTACGAAGCTGCCTCCCTGTGGCAACTTTCGTATACCACGTGGGTGTCCGCAATCTGCAGAGGTAGAGCATTAAATGTTCACGGTCTGCAGACAATATGAGCCGTCGATGTTAATGTCGTAGAGCATCGCTTCCTGCACATGGCGATATGCAATGATCTCTTGCGGAGTGAACCAGAGATTGATTTCTCCTTCTGCTTCTTCGGGTTGATCGGTGCAGTGAATGAGGTTTCGCACAGCACGATCATCCACGTTAGCCATTGCATAGGTATCGAGGGTGAGATCTCCACGAATAGTACCAACGTCTGATACCGCAGGCTCCGTGGTGCCAACAAGTTTCTTAACAATAGCAACTGCTTGGTTACCCTCCCAAATCATCATCACCACAGGACCAAACGTCATGTACTTCTCAAGAGCACGGATAATATCTTTACCGTATTCAATCGGTTCCTTCTCTGCAGAAAGACCCGCACTCTTTCGGTTCTCAACAATACCGGTTCCCTTCTTGATAAACCACGCATCATCCTTGTTGTAGTGCTTCCAGATGAGGTCTTTATCTGCAACGGTCATCTTGAGCGCAACAAGCTTGAGGCCAGTGCGTTCAAAGCGACTAATAATTTCACCTACCAGGTTACGCTGAATACCATCTGGCTTGATTATCACGAAGGTGCGCTCGGTCTTTGGGTGCGGAATAGCCATGAATTACTCTATAAATACTAAAGAATCGCCAGGGCGAAGATAGTGACAGTATAGCAAAACAGCCACACCTCAGCGAGGTGTGGCTGTTTTAATCCGACTGCTACTGAGGCGCAGCATCCCCGCCAATCATGCCGTTATCTGGCATGTCACTTCCTGCGGGAAGAGTGACATTGATGTTTGCTGAGCCACCTGCGGGTGCTGCTGGAGTACCTCCCCCATAGTTCATCCAGGCATAGGCGCCTGCACCAATAAGTGCGATAAGGAGAATAACCGCAATAACCCATCCCGCGGCAGAGTTCTGAGGAGCGGCGGCTGGGGTCGTAACAACAGTGTCCATAGTGTATGAGGTTCAGTTTATATAAGCTTGTATCTAGCGATCGTACGCTTATCTATATTAACGTTTGATGAACCAAAATCTTACTCACTCGGGCGCTTTGTAACAACAATGGTGTTGTTTTCTTCAATGAGAATAGTGTGTTCAAAGTGTGCACTACGTGAACCATCCTTTGTAGCGAAGGTGTAGCCATCGCGGAGTATATGTACCCCCGCACGTCCGATATTCGCGATAGGTTCTAGAGCAAGCACCATGCCTGGTACGATCTCAGGACCTGTGCCCGGGTGCCCCACATTCCCAACAAACGGCTCTTCGTGCACTTCTTCACCAACACCATGTCCACCCAGAATCTTCACCACTGAGAATCCTGTTCCTTTAAAAGCCTCTTCTGTGGCGTGTGAAATATCACCTATCCGGTTACCTACACGAGACGCAGCAATTGCCGCATCAAGTGCGAGACGTGTAGTGTCCATAAGTGCGTATGACTTCGTATCAGTCTTCCCCACCGGTACCGTGACGGCAGAGTCTACGATCATACCGTTATGCGAAAGACCAAGATCGAGAGAAACAATGTCTCCTTCCTTGAGTACACGATCACTTGGGATACCATGCACCACCTCATCATTCACTGAGATACAGAGTGCTGCCGGAAATGGATAGCGTGCTCCTTCAGGCTGATACCCTTTAAAAATTGGTTCGTCTCCACCGGCACGAATAAGTTCTTCAGCACGAATATCAAGCTGCTTGGTGGTTACACCAGGGCGCACTTCTCCTGCGAGTGTTTCCAGAATAATCCCAAAGCGGCGTCCTGCTTCCAGAAGATCCTCACGTTGTTCAGGCGTACGAATAACCATACCTATAGACCGAGTGCAGTATGCACTGCCTGTGCCACTTCTTCAGGAGACTGTTCACCATCAATATCGATAAGTGCTCCCTTTGCACGGAAGATCTCAAGTGCCTTGAGAGTATGTTCTGCATATTCTTCCAAACGCTCTTCAACTGCATCTTGGCGATCATCAGATCGACCTGAGGTGTGAGCACGACCTTCTAGGCGACGGCGTACCTCATCATCAGACACACTGATGTTCACTACCTTAAACGGACGGCCCACCCACTCGAGCGTTGCAACATTTAATTCAGCTTCTTGAAGCTTACGATTGAAACCATCGAATATAACACTCTCTTCTTCCCCTACGGAAAACAGAGCACGTTGGTATAGGTACATAGCAAACCAGTGTGGCATGAGGAGGCCTTGTGCGAGATCATCTCGCACCCTTCTCCCGACAACAGTATCTTCTTCAGCAATTGAGCGGAACTGAGCTCCTGAAGCTAAGATCTTCCAGCCCGTACGCTGTGCAAGGATCCTTGCCTGCGTACCCTTGCCGCTGCCAGGTTTACCAATGAAAAAGACGGTATGTGGTTGATTCATAAGGGTACTTTAGCATGGTACGAAAAAACCGGCCTCTCAGCCGGCTGTTTCTAATACTCTCTAAGTGATGCGTGTGCATCGACCTTTCGGATGAGGTCCAGAAGTACCTGAACCGCGATGAGGAGTGCGGTACCTCCCACAAGAACTGCAGTGATACCCGTGATTCCCTGCACAATGAATGGAATAACGGCAACGAGACCAAGGAAGATTGCACCAGGAAGAGTTACGCGTGTCACCACTGAACCGATGTATGATTCTGTCTCACGTCCAGGACGAACACCAGGAACGAATGCACCAGACTTCTGAAGGTTATCTGCAACACGCTTTGGCTCGAAGGTGATGGTGGTGTAGAAGAAGGTGAACATGATAACGAGGAGGAAGTATGCAGCACCGTACGCGAACTGATTGTTCACGAATGCTGTGTATGCGGCAGTAAGGCCTGCTGCACCAAATACACCCATAGCATCAAGTGCTGAGAATGCCATCTGAGGAAGAAGAAGGAGTGAGAGTGCAAAGATGATTGGGATCACACCAGCCTGAAGAAGGCGTATTGGAAGATAGGTCGTTGCATTCACCCCACCACGTACCTGACGTGCGTATGCGATTGGAATTGAACGTTCTGCTTCAGATACAAGAACCACCGAGTACACAACAGCAATCGCAAGTGCGAGGAAGCCAAGGTATGCAGGGATGTTTTCAACCGATGCAGTGAAGATTGCCTGAGATACGGCTGCAGGAAGACCGGCAATGATACCTGCGAAGATAATAAGTGATACTCCGTTACCAATACCGAACTCGGTGATGAGCTCACCAATCCACATAAGAAGGAGTGAACCTGCTGCTGCAAGGAATACGTTGATTGCGAAGGCAAATGGCGTAAGGGTAAGAAGTACATTCTGACTCTCAAGGAGTGAGAGGAATGCTACCGATTGCATGATAGCGATCGGGATAGTGATCATGCGGGAGATAGAAATGAACTGGGTGCGTCCTGCCTCCCCCTCCTCGCTGTACATTGCTTTCACACGTGGGAATACCACCGTTGAGAGCTGCATGATGATAGATGCCGTAATGTACGGACCAACACCGAGCATTACGATCGATACATATGAGAAACCACCTCCTGAGAATACGTTCAAGAGGCCAAGGAACTGGTTATTGAAGAAGAACTGCTCCAGCGCAACACGATCTACACCTGGAATTGGTACAGCCGCAAGGAAACGGAATACTGCAATCGCTGCAAGAACAAAGAATATGCGATTACGAAGCGTCTTATCACTAAATGCGAGACGGAGCTTGTTGAAGAAATTAGCTACCATAGGAGATTGAGCCTCCTGCTGCTTCGATAGCTGACTTTGCGGCAGCTGAAACTTCGCAACCGGAAACTGTTAGTTTCTTAGTAAGGGTGCCAGTACCGAGAATCTTTACCTGCTTTAGGTATCCACCACGGCTACCGAGAAGATTCTTCTGGGTAAGTGCGATTGGGTGCACAGCATCACCTGCAGCGAAGTTTGCCTCAAGTGCAGAAAGATTAACTGCTACATAGCTGATGCGGGGACGTACGGTGCGTGAACGATTCTTACCGTGTCCACGGAGTTTTGGGATCTTCTTGATAAGATCGCGCATTTCAGGTCGTTTCTTGTGACCGGCACGTGCATTTTGACCCTTGGTACCACGACCAGAAGTCTTTCCACGAGTACCACCACGTCCCACACGTGCGGTGGTGATGCGAGGAGTCTTGGGAGCGAGTGTGTTTATCTGCATAAAAATGTCTTAGCCTTTGAGCTGCTTGAGTGCGGCGATGGTAGCGCGTGCAATAGTGAGCTTGTTCTTAGAACGAGTCTGAATCTTTGCAATCACGTTGGTAACACCAGCGTGCTCAAGAACCACACGCATTGCTGATCCAGCAACGATACCACGACCTGGAGAAGGGATGATCTCTACGGTGCTTGATGAATACTTTGCATGTACCTCATGTGCGATAGAGCGGTCCTTGGTGAGAGGGACAGTGAAGAGTGCTTTCTTTGCAGAACGTACTGCCTTATCGATAGCAAGTGCAGTGTCTGCACCCTTACCGATACCAACACCAACACGACCCTTCTTGTCACCGATAACAACGGTAACGCTGAATGAGAAACGGCGACCACCTGCCATCACACGAGCAACACGACGTACTTCAAGAGTAGCCTGTTCGAACTCGCTGCGCTCACGGGGAGCACGCTCACGGGGGCGACCTCCTGGACGTCCTCCGGTGCGACCACCGCGACCACCACGTGCCTGACGTGGGTCTACAGCAGCTGCTTCAACAGGCGCAGCAGTTTCAACAACTACTTCTGTTGCTTCGGTTGGAACGATCTCGGTCTCGGTCATGGTGGTTGTGTCAGTCATAAAATATTAGAAAGCGAGACCTCCTTCACGGGCTGCGTCCGCAAGCTTCTTAACCTGGGCTGCGTATGAGTATCCGCCGCGGTCAAATACCACGGTAGTAACACCAGCCTTCGCTGCACGCTCAGCAATCGCCTTCCCTACCGCAGCAGCCTGAAGGGTCTGTGCACCAGCGAACTCACGACCATGCGCTGCAGCAAGCGTACGTCCTGCAACATCGTCAATAACCTGTGCTGATACGAAACGATTTGAACGATGAATGGCAAGACGTGGACGAACAGCCGTTCCAGAAACCTGGGAACGAATTCGGTTGTGGCGGCGTGCGCGAAGCGCTTGTTTGCTGATAGTAGTCATAATGGATTAGACGGCTTTCTTGCCCTGCTTACGGCGGATGACTTCATCATCATACTTAATACCCTTACCAAGATACGGTTCAGGTGGCTTGATGCCGCGTACTTCTGCAGCAAACTGGCCAACCTTCTGCTTGTCTGCACCCTCGATAGTGATAGTGGTCTTTACAACACCAACAGTGATGCCGTCAGGAATCTTCATTACTACAGGATGTGAGAAACCAACTGCAAAGACGAGTTCAGTTCCCTTAAGCTCTACCTTGTATCCAACACCGTTAAGAATAAGTACTTTCTTGAAAGGAGTCTCAACACCCTGCATCATCGCAATAACATGTGCAGCGAATGTACCGGTGAGTGCCTTTGCAAGCTTGCTCGAGTTGTTTGGAGTGATTACTACACCCTCATCCGTAACCTTGATAGAGATTGAGGAGTGCACGGAACGAGAAAGTGTTTCCTTTGCTCCCTTTACAGAAAGCATGCCATCACCTGCGGTAACGGTTACTTTCGTTGGAATCTGGATTGGCTTCTTTGCAAGGCGGCTCATAAATAAATGTATTACCAGATCTCAAAGAGATTCTCACCTCCAGCACGAACCTTACGTGCTTCCTTGTCTGTAAGGATTCCCTTTGGAGTAGAGATGATACGAGCACCAAGACCGTTCTTCACTGCATGCGCTTCTGTAGAAGAGACATAGAGACGACGACCTGGCTTTGAGATGCGCTTAACATCAGTGATCTTGTGATTGCCGTGCGCGTCATATGCAAGTGTTACCTCAATCTGGAACGGCGCCTTCTTTGTTACCTCAACACGCTCAACGAAGCCGAGCTCCTTAAGCTTCTTAGCAATCTCCTCAATGTGCTTAGAATGCGGCGCAGACACCACCGTGTTACCGATAGCTCCTGCATTCTTTAGACGGATTATAAAATCTCCTACGCGGTCAGATACCATACAAAAATAATTACCAAGAAGCTTTCTTAACACCCGGAATCTTTCCTTCACGAGCCATCTCGCGGAACTGGATGCGAGAAAGACCGAATGTGCGCATGTAGCCACGACCGCGGCCAGTGATTGCACAACGATTCTTTATACGTACAGGGGAAGAGTTCTTCGGGAGTGCCTGTAGGCCATCCCAGTCACCAGCAGCCTTAAGAGCAGCGCGCTTCTCAGCGTACTGCGCAACAAGCTTCACCTTCTTGGCGTTGCGAGCGATTTGGGATGTTTTAGCCATACGAAAAAGAGCTCCGGAGAGCGTGCAAGTAATGTATCAGTTAGCATTTAGGCTGTCAAATTAATGAAGAACCGCCCGACGCTAGTGCGCGCCGGGCAGTTATTGGCTCTAGAGTTCAGCCACCAAAATTCTAAAATTCTCGAGTGTGAGGCTGAAATACAGGTCTAAACGCAGCGTCCCCCCATCCAGCACCCTAAACATAAGTAGTATGGGCATGACGGCTTCTTCAGAAGGTTCGGGTGGGAAGGAGACCCAAAAGACTCCTTCATGGATCAAGGAAACTAATTTGTCTCTTTCATCCTGATCTAGCCTATTGTGACTAGGTGCGGTACTCAAGGAAGATTCATACGTTATATCAACCTCTTTCCCTCCCGCACCCACCAAAGAAGCCGTGATTTCAGTAAATCTGTTGCCATCAGAAGTCAGATTGAGGCCACCACGGATATGCTTGAACGCGACTTCAACCACAGGGATCTCTGATCTGAAGGTTCCCTCTGCAACTGAAACGATGAGTAGAGAGACTTCGTTACGATTAAGTGCCATTTCACACCTCTATGTCTTGCTACCCACGTAGCGTTGAATTCCCGTATCACAATCACACGATGAGTGTAATAAGTCAAAAGACCGACTCCAAAGAGCCGGCCTTTTGACTTAACACGCTTACTTAGGCTCAGTAACCTTAAGCGGAATACCGAGGTGGCGATAGAAGGCTTCTGCCTCTTCCTTGCCCTTTGCAGTAGTAACTAGAGTGATAGCGAGACCAAATACATCCTTGAGATCCTCTTCGCTTGTTTCAGGGAAGATGCTGTTCTCACGAATACCAATGGTGAGGTTACCCATAGCATCGATAGCGGATGCATTAAGACCACGGAAGTCACGAGTACGAGGAAGTGCGATGTTCACGAGCTTGTCGAGGAAGTCACGCATGCGGTCTCCACGAAGAGTTACCTGGTATCCGACTATTTCTCCCTCACGAAGCTTGAATGATGCAATAGACTGGCGTGCTGCGCGCTCTGATGGCTTCTGGCCAGTGATGCGAGCAAGTCGGTCTGCAACAACCTTGTTGCGGTTCTTGTCACGTGCCTTTCCAACACCAGAAGATACAACGATCTTAAGGAGACGTGGTGCAGCCATCGGATTGGTGTATCCGAATGTACCCTTGAGGGTATCGTATGCGTTCTTCTGCTTTTCTTTGGTAATAATCATAAAAGTGTAATTACGAGAGTGTGGTGTTGCTCTTCTTTGCTACACGAACGGTCTTGCCGTCTTCCTTCGTGCGTGCGATACGAGTTCCCTTCTTGCTCTTTGGGTCGAGGAACATTACGTTCGATGCATCGATAGCGCGAGGACGTTCTATGATTGCACCCGACTCCTTTGAACCGCGACCTGGTTTAAGATGACGCTTCACAAGCGCAACGCCTTCAATAACAACCTGACCAGTAGCAGGAAGTGCACGAGTGATAGTACCGGTACGACCTTTGTCTTTTCCTGATACTACGATCACCTGATCTCCCTTTTTGAGTTTCATCTTCATATATAAATGGATTAGATGACTTCAGGTGCGATAGACGCAATGTTCTGCCAACCGCGCTCTATAAGGTCGCGAGGTACGGGACCGAATACACGGTTACCCTTAGGACCCATCTCCTTACCCTGCTTCTCGATAAGCACTACGGCGTTATCGTCGAAACGAATGTACGAACCATTTGCGCGGCGGTATGCTTTGCGCTGACGTACGACAACGGCCTTGTAGATATCCTTCTTCTTTACGGCCTTGCGCGGCTCTGCAGTCTGAATAGATACGACAACAACGTCTCCTAGTTCAGCGTAGCGGCGCTTTGAGCCTCCGAGCACCTTGAAGACGCGCGCTACTTTAGCGCCTGAGTTGTCTGCGACGGTGACGATGGACTGTGGCTGCAACATAGTAAATAAGTTAAATGCTATTTCGCGATAGCGAAGTGCTTGTTCTTAGAGATTGGACGGCACGCTACGATCGTTACTTCATCTCCCACCTTCACAGTGTTCTCTGGATCATGTGCGAGATACTTCTTCGTGCGTACCTGGTACTTCTTGTACTTTGGATGCTTCACGTAGCGAGATACTGCAACGGTAGCCGTGTCCTTCATGGCCGTCTTAACAACGGTTCCGCGGAAGGTCTGAGGACGAATAGTGTTTGTTTCCATAGTAATTGTTATGCAGTTGCTTCTGATGCGGCACCGCGTGTACCGAGTTCGTAGAGTACGCGTGCGATCTCCTTGCGAAGACGTGCATGTGCATTCGTGTCCTTCGGACGAGCGCCTACAGATGCAAAGCGAGCAGTGCGAAGTTCTTCGCGCTTCTCTGCGAGCATCTTCTTGAGCTCTTCAGTCTTCTTCTCGGTGAGGATAGTCTTCTTTGCCATACGTAAATACTAGCTGCGAGTGATGACGCTTGTCTTAAGAGGAAGCTTTGCAGCAGCGCGACGCATCGCATCACGAGCTACTGAATCAGCTACCCCATCGAGTTCGAAGAGTACGCGACCCGGACGTACTTCGAATACGAAGTGCTTCGGATCACCCTTACCCTTACCCATCTTCAGACCTGCTGCCTTCTCAGTGATCGGACGATCAGGGAAGATGCGGATCCAAAGCTTTCCGCCTTTTCCAGTTGCGCGGGTGAGCACCTTACGTGCTGCCTCGATCTGATTCGAAGTGATGCGGCTTGGAGTAATTGCCTTCATGCCATATGCACCAAATGATACCGAGGTACCACGAGTGTCAGGACGCGCGAGCTTTTCAGGGCTCTTGCGCATGGTCTGCCACTTTCGGTGTTTTACTTTCTTAGGAAACAACATAAGCAATTATTTAGCGCGCGCGTTAGAAGCACTTGCCGGAGCGTTATCTGCAGCAAACTGATCGCCGAGGTAGATCCATACCTTGATACCAATCACACCGTATGGAAGGAGTGCTTCCTGGTGAGCGTAATCAATGTTTGCACGGAAGGTCTGAAGCGGGATACGGCCACGCTTGATCTGCTCGGTGCGGGACATGTCAGCACCACCAAGACGACCAGATACTACGATGCGTACACCGATAACATCACGAACCGCCATTACCTTCTCAACGGTCTGCTTAAGCACACGACGGAATGGCATACGCTTCTCAAGACCCTCAACAACCATCATTCCCACTACCGCAGCAGAGGTTTCTGGCTGACGAATCTCCATGATGTCGAGCTTGATAGTACGACCGTGCTTTGATGCAACCTTCTGTACTGCCATGGTGAGTTCCTTGCGGAGCTTTGTAGCATTCTCTCCAGAACGACCGATAACGAGACCGGGGCGCGCGGTGTGGAGAATAACACGTACTTCGCTTGCTGAACGTTCGATCTCTATCTCTGCGATGTGCATGTTGCGGAGCTTCTTCTTGAGGAAAGCACGGATAGTCTCATCTACAACGATATTCTCGCGGTAAGTCTTCTTGTCTGCAGCAAACCAACGGCTTCGCCAATCGCGAATGATGCCAAGTCGGTGTGCGTAAGGATGTACGGTGTGAGTCATGGTATTGAAAAGGACGTGGCATGTACTTAACAAGCATACCTGCGCTATTAACAGTGATGTTTTCTACACGAAGAGTGGTCTCATCTTCACCCTGCTGCTTAGCATTAGCTGCAGCAGATTCAATGAGCTTAGCGATCGGTAGAGATGCACGCTTAGGGAGGAAGGAGAGCGCATTAAGCGCATCCTTTACGGACTTACCCTTTACGAGATCCGTCACAAGGCGAACCTTGCGAGGAGACTGGTTGTAGCTGGTTAGTTCTGCCTTCATACCTTATTTCTTCTTTGCGGTTGCGGCAGGAGCTGCCTTAGCAGCCTTTGCAGCTGCAATTTCAGAGTCCTTCTTCTTCTGCTCAAGCTCCTTCTGCATCTTACCGCCGTGACGGATGAACTTCTTGGTTGGTGAGAACTCACCGAGGCGGTGACCCACCATTTCCTCTGAAACGAGGACCTCGGTGTGCTTCTGGCCATTATGTACGCCAATGGTAAAGCCCACCATCTCTGGTGAAATCTGGCTGGCACGCGCCCACGTCTTAATGACGCCTGCGGTTGAAGCCTTAGCGTTAGATACCTTCTTGAGGAGTTTTACGTCCACGTAAGGGCCTTTCTTGAGTGATCGAGACATGCGAAGTAAAAACCCGCGCAAGCGCGAGATAGGTAAAATCTATATGAAAATAAAGCATTAATCGGGGTAGGTATTCTAGTACTTATATTCCTTATCTTTGCCATCTGGTACATGGCAACACATCAGGCTCCAAAGCCCATTGGTCCTGGTATAGCAACCTCAACACCAGCAACCGTAACTGGTCCACAAACCATCACCGAGAACGGGAAATACTATGAGATTAAGGGAGAATACCCTGGATCTACCCTTCTTAAACAAACCACTGGTCCACGAGCAGACGCACAGGCAGTCTCTATAATGAAAACCTTCCTTGAACAGGAAATTGCACGCTTTAAAGACAACGGGAACTTCGCCAATCTAAGCCAGCAGGATATTGAGATACAGGGACTCGATCAAGGCCGTAAGTATGCGCTGGGTGCTGAATATGAAACATACCAAGGAAAACATACCGTTTCCTTCGTATACACCATATACTCAGACACTCTTGGTGCTCATCCAAACACGTACTTCCGTACCTTCACCTTTGACACCGCTGCAGGCCAGGGTCTCCATCTTGATGATCTCTTCGTTGCAGACAGTCGGTACCTAGAGAAGCTTAGCAATATAAGCCGCGTTGAGATTCCAAGCATTATCCGGACAAAAACAACCATCACGCCTGATACTCAGTACATTGAACGCGGAACCACCGCTGATGCAGATAATTTCCAGAGCTGGTACATCGACGGAACAAACCTGGTGCTCGTATTCCCGCCCTATCAGGTCGGTCCTTATGCGCTAGGTACTGTTATGGTGCCTATCCAGCTCTCTCGTCTCGGCGACGTTCTGAAGGCAACATACGTTCCTTAACTACACCTTCTTCAGGCGCACGAGTTCTACCAATGTTGCTTGTACATTAAGCAACACGCCCTGCATATTAAGTACCACTCCCTCAAGAGAGGTAAACTTCTGATCTACCTTTAAGAATCTCTCGTCTATATGTTCACGGAGAGCATCAATACGGTCGTCAGTGGCATCTGCGCGATCATGCAACGACACAATTTGATCCATTACGTCATACAGCGTTGGTTCAGTGGTGTCAGTTTGAATAACGGATTCAATGGTATCTGGCATACAGATTGCGTTAGTGATAAGTACCTACTAAGGCTACCAACCACACTCCATAAACAACGAAGAAACCCGTCCACAGGACGGGTTTCTTCTAAAGGAAAACTTTATATCCTCCTTAGCTTCGCTTCTTTCCAACCTTACGGCGAGAAACAATGAAGACGTTTGAGTATTTCTTCGGGGTACGAGTCTTCTGACCCTTTCCGGTTGGCTTGCCCCACATGCTCTTTGCACGACGGAGACCACGACCCTGCTTGCCTTCACCACCACCGTGTGGGTGATCAACTGGGTTCATCGCAGTACCACGAACCGTAGGACGAATACCGAGCCAGCGACTGCGACCTGCCTTACCAATGTTCACAAGGCGGCTGTTCTCGTTACCCACTGCACCGATTGATGCGTAGCAGAGATCAGAAACCTTACGAATTTCAGTTGAAGGAAGTTTAACCTGAGCGTATCCGGCATCATGCGCCACGATCTCAGCGTAGTTACCTGCAGAGCGAACGAGACGTGCTCCTGCACCAACCTTGAGCTCAATGTTGTAGATGAACGTACCAGATGGAATCTTTCCGATTGGCATACGGTTACCAACCTTGATAGGTGCGTTCTCTCCAACGATGAAGGTATCTCCAACCTTAGTGTCCTTAGGGGCAAGAACATAACGGCGCTCACCATCAGCATAGAGTGCGATTGAGATGAATGCAGTGCGGTATGGATCGTATTCAATAGTTTCAATGCGCGCAGGGATATTCTTCTTGTTGTATGAGAAGTCCACATCACGATAGCGGCGCTTGTGACCACCTCCCTGGTGGCGGGTGGTGATACGGCCCGCATTATTGCGTCCAGCCTGGCGCTTCTTTGAAGAAAGAAGGCTCTTTGTTGGCTTGTCGCCAGAAAGAAGCTTCTTGTATGGAAGCGTCGTCATGCTGCGACGGCTTGGGGATGTTGGCTTGTATGTCTTCATAAATAAATGCTTACGCGATACTAGAATTCAATCGAGTCACCTTTAGCAAGGTACACGTACGCCTTGTGACGGCGAGCACGAGTACCTGTACCACGACGAGTGCGAAGCGATACGCTCTTCGCAGGAAGGTTTGCAACGTGCACCTTACGCGGTGTCACCTTGTATATCTTCTCTACAGCAGCAGCCACCTCGAGCTTTGTTGCATCGGCAGGGATCTGGAATACGTATACGCCACTACCAGAAGAAAGCAGTGCCTTCTCAGAAAGCCATGGCGCTATCAATACGTTCGCAAGGCGACCATCATCGTTCTTCGATACCGGCTGCTTTGAGCGGACCGATTCCTTCTTGGACTTCTTGGTGTCAGATGAGAAAAGAGGCATACGAGTAGGGTTACTTTGCGAGACGCGTTGCGAGTACCTGCAGCGATTCTGCTGGGCGCTCGATAACGAGAAACTTCTTGTTCATGAGGTCGACCGGGTTGAGGTTACGTACCTCCTCCGTCATGAGGCTACCGATATTGCGGAATGAACGTGCAGCAACGGTGTCCTTCGCAGCGAAGGCGATGACTGCAGCATTCTTGCGCTTAGACACGAGGGTTGGCTGACCTGCACCGTTTGCAATTGCAACGAGCATTGCCTTAGCATCCTTGGTCTTTGGTGCAGCGAATTCAAACTTGTCTACGAAGATGATCTCACCATCCTTCCACTTGCGTGAGAGTACGGTTGTGAGTGCTGCTACGCGCATCTTCTTGTTGATCTTCACTGAGTAATCCTTCTCAGCGCGAGGACCATGGGTTACACCTCCACCCTTCCAGATTGGAGAACGGTTCGATCCGTGACGAGCACGACCGGTTCCCTTTTGCTTCCATGGCTTCTTACCACCACCAGATACTTCACCGCGGAACTTAGTGTGTGCAACGGTAGGGCGAGCATTTGCCTGCATACCAATAACCACCTGGTGTACGAGGTCTGCATTCCACTTCTTTCCGAAGATCTCTTCAGGAAGCGTGATAGTGCTTCCCTTTGCGCCACCTGCAGTCCAGATAGTAGCCTCCATGCTTACCTCCTTCTTAGAAGCAGCGGCAACTGGAGCGGTCTTTGCGACTGCCTTCTTTGCTGGTGCTTTCTTGGTTGTTGCTTTGGTAGTAGTAGCCATACGTATGAAAATTATGCGGAGATGATCTCTACAAGAGAGCCGCGCGCTCCTGGGATAGCGCCTGAGATGATGATTTCACCCTTAGCAGCATCCACATGAAGCACCTTGAGGCTAGTGATAGTAACGCGATCGGTACCCATACGGCCACCCATGCGCATACCCTTAGCAACACGACCGCCAGCGCGACCACCGCCACCGATAGAACCTACCTCACGCTCTGAGTGCTTCTGACCGTGTGAACGACGACCTCCCTTGAAGCCATAGCGCTGCACACCACCCGCAAATCCCTTACCCTTGCTGGTTCCAGCGATGGTAACACCATCACCCACAGCGAATGTCTCGAGAGTGATTTCAGAACCAACGGTGTAATCTGCAGGGTTCTCAACACGGAACTCTTTGATAACCTTGAATGCCTTGCCCTTAGTGTGGCCCAGCACCGGTTTAGATACGCGGCTCTCCTTCTGATCCTCGAACGCAACCTGGATAGCATTGTATCCATCAGCACCATCCGCAGTCTTAACCTGCGTAACGGTAAGCGGAGTCGTCTTAAGGATGGTACCAGCCTTAACATCCCCATTCTCCTGGAAGATTTGGGTCATGCGCTCTTTGCGTGCGAGAAGGAATTTCATGTAAAAAGTGAAAACGCGCCCTATCTTTCTGCGACAGAAAGGTAGGGCTAGATGCACATTCAGTCGAAGGGCGCGGTGAGGATTCGGGGTGAACCCCAGACGTGGGTGAAGCCCTCCCTCTGCTAGGCACCTAACGCTTAGCGCAAAATATGGTCCCGGCAGTTGCAGGCTGCCGGGACTTTGCTTTATATAAACAAATAGACCACTCCCAGGGGAGTAGTCCATGGCAGCTTATTAATTGACTCGAGTCCCCCAAGGAGAACAGGTCAAAATCATGAGAGTTAATCTCCGAAGCTACTCCAGCACTATATAGAAGAGGTACTAAAGATTGCATGAAGAGAAGCTTGCCTAATAAAAGAAAAACCACTCCCTAGGGAGTGGTTTTTCTTTAGTCTGTTCTTTCGATTAGACCATCTTCACGTCGATGGTAACACCAGACGGAAGATTGAGGTTCGTAAGCGCTTCGATAACCTTCGCATTTGGCGAGAGGATGTCGATAAGACGCTTATGGATGCGCATCTCGAACTGCTCACGTGCATCTTTGTGGACGAACGTAGAGCGGTTAACGGTCCAGCGCTTGATCTCAGTAGGAAGCGGTACCGGACCAACGATCTTCGCATCAAAGCGATTGGCGGTGTCCATGATCTGCTTCACTGAGAGGTCGAGGATCTTGTGCTCGTACGCACGCACACGGATGCGAAGCTTAGGCTCGCTAGCAGGTGCTGCGTCTGCCGTCTTCTTTGCTTTAGTAGCGGTAGCCATACGAGTAAGGATCTAGAGGGCTATTACGCGACGATCTTAGTGACCACGCCTGCACCCACGGTCTTACCACCCTCACGTACTGAGAAACGAGTGTTGTCCTCGAGTGCAATAGGTGCAGTGAGCTTAACCTTGAAGGTGATGGTGTCACCTGGCATAACCATTTCCTTTCCTTCTGGAAGGGTTACCTCACCCGTTACGTCCGTTGTACGAACGTAGAACTGAGGCTTGTATCCAGAGAAGAATGGAGTGTGACGGCCACCTTCGTCCTTAGAGAGGATGTATACCTCTGCTTCGAACTCGGTGTGCGGTGTTACAGAACCAGTCTTTGAGAGAACCTGGCCACGGTGCACGTCTTCCTTCTTCGTACCACGAAGGAGGATACCTGCGTTGTCGCCTGCTTCACCCTGCTGGAGCTGCTTGTTGAACATTTCGATACCGGTAACGGTAGTCTTTGCAGTAGGCTGGAGGCCCACAATTTCAACTTCGTCACCAACCTTGATCACACCGCGCTCGATGCGACCAGTGATAACGGTACCGCGACCTTCAATTGAGAAGATGTCCTCGATAGGCATAAGGAACGGCTTGTCGAGATCACGCTCTGGCTGAGGGAAGTATGAGTCCATCGTGTCGACGAGCTCCTTCACTTTGAGAGCGTATGGATCTTCTGCACTTGAAGCCTCAAGAGCCTTAAGACCAGAACCCTTGATGAACGG
Organism: Parcubacteria bacterium C7867-007; assembly: GCA_001189195.1. Classification (GTDB taxonomy): domain Bacteria; phylum Patescibacteriota; class Minisyncoccia; order Phycocordibacterales; family Phycocordibacteraceae; genus C7867-001. The sequence goes on from LFCQ01000007.1 coordinate 25,702, forward strand.
GGTGTCCTTAGAGAAGCCCTGCTTCTCTAGAATCTCACGGATTTCCTCTTCAACGAGGTCCACCATGTCCTGATCATCAACCATATCAACCTTGTTGAGGAAGACGATGAGACGAGGCACACCAACCTGCTTTGCAAGAAGAATGTGCTCACGTGTCTGGGGCATTGCACCATCAGTTGCCGCAACCACAAGTACTGCGCCGTCCATCTGTGCGGCACCAGTAATCATGTTCTTGATGTAGTCTGCGTGACCTGGCGCATCGATGTGCGCGTAGTGACGGTTTGGAGACTCATACTCCGAGTGGTGAAGGGCGATTGTAATACCGCGGGCCTTCTCTTCTGGAGCGTTGTCGATGTTCTCAACCTTCTCAGCGCGGGCCTTGTAGCCTGCTGCTGAGTTGAGATTAAGCACATTGAGGATAGCCGCCGTGAGCGTGGTCTTTCCATGGTCAACGTGACCGATGGTACCTACGTTCATGTGCGGCTTACTGCGATCGAATTCTGCTGCTGCCATAGAATTAGTAAGTTACTGGTAGGTAAAAATAATGTGCCGCCGCGCCTGCCTGCGCCTTACAAAGGCAGACAGGCGACCAAGGCTCAGGCGATACCCGCGCAGCGCCTTCCAGCCACCCCTACCCCGCTATGGAGAGGAATATCGAAAAGAGCGCCGATCTCGCGTTATGTATAAAGTACCGGAGCCAGAAATAAAGGTCAAGCAATGGTGCGCCTTTCGAAACTTTACGCGTTACTGAATAGACTTATTAGCCACATGAATGGAGAGAGAAGGTAGTGCAGGAGTTGGCTGAAAATCTCGCCGGCTCCTGAGGCAATGACAGAAGCAAGACTTCTGTTCTGCATGGTTGTAGTAACCGCTAGAGGACGTGTTCCCCCACCCACTCCTGCCCCCGTTCCATCTAGAACTGATCCCGCCTTTGCGTTGAAATCATATGAATTACTAGACGGATTGAAGCTGGCGTATGTGGCCGCGTTATCCAGAACTATTATGTCATTCACCTCCGGGGATGAACCCTCATTGATGAATCCGCGTGCGGAATTGTTGGACATCACCACATTTGAAGGGATTGGGTCGCTCGCCGTCCTTCTCTTACTTGCTATCCATGTCGCCCTTCCATTGTTGGTGTAGTTCACCGCTGTGTTGTGATCGATCACACTGTCTTTCATGTTGTACCAAGAGAGACCATGCCACACCGACGTTATGACCACGTTATGGCTTATCGTAAAGTTAATCAGTGGACCATCAAAAGACGCGATTCCCTGCATACCGCCGATGAGCGGTCGATCCGGATCAGTCGTCTCCTGCACCCAGTTGTGATCGATTACCACGTTGCTAAATACCGCTCCATTTGTGAATACCTGGATACCATCGTCGTGGTTAGGATCACCCTGTGACTGATCCACGTACTCATCGAGGATAGTGTTATAAGAGACAATCAGATCAGAGCCATTGGGCACGATCCCATCTGCTGAGAAATTCTGAATGACATTTTCCTTAATGATTCCCTTTACGCTGTTTGCAGGTGCCGTACCCCCCGTAACACCCGTCTGCATGCCGATGCCGCCACGCACATTCTTTATATGGTTGCGAAGGATAGATAGACATGGCCCTCCTTTAAGCGTCACACCGCTTCTTGTACCATTCATCCATTTGTCTACGCTCCATCCGGAACTACTTTTCGCAGTGTATAAATTACCATCTGCAATTATGAGGTTTGAGACATTTCCCCCATAAATCATAACGCCGCTGACGGTGGTGATTGAAGTCATCTCAGGCTTCGTTACAATCCATTTCTTTGCATCATAGAACTCCAAACCATCCATGACTGCGCCATTCTCAAACTCGATCCAGAACCATCCGGTCGGGTTCTTGTATGGCGGTACATTCGCGGTGATCTTCGCTTTCGGGTGACTTCCTGGCATGAGTACAACATGGTCTCCAGGCGTTATGACACGTGCTGCCATCATTGCATTTAGCGTTTTGAAAGGACGCGCCCTCGTTCCGTCCCCCGTATCCAGGCCAATCACTGGATCAACGTAGAGCGTACGTAGGTAATTCCTGTCAGGTGCTTCGCAACCTGAGTAGACCGGATAAGAACCCGAAAGTGTGGAGGGGCTGGGTGGAGTTGGTGATGGCGATGGTGCGGGAGTTGGGGTTGGGGTTGGGGTTGGAACGGGAGCAGGTGTAGGTATTGGAGTAGGGGCAGGAATAGGAACTGGAGTAGGGGTTGGGGTACCAACACGTATGCTGATTTTTACGTTTTTTGCCGTAGAACCTCCAGGACCCGTACATGAAATACCGTAGACTGTCTCCGTGCCGACGTATACATCTAGAGAACCTCTCGTTTTATACGCAGTATCAAAACCAGCTCCAACACAAGAAGTTGCATTATCAGCTTCCCAAGTAAGTGTTGCGGCTGATCCCGTCACAACGCTTGTCTCATTCGCTTTGAATGTAACTGCAGGAGGAGCGGGACTAACGGGTGTAGAAGGTTTTGGAGCCGGCGTCGGGGTAGAACTAGGCGTAACCGCAGGAGTTTCAGTTGGCTTTGCACTTCCCGTACCTGAAGAATCTCCAGAAGTACTTGTATTTACAATTGCGACTGGCTCCCTTTTTGCTACAGGATTAATTCCTGATACTGGAATGAGAGATGGTACATCTCGCAGCAATTCATACTCTTTTAAACTATCTTTAACGACTACTGGCTCACCTTTTATTGCAGGTACCGCTATGCGTGTTATGAGTCCGTACGCACCAGGTGCAGATGCAAGTAATACAAGTATTAGAAATATTTGAAAGAACGAACTTGTTGAATTGCTTTTAGTCGGCACAAAGGAACGCTGTATTCCCGATGGAACCGAAAAAGAGGAGTTCTGCAGCTTAATGATTGCGAGTGCCCCATGTATATCTTCCGCACTATATCCCTTTGCAGTGAACTCCTTCAGGAGTTTTTCTTCACTGTGTCCAAGTACCCGTCTTTTGGATAGGAGGTCCAGGAGTACTTCATCTGCCATATGCTGAAATAATAGCATCAGCTATTAAGGAAGATGGGCGGCCGCAACAAGTACGGCCGTCCATAAAGGAGCGGGTGACGCCATTATCTCGACGTCAGTGGGATGCGGGCAGTTGGACCAGGACACGAGTGCTGCACGAGCCGCTGCTGTTGCTGTTGCGGTGCGAGTCGGGAACCGGCGTGAGGCGCAGGTGGCCACTTGCTCGCTTCTTCTTCTCTCAGCGCTTGTACGCGCGCAGAGCCAGTCAGTGTGGGGTCAATCATGAGAATGCCTCCCTATTTCCTAAGCTTAACGATACCACCAGAAATACCCGTAAATACTTTCTCTTGGGTAGGGGTGGATAACTTAGCAGTGAACGTTTGATGTTGAGGTGCCGGTAGTTATCGGTATGGGGATGGTTGCTGTTGTTGTTGCGGTACCATCGTAGTCTACGCAGAAGTACCCCCCTGACTGAAGGGTTACAAATGCTGCCCATTTTCCAGGTGTAGGGATTTTCTGCTGGCTAATAATCCCTCCTGAGGTTGCATCGTAGACACGATACATTGAATTACTTGGGAAACAGGCTGACGTTGCTGGGCTCTTGGTGTTTAGTTGGACAGCATGCGTAAACATCATGCCAACATTGGTAGTTTCGCCACACAACCCATCAAAAGATCCTGTATTTGTATAAAAGAGCTCTGCCGGTGAGCGCATACCAGATAGCTGTTCTTTTATTGCCACATCGGCAGCCTTCTCTCGTGCCTTATTGAGGGCAGACATCACAATAGATGCGAGAGTACCCAGAATCGCAATAACCACAAGGAGTTCGATAAGGGTAAACCCGGCAATGACCTTTCGTCTCATATACCAAAAAGTGTAGCACTTGGTCACACACCCACAAAGACAAAAGACCGACGTAAAGCGGTCTTTTGTCTTCAGTTTTACTTTATCTCTTACTTACGAGCTGCAATGATTTCCTGCGCTACGTTGCTTGGAACAATCTCGTAGTGATCGAATTCCATAGTCATAGAGCCACGACCTTCTGTCATAGAACGGAGGGTGGTGGTGTATCCGAACATTTCAGAAAGTGGAACCTTAGCGTTAACCACCTTGTTCATACCACGATCCTCCATACCCTCGATAGCTCCGCGCTTTCCAGAAAGGTTACCAGTGATATCACCCATGAACTGCTCCGGAACCACAACCTCAACACGCATGATCGGCTCAAGGATAACCGGCTTTGCTTTAAGTGCTGCTTCCTGGAATGCCTGCGATGCTGCAATCTTGAAAGCGATTTCAGATGAGTCCACATCGTGATACGAACCATCGTAGAGATCTACCGACACATCAACAATTGGATAGCCTGCGAGAATACCACGGTGAAGTGATTCACGAATACCCTTCTCAACGGCAGGAATGTATTCCTGAGGAATAACACCTCCCTTAATGTTGTTGATGAACTCAAAGTGATCCTCACGAGTAATATTCTTTGCAACCTTTGCTTCAGGATCAACCGGCTCAAGGTGCTTGAGCTTAATCTTTACGTGACCGTATTGACCCTTACCTCCTGTCTGCTTCACATACTTGTTGTCTACGTCTGCAGTACCCGTAATGGTTTCTCGATATGCCACCTGTGGCTTACCAACGTTTGCGCCAACATTAAATTCACGCTGCATACGATCCACGAGAATCTCAAGGTGTAGTTCACCCATACCTGCGATGATCGTCTCAGAAGTCTCCTCATCAGAGGTGATCTTGAAAGTCGGATCCTCATCAGAAAGCTTCTTGAGAGCCATACCCATCTTCTCCTGGTCTGCCTTGGTCTTCGGCTCGATACGAAGTGACACCACTGGTTCTGGGAATACAATCTGCTCAAGGATGATCGGGCTCGCTTCATCACAAAGAGTGTGCGAGGTCTTCGTATCCTTAAGACCTACGAATGCAGCAATCTCTCCAGTGAATACTTTCTCTACTTCTTCACGCTTGTCTGCCTGAAGACGCACGATACGTCCAATACGCTCCTTGGTACCGGTGTTTGCGTTATAGATATAGGAACCTGCAGATACGGTTCCTGCGTAGACACGGAAGAACGTAAGTGCACCCACGAATGGATCCGTCTGAAGCTTGAATGCGAGTGCTGTGAATGGTTCCTCATCAGAAGGCTTGCGCTGAATTTCTTCATCATTCTTCGGGTTAATACCCTTTACTGGAGGGAGGTCGAGTGGAGATGGAAGATAATCAACCACGGCATCAAGTACGAGCTGCACACCCTTGTTCTTAAGAGCTGAGCCGGTGTATACGGGGAAGATTTCGTTAGCAATGACTGCCTTACGAAGTGTTGCCTGGAGTTCAGCATACGACGGTTCGTTACCTTCGAGATATGCCTGCATCTGCGCCTCATCGTTCTCAACAATGCGCTCTACAAATTCAGCGTGGTACTTCTGCGCCTCAGCCTTGTACTGCTCAGGAATTTCTCCTTCGATAACATCTTCGCCCATGTTACCGGTGAAGGTATATGCCTTCATTCCGAGAAGATCGATAACACCTTCGAAGTCTCCTTCTGCTCCCATAGGGAGCTGTGCACGAACCGCCTTCTTTGAAAGACGATCAAGAATAGACTTATATGAATCTTCGAATGACGCACCGGTACGATCAAGCTTGTTAATGAAACAAACACGAGGCACCCCTGCTTCGTCTGCATAGCGCCAGTTAGTCTCAGACTGTGGTTCTACACCTGCCACACCATCGAATACCACGATAGCGCCATCGAGTACGCGCATAGAGCGCTTCACTTCTGCAGTGAAGTCGATGTGTCCTGGCGTGTCGATCACATTGAATCGGAACTTCTTTGCGAGGTCCTTCTTGTCCTTCTCGTTGGTACGGGTCCAGAAACAGGTGATAGCCGCTGAGGTGATGGTGATACCACGCTCACGCTCCTGCTCCATCCAGTCGGTAGTGGTACCGCCGTCATGTACCTCACCAATCTTGTGCTGGGAACCCGTGTAGAAGAGCACGCGCTCAGACGTAGTAGTCTTGCCCGCGTCCACATGGGCTACGATACCGAAGTTACGCACTTTCTCGAGAGGATAATCGCGATTCATATAATTGATAGGTAAATAAATGGAAAAGCCCGCCAGGGCGTTAGCTATAAGATACGTTTTTAGGACCAAAAAGGCAAGAATCAAGGGCGCCGAACAAGTCGGCGCCCTTTGCTGGATTGGGTTGCGATCTATATCTTAAGCAGGAGAAACGCTCGGTCCCCGAAGAGAGCCCTTGCTTCTTCAGCGGCTTTTCGCATCATGTTCTCGCGCCGGGCATCACTGCCTTTGCGACCTGCCCTTACGGCAAGATCCCGGTCTCGAGAGAAAGCCCGCTTTTCTGGCGGGACTGCCTTTCCTGCCCTGCTCAAGTGAGCTCGTCGATCGGAGATCGACGACTCAACTACCCTTGATTCACTCATGTACTACCCCATCGGTTGGTGGTTGCCTGCTATGAAAATACAAATTTATGGGTGTTTAGTCAAACCAGGTTACGCACAGGTTGCGCACCTGCAGAGCGGTGGTACTCTCACTTAGGTTTGTATGGGGAGATACACATGAGTGAATTCGCTATGTCTGAGCAAGACGAACTGGAGGAACTCTGTATCCAATTCGGGTTTATCCGAAAAGTGCCGCATGACTCATCGCAGTGCCAATCGGGACTGACAGTTATTGGTAGTCTTTTCATCTTCAGCAACGGAAAACGCTGCTGGGAGAAAACTCCCGCAGTGGGACATCGTAACCAGATCATTCAGGCTTTTTCAGAGAGCGGTGCAGAAATCCACGAACACTAGCTTCAATAAAACGAAAGCGCGCCAATCTGGGCGCGCTTTACCGTTTATATAGTTGAGGAGATTACCAAGCGAAGTGAGCGAATGCCTTGTTGGCGTCTGCCATGCGGTGCATGTCGTCCTTCTTCTTGATTGCTGCACCTTCGTTCTTTACGCGCGTGCTGCATTGATGAGCCATCGGTATGCAAGAGATACGCGGCGCTGCTGGGGTACCTCACGTGGAACCTGGTAGTTTGCACCACCGACACGACGTGAACGAACCTCCATGAGTGGTGACACGTTACGGATTGCTGTCTCAAAGGTTTCAAGGGGATCAAGATCCTGCTCCTTAATCTTGTTGAGTGCTCCGTACACTACGGCACGTGCTGTATCCTTCTTTCCGTCCCACATAACAGTGTTGATGAAGCGAGAGATTGCTTCAGAACCGTACTCTTGGTCCGGGCGGCGAGGATGCTTATTTTTTAGGGGATGTCGCATGATTAAAAATTAAAGA
>LFCQ01000001.1 GCA_001189195.1 Parcubacteria bacterium C7867-007
AGTAACGCGCTTGGACATGTAGTGGTACGGATAAATTGCCAATCAGTCAACTCATAGTATCAAATCCCGCCACAATGCAAATCTTGACGCAAATGACGATCGTGTCAGTATTTCAAGCCCTTTTAAGGCATGAATTGCTTGATGAAGTTCTGAAGCGTGCGTCCAACGTCTCCCAGTACATTCTTTTTCGGGGTATCCGTGTCTCCCGTGAGTCCCCAAAGTGCGAGGCCATATGCAACTGCCCAGGTTGCGTCACGAATCTTTGTGTCGGAAGAAATACGCATGTCTGCAATACGAGAAGGAAGGTTGAGTGATCCCTTTGCAATGTCACTCACTGATCCCTGTCCTGCGCCACCACCAGAAAGAATGATTCCTGCCGGAAGTGAGCCGTGACGATTAAGAGAACGCAAATGCTTTTCAATTAATTCAAACATGGTGCGGAATCGTTGCGCAATTATTTCTTCCACTTTCTTTTTTGGATACATTGTTCCAGAAAGACGACCCAGCTTGATGCGCTCTGCATCTTCAAGAGAGATCTTGAATCCAAGGGCAAGATCATCAGTGATATTTGTTGAACCGGTCTGGAATACTTTTACGGAAATAGGGAGGCCTTCGTCATACACAACAATTGAAACAGTTTCTGCACCAATGTTTGCCAATACACACCCTTTCATCTTCTGATCCTTTGTTAGGGTGACGTATGAACCTGCAAGAGGGGAGGCCATACGGTCAACCACCTCGATGTCTGCAGCCTCCACCGCAGCGGTAAGCTGATCTGCATGCTGTGCTAGGCACGTAACAAAGAGGAACTCACCTTCAAGTCGTGTGCCTTTCATCCCAAGAGGTGCACCAAGAGACTTGACCCCATCAACGCGGAATTCAAGAGGAATCTCATGAAGTACCCGACGATTAAGGAATTGTGGTTCTGCAGCTCTGCGTGCTTCTTCACGAACCTTCTCTACATCGAGTTCAGTGATCTCTTGATCAGCACGGGAAATGATCGCCTGTCCGCTTGCACGTGTCTCATCAAGCGACACTCCACCAACCGCAAGGAATGCAGAACGGATTGGAGTATGGATAATGCCTTCCGCTTGCCGCTTGGCCAGAAGAATACTTTCAGTTGCGTCCTGCAGGTCAACAATGTATCCGTGACGAAGTCCCTGGGTCTCACTAAGACCAGTAGCGATAATACGTACTTGTGGCCCTTCTTCAGTGGCCACCTCTTCGACCACCACGACTTTCGTCTGGTGCGTTCCGATGTCGATTCCTGTTGCGATTCGTCGGGGCATGCGGATGTGAGGTACGTACGTTAATAAATCGGGACATGTATTCCCGCTCGTATCTATCCATTGTAGTGCCGTGTGGCAGTCCTTTCAAATGCAATAGACCGTGGATAAAGAGAAAACCGATGAAATGTGAAGGAGATAGCTCATAATCCGGCGCCTGACGCTTGGCAATTTGAGGACAAATAATGATCTCTCCCGAGCGTTCTTTCTTCGTACTGCTCGTTTCGTATGAAAGTACGTTCGGTACGTAGTCCTTGTTACGAAGCTGCATATTCAACTTTTGTGCACGAATTTCTCCTGCAAATACGAGTGAGATATCCCACCCAGGAAGTATTGCTTCAGCTATTTTTTGATACGGCAAACCCGGCGCTCGGCGCCGGGTGAAGTTTCGTACGTCGAGCGTACTTTTCATGCCTATACGAAATTACTTGCGACCACGTGTCTTACGAGCTGCGGGGTCGATCTTGCCGAGCTTCACGAGCTGATTGTATTCAGCAATGCGCTCGCCCTTAACCATAGCGCGCATGTGCTCTACATTCTTGGACTTTCCACGTACGTAGTAGCGCTTGGTGCGCATGAAGCGTACGAGGTTAAGGCCCTGAGCGCGGCGGGAGAAACGGCGAATAAGCGACGTAGCGCTTTCGTTCTTGCTGCGGCGGACCTCAATGCGTGTTGCTTTCGTCATAATAGAGCCAACAGTAGCATATTTATGGGTTTTTTGTCTACCTATATACGAATACCGCCCCAGATTCCTCCGGGGCGGTGTGTGACCACATTGGTCACAAGGGTTAGAGCAGTTGGTCACCGCTTATCGCGGGCATGTCAGCTGGTCTGACCATCTGCTTGGGTTGGTTATGATGAACTGCCACCATAACCAGGATCAGGACCACTGCGATGGCAGATGCAGCCGCGATCCACCAGATGCTGCTCTGACCTGGAAGGGTAGGCTTCATTTCGACACCTCATAGCTACCGATGAGGTGTTCGATGTCCCCGGCGAGATCATACCCGCCGGTTGCGACCAGGCCGAACACGATGATGGTGGCAGCTAAGGCCGCCATGCACAGTGTTTGGATCGGTCCCCAAGATTTCGATTGCATATGCTCCCCCGTAACGAGCTGTTGAACCTAAAGAAACTATATAGTAAATATACGCTAAAGTCAATATACGACCCTGTGTACTACCCAACAGCCTTGAGACGCTCAATAAGTGAATCTAGAGGAATGAAGGTTTCTGTGTGATTTGCACGCTCACGGAGGATCACAGAGCGCTCCAGAGCCTCCTTGCGACCCATGATGAGCACATACGGTGGGTTGATGGTGTCTACCAACCTCATCTGTTCTGTAAGGGACTGTACGCCGATAGATTGCGCCATAGGGATACGGGCACGACGTAGATCATCTGCCATACGCATGCTTTCGCGCTTTGCCTCATCACCGATGTGTACAAACACAAATCGTGGTGCGCCACGCTCCTTAACGGCAGGAATAACATCACGTGAATCAGCGCTTATGCGAATCACCGCAGCCATTGAGGGAATATTTCCCTTGAAGAAATGTTTTCCGAGCTCGTTATATCGGGAACCCCATGCCGCCATCTTCTCGTCACTCTTAATTTCAAAGCAGGTCTCGGTCCAAGACACTCCACGTGAAAGGAGTTGTGGTGCAAGTTCGTACGGAGTATCTGTTGACTCTAGATATTCAAGAACTGTTTCGAAATGCTTACGACTTACCTCAGAGAGATTATCTGTTGGGCTTGGCATGCTGCCACCATCTTCCATTGAAGCAAGAAGTTCTGCTGCTTCGAAGATATCGCGCTTTGCGCAATCAACACAGTTTTCTGGAAGGGTATTGCCGTGCTTTCGGAAGAAAGTATTAAGTTCACGCGCGAAACGTCCACGTGTCTCTTTATCACCCATGCTGTTGATACGAATAGTGTGGGACCCTTTGCCAAGCTCTTGCATGAGTGCTCGAACCGCACGAATGAGTACGGCATCAGCGATAGCGTGTTCAACACCGATGGCATGGAATTGAATCACAATCTGCTTTGGTGCAGGTCGTCCTGCGGCAGCATTAGTGTGCCAAAGGAAAAGAGGTTGTGCAGCACTTGGAGTTAAGCCAGCGTCACGAACATGCTTTAAGAAACCAGCAACATCACGTGCATTGGTATCAAGCGCATCGAGTACCAGATTCTCCGGGAACGGTGCTCGCTGTGCACTCTTCTTCACCGCAGCTAGGGAAGAAAGCGAACTAAATCCATAGTACGCGCCCACTGCACTGGTTCGCTTAAGAATGTCGTCTGGTTTGAGAGTACTCATTGCTGTGGTTTATATGAATTGCCTGGCTTAAACCCCGTCTGATCCAAAGGGAACAGACGTAGGTCTACACGACCAACGATATTTTGTTTTGGAAGCGTGCCCCAAGCCCGTGAGTCTGAGCTGCGTGGACGATTATCGCCCATAACGAAGTACTGATCAGCACCAAGTGCCGCATCTCGTGTGTATGTGGCGTCTTCAGTCACCACATATGCTTCATCAAGCTTAATAGTTTGACCTGCTGGAGTGATGATACTAACTTCACCGTGATTTATGCGTACGGTCTCACCAGGGAGTCCGATAACACGCTTGATGAGAAACTTGCTTGGATCGCCAGGAAGACGAAACACTACAACATCACCACGTTCTGGTGCGTGGAAACGATATATAAACTCGTTAATGACGAGGTAGTCTGCGTTATCGAACGTGGGGTACATTGATTCACCTTCAACAACGAAGGGTTGTGCAACAAAAACACGTATAGGAACAACAATAATGACAGCGAGGAAAAGAAACGTGAGTGTCTCCTTAACCGCGCCGCCGAGGAACTTCATGCACGCATTGTATTCTTCTGTACGCGCGCGTCAAATGTTTATACAAAAACATGTTCTTCAAGCTTCTTGACACGACCTGTAAGTACGTCGTGATCACTTCGAAGAGGAAGCATAAATCGTTCCAACGATACTAGAATCACTTTAATTCCTGCGATTTCATCCCTCACCTCATGCATATGGTTATGAAGATCATTGAATCCTCCAGCGGTTGCTCGAGCCAAGTCATCTATCGCTGTATTAGTTTCAGTAAATCGCTTGTCTATTGATTCTGAGAGCTCATTAAAGTGCATATCAACAGACTCAAATCTTTTATCCGTTGACTTAGAAAAGCGATCAAGGCGTTCATTTGTAGATGCTACTTGCTCGGTTAGGCCTTCAATCTTTTCATCAAGACTCTTCATATAGTCAGTATCTCCCGCACAGAATCATGAATCAATAGATATGGCTTGTGTTGTGGACAGACTCTCCAGCTTTTCTTTATTTCAGTATCAATACAGCTTGAATGGTATGATGCAGCACATGGGATATGTGATTGTGGGGCTCGGAAATCCAGAGGGAGAATACGCAAAGACACGTCATAACGCGGGTCGTATGGCTGTTGAACTGCTTGCAAAGGAAGAAGGGTTTCCTGAGTTCACTCAGCGCAAAACTGCACAGGCATTAGTGAGTGAGGGAATCATTAATGATGAGAAGGTTACACTCGTACTTCCTGAAGTGGCAATGAATCATTCTGGAAAGTCACTTCCAGCATTTATTAAATCAAAACCCGCACTCAAGAAACTTTTGGTAGTGCGTGATGAACTAGATCTTCCACTCAGTGTTCTAAAAATGACCATGCCAGGACGTGGATCTGGTGGACACAAAGGTGTAGAGAGTATTATGCGTGCCCTTAAGAGCAAGGAGTTTGTACAAATTAAGATTGGCATTTCTGCTGAAACAGCAAAAGGGAAGCTAAAGAAACCAACGGCGGGTGAACCAGTTATCAAACATGTAATAGGGAAGTTCAAACCAAGTGAAGAAGCATCACTTAAGAGCACACTTGCTCGCACAACTGATGTAATGCGTTTGTTTATTGGAGGAGACTCACAGGCAGCGTTTATGAAGGCAAATACAAAGTAGCAATTCCTGATGAGGATATAACTAGTAACTAACACACAAATCGCAGCGTTATACTTTTATATGAAGTGGAGCCCATTAATAAATGCAGGTGCTGCAGCCGCATATATTGCTCTGGTGGTGCTATTTATGAATTTTATTCAATCGCTTCGTCACGATACTCCAGACACTTTGTTTGATGGTATGGGAGTAATCTCACTATTGGTATTCTCTGCAGCAGTTATGGCGTTTCTATTTTTCTATCAACCAGTTGTTCTGCTCGTTGAGAATAAAAAGGCCGAAGCACTTTCATTCTTTCTAAAAACGCTCGGTATGTTTGGTCTAATACTGGTGGTTGTATTAGCGTTGGCAATTCTGCAGTAGTCGTCTGCCATTGGCAGTCTGGGACGATGTTGGAACCAGATTAACCCAAAGCCTCAATATCTGAGATAATTTCAGGTAACTTTTCGTCATTAAAATGACCTGCACTTTCAAATATCTGCAGATGAGCGTTGGGAAGATCTGCCTGATAATGTTCGAAATTCGAGTATGGGACTACCTGATCATCCTTGCTGTGATAAATAAATATCTTTCCTCCTTGTTCTTCAAGCTTCGTGAGCGGGGTAAGTATATTGAAGTCTGCTCGAGGATGCTCCGTTGGAGTGTTATATGGAGCAGCCACTAAGAACGTTGCTTTGATTTTCTTGGGAAAATCATTCTCCGACAAATATTTAGCAAGGAATATGCCACCGAGAGAGTGTCCGATTAAAATAATGTCATCAGCAAGATATGGAATAAATTTCTCGAACCAGATCTTCCATTCCAAGTATTTTGCATTCTCCGCATTGGGCATCTGTGGGTTGTATACCTCATACTCAGTTCCCAATGTGTCGCCAAGTTCTCGTTTCCAACTTTTGCTTTTATTTCGGAGATATTCCAAATCAACCTCCTTTTCTTTCAGGTGCTTGAGGTAATCCTCATATGAGTCTCTGGCATGGCCACCATGGATTACAAAGATTTGCTTTTTCATATCTGACTAGTGTAGCAAAGTTGTTGGCAGTCTGGGACGATGTTGGAACCTTTTTGCAATATATGTTATGAATTGTCCAGAGTCCAGACAGTCAGGAGAATATGAAATGGGCATGTTTTCAGAGATTGCCAATGCTGCAGTCGTTAAGGCAGTTGCAGGTGAGATCAAGAAAGAAATTGAACTCAGCAGCAATCCCGAAGTACGCGCGACGCTGAAGCGCATTGGTCGTCTTACGCTCGACCAGCTCGACTATTGCACTGAGAGCTGGGTCAGAGATTTTGAAACTTTCTTCGCTGAATCGTCCGCCGAGCCGCCCTGATACGCAGGGCGGCTCTTACTGTTAGTGCTGGGGGTCTGGGACGATGTTGGAACCTTTATTCAAACTTATCAAAGGTAAACCACTCCATATTATCAAGCGGAATGTTATAGACTTCCATGATTACTGTCTTGGGGCTTCTAAGCTCAACATTGCCCCAATCAAGACCAAGTGTTTGGGCTGCCTTCTCAAGGGATACAACACTTGGACCCTCAAGTTCAACATATGTAGGCACTCGCGGCCACGTATCAATATCCACAACGACGTCCTCAAGGTGGAATGAGTGCCTAAGCTTTTGTTGATGTCGGGCAGCTGTATACCCAAGACGACTAAGTAGTAGTTCTGCAGCGCTAGGATTACTCACTTCAAATTCGATTTCTTCTGTTCCCTCAGCGGTCATTCCAACACGGTGCTTATACGCAAGTATTGTCTTTCCCTTCTGCGTACGTAAACGGAGCATTTTATCAGTCCAAGTATGCTCCTTGTCATAGATAATTCTTTCTTGAAGCAGGTCTTCCCCAAGATCTTCAGCGCCCAAATCGCGCAACTTCTTTATTAATGCTTCTTTATCTATTTCGAGAAATCTAACCTCAATCTCTTGATGATTCATGAGTCGAGTATAGCAATATTGCTGGCAGACTAGGGATCGAACCAAAAACACACAGACCGCGACAAAGTCGCGGTCTGTGTGTTTCATTTCCCTTGAATCGAACTACTTCTTTGCCTTTGTTGCACCTGCGTATGCAAGTGTCATGCGCTGATCCTTTGGCTCGAACAGAGTAATGGTGAATGGATATGTCTTTCCAAGCTCAAGTGCATCACGGAGTGTTGCAGGGGACTCGAATTCACTGATGTGTACGAGACCCGCAACTCCTTCTTCAATAGAAGCGAGTGCGCCGTGCTTGTTGTACTTGATAACAACACCATGAACCTCCATGCCCTTCTTGTATCGGTCTGCAGCAGTCTTCCAAGGGTTCTCCTTGAGTGCCTTGATCGAGAGGGACACCTTGCCGTCCTTAATCTCGATAACCTTCACACGAACCTTGTCACCAACCTTAAAGAGGGTACGAGGATCTTCAACCAGACCCCAATCAAGCTCGCTGATGTGTACGAGTCCCTCAAGACCGTGCTCGAGCTTAACGAACACACCGAAATCAACAGCACCCGTTACTTCACCCTCAACCGTGTCTCCCACCTGGTACTTGTCGATAAGTGAACCCTTCTCGGTCTCTTCCTCACCGGTGCGCTCAGAGAAGATAAGTTTTCCTTCCTTAGCATCTGCAGTGATGATACGAACCTGAAGTGTCTGACCCGTTAGTTTCTGGAGCTCACCAAAGATCTTCTCTTTGTCTCCTTCTGGTACACGTGGATAGTGGTCCTTGGAAAGCTGAGATGCAGGGAGGAAGCCCTGGATACCCTGCCATGAAAGGATGAGACCACCCTTGTTTGCTTCTTCAACCGTAACGGTGAAGGTAGTCTGAGCAAGAATAGCCTGCTCAGCCTCACCCCAGATAGCTGCCTGACGAGCTTCCTTAAGTGAAAGCTCAATGTATCCATCAAGACCTGCTGGATCCACCACCTTAGCGGTGATTGAATCACCAGGATTAGTCTTGCGGAGTACGTCTGCAGCATTGAGATACTCGCGACCGTAGATAATACCTGCACCGAATGGTGGTAGGTCAACATACAGACGACCACGTACGAGCTCAATGATTGTACCCTCTACTAAATCTCCCACCTTAGGCGGGGTTGCAATATCATCGATCTTCGAAGCCATGGGATGGCTCGCATCGAGAGTGAATGTAGGTACTACCGCAGCAGGAACCTTTGTTTCTTCAGGCATATTAGATAAACAGACTGCTTTTCGCGGTAGGTACTGAACGCTTGCGCCTTCAGGGATAGCCTGCTCGCTTCCTTATATG